>CAXSGE010000120.1:0-9158 GCA_964236715.1 uncultured Acetobacteraceae bacterium | reverse complement strand
CAGCCAATCAGCCACTACGCGCCAAATTTACGCGGTTTCTGACCGCCGTTCACACCGGCCTCGGGCGCGCCGCTCCGAACGCCGTCGGCGTAAGCACCGGCGCGGTCACGCGCGACGACGTCGATGCCGGGATGGTCGCTCAGCCATGCCCTGACCGTCTGCGCCTCGCGATCGGGCAAGACATCGATGGGACGGTTGCGCTCGAGATCGACGATGAGCGTGCCGTAGCGTTGGCCCCGGCGCCATCCGGATCAGGCGCAGCAGCGTGTCGCCGCTGACCGGCATGGCCAATCGCGACGCCAGGCGGGCGCCGGCCTCGCTTCCTGCGCTGAAAGCGAGGCGGCGCTGCGCTTCGGCGAGGCGGGCGGTGCGCCGCACCCGCGGCAGGGCTGCCGCCGGCAGGCGTTCGGCAAAAACGCGGCGCGGGCACTCGGGAGCCGAGCACCGGAAGCGCCGGACCTGCAGGTCGAGCTGGCCAACACGGCCCTGCCACGGCAGGTCGCCGAGGCGGCGGACGTAGCGGCTGTGGACACGGCGCGATGGGTGCCGGCAAAGGGGACAAGAGCCAACCGCGCCGCGGCCACGGACGGCCACGATGACGCGATCAGCGGCAACAACGACCCGATCGACGACGAGGCCGACCGGAAGCAAGGACAGCAGCGAATTGGACAAGGGACAGGCAGCACTCCGAGTGGGATAACGTGCCTCTCATGTGATGATCGCCGCCGGTTAGCGCAGCCCGGCTGCACTGAGAATGCGGAAGGACCGGTTTTGCATGTCGCCTGACAGGACGAGCAGGCCGTGCGCGCAGCCCTGACGCTGCCCTGGAGCAGCGGCCAAGTCGAGGGCCAGGTCGCCCGGCTGAAGCTGGTCAAACGACAATGCTACGGACGGGCAAAGCTCGACCTGCTCAGGGCCCGCCTGGTCCGTGCCGCATGACAACGACCTGCACCGAGGCTGCGGATGAGCCGAATCTTCCACGCCGATCTACAAGCACCGTACCTGCGTGAAAATGCCCCAGAGCGCGATGAGCGATCGGGCAGTTCAAGCATGTACCAGGAGACAAGAACTCTCCGAGACCGGGCGGAAGGCATCTGCAGCCGGAATGGTGTCGACCAGTTCGAGGGCGTCCCACTTGTGGGTGCTCTGGTCCGGCCGCTTGCCTCGGAACAGATAGGACGGCAGCATTGCTCGGCCGTCGGCACGCACCGTGCCGTGCCCCACCACGTCGTCATCAATCGGCATACGTTTCATTGCTTCCACTGCCGCGCGTCCGGACATCTTCGCACGTTCTACGCCAATGCTCTTGACGGCCTTGAGATAGTGCAAGACGGCCGAGTAGTTGCCGGCCTGACTGCTGGCAGGATATAGCCCAACTGGCATCGTCGGCAGCAGACGGCGGGTGAACGTGCGAGTGCGGTCGTTCAGGTCCCAATAGAAGTTCTCCGACATGTAAACGCCTTGGAAAGCCTCCAAGCCCGCCGCCGCGTAAGCGGTCACGGTTGCGCTGAACGCCGCGATGGTGGCACCACCAGGCCCGATACCGAACTCACGCGCTTGTTTGACCGCGTTGATCAGGTCGTTCCCGGCGCACATGAGCGCGATCACGTCAGCCGACGCGCTTTGCGATTGCAGAATGTACGACGAAAAGTCGGTGGTGGACGGAAACGGGTAAAAGGCGCTTCCGACCACTCGCGCGTTGCCGTCGGTGATGAAACGTGTCGCATCTGCCGTTTGCGACTTGCCCATTGCATAGTCGGGCGAGATGATGAACCAGGCTCGTCCGCCGGCTTTGAGAACGTAGGGACAAATGGTGTGCACGAGCGAGTGGGTGTCGGCGATCCAACTCAAAGAGTTGGGCGTGCAATACTTGTCGGTTAGGTCAGACGAGATAGCGGTGACATTGAGCGACACTTTGTCAAACTGTTGAGAAAGGGCGCTGCAAGCGATGGCGATGCTGCTGTTGGAAACATCCGTGATGGCGTCCACGTCATCTCTTGAATACCACTCACGAGCAATGCCGAGTCCAATGTCCGGCTTTTGCTGATGATCCGCCGCTACGATTTCGACTTTGATATCTGGATTACTCGCCATGAACTCGGACGCGGCAAGACGAGCACAGGCGACGCTTCCCGCGCCTGTGATGTCGCGGTAGGGGCCAGATAGATCGGTAAGCACACCGATGCGGATTGGGCTCGTAGGTTGCGCGCGGACGAGGAGCGGTGTTGCCGCCCCGGTCATTCCAGCAACTGCTCCCAGAGCCAGAGCGGCTCGCCTGTTCAAAGCCATGTAGGTTCTCCCCTGGATAGCTTGGATGGTCCGGTCACAACTGAAGCGGACGGATTGGGCGTGGTATGTACCCGCCATTGATGGAACAGGTCTGAGGCTCTCGGTAAGCCGACGGCGAGGTTCGGCAGCCCGAGGCCAAGCAGCAAGGCAGATGAAGCGCTACGAAGAACTCCGACGTGGGAGCGTTCATCGCCTAGCTGCAGGTGCAATGTGTCGCTCCGAACAGCCCATTGTGCCGTCCCGTAAGCAGCACGGCCCGCAACCTGATCCCGCTCTCATATTCTCTTTCGAGATCGCTGCACAAACTGGCAGTTCACCTAGCAACTCGGAAAGCTTCATATCGCGCGGCCGGTGTGCGCCCAATAAGGGTCGCGCAGTCGTTGCTTAAAGATCTTCCCCGAGTCCTCTCGCGGCAATGCGCTAGCGAACTCGACGATTTTCGGCAGCTTGAAGCGGGACAGCCTGGCGGCCAGCGCGTCGCACACCGCGCTGGCGCTCAGAGTTGCGCCCGGCTCCATTTCGACATGGGCGCAGACCGCTTCGCCAAATTCCTCGTCAGGGATGCCGAACACAGCGCAGTCGCGCACTCCCTGCAGGGCCAGAAGTTCCGCCTCAATCTCCGCGGGGTAGATGTTGACGCCGCCGGAGATGATCATGTGCCGCCTTCGATCGCAAAGAAACAGGAACCCCTCGTCATCCAGCCAGCCGACATCGCCCACCGTCACAAAGCCGGAACGCTCGATCGCCTCCCGCTCGTGGTCGCGTCCGTGATAGGCAAAGGCCGGCATCGTCTCCGACCGGACGAACACGTCGCCCACGCTGCCCGGTGCAAGCTCAGCGCCATCTTCCCCGGTCACACGTAGGCCGACGCCTGGCAGCGCCGGGCCGACAGTGCCCGGCTTGCGCAGCGCGTCGGCCGAGCCGTGGCCGGTAATCAGGCCGGTCTCGGTGGAGCCGTAATACTCGTGGATCACCGGTCCCCACCAACTGATCATGCGACGCTTGACGTCGATCGGGCAGGGTGCGGCACCATGCACGACGAAACGGAGTGAGGAGAGATCGTGTATGAGGCGTAACGCATCCGGCAGCTTAAGCAGCCGCACGAACATGGTTGGCACCGCGTGCATATGAGTGATCCCGTGCACCTGCACCTGGGCCAGGAGGTCTTCCGCGTCGAAGCGTGGCTGCAACACAATGGTTTCGGCCATTGCTGCGGCAGCAAGGCCGTAAGAGTTCGGCGCCGAGTGATACATCGGTCCCGTTATGAGCACGACCATGCCGTCCTGCGGCACAAGGCCGTAGCCCACCGACAGCGTAGTTTGGAGCGCGGCCATTTGCCAGGGCTCGGCGGGCGGGCGGCGAACGCCCTTGGGTCGGCCAGTTGTGCCGGAGGTATAAATCATGGTCGAAGAGGGGCGCTCTACCGGCGCAGGTGGCTCGCCTGTCGCGGCGGCCAGCCATTCCGCCCAATGGACCGTACCGGTGCACTGGAAAGCCAGCGTAAGCCCGTAGGCAGCGGCAATCTCAGGTGGCGTAGGAACCGACACTATCCGCACCGGAGTGACGGAGGCGGGCAGGACTGACAGCAGGTCCTCGTGACCGATCAGCACTTTGGCCTCGCTATCGCGCAAGACATAGTCGATCTCCGCCGCGGTCGCGTGCCAATTGATCGGCGTCACCACCGCCCCAATCCGGCGCGCCGCGAAGGAGGCGATGAAGAACGCGAAATCATTACGTAGAAGAAGTGCGACCACGTCGCCTGTACGGAGACCGCAGCCAGCCATCGCCGTGGCGGCGCGCACCACGTCCGCATCAAACGCCTCGGGCGCGAGGACGCGGTCGCCGGATATCAGCCTGGCGGTCATCGCCTACCCAGCCCTGGCCAGGCGGGCTGACGACGGACGTGGTTCACGCAGCGACGACGTCCGCTCGGCGGCGCGCCGCAACTCGCATTCCAGCCGCGCCACCAGCGCCTCCGCCGTGCCGCGCTCGGTGACCGCACCGATCCCCTGGCCGCAGCCCCAAATGTCCCGCCAGGCCTTCGACTTCTGCTCGCCGCCCGAGGCGAAGTTCATCTTCGAGGGGTCGCTCTCCGGCAGGTTGTCGGGGTCCAGGCCCGCGGCCACAATGGACGGCCGCAGATAGTTGCCATGCACTCCCGTGAACAGGTTGGAATAGACGATGTCGGCAGCCCTGCATTCGACGATCATCGCCTTGTAGGCATCGGCGGCGCGGGCTTCCGAAGTGGCGATGAAGGCCGAGCCGATGTAGGCAAGGTCTGCACCCATCGCGATCGCCGCAGCGATCGCCCCACCCGTGGCAATTGCGCCCGAAAGCGCCAGCGGTCCGTCGAACCAGGCGCGGATCTCGGCAACCAGCGCGAATGGCGACAGGACGCCTGCGTGCCCGCCCGCGCCGGCAGCAACGGCGATCAGGCCGTCGGCACCCTTCTCCACCGCCTTGCGGGCGAAACGGTTGTCAATCACGTCGTGGAAAGTCAGGCCGCCATAGGCATGGACCGCCTCGTTCAGCTCCACGCGCGCACCCAGCGAGGTGATGACGATGGGTGCGCGCCACTTCACGCAGAGGGCGATATCCTCGTCCAGTCGATTGTTCGAGCGATGCACGATCTGGTTCACGGCAAAGGGTGCCGCCGGCTGCTCCGGATGGTCGCGGTCCCAGGCGGCCAGCTCCTCTTCGATCTGCTGAAACCACTCGTCGAGCTGCGCGAGCGGCCGGGCGTTGAGCGAAGGGAAGGAGCCGATCACGCCCGCCTTGCATTGGGCGATCACCAGTTCCGGTCCGGAGATGATGAACAGCGGCGATGCCATCACGGGGATGCGCAGCCGAGAGAAGATCGAGGCGGGGAGGGTCATGGGGTTCCTGAGCATCTGGGGCTTCTGGAAAGGCGGCAGCGGGCCTACCCGGGCGACCTCGCGAGGACGGTCGCGAACAGGACCTGCTTGAACTGCTCGATCGGCTTGGGGCTGCGGTCGACCTTCATCCGCATCATCGCCCCCTCCCAGGACGAGAGAAGAAAGGTGGCTATGTCGTCCGCGTCGAGATCGCGCCTGATCTCGCCCACGGCCTGACCCGCGCGCACCGCCTCCGCAAACGACTGGGTCAGGGCGCCGGAGACCAGTGCCAGGTGCTTGCGCAGCAGCTCGCTCTCTTCGGGTGCTTCCAGGCTCAAGTTGCCGACCAGGCACCCGTACCGCCAACCCGCCGCCTCCAGCCTCTCCGTTTGCGCATCGAAGTAGGCGCGCAAGCGCGCGACCGGCGTGCGCGCCGGGTCGCGCAGCGTGCTGTCCATGAGGGCCTGGATGCGGTCGTGATAGCGGTCGAGGACCGCAACGCCGAAGGCCTCCTTGGACCGGAAATGGTTGGTGAAGCAGCCCTGCGGCACGCCCGCCTCACCGGTGATGTCGCGAACGCCAGCGCCTGCGTAGCCCCGTTCGTGGACCGTCCGGACGCCGGACTCGATGATCTTCTCGCGCAGCGACGGTCTTGCCATGGACAATCAATACGACTGGACGTATTGATATGCAAGCGCTCCTGCGGGCGATCCCGCTCGCAGACGACCTGAGGAGACGGGCTGTGGCGACAGCGGATTACACACGGGACGCCCTCGACGTGGCCAGCCGGGCAATTGGCGACGATGGGCCGATCTGCATGGTCAACATGCTCAGGTATCGCGACGTGGCCGACTACGGCGACGACGCGGGGCGTGCGCCCTGTTCCGGCCGGGAGGCCTACTCCCGGGCGTATGTCCCCGCATTCAACAAATTCGCCCAGGGCGAGGATGTCTCGGTCTTCTGGATCGGCCGTGTGCGCGCGCTCGTGGTGCCCTTCGGCGACCAAGCTTGGGACGACATCGTCATCGTCCAGTATGCAAGCTTCGCCGCACTCCGACGCATCCTGGAAAACCCGGCCTACGAAGCGGAGGCGGCGCCGCATCGGCGTGCCGCCCTCAAGGCGTGGCGCTTCATCGCCACCACCAAAATCGACCTGTCGCGATGAGCGCATCCGGGCGGCTCGCTTCTGGGTTCCGCAGCTTGGAGGACAGCCGTGCCCAGCTTGAGCCTTAAGCAGCGAAGCTTCGAAACCGCGCGTCATCGCACCGTGTGGCACGAGGCTGGACCCCAGGACGGGCCGTTGATGATCTTCATCCACGGCTGGCCGGAACTCGGCCTGATCTGGCGCGCGCAGGTCGAGCATTTCGCGCAGGCGGGCTGGCGATGCGTTGCGCCCGACATGCGCGGCTATGGCGGGTCGTCCGTGCCGACGTCGGTCGCGGCCTATGCGGTGCGCGAGCTCGTGACCGACATGATCGAGCTGCACGACGCACTCGGTGGCGCCCCGGCGATCTGGGTCGGGCACGATTGGGGCTGCCCGGTTGTCTGGGCGATGGCCTCGCACCACGCCGGACGATGCCGCGGCGTGGCCAACCTGTGCGTCCCCTACATCGCGCGCGGCTTCGCCCTGCCGAACCTGGTCCCCTTGGTCGACCGCGAGGTCTATCCGATCGATCGGTATCCCGTGGGGCAATGGGATTACTGGCTGTATTACCGGGAGCATTTCGGTCAGGCAGCACGGCAGTTCGAGGCCGATGTGGAGAGGACCTTCGCCTCGCTCAACCGGCGGACGCCGACCCAGGGTGGCGGTGAACCGGCGTTCACCGCCACAATCCGCGCGCGCGGCGGCTGGCTGAGCGACGCGCGCCCGCTATCCATCGCGCCGGCGAAAGGGCAGTTGCTCGACGCAGCCGACTTCGCGGCTCACGTGGCTGCATTCCGGACGACGGGCTTCCGTGGCGCCGACGCCTGGTACATGAACGACGCGGCCAACATGGCCTATGCTGCGGAGGCGTGCGACTTCGGCCAGCTCACCTTGCCCGTCCTGTTCCTCCACGCCGCTCGAGATACGGTCTGCAACACCTACGGGAGCCGCCTTGCCGACCCGATGCGCGAAGACTGCACGGCGCTGACGGAGAGGACGATCGACGCGGCGCACGCACTCATGTTGGAGGACCCTATGGCGGTGAATGAAGCGATTGCTGAGTGGTTGAACTTGTAAGGTGAGATCGCGCGTATCGTCCGGCGCAGAAAACCCTCGTATAATGCACAGCTTGGGGGCGTTGCCGCCCATCTGGGTTTTGACTGCCTCCGGCTTGCAACAAGCCATGCACTTATCTCTGGCCAGCAAGCTCTACTCTGCTACGATTTATGCAGTGGACGTGAGGTCGGCGGTGCTGGTCGGCTACATGCGGGTGTCCACGGTCGAGCAGAACCTTGCCCTTCAGCGGGACGCGCTGTTGTCCGCCGGCATCGCGCCGGAGCGGGTTTACCAGGACACCTGCTCTGGCACCGTCATCGACCGCTCCGGCATCGCCCGTGCGCTGG
This sequence comes from uncultured Acetobacteraceae bacterium, assembly GCA_964236715.1. Classification (GTDB taxonomy): domain Bacteria; phylum Pseudomonadota; class Alphaproteobacteria; order Acetobacterales; family Acetobacteraceae; genus CAHJXG01. The sequence continues at coordinate 1,467 of CAXSGE010000120.1, read as the reverse complement.
AGGTGGTCCGGGACGGCGACGCCCTGGTGATCTGGAAGCTCGACAGGATTGGCTGCTCGCTCAAGCACGCCGTCGAGCTGGTGGACGACCTGCAGAAGCGGGACGTTGGCCTCAAGGTGCTAACCGGCGGCATTGACACTACAAGTTCCACGGGGCGGCTGGTGCTCGGCATCTTCGCAACGCTGTCGGAATTTGAACGCGACCCTTCGATCCCTGGCGAACGGCTGCGTTCGACCCGCCAGCGCGTGCGATATAGCTCGGCGATCCGCCCGGCGCTGACCTCCCCAGGCAGGTTGCTCCACAGCCGGATCGTGGTCTCGCCATCCTCGGTGGGCGCATCCAGCGCAAGCTCGATGCGCCGCCATCGCGAAGCGATCCCACGGAGTGATGTCAGCGAAGCTGACAGGGGCGCGGCCTGGCCCTTGATCTCCACCACCTGCTCGCGCACTAGCCCCGTCTCGACCCGGCCGTGCGCATGCCACTCGCCTTGGCCCGCCAGCCGCGGATGGTGAGCGTGCTCGCGCACGATGAAACCGGCTCCCGCATCCTGCCAGCCCCCGAGCACCGTGCGCGTGCAGAAATGGCGGTCCCGCGCAAATCGCTCTGCGACTTCGCTGCAATCCAAAGTTCGCACGCCCGCGCGCTGTCCAGCAGCGGCACGACCGCGGCGCGCTCGCTTGCGTGCGCGTCCTCGTGGGCCACCATGTCCACAACCAGGCCGCTGTCGGGATCATAAACCACCAGGGATTGCCCCGGCAGGGCCGCGCCGCGATGGCCGCGCAGCGGCATCAGCTGCTTCTCGCTCGCGGTCAGGTGGTTGCCGTCCAGCACGCGCACCCGCCAGCCGGGCAGACTGGCACGGCTGTCCAGCGCTGCCATCACCGGCGCCAAACGCTCGGCGCTGCCGCGCACCAGCGCGCGCAGGATGGCGGGTTCGGTGTGGTTGACCTTGTCATACAGCGAGGCCAGCGACACCGGCAGCGTCGGCATCTGCCGCGCCGCAGCGTGCAACGAAGGACGCAAACCCAGCGACACCAGCGTGGTCAGCTCCACCACAGTGGAGAACAGCAGTTCGCGCGAATACTGCTGCTGGCGATGCGCCTCGAACAGCTCGTCCACCCAACCCGCCGGCAGCGCGTGATCCAGTGCCAAGCGCGCCGTCACGCTCGCCGGCGCGTGCCGCTCGAACCGCTCCAAAACCGCAGACCAAACCGGCCCGCTCCCATCCGATCCCGTGCCCATGCACCCAGGTTGGAAAGCAGGCAGACACCCTGAAAGGGGTGGACCTTAGACCCCGGCAGAGCGGCGGCGCCTCGCATAACGGCGCCGTTCATATTGCCTTCGCCACAACGGACAGGCTCGGCCTCTGCAACTTCAGTGATCTCGTGGCTCAATCCCATTCCTCACACAATCGCTGTGTACGCTTCAGCCCCGCCGTTACCAGTCGGACCTGCAACACTCGCTACC
>CAXSGE010000119.1:7018-9271 GCA_964236715.1 uncultured Acetobacteraceae bacterium | reverse complement strand
GCGAAGGCGACCGCGGCCGCAAGCCGGTCCGCATCGAACCCGGCCTCCTCCGGCGTGGCGCGGGGCCAGGGGACACCGTCGGGGGGCAGCGGGGACTGTTCCATGAGGCGGCGCGACTCCGGAAGCGAACGAAACCTAACGCGCCACCGCCGCCTGGACCACCACCCGCACTCCGCTTCGCAGGGACTGATCGGTGCGCGATTTCGGTAGACTGACCGGGAAATGTGGACCTGAATGGTGCTCTGTCGCACCGCTAACGACCGGCTACGGCGATACCGTCGAGCTCAGCAGCCGCAGGCTTCTGCCCACGTGATCGAGCGCGCGATCCCGCCTCGCCGCAAGCGCCCCGCCCATCCGTAGCGCAGCCGCCCTGGGGCTTGCACGCGTCTGGATCCCCATCAAACGCGAACCGCGCTTCCACCAAGACCCTTACCTATACTGAACTGCCGACCCTCGCCATTTGCCGCCGAACTGGGCCGCATGGGTTCGGACCCCTGCGCCGGCCGCCGAGGTCGGGCTTATGCGCGACGACGGTCGCGTGATCGGGCAGGCTCAGGCCGTGTAGCGCCAGGACATGTTGATCTGAGCCGTCTGGCGTGTTTGCTTGGCGCATGAACAATCGACCTCCCTGCGTCATTGCGACCTCGCCTCGCGTGTGAAGCCGCTCCTAAGGATTGCCGGACTACAGGTCACGTTCCCGGGCGAAGCCGGCTCTGTCAGGGTCATCCATTCGCTCGACCTGACGGTGGCCGAGGGCGAGACCCTGGCGCTGGTGGGCGAGTCTGGCTCGGGCAAGTCGGTGACCGCCTTGGCCGTCACGCGCCTGCTCGACTTCGCCGGCGGCCGCATCGCCGGCGGTCGGATGGAGTTCACGGACGCCGCCGGCCGGACCCACGACTTGGCAACCGCCTCGCCCGAAACGATGCGCCGGCTTCGCGGCCCTGAGATCGCGATGGTGTTCCAGGAGCCGATGACCAGCCTCAACCCCGTGCTGCGCGTGGGCGAGCAGATCGCCGAAGCCGTGATGCTGCATCGGGGGTTCGACCGCTCCGCCGCCGTGGCGGAAGCGCGGCGCCTGCTGGAACGTGTCCGCATCGCCGACGCGCCCCGGCAGTTGCGCCGCTTCCCGTTCGAGCTGTCGGGCGGCATGCGCCAGCGCGTGATGATCGCCGTCGCACTCTCGTGCCGGCCACGGCTGCTGATCGCGGACGAGCCGACGACGGCGCTCGACGTGACGGTGCAGGCGCAGGTGCTCCGCCTGCTGCGGGCGCTGCAGGCCGAGACCGGCATGGGCATGATCTTCATCACGCACGACATGGGCGTAGTGGCCGAGCTGGCCGACCGCGTCGCCGTGCTGCAGGGTGGCCGGAAGGTCGAGGAGGGGGCGGCCGAGGCGCTGTTCGCCAATCCGCGGCACCCCTACACGAAGGCGCTGCTGGAGGCCGTGCCGGTACTCGGCAGCCTTGCCGGCGAGGCGCTGCCGCGGCCGTTCGACATCGCTGGCGTGCGCTTGCCGTCACAGGACACGGTGCAGCCGACCGCGCAGCCGGTGATTGAGACCGTGGCGCTCGTGACCCGGTTCGACGTGCGCCGCCATTTCCGGCTGCGTGGTCGGGTCCATGCGGTCGAGCAGGTGAGCCTGGCGATCCGGCCCGGCGAAACCTTGGCGCTGGTCGGCGAGAGCGGCTGCGGCAAGTCCACCACGGGTCGCAGCATCATCCGCCTCGAGCAACCCAGCGAAGGCGCGATCCGGCTCGGCGGCGAGGACGTGACGCGCCTGACGCCGGGCAGCGAGGCCCGGCTCCGGCGCGAGGTGCAGTTCGTCTTCCAGGACCCTTTTGCCTCGCTCAACCCAAGACTGACCGTCGGCTTCTCCATCGCCGAGCCGATGCGCACCCATAAGCTGGCGTCCGGCGCCGAGATGCAGCGCCGGGTGCACGACCTGCTGCGCGAGGTGGGGCTGCCGCCTGAGCACGCCGGCCGCTACCCGCATGAGATGTCGGGCGGCCAGCGCCAGCGCGTGTGCATCGCCCGCGCGCTGGCCAGCGATCCCAGGCTGATCATCGCCGACGAGGCGGTGGCCGCCCTCGACGTGTCGATCCGCGCCCAGGTGGTGAACCTGCTGATGTCGCTGCAATCCCGCCATGGCCTGGCGATGCTGTTCATCAGCCATGACATGGCGGTGGTCGAGCGGGTCAGCCACCGGGTCGCCGTGATGTATCTCGGGCAGATCGTCGAGATCGGCCCGCGCCG
>CAXSGE010000119.1:0-6918 GCA_964236715.1 uncultured Acetobacteraceae bacterium | reverse complement strand
CGGCCCGCGCCGACGCCATCGCACCCTGGAGCTGGACGACAGCGAAGTGCCCAGCCCGTTCCGCACGCTGTCCGATCCGCCTACAGTGGCACCGCTGGTCCGGATCGGACCCGACCACTTCATCGCCCGCCACTCGGTGGGCGGACTTTACTGAAGGAGACGCCCGTGACGCTTTGCCGATCCATCCTGCGCTTCAGCGTGGCGCTGCCGCTGGCTTGCTTCGCCCCCTCGGCCTTCGCTGCGTCCGACGTCGTCGTGGCGCTCGACGCCAACGTGATCGGCCTCGATCCGGCCGACCTCAACGACAACCTGTCCATGACCGCGACCCGCACGATGCTGCAGGGCCTGTATGGCTTCGACCGCGAGATGAAGACGATCCCGGTGCTGGCGGAAGGCTACGAGGCCAGCCCCGACGCGACCATCTACACGCTGCACCTGCGCCACGGCATCACCTTCCACGACGGCGCGCCGTTCAACGCGCACGCGGTCAAGACGTCGTTCGACCGGGCCGCGGACCCCGAGAACCACCTCAAGCGCGCGAGCCTCTACGCGCCGATCAAGAGCAACGAGGTGATCGACGACTACACCTTGAAGATCACGCTCAATGCCCCCTTCGGCGCCTTCATCAACAACCTCGCCCACCAGGCCTTCGCCATCTCCAGCCCCAAGGCCATCGCCGAGTTTGGCCGCGACCTCGGCCGCCACCCGGTTGGCACCGGCCCCTACCAGTTCGTCTCTTGGAGCACCGACACGCTCAAGGTCGCCCGCAACGAGCACTACTGGAAACCCGGCCTGCCCAAGGTGGACGGCATCACCATCCGCAGCGTGCCCGAGAACGGGGCGCGCCTGGCCATGCTGCAGGCCGGAGAGGCGCAATTCATCTTCCCGATGCCGCCGGAGCTGGCGAAAGTGGTGGAGCGGGATCCCAAGATCGACGTCGTCGCCGCCCGCTCCATCTTCGCGCGCTACGTCGCGATGAACACGCGACGCAAGCCGTTCGACGACCTGCGCGTCCGTCAGGCGTTGAACTACGCCATCGACAAGCAGGCGTTCATGAAAGTGGTGTTCGCAGGATATGCGGTGCCGCTCGATTCGCCGCTGCCGACGCTGTTGCCAGGTCACGAGGCGCAGCCCACCTCCTACGCCTACGACCCGGCCAAGGCGCGGGCGATGCTGGCCGAGGCGGGCTACCCGAACGGCTTCGAGACGGTGCTGTGGGGCGCTAACTCGACCACCTCCCAGCGCGGCATGTCCTTCCTGCAGCAGCAACTGGCTGCGGTCGGCGTGAAAGCCTCGGTGGAGCCGCTGGAGTCCGGCACGGCAGCCGCCAAGATTTGGAGCGTCAAGACGCCCGAGGAGGCCACGACCTTGATGCACTATGCCGCTTGGTCGGCCTCGACCGGCGATGCCGACTGGGGCCTGCGTCCGTTGTTCTACGGCCGCGGCTTCCCGCCGGTTCTGTTCAACACGGCCTACTACGCGAACAAGGACGTCGACGCGGCCATCGAGGCAGGGCTGACCACGGCCGACGCCGCCAAGCGCCTGGAGGCATACAAGGCCGCGCAAGCGATCATCTGGAAGGACGCGCCGTGGATCTTCCTCGCGTCCGACGACAACATCTCGGCCAAGTCGAAGCGCCTGTCCGGCATCTACGTGATGCCGGACCAGCAGATGCTGATGGAAGACGCTGCGCTGAACTGAGCGCCCGGTCTTAAACGCGCATGCTCGCCTTTCTCGCCCGGCGCATGGCCGGCACGCTCCCGGTGCTCGTCCTCGTCTCGATCTTCGTGTTCGGCTTCGTCCACGCGCTGCCGGGCGACCCGGCGCGGCTCCAGGCGGGTCCGGAAGCCTCGCCGGCCGACATCGCCGCGATCCGCCGCGACATGGGGCTCGACGGGCCGATCTGGTCCCAATACCTGCGCTGGGCCGGCAACACGCTCGCGTGGCGGCTGGGCCGGTCGAGCAAGACGCGCCAGCCGGTCGCGGAGGTCATCGGGGAGCGGTTCATGCCGACGGTCTGGCTCACCCTCGTCGCCATGGCCTGGGCGACGGTCGCAGGGGTCGGCATCGGCGTGCTCTCGGGAATGAGGCGCGGACGCTGGCTGGACAAGGCGGGCATGGTGCTGGCCATCTCCGGTGTGTCGTTCCCCGCGTTCTGGCTCGGCCTGCTGTTGATCGACCTGTTCTCGGTGCGGCTCGGCTGGCTGCCGACCGGCGGCTATGGCACTTGGCAGCACTTCGTCATGCCGGCCTTCACCTTGGGCATCGCCGTGGCCGCGGTGATGGCCCGCTTCACCCGCTCCGCCTTTGTCGAGATCATGGCCGAGGACTACGTCCGCACCGCGCGCATGAAGGGCGTGCCGGAGCGGCGCATCGCCTGGCGCCACACCCTGCGCAACGCCCTCATCCCGGTGATCACACTCACCGGGCTGCAGTTCGGCTTCCTGCTCGGGGGCGCCGTGGTGATCGAGACCGTGTTCAGCTGGCCCGGCCTCGGCCGGCTGCTGGTGGACAGCGTGTCGTTCCGCGACTACCCGGTGATCCAGGCCGAGATCATGCTGTTCTCGCTTGAGTTCATCCTGATCAACCTGGCGGTGGACGTGCTCTACGCGGTCGCCAACCCGGAGATCCGGCTGCGATGAGCGCAACGGCGGTGTCTTCTCCGGCCGCGATCCGCACGCCGATGCGCGAGTTCTGGCGCCGCCTGCGCCGCCAGCGCCTCGCCCTCGGGTCTGGCGCGGTCATCGTGCTGCTTGTGCTCGCCGCAGTGCTCGCGCCCTCCATCGCGCCGTTCGACCCGGCAGCGCCGGACTACGACAGCGTGCTGGCCGGTCCCTCCGCCGCGCACTGGCTGGGCACGGATGCGTTCGGGCGCGACATCCTCAGCCGCCTCATCTGGGGCGCACGCATCTCGCTCAGCGTGGGCGTGCTGTCGGTGGCGCTTGGCGGCTTCGCGGGCATCGTCCTCGGCCTCCTCAGCGGCTTCTTCGGCGGCTGGGTCGATGGCGTCCTGATGCGGCTCATGGACGTGCTGCTGGCGTTTCCCGGCATCATCCTGGCGATCGGGGTCGTGGCCCTGCTTGGGCCGGGCATCGACAACGTGATCTACTCGATCGCGGTGTTCAGCGTGCCGGTGTTCGCGCGGCTCGTGCGCGGCAGCACGCTCGCCTTGAAGCAGACGCTCTATGTTCAAGCCGCCCGCAGCATCGGCGTGGGCCGGGCGGCGCTGATGCTGCGCCACGTCCTGCCGGGCGCCATGCCGGGGGTGATCGTCTATGCCTCGCTGCGGCTCGGCACGTCGATCCTGACCGCGGCGAGCCTGTCGTTCATCGGCCTCGGCGCCCGCCCGCCCAGTCCGGAATGGGGCGCGATGCTGGCGGAGGGCCGCAGCTACCTCGGCGTGGCGGACCACCTCACGCTGTTCCCGGGCCTGGCGATCTTCGTCACCGTGCTGGCCTTCAACCTGCTCGGCGACGGGCTGCGCGACGCGCTGGACCAGAAGCTGCGATGAACCCGCCATGACCGGGCGGATCACCGACGTGCCCGGCGTCCGCGTGGGCCATCGCACGCTCAAGCAGGGCGACATCTGCACCGGCGTCACCGCCATCCTGCCGCACGGGGGCGACGTGTTCAGGGACCGGCCGGTGGCCGCCTCCCATGTGCTCAACGGGTTCGGCAAGAGCATCGGGCTGACGCAGATCGACGAGCTGGGCCAGATCGAGACGCCGATCCTGCTGACCAACACCTTGTCGGTCGGCACCTGCGCGAACGCGCTGACCCGACGGGCCATCGCGCAGAACCCCGGCATCGGGCGGCAGCTCGCCACCGTCAACCCGGTGGTGGCCGAGTGCAACGACGGCTATCTCAACGACATCCAGGCGATGGCGGTGACCGAGGCGGATGCGTGCGCCGCGTTGGATGCGGCCGACATCGACTTCGCTTCCGGCGCGGTCGGCGCAGGCGCCGGCATGAGCTGCTTCGGCTTCAAGGGCGGCCTCGGCACGGCCTCGGCGGCCGTCGTTCTGGACAGCCTGCCGCGCTGGCTCGGCGTGCTCGCGCTGTGCAATTTCGGCCGGGCCGGCAACCTTCGCCTGCCAGGCGGCCGGCGCGTGCCATCCCCCGCGGCTCCGGCACCGGAGAGCGGCTCGGTCATTGTGGTGATGGCGACGGACATCCCGCTCGAACATCGCCAGTTGGCGCGCGTGATCCGCCGCGGCGGCGTGGGGCTTGCGCGCGTCGGCAGCTTCTGGGGGCACGGCAGCGGCGACCTGTTCATCGGCTTCTCGACCGCCAACCGCACACTGATAGCCGCGCCGTCCGACCTGTTGCCGATGCAGGTTCTGGCCGAGCCGCGGATCGACCGTCTGTTCGAGGCCATGGCCGACGTCACGGAACAGGCCGTCCTCGATGCGCTGGCATCGGCCGAGACGACCACGGGCCGCGCCGGCCACGTGCGGCAAAGTTTGCGGTCGGTCGGGGAAAGGCCATGAAGGTCTTCATCTCCGCCGACATCGAAGGGGTCGCCGGAGTGGTGAACCCGGCGCAGGGCCAGCCCGGCAACCCAGAGCATGAGCGCGCCCGCCGGCTGATGACCGACGAGGTCAGCGCGGCCGTGGCCGGCGCGTTCGACGGCGGCGCCGCCTCGGTGCTGGTCAACGACAGCCACGGTCCGCAAACCAACCTGCTCCCGGAACTGCTCGACCCCCGGGCCGAGCTGCTGCTGGGCCGGCCGAAGCCGGCCGGCATGTGCGCCGGCCTCGACGCAAGCTTCGACGCCGTGTTCTTCACCGGCTATCACTCCGGGGCCGGCCAGTACGGCGTGCTGTCGCACACGATCAACGGTTTCGCCTTCGCCGCCATCCGGGTCAACGGCATCGACTGCGCTGAGGCGACGCTCTACGGCGCCTATGCCGACGCCCTCGGCGTGCCGGTCGCCCTGCTCTCCGGCGACGACCAGCTGATGGCGCAATGCGCCGGGCTGTTCCCCGGCGCGCAGGCCGTGGTGGTCAAGCACGCCGTCGGCCACCGGGCGGCCCGCGCGCTGTCACCGCAACGGGCCTGCGTCGCCATCCGCGCGGGCGCCGCGGCGGCGCTGCGCGATCTGCAAGCCTGCCGTCCGGCGCCGATGACCGGTCCGTATCGGCTGGAGATCGACCTGAACGCCGTGGCGATGGCCGACCTGGCCGCGATCATCCCGGTTGCCGAACGCCTCGGTCCCCGCACTGTCGCCTTCGCCGCCACGGAGATCGCCGACGTGCTGGGGTGGATCAACACCGTTTCGGTGCTCGCCGCCTCGCTGTGCTGATTGCCATTCCAGGTTGGAAAGGGCGGTTCGCGAATGGCCGGCAGCGGATCGGCGGTTCTCAGGCGACGAGCACGGCTGAGTCCAGCGTGATCCGGTCGATTTCGGCGAGGTTGTCCTCGGTCAGTCTCCACGCCCCGGCCTTGGCGTTCTCCTCGACCTGCTCCGGCTTGGTTGCCCCCGCGATCACGCTCGCGACGGGTGCGCGGGCGAGGAGCCAACTGAACGCGAGTTCCAAGGGCGTGCGCCCGCGCGCCTCGGCGAAATCGATCAGCTTCTCCGATATCTGCCAGTTCTTTTCGGTGAGGTAGCGGTCGGCGAGCCGCTGCGTCTTGGTCAGCCGCGCCTCCTCGGGCAGCGGCATGTTGCGCCGGTACTTGCCGGTGAGCAGCCCGCTGGCCAGCGGGAAATATGGCAGGAGGCCAAGCCCATAGGCGCGCATCGCTGGCACCAGGTCGCGCTCGGCCTCGCGTACGAGCAGCGAATACTCGTCCTGGCAGGACACAAAGCCGGCGAGGTTCAGCGTCTTCGCGGTCCATTGCGCCTCGATCACCTGCCACGCCGGCAGGTTCGAGCAGCCATAGTAGCGGATTTTGCCCGCGCGCGAGAGGTCGTCGAGCGCGCGCAGCGTTTCCTCGATCGGCGTGCGCGGATCGGGGCGGTGCAACTGGTAAAGGTCGATCCAGTCGGTCTTCAGGCGCCGCAGGCTTGCCTCAACGGCGGTGAAAATGTAGCGGCGCGAGGCACCCTCACCTTCTTCCGTGCCGTCCATCGACATGCCGAACTTGGTCGCCAGCACGATGCGCTTCCGCGCGTCGCCGAGGACCTGCCCCATGCAGGTCTCCGATCCGCCGCGCTCGCCATAGACGTCGGCGGTGTCGAACAGCGTGATGCCGACATCGAGCGCCTTGTGGATGACCCGGCGCGTCGCGTCGAGGTCGATGCGTCCGCCGAAGTTGTTGCAGCCGAGGCCAATCGCCGAGACACGCAGGCCGGAGCGGCCGAGGCTGCGCAGTTCCATGGGAGCCTCCGAGTGGTCGTCGCCGCCCAGAACGTCGCCGGCCCAGCTCCGTTTGTCACCCTCGCGGCTTCGGCCCTGCGTCTGCCTCCCGCCGTCGGGTCGTCCCGGCCACGATATCCGCCAACGTGGTGGAGCAGACGAGGAGAACCGTCACAGCCTTGAGCTGCGGTTCCCGCAACCGCGGGCGGCCGCCGTTCCGATGATGCGCTGGGACGAGCGCCCCGGCCCTTTGCTCATTTCAGGAGCATCGCCGTCAGGAACGCCATCACGTCCGCCCGCGCCGCCTCGGTCGCTTGCACATTGTGGCCGACATGCGCGCCGACCGCGACGCAGGGCGCGGTCTTGAGCGCGTAGGGCTGTCCCGTCTCTGCGTCGGTCAAGGTGCCGTTCGGTCCCTCTTTCAGCCGGCAGTTGCGCGTGCTTTGCGCTTTTGGCACGGCGAGCAGCGGCGGCGAGGTCGGGCTGTCGAAGCCATGCTGGCTGTCCGCGTACTCGGTCAACGCGATGTCCACCCCGGCCGGCCTCAGGCGCGACACCAGTGCCCGGCACGCCGCCGGGTTCACGTAGTCGTCGCTGCTGCCGTGGTAGAGCCGGA
>CAXSGE010000118.1:0-9284 GCA_964236715.1 uncultured Acetobacteraceae bacterium | reverse complement strand
GGTCGCCGCCCTGCTGCGCGCGGCCCGCCAGCGCGCCCGCTCCGCCCCGGACGCGGCCAAGCCGGCCAGGCGGGCGCCGGCGCAGCTGGCCCGCATGGCCGCCCACTGCCCGGGCGACCTCGCCGGGCTGCGCGACCGAGCCCTGCTGACGCTGCTGGCCACCGCTTTCTTCGCACTATCCGGCAAGCCAGCCGCCGTCGACGACGTGCTCGGTGCCCGTGGTGAACGACGCTGCGTTGCTGGCAAGGTAGAGCGCGGCCTGCGCCACCTCCTCCGCCTGGCCGAACCGGCCCATTGGATGCCGCTGGCGGAAAGCCTCGCGCGTGGCCTCCGGCGTCGCCGAGCGGGCAAAGCTGCGCGCCAGTAACGGCGTCTCGATCGCGCCGGGCAGGATGGCGTTCACGCGTATGCCGTCCGCGGCGAAGTCGAGCGCCATGGTCTTGGTCAGGCTGAGGATCGCACCCTTCGCCGCAATATAGGCGCTGTTGTTACGCCCGCCGGCCCGAGCCAGTTGCGAGGCGACCGTGATGATGCTGCCGCTGCCGGCCGCCTGCATCGCCGGCAGCACCGCGCGCGCCCAGAGCCAAGTGCCCCACAAGTTCGCGCGCAGCACCGCGTCCCAATCCTCGAGCCGGATCGTGAGCGCAGTACCGCCGCTCGAGAAGCCGGCCGCGGTCAGCAACACGTCGATGCGGCCGAACGCGGCCAGCACGGCAGCCGCGTCGGCGTCGGCGCGGCCGGGTTCCCCCACGTCGCCGGCACGCACCAGCGCCTCGCCGCCCATGGCCCGGACCGCCGCCGCGACCGCCTCGGCCGTCTCGCCGTCCCGGTCCACCAGGCATAGCCGCGCGCCCTCCTGCGCGAACAGCAATGCCGACGCGCGGCCGATGCCCGAGCCCCCGCCGGTAACTACGGCGACCTTTCCTGCCAGCCTCATGTCTTACGCTCCGCTTGCCCTACCCGGTCGAAACCGCATCCTGCCATAGCGGGCTGGTTTACGCACAACGCCAGCTCTGATCCCCGATATCGCCGGGCAATCGTCGGCAGGCCGGTTGCGCCCGCCACGCCTGCCACTTAGGGTCAGCCTAAAGCCCGGGGATGAGGCGTCACTGCTCCAACGATCAGATGGTGTGCAATGACGATAGGACGTAGGACGTTTCTGCAGGGCACGGTCGGTGCCGCCATGCTCGCGGAAGCAGCGGGCAAGGCGGTGGCGCAAACCCGCGCCGAGACGCTCCGCTATGTCACAGGCGCGACCATCAACACGCTCGACACCACCATGCCGGGCGCCACGCGCGAGTCCTTCGGCCTCAGCATGAACGTCTATGACCGGCTGTTCAGCTTTGGCCGCAAGAAGCTCGGCGAGAACTGGGTGTTCGACCCCGAGACCATACGCGGCGAGTTGGCGAAATCCTACAGCATCAGCACAGACTACCAGGTGATCACCATCGCGCTCCGTCCCGACGCGACCTGGCACGACGGATCCCCGGTGACCGCCGAGGACATCAAGTGGTCGCTGGACCGCGCCGTCTCGGCGAAGTCGCTGGCGCCGCCGCAGCTCTCCACGGGGTCGTTGACCAGCCCCGACCAGTTCAGGATCGTCGACGCGCACACCCTGACCGTCAGCCTCGACAAGCCGGACCGGCTGGCGCTGGCGAACCTGTGTGTGTGCTATGCCACGATGATCAACAGCAAGCTGGCGAAGCAGCACGCCACTGCCGAGGATCCCTGGGCGATGGAGTGGATGAAAACCAACACCGCCGCCAGCGGCGCCTACATCGTCGAGAGCCACAAGCCCGGCGAGAGCACCACCTTGCGCCGCAACGAAAAATGGACTGGCGCCGACGGCAAGCTGCCGGCATTCCGTCGCATCATCATCCAAACCGTTCCGGAACCCGCGACCCGCGCCAACCTGATCGAACGCGGCGACGCCGACCTGGCCATCGACCTGGCCGCCAGCGACATCCCCAGCATCGAGAAGTCGACGAAATCCAAGGTCGCCTCTATTCCGCAGAGCAATGGTTTCACCCACATCACAATGAACACGCAGATGGCGCCGTTCGACAACCCGAAGATCCGCCAGGCAGTCGCTGCGGCACTGCCGTATGAGGACATGTTCCAGGCCGCCATCTTCGGCCGGGGCACCAAGCTGTTCGGCGCCGACTGGACCGCGACACCGCCCGACAGCACATTTCCGCAGGCGATGCCGAACAAGACCGACCTGGCCCGCGCCAAGCAGTTGCTCGCCGAGGCCGGCATGCCCGACGGCTTCTCGACCAGCTTCGCCTACAGCGCCGGCCAGGCCGGCACCGCCGAGCCGTTGGCCGCCCTGCTGAAAGAGGCGCTGGGCAAGGTCGGTATCGAGGTCGACATCCAGAAAAAGCCGGACGCCGAGTTCAACACGCTCGAATCCGACAAGAAGATGCCGTTCTACACCGACGGAGCAACCGCCTGGCTGCCCTACACCTACTACTTTTTCTACCTGTATTTCACCCGCAACCAACGCTGGAACTTTTCGAGCTGGAAGAGCACCAGCATCGAAGACCTAACGCTCGACGCCCGTTACCAGACCGACACCGCCAAATACGACGAAGACTGCAAGCGGATGATCGAGCTGTTCGTGCCGCAGACCCCGCTGATCATGCTGTGGCAGCCGAACCAGGACGCGGTGATGTCGAAGACGGTCGACGGCTACACCTACCAATTCTACCGCCAGGCGGACTTCCGCGACCTCAGGCGGGTCTGACGCCATGCTCGCCGGCATCCTCCGGCGCGTCGGCCGGCGCCTGCTCGCGTCCATCCCGGCGCTGCTTGGCGTGGTCGTCGTCACCTTCACGCTGATGCGCGTGCTGCCCGGCGACCCCGCGGTGTATTTCTCCTCCGGCCCCAGCTCCGGACGCGCGGAGATCGAGGCGCTGCGGCACAGCATGGGACTCGACCGCCCGATCCCGGTGCAGCTGCTCCGCTATCTCGGCCAGGTCGCGACCGGGGACCTCGGGCAATCGCTCACGACCGGGCAGCCAGTCGCGCTCGACATGCGCCGCCGCTTGCCGGCCTCGCTGGAGCTGACCTGCACCGCACTGCTCATCGCGCTCCTGCTATCCGTGCCGCTCGGCGTGTTGGCGGCGCTGCGGCCGGGGTCTGCGGTCGACCATGCGGTGCGTATGCTGTGCACCCTGGGCGTCTGCGTGCCGACTTTCGTTTCCGGGCTGCTGCTGATCTATGCGTTCTACTACCTGCTCGGCTGGGCGCCGGACCCTACGGCGCGCATCGACATCTTCGCCTCTGCCCCGCCCGACCTCACCGGCTTCTATCTCGTCGACTTCGCGCTGGCACGCGATTGGGACGGCTGGTGGGCAGCCTTCACCCAGCTCCTGCTGCCTGCCTTCACCATGGCGCTGTTCGTGCTGGCGCCGCTCGCCCGCATGACCCGCGCCTCGATGCTGGCGGTGCTCGGCAGCGACTTCATCCGCACGGCGCACGCGATGGGCCTGCCGCGCCGGCGCATTGTCGTCGGCTACGCGCTGCGCAACGCGCTGCTGCCGGTCATCACCATCACCGGCATCGTCTTCTCGACCATGCTCGGCGCCAACGTGCTGGTCGAAAAGGTATTCTCTTGGCCCGGCGTCGCCTCCTACGCGCTCGATGCGCTGCTCGCCTCTGACTACGCCCCCGTGCAGGCGTTCGTGCTGCTCATGGCGCTGATCTTCGTGCTGGTGAACGTGGCGATCGATGTCCTGTATGGCATCGCCGACCCGCGGGTGTCGGTCGCTTGAGCGGGACAACGCTCGGCCAAGCCGCTCCAAGAGCCCGCAGGACGGGCCGGCACGTCGCCTACGTGCTGCGCTCCAATCCGGTCACGGCGCTCGCGGCGGCCGGCACCTTGCTGCTGATATTAGTGGGCCTGTTCGCGCCGCTGCTGTCGCCCTACGACCCCGTCGTCTCGAACGTGCCGCACGCGCTGGAGCCGCCGAGCCTCCTACACTGGGCCGGAACCGACCAGCTCGGTCGCGATATCCTCAGCCGGATCATCACCGCCACCCGGCTCGACCTGCTGATCGCGGCCTCGGCCGTCAGCATCTCCTTTGCTGCTGGGGCAGTGATCGGCGGGTTCTGCGGCTACCGCGGCGGCCGGCTGGACCGCTGGATCGGGCGCTTCGTGGACGTGCTGATGGCCTTTCCGCTGTTCGTCCTGGCCATGGCGCTGGTCGCCGCCCTCGGCAACCGCATCGAGAACATCATCATCGCGACCGCAGTCATCAACCTGCCCTTCTACATCCGCTTTGCCCGGGCGGAGGTGAACGTGCGGCGCAACGCCGGCTGGGTCGAGGCCGCGCGCGCATGCGGCGAAGGCCACATGTCGGTCGTGCTGCGCGTGCTGCTGCCGAACGTGCTGCCGGCGATGGCGGTGCAGATCTCGCTGAACCTGGGCTGGGCGATCCTGAACGCCGCCGGGCTGTCGTTCATCGGGCTGGGCGTGCAGGCACCGACGCCGGAATGGGGGATCATGGTCGCCGAGGGCGCCCGCTTCATCACGACGGGCAAGTGGTGGCTGGTCGCACTCCCGGGCCTCGCTTTGATGCTGACGGTGCTCTGCTTCAACCTGCTCGGCGACGGCCTGCGCGACATGCTCGACCCCCGAATGCGGACGTGACCGGCCCCTTGCTGCAGGTCGAGGGCCTGCAGGTCGGCTTTTCGACCCGAAACGGCCCCGTTGCCGCCCTGCACGACGTCAACGTCACGGTCGCGGCGCGGGAGACGCTGGGCATCGTGGGAGAGAGCGGGTCCGGCAAGTCCGTCACCTCGCTGGCAATTATGCGGCTGCTGGACCGGGCCGGCAGCATCGATGGCGGCCGCGTGCTGTTCGATGGCCGCGACATCACCCGGGCCGGCCATGCCGACCTGCGCCGCCTGCGCGGCTCGGCGATGTCGATGATCTTTCAGAACCCGCGCGCCTCGCTCAATCCCATCCACACCGTCGAGCGGCAGATCGCCGACGTGCTCGCGGCCCATGGCCGCCCCCGCGGCCGCGCCCAGGTGCTCGGCCTGCTGCGCGCCGTACTGATCCGCGACCCCGAGCGCCGCCTTGGCGCCTATCCGCACGAGCTATCGGGCGGCATGTGCCAGCGGGTGATGATTGCCATGGCCATCGCTTGCGAACCCGCATTGTTGATTGCCGACGAGCCCACCACCGGCCTCGACGTCACCACGCAGCAGACCGTCATGGAACTGTTGGCCCGCATCCAGCGCGAGCGCGGGATGGCGCTCATCCTGATCACCCACGACCTCGGCCTCGCGGCCCGCTGGTGCGACCGCATCGCCGTCATGGAAGATGGCCGCGTCGTCGAGCACGGCCCGACGGAGGCGCTGTTCCGGGCTCCGCACCATCTTTACACGCGGCGCCTGGTCGCCGCCTCGCCCACCCGGCGATCGACGCTCGCCGATTTGGCGCTGGGCGCTGCTCCGGCGGTTGCACGAGCCACGCCGCCAGCACCGGGCACGCCGCCGCTGCTCGAACTGCAGCGCATTGTAAAAACGTTTGACGGTGGCGTGCAGGCAGTCGACGGCGTCTCGTTCCAGATCGTCCAGGGTGGCAGCCTAGGCCTGGTCGGCGAGTCTGGTTCGGGCAAGAGCACGCTGTCCCGCCTGGCCTGCCGGCTGCTGGACCCAGACGCAGGCGACATCGTCTTCGAGGGCGAGTCGATCGCGGCGATCCCGGCGCGCGACTTCCACCACGCGCCGCAGCGGAAACAGATCCAGATCGTGTTCCAGGACCCGCACGACAGTCTCAACCCGCGGCACACCGCGTTCGACAGCATCGCCCATCCGCTGCGCCGGCTCGAACACCTGCGGGATGGCGCCACGCTGCAGGCCCGGGTGCGCGACGCGGCGTTCCGCGCTGGGCTGCCGGAGGAGCTGTTGGAGCGCTTCCCGCACCAGATGTCGGGCGGCCAGAAGGCGCGCGTCGGCATCGCCCGCGCCATCGCCCCCCGGCCGCGCCTGCTGATCCTGGATGAGCCGACCGCGGCGCTGGATGTTTCGGTGCAGGCCGTGATCCTGCAGCTCCTGGACCGCTTGCGCCGGGAGGACGGCATCGGCCTGCTATTCGTCAGCCACGACCTGAACGTCGTGCGCATGCTCTGCGACGACCTGGTCGTGCTCGAGGCCGGGCGGGTCGTGGAGGCCGGATCGAGCCAGGCGGTGTTCGCCAACCCGCAGGCGTCCTACACGCGCACGCTGCTGGATGCCATCCCCTACTTCGATCCGCAGCGCCGCACCGCCCAGGGCGCGCAGGTCAAGGCGCTCACTGGATGACCGGCCTAGAGGCCCTGGAGGCGCAAGTCCGCCGCGACCTCGAACGCATCGACCACCCGAGCATGGAGTGGCTCGTGCCCCGGTCGGCGCCGGATGGGTCCCAGGCGCTCGATGTCCTGATCGTCGGCGCCGGGCAATCCGGGATCGCGACCGCATTCGGGCTGCAGCGCGCGAAGGTCGGCAACATTCTGGTGCTGGACCAGGCGTCCCGCGGGCAGGAAGGCCCATGGCGCAGCTATGCGCGTATGCACACGCTGCGCAGTCCGAAGGATTACACCGGCCCGGACCTCGACATCCCGAGCCTCACCTATCGCTCATGGCACGAAGCGCGGTTCGGCGAAGCGGACTGGGATGCGATAGACAAAATCCCGCGGGAGCATTGGGCCGACTACCTGCTCTGGGTGCGCGACATGACCGGCGTGCCGGTCTGCAACGGGTGCCAGGTGACCGGCATCGAGCCGGCCGGGCCGGGCCTGCTCGCCGTCGCGACGCAGTCGGGCGATGGCGCCAACACCCTGTTCTGCCGGAAGCTGGTGCTGGCGACCGGGCAGGACGGGACCGGACGATGGTGGATGCCCGGCTTCGTGGCCGCACTGCCGAAGGGCGCCCGGGCGCATACGGCCGACTCGATCGATTTCGCGTCGCTGCGGGGCAAGATGGTGGCGGTGATGGGCGCAGGCGCCTCGGCGCTGGACAACGCAGCCTGCGCGCTGGAGCACGGGGCCGCGGAGGTCCACCTGTTCTGCCGCCGGGAGCGGCCCCAGCTGATCCAGTCCTACCGCTGGCTGACCTTCGCCGGGTTCCTGCGTCATCTGTCAGATCTCGACGACGCCTGGCGCTGGCGCTTCATGAGCACGATCCTGGCGCGGCGGGAGGGCTTTCCGCAGGCGACCTGGGACCGCTGCGCGCGCTGGCCGAACTTCACGCTGCACAACGGCGCGCCCTGGCGCGACGCGGTGGCCGATGACGGCCGCGTGCGGATCGACACGCCGCAGGGCCCGTTCACGGCAGACTTCCTGATCTGCGGCACCGGCATGGACGTCGACTTCGCCGCGCGTCCGGAGTTCCGGCAATTCGCTGGCAACATCGCCAGATGGAGCGACTGCTATACACCGCCGGACGCGCTGCGGGATGATCGCCTGGCCCGCTACCCATATCTATCCGCCGATTACAGCCTGATGGAGCGATGCGCCGGCACGACACCGTGGATCAAGGATATCCATCTGTTCAGCATCGCCTCGACGATGAGCTTCGGTCCCTCGGGCTCGTCCATCAACGCCATGACGACGGCGGTGCCCAAGCTGGTCGCCGGCCTCACCAAGGGCCTGTTCGAGGCGGACCTCGACCGCCACTGGGCCGAGTTCAGCGCCTATGACGCCGTTCAGGCAGTGCTGTGATTGGGAACAGGTCCAGCGCCATCCGGCACGGACGTGCGGCCCAAAGCAGGCGCATCACGCTGCCGGTGGACGCCTCGGCCCGTCGCAGGAGCAGGTTGAACACCAGACGCAACCTCAGCACGAGTTCGACCGCCAGGTCGGGATACGGCAGCCGCCCGGATCGTCGTCATGGTCCCGCAGGGTGTGTGAGCCGCCGTCCTCCCTAAATGCCAGCCTGCATCTGCCTCTCGCTCAGCTTGGCGAAGCTGCCGTCCTGCTTCATGCACGATAGTGCGTCCTGGATTTGTTTGCGCAGCACAGCCTCGTCCTTGCGGAACGGCGCGGCCCATTCGGCGCGGGTCTCCTTGATGCCGAACTGGAACGCGGTCCACATGTAGCCGCTGGCGAACAGCAGGTTCTCGGCGCGCTCCCGCGTGACGGTGGTCGGCGCGGCGAGGAAGTCATAGCGTCCGGCGTCCAGCGCGGGAATAAGGCTGGAATAGCTCGCGCTGTCGAAGGTGATGCGGCGATGCAGGCGACGCGCGACCTCGGTGAAAAGCTCCACGCTGAAGCCCTGCACGCCGCCGGACAGGCTGGGAAAGGCGAAGGTGCCGTCAACCGCCGTGCGCAGCGGCGCCCCGTCCTGGGCCTGTGCCGCTCTGGCCAGCAGGCAGGCGAGGAGGGTGGCGCGGCGGAGTGCCTGCATAGTGTCTTGGTTCCCGCTGGGTTGACGGAGCATGAACTTGCAAGAACGATGCCCCATGCCGCGCATCCTTGTCATCAATCCGAACAGCTCTGCCGCCTGCGGGGCCGGCATCGACGCCGCCGTGGCGCCGTTCCGCACGACAGGCGGCCCGGCCATCGATGCCATCAGCGTTCCGGACGGGCCGCCCGCCATCCTGAGCTGGCGCGACTGGCACGCCGCGGTCGAGCCGATGTGCCGGGTAGTTGAGCGCCAGGCTGCCGACGCCATCGTGATCGCCTGCGCCTCCGATCCCGGCCTCGAAGCAGTCCGAGCGTTGACCGGCCGGCCCGTGCTGGGCGTGTTCCGTTGCGCCATCGCCGCCGCGGCAGCCCGGGCCGAGCGGTTCGGCGTGATAGCTTTCGTGGACGCCAGCCTGGGCCGCCATGCGCTGGCGTTCCGGTCCATGGGCCTGGAGGCGCGATTGGCCGGCGAGGTGGCGCTGAACGTGTCGATGGACACGCTGCTCGACCCGGCGGCGGCACGCGGCCGGTTGATCGACGCGGCTAAGCGCCTCGTCCAGCACGGCGCAGGCGCCGTCGTGCTCGGCTGCACCGGAATGGCGGGGCACCGGGCAGCGGTGGAGCAGGCGGCGGGCGTGCCGGTGGTCGAACCCTGCCAGGCCGGCGTCGCGATGGCATGGCTGGCGCTGGTGGGATAGGCCGCCAAGCCCTACTTCGTCGCAGGTCCGGGCTCCCACTCCGGCGGCGCCACGGCACCCACCTGCCCGGTGATGCGGCCATAGGCCTCCGGGCGCCGGTGCCGGTCGAAGGCGAAGACGGTGGTGCAGCCCAGGGTGCAGCGGTCCAGGTCGCAATCCGCGGTGATCAGCTCGTCCCCCCAGCTCGTCG
>CAXSGE010000117.1:0-9293 GCA_964236715.1 uncultured Acetobacteraceae bacterium | reverse complement strand
TCGGAAAGGACCCTTGATTGCGCGTCGGGCCGTTTATGATTGCGCGCCGCTACACCTAGGTAGATTCCGAGCCTTCCTCCAGATAACTGCGAGTGCTTGGGTGAGGCAAGAGGGGAAGCGTCGCTTCACCTCCTTCACCGCAGAACGATGGCACTGTCCATTGCGCCCGAACCTTGGTGGCCAAAATGAAGCGGTTTCGCAGGGCCTAGGGCAGCTCACAGGACGCACGCGGCTTGACGGAAAATTGAGGCGATGCTGGGCGCAACTGCGCCAGCTTGCCAACGACTGATCCATTTGACTCAATGAAAGCAGCAAAATGCTCGACACTCTAACCAAGTCTCTCGACACGTATCCCGCGCCTTACGACGGTCTTGATACGCAGTTCATCGCCGGGCGCTGGTGCGATGGCCAAGCCGGCACGTCGCTGGCCAACGCCAATCCCTATTCCGGCGCCGTGCTGATGAGCATCAAGCTGGCAAGCCGCGACGACCTCGACGCCGCCTTCCGGTCTGCGGCCAAAGTGCAACGCGAGTGGGCGGGGTCACTTCCTGGCGAGCGGGCCGGCGTGTTCCGCCGTGCCGCTGGCATCATCGAGCAGCGGCATGAGGAGATCGTGTCCTGGCTCGTCCGCGAAGCGGGCAGCACCAGGATCAAGGCGGAGATGGAGTGGCAGGCCGTGCTGGCCACGACGTGGGAAGTGTCGTCCTACCCGTCACGGGTCAGCGGCCATATCCTGCCGATCGACGTGGCGAACAAGGAGAGCCGGGTCTATCGCAAGCCGCTCGGGGTCATCGGCGTGATCAGCCCCTGGAACTTCCCGATGATCCTGACCTACCGGTCGGTGGCTGCGGCACTTGCGCTCGGCAACGGCGTCGTCGTCAAGCCCGCTGAAGACACCCCGGTGACCGGTGGCCTGCTGATCGCGCGCATCATGGAAGAGGCTGGGCTGCCCGCCGGGCTGCTGAACATCGTCGTCGGTGCCGTGGAGGACCTCGGCGATGCATTCACCCTGCATCCGGTGCCCAAGTTCATCTCGTTCACAGGCTCGACGCGAGTGGGCAAGCATGTTGGCGCACTGGCGATGGGCGGAGAGACGCTCAAGCGTGTTTCGCTGGAGCTTGGCGGCAATGCTCCTTTGGTCGTGCTGGACGATGCCGACGTCGACCAGGCTGTCCGGGCGGCGGTGTTCGGGCGTTTCCTGCATCAAGGCGAGGTTTGCATGAGCGTCAACCGGGTCATCGTCGATACGTCGCTGTATGACGCGTTCGCCGAACAGTTCGTCGCGCATGTCCGGACCCTGAAGGCCGGTGACCCCAACGACCCGGAAACAGTGATTGGGCCGGTGATCAACCAGCGGCAGCTAACGGGGATGCTGCGGAGCATCGAGCAGGCCAAGGCCGCCGGCACGAAACAGGCACTTGGCGGGGACCCCCAAGGACTCGTGTTGCCGCCGCAGGTGTTCCTGGAGGTGCAGAACGACAGCGAGTTCGCACAAACCGAGCTGTTCGGCCCCATCGTCCCGATCATTCGTGCTCACGGCGAAGACGATGCCTTACGGCTGGCCAACGAAACCCAGTACGGCCTGTCGAGCGCAGTGTTCACGCGCGACGAGGCGCGCGGTCTCCGCTTTGCGCTGCAAGTCGAGGCAGGCATGACCCACATCAATGACATGACGCTGATCGACTCTCCCAACGGCATGTTCGGAGGCGAGAAGAACAGCGGCATCGGCCGTTTTGGCGGCGAGTGGATCATCAACGAATACACGGCCGAACAATGGATTACTATCCAGCACAAGCCGCGTTCATACCCGTTTTGACGTGCAACGAACTGCCTGCGGCTTGGTGGCCTTCCTGGCAGCGCTGTGAGCCGACTATGTGCATCCGATGACGTATGATGTCATCGTCGTTGGCGGCGGCGCGGCGGGAAGCCTGGTTGCAGGGCGGCTCGCTGCCGAGACAGACGCGAGCGTCCTGCTGCTGGAAGCCGACGGCCAGGACTGGAACCATTTGATCCACATGCCGGCAGGTTTCTCGAAGCTGCTGCACCACGAGATGTTCCTGTATCTGTATGCGACGGTCCCGCAGATGCAGCTTGATGGCCGGCCGCGCAGCCTGGAGCAAGGCAAGGGCCTTGGCGGCGGGACCTCGATCAACTCGATGTGCTACGTCCGCGGCCAGCGGGCGGATTACGACCGATGGGACAAGGTGTTGGACGGCGTTGGCGGCTGGTCCTATGCCGATCTTCTGCCGCATTTCTGCGCCATGGAAGGCAACGACATCTTCGCTGGCCCCTACCACGGTGAGACAGGGCCGTTGAAAGTCATCCAGCCGCCGGAAATCAATGCCCTCAACCAGGCCGTGATCCGTGCCTTCCAGAGCGCAGGCCTTCCCTACAACGCCGACTACAACGGTGCCGAGGAGCGGGGCGTCAGCCCGTGCCAGATGATGATCGGCGATGCCAAGCGCTGCAGTGCTGCGACCGCGTTCCTTAACCCTGCGAGGGGGCGCAAGAACTTGACGGCCCTAACCGGCGCTCCTGCCACCAGGCTCGTCCTCGAAGGCGACCGCGTGACCGGCGTCAGCTATCTCCATCACGGCAAGACAGTTCTAGTGTCGGCAGGCGAGGTGGTCGTCTGCGCCGGGGCGCTCAACGCGCCCCGGCTTTTGATGCTGTCCGGGATTGGGCCGGAAGGCGAACTGGCGCGGCACGGCATTCAGGTCCGCGTCGACTCACCGCATGTGGGCCGTAACCTTCAAGACCATCCTCAAGTGCCGCTGAGCGTCAGGGCACGGATCGACATCGGTTATGCAGGTACACCCACGGATTTCGTCAGATGGCGGTCGGCCTTGAGTATTATCTGATGAAGACCGGGCCGTGTGCGATCAACGGGATCGAGTCGCTGTCTCATTTCAACCCCGACGACATGCGAGCCGACCCCACGATCCAGTGTCTCCACTCGCCGGTGATCGTTGATGCTGGGCTGGGCCAGGCCGATGCGCATCCAGGGCTCATCCTCCAGACGGTCGTGTTGCAGCCATCATGCCATGGCACGCTCACCCTGCGCGACGCCGATCTGCTGTCGCACCCGGTGATCGACCCGAACTACCTCGCTGACCCCGAGGACATGAGGCGCATGGTCGGTGGCCTGCGCTACGTGCGTGGGGTGCTGAAGGCGCCTACCCTTGCCAACATCCTCAGCAGCGACCTCGAGTCCGACCCTGATTTCTCGACCGACGAGGGGGTCGCCGACCATGCCTGGCGCACCATGGCGACGATGTGACATCCGGTCGGCACGTGCCGGATGGGGTTGGACGATGCATCCGTCGTGGACGCCTCGTTGAACGTCCGCGGCGTAAGGGGGCTTTCCATTATGGATGCTTCGATCATGCCGAGCATTATCAGCGGCAACACGGCTGCGCCCACGCTCGCGATCGCCAGCAAGGGCTTGGAGATGCTGAAGCACAGGCTCACTGAAGCCGGTTCAAGAAATCCCTTGATCGACCGCATCGGAGATCGCCGTTCCGCAATCACGGCAGATCGCCTTCACCATTATCCCTCATAGGCAAAATCCGCATACTCGAAGTACGGCGTGATGCGACGGACCAAGGCATTGGCCGGAAGCTTGAGGCTGCGCCCAGTGTCCAAACCCTATCGCTGGCTGGTGCTGGCCGTCGTTGTCACGGCACAGTTCATGGACGTGGTGGATGCGTTCATTGTGAACGTGGCGCTACCCTCGGTCCGCTCGGACCTCCATGCCACCGCAGGCGAGATGGAAGCGGTCTTGTCCGTATACCAGATCGCCTTTGCCGCCATCGTGGCCACAGGTGGACGGCTTGGCGACATGTACGGGCGCCGCAGGTTGTTCGTGGCCGGCGTGCTGGGCTTCACGTTGGCGTCGCTCTGGTGCGGCCTTTCCCGCTCAGGACCTGAACTGGTCCTGGCCCGGCTGGCGCAGGGGTCGGTCGCGGCGTTGATGGTGCCGCAGGTGCTGGCGACCGTGCATGTCCTGTTTCCCGAGGGGGATACGGCGCGCGGACGGGCGTTCGCGGTGTTCGGCGTGGCGCTCGGCGCCGGTGGCGCGGTGGGGGTCGCGCTGGGCGGCTGGCTCGTCGAACTGAACGTGGGGGGCCTCGGCTGGCGCAGCGTGTTCCTGGTCAACCTGGCGCCGGGCTTGGCGGTCGCGGCGGGTGCGGCATGGCTGATGCCCGCGTCGGAAGGGCAGCGCGGCCTGCGCCTCGACCTGACAGGAGCCGGCCTGCTGCTGCTTGGGCTGCTCGCTCTGATCGGGCCTGTCCTGGCCGGGCAGGGGCTGGGTTGGCCCTGGTGGCTCTGGGCCACGATGGCGGCTGGGTTGTTGCTGCTTGCGGTGTTCCTCTGGATGGAAGGCCGTGTGGAGCGGCGGGGCGACGCTCCCCTTGTCCCGTCAGCACTCCTGCACAGCCGCGACTTCCTGCGCGGCCTGGCGATGTTGTTCAGCTTCCAGCTCGGCAACGTGTCGTTCTATCTGTTCGTGTCGCTGCTCCTCCAGGGCCAACTCGGCTTCTCGGTGGAGAACAGCGGCCTTGCCTTGGTGCCGCTGGCTCTCGCCTTCATCGTAGGGGCGCAGCTCTCTGGCCGATGGACCGGACGCGACGGTGTCCGCGTCATGTTGTGGGGCTGCGCCGTGCAGTCGTGCAGCCTGCTCGCATTCGGCGTGGTTGCAGGCCTGTATGGGGATGCGCTCCCGGCCGTCCTCGCGGTGTTCGGCTTCGGCCAGGGCCTGGTGGTGGCGCCGTTGGCGGCCGCGGTGCTGGCGAACGTCCCGTCGGAGCACGCCGGGTCGGCGTCGGGGCTTCTGAACATGGTGCAGCAAGCGTCTGGCGCCCTGGGCGTGCCGCTCGTCGGCATGATCTACCTCAGCGGCTGCGCTTCGGGCCGATGCGGCATGGTCCCGGCACTGGGGTTCTTGCTTGCCACGGTGATGGCCACGGCCCTGCTTCTCGTAGAGTTGCGACGCAGACGTGCATCCGAAGCGCCCGCGTGAAGCTGCAAGCCGACCAGCGAATGACCACGAGGTGCTGCGAGGCTGACGCAGGGCTATGATGGACCCTGAACCGGACGGCGGTCCGGCCAAATGAAAAGCAGCGCGCTCGCTATACCGATCAGGCTGGACGAAGTACAAAAGGCAAGCCAGATATGGTAATTCGCAATCAAAATCCCGACGATGGCGCCTGAGAATAGGCTTGCGAGAATGGCCATCCGTGGTCGAGAGCGGGCGGCATCACCTCCAGCCCAGCGGCTGTCGTGTGCAAGGCCATGCAGGACCATTGTCACAGCGGGCATCGTCATGTCGACAACCCCGGCATGACGGGTGGCCGACATTTGTAGTCCCATGGCGAAGCCGAGCAAGGCAACTGTGGCAAGAACACTCGCCCCCGCGACAAAACCTTGGAGAGCCGCGGCTGCCGCAACTAGCAAAGCGACCGCCGACAATATCTCGCCAACAAGCCTAGGCGTCGGATGCGTCCGGCGCATCGACCGACCGCCGACAATACCGCCAAAGAGGAAAGCTACGAGCGCAGTCAACCCCGGCGCAGCAAGATGACCGCCCGTTGCAATCTGAATGCCGAGCAGGATTATAGTCCCAGTCATGTAACCGGTGAACGTCTGGTATTGCGACAAGCAGACCGCGTCGAGCAATCCCATCGACGCGGTCGTAAGCAGAAGCGCGGGAACAAGCCTGATCTTGTCACCTTCGGTGGCTGAGCTGCGCATCATCTTCCCTTAAAGCCAGCAGCCCGCCACACGTGTATCTTGGGTGATTGATAGTACCCGATCAGGTTTCTCATCTCACCGACGATACTAGATGAGCAGTTGGTAGCCAGCCTTGGATCGGCATGTTTTACCCTGCTCCAACTTCTTTTTCTCCTTGGACGGGGTGGTGACATCACTGACCGCAGTCACATCCGCATCCCACGCCGCTGCCCCTGCCGCTGGCTCTCCGCCTCCCGCTGGGCAAGGCTGACAGCAGCGCGCTCGCCTGCTTTCAAGGTGGCGGTCAACTCGGCCACCCGGTCCAGCGCCGGCCGCTGCTCGGGCGTGACGGACGCCGCCGTGACAGCGCCTGGTCGTTCCCCGGCCTGCAGCATGGCGCGCACGCCCTCCTCCCCGAACCGTTGCTCCACGGCAGCGCCGAAGGCCCGCAGTTCGCCCGCGACACGCGCGTCCGCCTGCACAGCCCGCCATGCCTCGGCCCACGCCTTCTCGTCCGTCGCCACGACAACGGCGCCGATCGCCACTTCGGCCGCGGCGGACAGGCGCGGGATGCCGGTCGCGTCCGCCGTGCGTTGCGCCTCGACGCCAGTGCGGTAGCTCCGCTCTGCCCTAGCCTCAGCCTCGCCGATTCGCTCCAGGCTCGGCCCGATCGCGCCGGTCGCGCGCTGCGCCGCCTCGCGCTCTGCGCGGGCCTTGGCTCCCGCGAACAGCCCCTCCTTGCCGCGCAGCTCCCCAAGTTGCAGCGGATCGGCCGTGACCCGGGCCGCGGCGCTCGTCCACCCCTGGCTTTTTACCAGCTCGTCCAGCGCGGCGCGGGCGGCGTGGGGGTCACGGTAGGCGCCTTGCAGGTAGCTCCAGCGCGCCTCGCGCTCGCGCTGCACCGCCTTGTCGGCCGCCACCACGGCCGCGACCTCGCCGGGGCTAGTGCCACGCCCAGAACTGTCCCGGCCTCGGCCGGACGGGTCGGCGTAGGGTGCGATGAACCATTCGCCGGCGCGCTGCCCCTGCTTTACCCCGGCCTTCGCCACAGCGGGCTGCGCTGCCGCTGTCTGAGCCGGACCGTCCGCGACCTGGCCCCAATACGCGCGGGCCGAATCGGCATCGCCGGTGCGAGCACCTAGCTGGGCAACCGAAGCCGGAGGGGCCTGCCGGACCGCCTCGCTTGCGCCCTGCCCTTCCCCGACGCGCTGCCGCAGCTCCGGCCTTAGTTCGTCCGCCGTGGCCCATGCGACGGACGCGGCCCGCACCTCGCCGTGGCCCATCTGCCGTGCGAGTTGCCGGGCATTCTTGGCCGTGTCCTCGGCCACAAACACCTGCGCGCTCTCGCGCCGCCGGGTTAGCGCCACGTAGCTCGCCGCCCGCCAGTGATGGGTGTGCAGCAGATACGTGTGGTCCAGCGTCTTGCCCCGGCCCTTGTAGATCGTCCCGGCGTAGCCGTGCCGGAACCCCTCGAACTCCTCCGCGAACCAAGTTACCTCCCGGCCTGGCGCACCCGCCGCGGTATCTAGCCGCGCCGTGACCTGCCCGGTGCGCGCGTCGATGCCGGTGATGACGCCCGCGTTGCCGTTGTAGATGTGCCGCTTCTTGTCGGTGTCGGTAAACTGCACCCGGTCCCCGACCGCGAAGTCCGCCGCGCCGTGCTTGGTCTCGAACCGCACGTCGGGGCTGCCCAGCTCGCCGCGCTCGCGCCGCACCTGGCGCAGCTCGGCGTTGATCTGCGACACGTCGGTGTTGGTGTACGCGAACACGAACCGGCTCGCCTGCTGGCAGCTTGCCGGCCATGACGATGACCGTCGGCCATCCACGGCCCTCAATGGGGCGGCCGCGCAGCTCGGCAGTCCCGGCGCGCGGCTCGGCAGCGCACTCATTGCGGCGGCTTCCACGCTGCGCTCCCGCCCTGCCCGGTTCCGTCGAGGCGCGGCTGGCGGTCGAAGTGGAACACGTCCAGCGGCTCGAACGGCAGCACGCCGCGCTCTGTCGGCAGGTCCCCGGTGCTCCATCCGCCGCCGACGGCCAGGATCAGGTTGGCAGTGTTCTGCAACTGCGCCGTCTTCGCCTGCGTGGATGCGATCGCCGCGAGCAATGCCGTTTCCTGCGCCACCACCACGTCAAGATAGTTGATCAGGCCTCCGACATAAAGCTGCTGCGTCAGGCTTTGCGCCTTGTTCGCGGCGGCCACGGCCTGAAGCTGCGCCTGAGTCTGCGATTGCAGGCTGCCCTGCAACGTCAGCCCATCCTCGACCTGCTGAAAGGCGGCCAGCACGGTCGCGCGGTAGTTGTCGCGGGCTTGAGCCAACCCTGCCCAGCTTTGTTGCAGCTCGGCCCGGCGCAACCCGCCTTCGAACAGCGGCAGGATGGCGCTGGCGCCAATCAGCCAGATGCTGTTCGGCAGGCTTGCGAGGTTGAACCCGGTGTCCTGGAACCCGCCCGTGGCGCTGATGGTGAGGTTGGGATAGAACGCCGCGCGCGTGATGCCGATGCTGGCGTTGGCCGCCGCCATCTGCCGCTCGGCGCTCGCGATGTCCGGACGCCGCTCCAGCAACCCGGACGGCACGCCTACCGGAACCGCGGGGTTCGCCAGGGTGTCCCGCTCCTGTACCGGAATCGAGAAGGTGGTTGGGTTGGCGCCCGCCAGGATGGCGATCGCGTGCTCCAGCACCGCGCGGCTGGCGAGGGTGGCGCTTTGCAGCGCCAGCGTGGAGGCAAGCTGCGTCTGCGCGCGCGAGACATCCAGCCCGGAGGCGATGGCGCCCCGCAGCCGCAGTTGCGTGATCTCGACGGACTTCTGGTAGTTCGCAACGGCCTGCCGATAAACGACGTCCTGGATGTCGAAGCCGCGCAGCGCGAAATAGGCGCTGGCAAGCTGGACCTGCAGGCTGAGCCGGGCACTGGCCACCAGCGCCGCGTTGGACTGGGCGAGCCTGGCCTGTTGGCGCTCGAGGTTGCGGACTCGTTGCCAGAAGTCGGGCTGCCAGGTTGCCGCCGCCTGGACGATGTTGTTCGGCGCGACGAGCGACTGGGTCGATTGCGAGTTCCTGAACGGGGCGTTCCGGGACTCTTTCTCGTAAGATGCCTGCCCGTTGACGTTCACTTGCGGATACAGGCCCGAGCGTGCGATGGCGGCTGCGTCGCGGGCCTGGACATAGATGTCGTACATCGTGGCGAGGCTTGGGTTGTCCGCCACGAGCTGCTCCTCGAGACGGTCGAGCAACGGGTCGCCGAACCGTTCCCACCATGGTCCCCGCGGCAGGGCGTCGCGGGGGTTGGCCAGCGCAAACGGCTTTTGGCCGCGCCAATCCGCGGGCAAGACGTACTGTGGGGGATCAAAGCGTGGCGCGAGGTCGCAGCCGGCCACGCCGGCCAACGTGCCTGCCAATCCCGCAGCCAGGGCAAGCGCGCGACGACCCATGCGCGCTGCGTTGATGCTGCCTCCCTGGGCGTGGACACGGGGCATTCGAGCTTCCGGCGTCAATTGGCAGGCCCGGCTCCGGCTGCAGGCGGGGCCTGCCCCGCCTTTGCGCCTGGACTCCCGCTCGGGT
>CAXSGE010000116.1:0-9344 GCA_964236715.1 uncultured Acetobacteraceae bacterium | reverse complement strand
ACTTTCCCGAAAGCATGGGTCACAGGGCCGGAACTAATGGAAATGCCTCGACTTTACCCATTCCCGCGGGGCCAATCCAAGCATGGCTAACCATCACGGTGCGTAGCAGGCGGCCTCGATAATACCCTGGATGGCGGGGCTGATCGGTTCCGTCATGTCGGCACTTCCGGCCGATGTGACGATACGCTCGAACCAGAGGTGCTGGCGCAATCGCGCGATCGCGTCGGCAAAGGTCGGAGCTGGCTTGGGATACCAGGCAGCCCGGCGTGGCGAGAGCGCCAGGCGCTCGGCATTCTGATGCACGTAAAGCGTGACCACGCTGTAAAGCCCGAGTAGCACCGGCGTGGTGCGGAAGATCGCAGGATCGGACCACTGGCGCTGCGTTTGCATCCCGAGATGCGCGCGAGCCTCCTCGTAAGTGGTCTCCACGGCCCAGCGCCGGTTAAAGCAATCCAGCACGTCGCGCGGGTCGGCCTGTGTGTCCGTGCACAGGAAAGCTTCCGGCTCACGCCGGCCATCGGGGTAGCGAACCAGCACCCAAAGGATTGGCACGATCGGCTTGCCCCCGTGATGCCACAGCGCAGTGCCGGAAGTGTATTCAATCCAGCCCGCGCCGCGCCAGGAGGTCCGGCTGGATTGCACGGCCCGCAGCCAGCGCGTGGCCGGGTCGGCGATGCGCGCAGACAGCAATGACTGGCGCTTGCCTTTGCAGGCGAGGCGGCCGGGCTTGTCCTCGTAGTGCGACGGCGGGTCGAACAGGCGCGCATCTTTGCGCATACGCGTGATGACCGCCATGGACGGGCGCAGCGCGTGCAGCAGTTCGAGCGCGGCGAACTCGCCGTCCATGACGGCGACGATGGGCCGGTTCGGCAGCCAGCACCGCAGGGTGAGCAGCAGCAGGCGGGCCCACTCGGTCACGGTGCGATGGCGCTGTCCTTGGCGCTCGGACCAGGCTTTGCTCGGGGTCAGGGCAGTCAGCACCGGCAAGCCCCAGATGCGGCCCGCGAACGGCACCTCTACCAGCACCATCGCGCTGAGCCAGCGCAGGCCGCGGCTGGTCGGCTTCGGCGTGTCGGCGCGGAGGCTCGCGTCGTAGAAGCGCCCGGCCGGACCGATGTGCGGACCACGGCGACGCTCAAGCGTGTGGTCAAGGCCGATGATGATCGGGCCTGACGGCACGAAGGTGGCCACGACCATGTGCAGAAGGGTGCGGGCCAGCGCGAGGCCGGACCAGGCATTGCGGTTGAGCACGCGGTGGAAAGCGGTAAAGCTTGGATGCTCGGCCAAGCCCAGGGCGCGCAGGCAGTTGGTGACGGTGCGTGGTCCGACCGCCAGCAGCGCGCCGGTGGCCAGGGCCGCCGTCGTCGAGCGGGTCCGGCGGGAAAACGCGGCCAGGAAGGGCGCGAGCCAGGCCAGGAAGCTGGGCGGCAGATGAAGATCGGGACGGACCATGGCGGACCTGCTCGGGCTATCGTGGTGCAGCAGGTCTCAACAGAATACAGCACAGGAAGATTGCGATGGGGTCGAGCGATCCTGTGATCGAGCGCATTGCGGCCTACGCATGGCCGCGCGGCGGCGTAGAGGCGCGTCGGGTTCGGGGCGGCTACACCCTGATATGCGCTCGCACGGGCACGCCGGTGGCGCGCCTCAAACCGCTTCCTTCCGGCGACTGCCTCGAAGTGTTGTGGTGGCGTCGGGACGCTTGGGGACCAGCCGGGCCGTTCGGCGCTGTCCTGCCACTCGACGACGCACTCGCCTTCATCGCCGCCGAACCGGCTTTCTGGATCCGAGCCTAACCTCTCGGCCCCGTGATATGAGCAAAGTCGAGAAATGCCTTCTGGTACGCACAAGCAGACAAAACAGGAACAAACCGCCAGCCGGAAAACCCTTCAACCGTGATTTATGCGACTGGTTGCTGCGACCACGTTTTCACAGGGCCTCGACCCGAAGCGGACTTCCTGGTGAGTTCACGGGTTCGGCCGCATCGGTTTAGGATTGTGTCGCGCAACCCGGACCGCACCTTTGGATGAAACAATGGCTGATGAAGCCCAATCCCTGGCTCAGGACTGCCCCGCTCATAATCCTCTCACCATGAACCAATCAATTGAACTCACCGATGCTCCCGATCCCAGTGACCGCGATGCGATTTTGCGGCCGCTGCTGGCTTTCAACGAAATGCTGCTTGGCCCATCGGGCGCGCGTCCCATCGCTGCGCTGATTCGCTCAGAGGAGAATGGGAAGGTGGTGGGCGGGCTGTGGGGACGCACCTCGTTCGAATGGCTGTTTGTGGAATTGCTGTTCGTGCCGGAGAACCTACGCGGACAAAGCCTTGGAGCTAAGTTGCTTGACATGGCGGAGAATGAGGCCCGGAACCGCAAGTGTCGGGGGGCGTGGCTTGAGACGCTGAGCACGGACGCGTGCCGCTTCTACCAGCGGCAGGGATATCGTCTGTTTGGCGTCATCGAGGACAAGCCACCTGGGAACAGTCACTCGTTCCTGTCCAAGCGCTTCAGTGCGAGAACGGATGATTTTGAGTGATCGGGTGTCCAGTACCCCAGCCCCACCTGGCTGCAGGCCGGTGGCCGGGGTGCCTGCCGCTGGACTCGACCCTTCTCGGACGTTGCACAGGTCGGATACGGTGCGGTGATGAGTGAAGACAATCGCAAGGTGCCCGTCGAGGTCCGTCGCCTCTCCGCGTCAGATGCAGTCAGCTATCGTGATCTGCGTCTCGACGGACTTCGGGCACATCCGGAGGCGTTCGGTGCTTCCTGGGAGGAGGAAGCCGCTCAACCCTTGGCCTGGTTCGCGAACAGGTTGGACCGGAACGTCATATTCGGCGGAGGGCTGGCGGGAACCTCGGATTTGCGGGGCGTCGTAGGCTTCTACGTCCTGGACAGTGCCAAGCAGAGGCACAAGGGCGTTCTCTGGGGCATGTTCGTTGAGTCGGAAGCCAGGGGAACAGGGCTTGCGCCATCGTTGGTAGCGCGAGTGCTTGAACACGCCGTGCAGACCGTCGAGGAAGTCCGGCTCACAGTCGTTGCGACCAACAAGGTCGCTGTCCGACTCTACGAGCGCGCGGGCTTCGAGCAATATGGCTTGGAACGGCGGGCGCTGAAGATCGGTCACGATTACCACGACGAGGTGCTGATGGCTTTGTCGCCGCCGCGGCCCGGCTAAGTTCGCTCACCACCCCATCCAGTGCTCGCCTTAGCCGGATGGGCTACCGTGGCAGGCGACCCCAAGCAGTCCTTGTCAAGAATGCGCTCGGTCCCTTTGCTCGCCCGATCCACAGGTCGCAAACAAACTATGAGCGGCATCCGGAAGCAATTCGCCTTTATAACCGGGCGCGCGTATGATTGCTGGGGCGTAGCTGCCACGCCCAACGTCTGCGCCAATGTGGAGGAGGGATGCTGTCCGAGGACGATCTACGCCGCCTTCTTCGTGCGCGGGAAGCGGATAACGTCGAGCGGACCGCAAGTCGTACGGACAAAGACAAGTTTGGCGAGGCGATCTGCGCATTTGCCAACGACTTGCCCGACCGGAGGACGACAGGCGTTCTTTTCGTCGGCGTCAACGACGATGGCGAGTGCGCGAACATTCCTATCGATGAACAGCTTCTTCAGACCTTGATGGGGTTCCGGACGGATGGCGCCATTACCCCGTTCCCGGTCATTTCCTCGGTGCAGTCTCGCAAACTGGATGGCTGCCGAATTGTCGTTGTCGAGGTTGAGCCTTCCAACAATCCTCCCCTACGCTACAAGGGACGGACCTGCATTCGGATCGGCCCTCGCAGAGGACATGCAACCCCCGAAGAGGAACGCCGCTTAATTGAGAAGCGACGCTGGGGGGCACTTCCCTTCGATCAGCAGCCAATCCCCGGAGCGAGCGGGAGCGATCTCGACATGCTGCTCTTTCGAGAGGAAGTCCTGCCTGCAACTGTCCATGCCGACGTGCTCGCGGAGATCCATCGCGACATCGCGCAACAGCTCCAGGCACTTCGCTACCTTCACCCGAGCGGCGAGCCGACCACTGCTGGTCTCCTCGTTTCCGGCAAAGATCCGGTTGCCTGGTTGCCCGGCGCCTATGTCCAGTTCGTCCGTTATCCGGGAACGCAGATCGGGGAGGACATCGCGGATAGTCGGGAGGTGACAGGAGCACTCTCGTTACAATTGAGGCTACTTGACAACATTATTGACTTGAACATCGCGCATCGTGCGAACCTGTCCGGCACGCGCCAAACAAATTCACCAACTTATCCCAGAGTCGCTTTGCAGGAGCTGGTGCGCAACGCCGTGATCCATCGCAACTACGAAGGCACGGCAGCGCCGGTCCGGCTGACCTGGTTCGATGACCGATTGGAGATCACAAGCCCGGGCGGACCATACGGGAGCGTCACAATCGAGCAGTTTGGAAAGCCCGGTCCGACAGACTACCGCAATCCTGCCCTCGCGGACGCCGCACGCGCCCTCGGCTTCGTCCAGAAATTCGGCTCCGGCATCGTACGGGCGCGCGCCGCGCTGGAGAAGAATGGCAACCCGCCCCCCGAGTTCCAGGCAGAGCCGACCTACGTCAACGTCACCGTGCGGGCAGCATCATGAGGACTATCGGCTTTTTCAACAATAAGGGTGGTGTCGGGAAGACATCGCTTGTCTATCACGTGACATGGATGCTTTCGGAACTCGGTGTGCGCGTGGTGGCAGCTGATTTCGATCCGCAAGCAAATCTGACAAGCATTTTTGTTGATGAGGAACGATTGGAGGCGATCTGGGCGCAGCCGACCAGGCCGACAATCTACGGCGCCGTGTCGCCCCAGTTTCGCGGCATTGGCGACGTCCAGGCACCACATGTCGAGGTGATTGATGACCGCATCGGCCTGCTCGTTGGCGATCTCGAGCTCTCCCGTTTCGAAGACGACCTTTCACAGAGCTGGTCAAGGTGCGCTGACGGCGACGAGCGCGCTTTCCGCGTGACAAGCGCACTCGCCCGTGCGCTGAAGATGGCAACAGACCAACACGCGGCGGACGTGGCACTCCTTGATGTTGGTCCCAACCTTGGCGCCCTGAATCGCGCGGCCCTTCTCGCCTGTGACGAGATCGTTGTACCGCTCGGCGCCGATCTCTTCTCACTCCAAGGGCTTCGCAACATGGGACCCGTTTTGCGCGAATGGCGTCGGCTCTGGACCGAACGCCTTAACCGCAACCCGGACCCGGCGCTGACACTTCCCTTGGGCGAGATCAAACCGATTGGATACATTGTCATGAGGCACTCGGTCCGTACTGGCAGGCCAGCCCGAGCTTTCGGGCGATGGATGGCGCGCATCCCTGGCCAATACATACAATCAGTCCTTGCTTTACCGTCGAACGACATCACGGACCCATCCATAGATCCTAACTGCCTTGCGCAGTTGAAGGATTACCGCTCGCTCATGCCGATGGCGCAGGAAGCCCGAAAGCCGATGTTCTATCTTAAGCCTGCCGATGGTGCCTTCGGCGGGCATCAGTCGGCAGTGCTCGACTGCTTTGGAGATTTTCAGCGGCTCACCCGAGAGATAGCCCGACGCGCCGGACTAGACCTAGGTGAGACGGCATTACCGCCCTCACCCAAGCAGGAGACGTTGTCAATTTGACGATCAGCAATCAGCTAAAGCGTGAGATTGCTGGAACGGCTTCGTGACCTGTTACAAGGACCGCTTTCCACCCAACCCGGTCAGCCGAGGCTGAGGCGCTCTGTCCGCTTTCAGGAAGTCGGGTCCGCCCAGCCCATGACTGCGATGGGCGCAAAGCAGCCAGTTGTACCATCCAAGAGTAGATGACAGCTCTACCATCAGGACTTGCTGATCTCACGCCCACACATATACGCCGACGGCCTGCAGCTTTCACTTGAGGCAGAGCACGAGCAGCTGAGTGCTCGGCGCTGGCGTTGTAGTCAGCAAGCAGGCGAACGAAGAGGGCTGAATGACGGACAATGACGGCGAGATCCGGGTCAACCGTGCTCCGGTGCTGACGC
Source organism: uncultured Acetobacteraceae bacterium (assembly GCA_964236715.1). Taxonomy (GTDB): domain Bacteria; phylum Pseudomonadota; class Alphaproteobacteria; order Acetobacterales; family Acetobacteraceae; genus CAHJXG01. Next base: position 3,338 of record CAXSGE010000116.1, on the reverse strand, counting down.
TGTGGGCGGCGATCGTTGCCGAGCGCCTGGGGCATGACGCGGACGCGGCGATCACGCTGGGCCGCGCCGTCGCCGGGTCGAGCGCCCGGGTCAAGGCGCGTGCGATCGGGCTCGAAGAGCAGCGCGAGGATGGTGGCGTGCGCAGCACGGCGAAGCCGGCCCCGCGCCAGACGGTGCACCTGCTCGGCCGCGATGTGCCCGTGGTCGAGCAGAAGGGCAGCCAGTATGCGCTCGACCACGACAAGCTTGCCTCCCCGCGCCCGGCTTACGCCTACGTGGAAAAAGCGTTCGGCGAGCACCTGCCGGCCGTGCGCAAAGCGATGGAGGCGCTGGCAGACTCGCTGCCGCTCGGAGAGCTGAACCGGATCGGCTTCCGGCTCTACGAGCACTTCCGCCCGGAGGTGCCGGCCGGCGCCGCGGGCTGGGGCAAGAAGGGCGTCCTCGACCTCAAGCAGATCGAGAACGCCCGGCCTTGACCGCTACGCTGCGGCGACGCCCGCCGTGGCATCGTCGCTCGCGGCCACCTTGTCGTTGGCCGCCAGGTCTGCCTCCAGCGCCTGCAGCTCGGCGCGCTTGGCGTCCAACTCCTCCTGCATGTCGAACTCCTCACCGATGCGGCGCCGGTAGCCGGGCAGGCATTGCTCGGCTTCAGCGATGCGGCGGCGATGCTCGGCCAGGTCGGCTTCGAAGCGGTCGAGCTGATACTCGAGCCGCGCGATCAGCCCAAGCGCCGTCAGCTCGCCGTCGATCTGGATCTCCTGCTCGTAGCCGTGCCGGTCGAGCCACACATCGAGCCGGTAGTTCAGCCCATACGGCTCGCCGGACGCCTTGATCTCGAACCCGCCGATCGCTCCCAAGGTCCAGGCGCCCTTCTCCTTGTTGCGCTCGATCAGACGGATGCGGCTGAGCAGCGAGCCACCGGCCACTTTGCGTTCCGTGCGGGGCTTGCCGCCGGCCTGTATGGCGAACAGGTCGCCACGGGTCGGGGTGCGAACCGCGATGTCCTGCTCGATGCTGCCGATCCGCTGCGTCGAGTTGGCGATGGTGCGCTCGGCGTCGGTGATCTGCCGGCGGATGGCGAGCTGGTCGTCGAAGTGCGCCGCCCGCAGCCGTTCCAGCCGGCCCAGCTCGGCGTCCAGCCCAGCCTTCTGTATCAGCCGGGGGTCGCCCGATGCGAGCGCCTTGGCCATGGCGAACTGGTTGACCTGGGCGCCGGCGTCCTCCAGCCGGCGGACGCTGCGGTCGCCGGCCAGGGCTGCGGCGATGAAGCGCGACTTGCGCTCCAGCAGCTGCCAGGACGTGGCATCGACGCTGCCGAGCGTTGACATAGGCGTAGATGTCGATCTCGGCATTCTGGTTGCCTTGCCGCTCGATCCGCCCCTCGCGCTGCTCGATGTCGGACGGCAGCCATGGCACGTCGAGGTGGTGCAGCGCGGCCATCCGTTGCTGGGCGTTGACGCCGGTGCCCATGGTCTGGGTCGAGCCGATCAGCACCCGCACGCGGCCGCCGTTCACCGCGGCGAACAGCTTCTGCTTGGCCTCCGACTTCTTGTGGTCCTGCATGAAGGCGATCTGCTCGCGCGGCACGCCAAGCCGCACCAGCGCATCCCGGATCCACAGGTAGGCCGAGAAGCCGCGCTTGCTGCAGTTACGACCGCCGGCAGGGCGGGCCCTGCTACGTTGCGGCCAAGCTTTGGTCGGGGCTAAGCTCCAACTAACCGCCAAAACGGCAATCGGGAGGAAAACATGAGCCATTCCCTGCACGGCAGGCGAGATTTGCTGGCCGGAGCGGCTGCTATCGCTGTTGGAGCGTCGATCAGCACGACGGCACGGCCTGCCGCTGCCCAGAGCACCGTCCGCTACTCCGTCGGGACCGAAGCACCGAAGTTCCGCGCCCCGGCGGATGCCACTGACTGCCATTTCCATATCTACGACAACCGTTTCCCGCCGGCGCCGGGCGGCCTGGCGGCGCCGGATGCCTTGCCGGTCGACTACCGCGCGCTACAGGCGCGTCTTGGCACTACACGCGGCGTCGTCGTTCAGCCCTCGCTGTATGGCGTCGACAATCGCCCGACGCTTGAAGGCATGGCGGTGCTCGGCCCGAACTTCCGCGGGGTTGCGGTCGTGAACACCTCTGTTACGGATGCCGAGCTGCAGCGGATGCATGGCCTCGGCATACGCGGGATCCGGTTCAACTTGGCGCAAGCCGGCGCCACCACGCTCGACATGCTGGAACCGCTGTCGCAGCGCGTCGACGCGCTCGGCTGGCACTGTCAAATTAACATGCCCGGCGACAAGATCGTGGAGGCAGCCGACGCCTTCCAGCGCATCCGTGGTAAGCTGGTGTTCGACCATCTGGCGCATTGCCCACAGCCGGAAGGTGTGGAGAGTGAAACTTTCAAGCTGATCCGCCGGCTACTCGACAAGGGGAACACCTGGGTCAAGCTGTCTGGCGCCTATGCCGATACCAAGGTCGGACCGCCGAGCTACTCCGACGCCAGCGCTGTAGCCCGTGCCCTCGCCGCTGCTGCGCCAACCCGCATGGTCTGGGGCAGCGATTGGCCGCATCCAACCGAGAAGCTGGACAACAAGCCGGACGACGCGGTGCTGTTCGACCTGCTCACCGTTTGGGTGCCGGACGAGGCCGCGCGCAAGCGGGTGCTGGTGGACAATCCTGCGAAGCTCTATGATTTTCCGAAGGCCTGACGCCAGCCGGCGTGGAAATCGATGTGCAGAGCATCAACAACGTTCCCACAAACCCTGGTTTCGTCACCACAGATGGAGCCTGCTTCCGGATTGCGGACTTGCGTTGCACCTCCTTGGCGATGGGCACGGGCTCTTTATGCAATGATCGGCTGGCAACCTCCACCTGGCAGGCGCGTTCCAAGGAACACATGCGGGTGAACGTCGCTGGGATCGTCGGCCCTAGCGCCAGCAGTCCATGGTTCAGCAGCACCAGCGCATTCGCACTGTGGATCGGTGCGGCTTACCTGGTCTATCTCGGTGTGATGCTGTGGCGCGCGCCGGTGTCCGCGGACGCCGCGCCGCCACTCGGGGCGGCAGCCGCGTTCCGCCGGGCCTATGTGGTGACAGCGCTGAATCCCAAAGGCATCGCGTTCTTCGTCGCCTTTGTGCCGCAGTTCATGGCACCGTCCGCACCGTTCCTGCCGCAGGCAGCGATCCTGGTCGTGAGCTTCGTCACCATGGCCTCGGCGACTGCACTGCTCTGGACGGCGCTGGCTGGGCGTGTGTCCTCGCTGGTGCGGCGCCCCTCCGTGCGGCGCGGGTTCAACCGCGCCGGCGGTGGCGTGCTGGTGGGCGCGGGAGTGGCGCTCGCC
>CAXSGE010000115.1:0-9615 GCA_964236715.1 uncultured Acetobacteraceae bacterium | reverse complement strand
CGGCTGCCCTATGACCGGACCGTGCTCAGCAAGTATGACCTGTCCGGCAAGGAAGGTGGCGAGAAGACGCCTCTGCACTCAGCCGAGTTTTACAAACGCCGCGGTATCGAACGGCGTGTGGCCGAAGTGACCGCCATCGACCCGGCCGCGCGGCGCGTGACCTTCGCCGATGGCGCGACCCTCACCTACGATGCGGCGCTGTTGGCCAGCGGGGGCGAGCCGCGGCGCTTAAAGGTAACGGGGGCGGACCTCCCGGGCGTGTTCGTCCTGCGCTCGCCGGATGACGTAGCAGCGATCTTGGCTCGGGTGGCGACTGCGCGGCGCGTCGTCGTGGTCGGCTCGGGCTTCATCGGGATGGAGGTGGCGGCCAGCTTGCGGGAGCGTGGGTTGGCGGTCACGGTCGTGGCGCCCGGAGCGGTGCCGCTCGAGAAGCAGCTGGGTTCGGAAGTGGGCGCAGTGTTCCAGCGCGTGCATGAGCAAGCCGGGATCGAGTTCCGCCTCCGCGATGAGGTCGTGACGCTGGAGGGTGAGGGACAGGTGCAGTTTGCCAAGCTGAAGAGCGGGGCGACGCTTTCCGCCGACGTAGTGGTTGTCGGCCTCGGGGTGGCGCCCGCGACCGGCATGCTGCAAGGCGTGGTGCCACGGAAGGACGAGGGGGTAGATACCGATGCAAGGCTCGGAATCGCTGACGGGTTCTATGCGGCCGGCGACATCGCTGCTTTCCCATACGGCAGCAAGGGCGCTCGCATCCGAGTGGAGCATTGGCGGGTTGCCATGCAGCAAGGCCGGGTCGCGGCGCTGAACATGCTGGGGCGTGAGGCGGTGTTCGACGCCGTGCCCTACTTCTGGACGATCCACTTCAAGCAGCGGCTCGACTATGTCGGCCACGCCGAGAGCTGGGACGAGGTGGCGATCGACGGCGACCTGGGGAAGCCGGAGTTCATGGCCTTCTACGTCAAGGGTGGGTGGATACAGGCGGTCGCCGGCTGGGGAAGAGACCAGGCGATGGCGCGGGCGATCGGGCTAATGACGGACCCGCGCGACTGGGATCTGCCGGCTTTGCGGGCAGCGCTGGCGGCATGATGCCCTCAGTTCGGAAGCACCGGCTCCTCCCGCACGATCTGGTCCCACCGCGGCACTAAAGGCTCATCCGGAAACAAGTGCTCGGACTGATGGGTTGGTTGGTTGCAAGGTGTAGTTCCATTCGCCGTGGAAGGCATTGCGGCTGATGTGGAGGCCGTCCATCTCCCGATCGGACACGACGATCCCCTTGGGATACTCGGCGCTGTCCAACTCGCAGCGCACGGTCAGCCCGGTGTCGGTCGTCGTGGCGCCGATCAGGTCGACGATGACGCGGTAGCTGACCAGCGGCTGGGCCTTCCAGTTCATCGTGACGAACGAGAACAGGCGGTGCTCGATCTTGTTCCACTTGCTGGTCCCGGGCGGCAGGTGATGCACGGCGATGTCGATGCCCAGCTCGTCGGCAAGACGTTGCAGCTCGCGTTTCCACAGGCGGACGCGCGAGCCGTTGCTGCCGCCGCCATCGGCGGTGATCACCAGCCGCGTGGCGTCCGGATAGCGGGCGCTGCCGATCTCGGCCCACCAGCGGCGGATCGTCTGCACGGCGAACGCCGCCGTATCACAGCTCATGCCGACGCTGACCCATCCGGTATTGGCCGCGAGATCGTAGACGCCATACGGCACCGCCCGGCCCAGTTCCTTGAACAGGAAGTCATGCACCCGCACCTCCTCCGGCTCGCCCCGGGGGCGCCAAGCCTGGCCGGCGTTCTTGAAGTCGCCCACAAGCTCCTTCTTCTTGGTGTCCACCGAGATCACCGGCTGGCCCGCCGCCAGCGCCGCCTTCACACTGTCGTTGATGTGCACGAACTGCGCGTCCCGATCCGGGTGGCTGTCGCCTTCGCGGGTCTTGCGGTTGGCCTGCAGGCTGAACTTCTGCTGGTGCAGCAACTCTCCCACAACCGTGCGACCGATCCGGTGGTCCTGGGCGACCAACGCAGCCGTCAACTGGGACAGGCTCTTGCAGGTCCAGCGCAGCGGCGACATCGGGTCGCCACGCTCGCTTGGCTCGACCAACGCCAGCAAGTCGTCGAGCAGCGTCACATCTTTCTCCACCAGCAGCTTGCGCCCGCCGCCGGGACGGCGGACCCGGTCGGAGGACAGAGTGTCCGAGGCCGTCAGCTCCTTCAGGCCGCGGCCGATCGTGCTCACCGCAATGCCCGTCACCGCCGACACCGCAGCGATGCCGCCGTATCCGGCAGCACGTGCCTCGGCCGCAGCAAACAGGCGGCGCTCGCGTTCGCTCAAGTGCGGGCACAGCGATGCAAAGCGCTTACGGATCGGGTGAGGATCAATCATCCGAACGGGGCAACAAACTCCTCAAGCAACGGAAATCCGGAAACGGGCCGATCGCATGCCACTCGATTTAGATATTCCCGGATGAGCCCTAAGCTCAACCAGCCGTTAACATCCGATCAGGTCCGAGCAGGGCGTGTCCTTGTAGCGGCGGACCAGGTGCCGGCTGTGCGATGTCTGCTTACCTGCCTTGTCTGCTTCAGAGCGGATTGTCCGTCATCGGCCAACCTCGATCTCATGCTGTTGCTACCGCGGTTGGCTGTGGGACACGCTCCACCGCACGGTGGGAATACTCGCTAGCATTCTTACGAATGGGGTTGAGCTGGATCGGCTGCCCTCATTGCCTGGATGAGCAGCGAGAGAGCGGGTGATGCAAAGCGCTTCTTCGGATGATAAAGGTAGTATCCGTCATTGGACGGGCACCAGTCCGCAAGCACGCGAACAAGACGACCTGCCGCCAGATGTTCGGCCAGTTGGTTCTCGTAGACATAACTGAGCCCGAGCCCGGCCAGGCTCGCTTCCAGCATCATCGACTCGTCGTTGACGACAACCGGGCCTTCGGGCCGGACCTGCACCCGGCGTCCGCCCTTCTCGAACTCCCAGGCGTAAAGCGCTCCGCTCGATTTCAGTCGGTAGCCGATGCAGCGGTGCCGGCCGAGGTCGCGCGGGCTGCGCAATGCGGGTGCCGCGGCGAGGTAGGCGGGCGAGCCGACCACCGCAAAGCGTATGGCCGGGCCGAGCCTGATCGCGACCATGTCGCCCGCCACCTTGTCGCCCCAGCGCAGCCCGGCGTCGAACCGTTCGGAAACGATGTCGGTCAGCCCGTCGTCGATTTGCACCTCCACGCGGATGTCCGGAAAGCGTGCGAGAAAGGCAGGCAGCAAGGGCCAGAGCACCATCGTCGCCGCGTGCCGGAAGGCGGTGATGCGCAGCGTCCCCGCCGGCTTGTCTCGGAGTTCGGACAGTCCGGCGAGACCGGAGGCAATGTCGTCCAACGCGGGCCGCAGCACCGCGAGCAGACGGTCTCCGGCTTCGGTGGGAGCGACGCTGCGGGTGGTCCGTGCGAGCAGCTGCACGCCCAAGCGCTCCTCCAGCCCGCTGATCGCATGGCTGAGCGCAGAAGGCGACATGCCGAGCCGGCCGGCCGCACGGGTGAAGCTTTTGGCGTCGGCCAGGGTGGCGAAGGCTGCCAAGTCGTTCAACTCGGTCCGGCGCATTGCTGCATCCTGTGCATGAGTCCATGCAGTTATGGGCGTCTAATGGTCTTCCAGGTTCGGCGGTAGCCTATGAGGCCATACTGTCAAGGTGTTCTTTCCATGCGACGTTGGATACTCGGACCGGACGTCACAAACCGCGACGGGCTGGTGCTTGAAGACGCACCTGCACGTGACCCAGGAGCCGGGGAAGTGCGGCTTCGCGTCCGCGCCGTTTCCCTCAACGCCCGCGACCTGATGATCCTGGCGGGTCCATTCGGCCGCCTGCCGGGCCGGGCGCTGGTCCCTGGCTCAGACGTCGCAGGCACGATTGACGCGGTCGGGCCCGGCGTGGACGGTTGGGCTGTTGGCGACCGGGCGGTCGACCTGCATTTCCGCGGTTGGATAAGCGGGCCGCCCAAGCCCGGCCTGAAGCTTGGCCTGGGCGCCTTGGACGAGGATGGGGTGCTGGCCGAGCACGTCGTGCTGCCGGCCGACCGGCTCGCCCGACCGCCTGAAACTCTGGACGACGCGGAAGCGGCCTGCCTGCCCTGTGCTGCGGTGACGGCTTGGAACGCCCTCTACGGCGACCATCCCATCGCGTCCGGCTCGCATGTCCTGGTGCTTGGCAGCGGCAGTGTCTCGCTGTTCGCCCTGCAGTTCGCCCGCGCGGCGGGTGCCGAGGTGAGCATGACCTCGCGCGAACCGGCGAAGGGCGACCGCTTGCTGCAGATGGGGGCCGCACGCGTGATCGACAGCAAGGCCAACGCGGAGTGGGGCCAGGCCGTGTTGGACGCCACCGGCGGGGGCGCCCACAAGGTCGTCAACACCGTCGGCCTGGACGCCCTCGGCCAGTCGCTGGCGGCGGCGCGCTATGGCGGCGAGGTCGCCATGGTCGGGCTGCGCCCCGGCGATGCAGGGCCGATCGACCCGTCGCAGCTGAACGGCAAAGGCACGGTGATCCGCGGCATCACCGTCGGCAGCGCCGCCATGTATGCGGCACTCGCCGCAGTCGTGGACATGCACGGGCTGAAGCCGATGATTGGCGCGCGCTTCAGTTTCGAGCAGGCGCGTGGGGCCTATGCGGCGCAGGCTTCGTTCGACACATTCGGCAAGGTCGTGATCGACCTCGCCTGAGGCCGGATCGCCTAGGAGCTCTCGATGCCGTTCCCCTTCCTCCAAGCCGTCACCGACCTAATGAGGACGGCGCTTGCCGATCGGCTCGACCCGGCCGTGCAGGACTACCTCGACCTGTTCACCGACGACGGCGTGATGGAGACGCCCTACGTGCGCCCCGGCAGCGACGGCCGATCGGAGGGACGTTCGGCGATCGCCGCTCGGATGGAGGCGCTGCGCGGCGTGGTGCGGCTGTCGGATTTCACCCTGACGGCTACCTACCCCGGCGCCGACAGCCAAGTCGTCGCGCTGGAGTATACCGGCACGGTCCACCTGGAGCAGAAAGGCGTGCGCTTTCGCCAGAGCTACGTCGCGGTGCTGCACCTCCGGGACGGCCGCCTCGCCCTGTGGCGCGAATACACCAACCCGCTGGCGGCCGAGGGCGCCACGCCTGATGCTGGCTGAGGAGCTCCCATGACCGATACGATCGAGCCGTTCCACCTGGCCGTGCCCGAGGCGGCGCTTGACGACTTGCGGGACCGCCTTTCCCGCACACGCTGGCCGGAACGCGAAACGGTCGGCGATTGGTCGCAAGGCGTCCCTCTCGATCGCATGCGCCCGCTCTGCGCCTACTGGCGCGACGGTTACGACTGGCGGCGTTGCGAGGCCATGCTGAACGCCTGGGGCCAGCACCGCACGACGATCGGCGGGCTGGGCATCCACTTCCTGCACGTCCGCTCGCCGGAGCCGGACGCCCTGCCGATGCTGATGACCCATGGCTGGCCCGGCTCGGTCGTCGAGTTCAGCAGAGTGATCGGCAAGCTGACCGACCCGGCGTCGCATGGCGGCGACCGGCGGGACGCCTTTCACCTCGTGCTGCCGTCGCTGCCGGGCTACGGCTTCTCCGACAAGCCGGTGGAGCCGGGCTGGGGCGTGGACCGCATCGCACAGGCGTGGATCACGCTGATGCAGCGGCTCGGCTACCGGCGCTGGGTGGCGCAGGGCGGCGACTGGGGCGCGGTGGTCACGTCGGTCATCGCGGCGCAGCGCCCGCCGGGCTGCCTTGCCGCCCACTTGAACACGCTGACCTTGCCGCCGGGCCCCGGCGATGATGCCGACCCAGCGCTCGACGCGAAGGCCGCGTTCGAGGCCATGCGGCGGTTCACCAAGGAGGAGGTCGGGTATGCGCGCCAACAATCCACCCGCCCGCAGACACTGGGCTACGGGCTGGCGGACTCACCGGCCGGACAGGCGGCCTGGATCGTCGAGAAGCTGCACGCCTGGGCTGACGGCGACGACGGCGAGCCGATGCGGTTCAGCAAGGACGAGATCCTGGACAACGTGATGCTCTACTGGCTTCCCAATGCGGCGGCGGCATCCGCCCGCCTCTATTGGGAAAGCATGACCGATGCGTCCATGGCCCGACGGATCGACATGCCCGTTGGTGTCAGCATCTTCCCGCGCGATACGACGCGAGCACCGCGGGCCTGGGCCGAGCGGTATTTCAGCGACATCATCCACTGGGGCGAGCCCGAGCGAGGTGGGCACTTCGCGGCGTTCGAGCAGCCCGACATCTTCGTCCGCGAGGTCAGGCAGTGCTTCCGGGGCGTGCGCTCGGGCTGAGAGGTCCGGCGCCGGGCCGGGCAGAGATGTGATCGGCGCCTGCTATGGAGGTCGACGAAGGTCCGCTTCTCGCCTTCGTTCACTCCGATGCGGATCGACCGCTCTCGGGTCGATAACACTCGGCCTGTCAAGAGCTGCTCTGCGCCCATGTCATTCGTTCTGCCGATTTTTGCCATTGCTCCGAAGCAGACGTTCGGCGCGAAGTCATGGATGGCGAGGTTGGGTGGGTAGTTCTCGATCCGCTTTCGGGCTTGCGGAAGGCTGAAGCCGCCGTTCGCGCAGTGCCACAACCGCTCGATTGCGACACCGGCAGGTAAACGGGGAGCTGAGGTAAAAAAGGTCTGCCTTTTTGCCTCTCGACGGCATCAATGCTCGGGGGTCATCACCGACTCCCGAGCATGACCCATCACCGGTGAAGATCGAACCGGTCTGCTTCCATGACCTTCACCCAGGCAGCGACGAACTGGCTCTCGAACCGCTGCTGCCCGTCGTCGCTTGCGTAGACCTCAGCAAGCGCCCGCAGCTCAGAATTTGATCCGAACACCAGATCGGCGCGCGTACCAGTCCACTTCGCTTGGCCATCAAGCGTTCCTTCAAACGTCTCCGACTGCTTGTTGGTCGGACGCCAGGTGGTGCCGAGCTCGAGCAGGTTGACAAAGAAGTCGTTCGTCAACTGACCGACACGGTCGGTTAGCACGCCCTGCTTCGTGCCCTTGTGCGTGACGCCCAGAACCCGCAGCCCACCGACCAGCGCGGTCATGTCCGGTGCGCTCAGGTTGAGCAGGTTTGCCCGGTCGATCAGCAAATACTCAGCAGGCAAGCGGCTGTCCGGGCTCTTGTAGTTCCGGAAGGCATCGGCACGCTGTTCCATTTGCGAGAACGACGCGACGTCAGTCTGCTCCTGCGTTGCATCAGTCCGGCCTGGTGTGAACGGTACGTCGAGCGTACGCCCCGCAGCTTTCGCCGCGGTCTCAATGCCAACGCTACCGCCAAGGACGATCAGATCGGCGATCGAGACGGTCTTGCCATCGGTGGATGCCGCCTTGAAGTCCGCAGCGATGCCCTCGAGCGTCTGGACAACGGCATCGATCGTTGCCGCGTCGTTGCAGGGCCAGCTGCGCTGCGGCTCGAGCCGGATGCGCGCGCCGTTGGCGCCGCCACGCTTGTCGCTGTGGCGGTAGGACGACGCTGAGGCCCAGGCGGTCCCGACCAGCTGCGTCACGGTAAGACCGGAGTCTATGATCCGGCTCTTGAGGCCGGCGATGTCTGCCGCGTCGAGTGTCGGGCCTTCCGCCTTGGGCAGCGGATCCTGCCAGACCAGCTCCTCCTGCGGGACCTCCTTGCCAACATAGCGCGTCTTGGGACCGAGGTCGCGATGCGTCAGCTTGAACCAGGCCCTTGCGAACGCGTCGGCGAACCCGTCATGGTCGTTCAGGAAGCGGCGCGAGATCTCTTCGTAAACCGGATCGACGCGCAGCGCGACGTCGCTGGTCAGCATTGTCGGGCGATGACGCTTCGAAGGGTCATGGGCGTCGGGCACGTCGGCCTTGGCATCCTTGGCGACCCACTGATGGGCACCAGCGGGGCTCTTGGTCAGCTCCCATTCATACTCGAACAGGTTCTTGAAGTAGAGGTTGGTCCACTTGGTCGGCTCCTGCGTCCACGTGACCTCCAGTCCGCTGGTGATGGTATCGCCGCCACGACCAGTGCCATAGCTGTTCTTCCACCCCAGGCCGAGCTCCTCCAGCGAAGCGCCCTCGGGCTCGGGTGCGATGTAGCCCTCGGGGTTGGCGGCGCCGTGCGTCTTGCCAAAAGTGTGACCGCCGGCGATCAGCGCCACCGTCTCCTCGTCACCCATCGCCATGCGGCCGAACGTCTCGCGGATGTCGCGTGCCGATGCCGCCGGGTCCGGGTTGGCATTCGGGCCTTCGGGATTGACGTAGATGAGGCCCATCTGCACCGCGCCGAGCGGTTCTTCGAGCTCACGATCGCCGCTGTAGCGTTCGTCGCCGAGCCACTCGTTCTCGGGTCCCCAGTAGACGTCCTGGTCGGGCTCCCACACGTCGGCACGGCCACCGGAGAAACCGAAGGTCTTCAGCCCCATCGACTCCAGCGCGACGTTGCCGGTCAGGACGATCAGGTCCGCCCAGGACAGCGACTGGCCATATTTCTTCTTGATCGGCCAGATCAGCCGGCGCGCCTTGTCGAGGTTGGCGTTGTCGGGCCAGCTGTTTAACGGCGCGAAGCGCTGCTGCCCCTCGCCCGCGCCGCCACGGCCGTCCGCGACCCGATAGGTGCCGGCGCTGTGCCAGGCCATGCGGATCATGAACGGGCCGTAATGGCCGAAGTCGGCGGGCCACCAGGGCTGCGACTGGGTCAGCAGGGCGGCGATGTCCGCCTTCACCGCATTGAGGTCGAGAGCCTCGAACGCCTTCACGTAATCGAAGTCGCTCGGCAGCGGGTTGCCGACCGCCGGGTTCTTGGCGAGGATCTTGAAGTTGAGCGCACGCGGCCACCACTGCTGGTTGGTCCCGCCCTGGGTCGGGTGTGCGACGCGATCATGGGCAATCGGGCACTTCTGGTCACCGGCGACGGCGCCGTCGGTGTTCATTTCCGCGACAACAGCGTCGTCGTGCTTCACTTCAGCCAATGTCGTTCTCCTGTGATGGGGTGATATCGGAAGCGGGTGTTGTCGCTGCGCGCGCCGCAAGGCATGAGGGGCACAGCCCGCGATAGGTGATCTCCGCCTCGTCGATGACGAAGCCGGCAGCGTTTGCGACCCCTAGACAAGGCGCATGCCCAGCTGCACAATCGACGTCGACCACCAGCCCGCACCCACGGCAGATACAGTGGTGGTGATTGTCGTGGGTACGCGTCTCGTAAACCGCAGGGCCGCCATCGACGGTCATTCGGCGCAACAGACCGGCATCCGTTAGATGCGCCAGGCAGTCGTAAATCGCCTGGTGGGAGACGGACGGCAGGACCGCTGTCACACGAGCCAGCACCTCAGCGGCGCCGATGTGCGGTGACGCATCCACGGCATTAAGAACGGCCACCCGCTGCCGCGTGATCCGGAGACCAGCGGCTCGGATCAGGCTCTCGGAGCTGAGATTGTCTGCCGGGATCATTTCACGGTTCTAGCTGCTTTCTGGAATCGATCAAGAAAAAGTTGAGCCGACAGCGCTAGCCGGCTGATGGCGTCTAAACGCTACGTTTTTGACCCTGCACACCCACCCGCGGTTTTTCGAGGGTTTGGAGCCTGTTGCACAATCGCCTTTGGGAACGTCGTGATGACGTGTTTTGGTGCGTT
>CAXSGE010000114.1:8400-9931 GCA_964236715.1 uncultured Acetobacteraceae bacterium | reverse complement strand
CGCCTCGATACGCCGCCCTTCTCAAACCGTCGTCACCCAGGTTCGGACATAGCTCTGGCGACCAGGTGCAGCACCCGCTTCATGGCAGGCCACCCGCGATCGCTGGCTGCAATTTCATTGCCTCCGGACGATTATCGGCGTACTGTCTTTGACTTGCGCCGCAATTGCCCTCAGACTATCATAAAAGCGTTTCGCAAGGCAATTATCAGTCTAATTACTACGATATCTAAGTGCGCTCCTTGGGGTGGGCTTCAGAACCTGGAAACTTTTGCACGCTATTCACAGCCAGGTGGTTGTCTCGCTCGCGAACGGGCGTGACGTTCACGCCAACCATGGCAGGTTCCCCTTGCGGATCATTTTCCTTGGCTGGCAGCGGTGGCAGCCGGCCGTCACACCTCGCCCCACAAATGCGATACCTTCTGAACGGCTGGACGGGCGCGCAGCCGTTCGAGGTGCCTCCCGACGTTGATCGGAAGCGTGACCTCGAACTTCGAAGCCCAACGCTCGACATAGAACAGGGCGGCGTCCGCGATGGTGAAGCTGTCATCGACGGCATAGTCGTGCCGGCCGAGCTGCGGGTCGAGGATCGCGAAGCCCGTCTCAACCATCTCGCGGCCTTGACGCTTGACCGAGTTCTGGCCAAGCCCAAACGTGCCGTGGACCACGTCCTGCGGCTCGAACATCCGGGGAACCATCATGCGCGCATAGCCCTGGCCGTGGATCGTGCCCTCGACGTAGGCCAGCACCTCGACCGCGCGCGCCTCGCCTTCCGCATCGGCGGGAAGCAGGTTCTTCTCAGGGTTGCTGCGGGCAAGCCAAGTCGCAATCGCGCTGAACTCCGTCAGCACAGTGCCGTCGTCGCGAACGAGGGTAGGCACCTTGCCTTTAGGATTGATCCCGCTGAAGGGCGGGCGGTGAGTGTCGCCCCCGCTCACGTCCAGCTTCTCCGTCTCGTACGGCTTGCCGATCTCCTCCAGCAGGATATGGATACCGATCGCGCAGGTGTGCGGCCCCCAATAGAGCTTCATCGTGATGTCCTTGTTCTGGGTAGGAAGAAGCCGCCGGGCTAGCCGGCGGGTTTGGCGTCAGGGTTGCAGCATCTCGGTCCGGTACTTGGGCGCCAGGGCTTTCGCCAGCTTGCCCTTCTCGGCCTTCTCTTCTTTGCTCATCGCAGGCGACGGCGACGAGCGGCTGTCGACGGGAACACCGACAGCCATGAAGAACTCCTCCTGGCCAGCAGGCGTGCACATGCAGAGCATGTGGACCGTCTTGCCGGATTTGTTCTTGAAGACGTGCGGCGCGTTCGCCGGAATGTTGACGGTCGATCCCGCCCGCACCGTCTGCGTCTCGCCGCGGAAGGTGAACTCCAGCTCGCCTTCGAGCAGGCTGAACATCTCCTCGAAGTCGTGGCGGTGCGGCGGCGGCCCGCCGCCGTCGGGGACGAGCATGTCGATCAGGCAGTAGCGGCCGTTGGTCTGCGCGCCCGACACCAGGATCGTATAGGTGTCGCCCACGAGCGAAATGTGCCGGA
>CAXSGE010000114.1:0-8300 GCA_964236715.1 uncultured Acetobacteraceae bacterium | reverse complement strand
TGCGCGCCCGACACCAGGATCGTATAGGTGTCGCCCACGAGCGAAATGTGCCGGACTTGCGGGCTGTCCGGGTCAGCGACGGTCAGCTTGCGGTTCAGGTCGTCGGCAGGGATCGCCGATGCGGGCTGCGAGGAGGTCTTGGCGGTGTCGGACATGCATTTTCTCCAGTGTTTGGTTTAGTTGCTCAACGAGCCTTGGCAGCCACGGCGAGGACCCGCTTGATCACGGCGTCCGGGCTTTCCTCAGGCAGGAAGTGTCCGCAGTCGGGCAGGGTGACGACCTCGACATGCTCGGCGACGAGCTTCATCATCTCGCCGACCTTGGCGCCCAATCCCTTGGTGGCGCCGCCCATGGCGACGACCGGGACGCTCACCTTGGCCTTCGTCAGTGGTTCGGTTTGCGCGATGCTGGTGAAGGCGGCCCTGTAGATGCCCATGCTTCCGAGCACGCCTTCGCGGCCGGAGAAGGTGCGCAGGTACTCGTCCACGGCTTGCGACTCGATCGCCTCCGGCCTCGCGGTCGCGCCCTCGTAGAACCACGTGAGGAAGGCGCGCTCGTTGCCAACGATCAGGCGCTCCGGCACACCCGGCGCCAACGGGAGGATCCACCACCACATGGAGCCGTGCGCCATGGCTTCGGGCGTGTAGGCGATGATCTTGCGGAGCACGTCGCCGAGCATGACGGGCGCCTCGATGTAGAGGAGCCCCGCAACCTCGTCGGGGTGGTCGGCTGCCCAGATCAGGGCGGGCAAGCCACCCATGTCGTGGGCGGCGTGGATCAGGGGCCGTCCAGCGCCAAAGCCAAGCTCCGCCACCAGGGCGCGGCCTTCCTCCGCCAGCGCGCGGGCGTCGTAGCCTTCGTTTCCGTCTGGCTTGTCGCTATCGCCGAAGCCCCGCATGTCCGGGACCAGCACCGCCAGCCCTACCGACGCCAGCGCCGGTGCGACCTTGCGCCAGGCATAGCCGGTCGAAAGGAAGCCGTGCCAGAGCACGATCGGTTGGCCTTGCGGGTCGCCGCCGAGCCAGTAGTGCAGCCGCACGCCGTTGACGGCGACCGTCTCGCTGCGGAAGCCCTGGATCGTGGCTGCGGGTTGCATGGTGGCCATCGCTTGCTCCCTCAATCGACCGGCTACATCGGCGCGTAGTCGGTGAAGCCCTTGGGGCCTACGCCATAGAAGGTGGCCGGGTCGGGCTTGTTGAGCGGCGCGTCGGTCCGCAGACGCTCGACCAGGTCCGGATTGGCGATGTATGGCACCCCGAACGCAACCAGGTCCGCGATGCCTTCGGCAAGAACCACATTGGCCTTCGCCTTGTCGAAGCCGGTGTTGACGATCAGCGGAACCGAGATCATCGGCTTGAAGGTTGCGGCGACGTGCTGGATCTGGACGCCGCGCCCGGCATCCTTGGCGTTCGGTTCGAGCAGGCAGAGATAGCTGACCTGCATCGCGTCGAGCGCGCGGACGACGTAGCCGAACGTCGCAAGCTTGTTGCTGTCGTCCACCCCATAGAGAAAACTTGAGGGGGACAGCCGCACGCCAACACGATCAGCGGACCACGCGCCGATCATCGCCTGCGCCGTTTCCAGCATCAGCCGCGCCCGGTTCTCGACCGATCCGCCGTAGGCGTCGGTCCGCTTGTTGCTGCCGTCCTGCAGGAATTGATCCTGGAGGTAGCCGTTCGCGCCGTGCAGCTCGACGCCGTCGAACCCGGCGGCGCGGGCGTTGCGGGTGGCTTGCGCGAAGTCGGCGACGATGCCGGGGATTTCATCGATGCCCAGCTCACGCGGCACCGGGAAATTGACGCGTCCGCTCGGCAGGAAGAAATCGCCCTCGGCGGGGATCGGCGATGGCGCGACCGGCTGCTCGCCTCCGCGCATGTCGGGATGCGCGACCCGGCCGCAATGCCAGATCTGGCACACGATTCGTCCTCCCGCCGCGTGCACCGCATCGGTGACCTTCCGCCAGCCGGCGATCTGATCATCGCGGTGGATGCCGGGGCAGCGGATGATCCCGTGCGCCTGGTCGGACACCTGCGTGCATTCGGTGACAATCAGGCCCGCGGACGCGCGCTGGACATAATACTCGCGCATCAGGTCGGTGGGCACGCCATCTTCGCGAGCGCGGGTGCGGGTCATGGCGGACATGGCAATGCGGTTTGGCAGCGCCATCTCACCGACAGCAACTGGGTCGAACGCGGTGGTCATCGATTGTTCCTCAAATCATGCGGTTGCCGCCGTCGACGATCACGGTCTGACCCGTGATGAAGTCGGCGTCGGGGGAGGCGAGAAAGAACACCGTGCCGGTCAGGTCGCTGACATGTTCCTCGCGCTGGATGCAGCGCGTCTTGATGGCCGTGGCCTGGACCGCTTCGGGCACAGTCCTCTTGGCAGTCTCGCTGACGGTAACGCCGGGTGCCACGACGTTGACGGTGATGCCTTCCTTGCCGAACTCGCGAGCAAGGTTGCGCGACAGTCCGATCATGCCGGACTTGGCGGCGACATAATGCGCCTGGCCTTCGACCCCCTCGAATACCGAGGCCGAACCGATGTTGACGATCCGTCCCCACCCGCGCCCGACCATAAGCGGCAGCATCGCCTTGCACATCAGCGCGGCGCCGGTGAGATTGATGTCGATGACCTTGCGCCAGTCGTCGGCGGTCATCTCGAGGAACTTCTGCACCGGAAAGAAGCCGGCGACGTTCAGCAGCACGTCAACCCGGCCGGTGTTGTCGCCGGCGAGCCGGGCGAGTGCCTTGGTATCGGCCTCGTCGCTGATGTCGGCCTCCCTGATCTGCAGCCGGTCGCTCGCTATCGACGCGGCGAGCTTTTCCAGAGCTTCGGCGCTGGTGTCGGTGGCGATCACGGTGTCGCCGTTGTCGATGAAACGGCGGGTGAATTCGGCCCCCATGCCGCCGGCCGCCCCGGTGATGACCACTGTCCTATCGGTCTTCATGTTGATCTCCTAGTCTAGCAGGCTCGCGGCCCGGGTGGGACTCAGTATTCGTCATGTGGAGTGCTGGGTAATGAACGCGGGGCGGGGCACTTAGACCATGCCAGATGCTGCATTGACCGTGCCGTTAGCGAGACAGTGATGTTGCTGACCTGCTATCGCGGCCGTTCATGCAGCCGCAACCGCGAGGCATGTGTGGCGTCGTGATAGTAGGTATCGGTGCCGACCTTCTGGCCGTACCAGTGCGTCATCGGCGACTCCGTTATCGTTGATTCCCAGTTGCTGATCTCCAGCCGCATCCTGTCGCCTTTGCAGACCAGAAAGGACATCGGCAGCATCTCGATGCGCATGGGGTATGCTCTACCAGGCTCGATCGGCTCCTCTCGGTCGTGCTTCAGGAACGGGCGCATGTCCGTCGTCAGCGCCGGGTCCTCGGCGCGGTGCGAGGCACGCAGCCAGCCTTGGCTGACCTTCATGAACTTCGGCTTCGCCACGTCGGCCGGCAAAAGCGTGAGCTTGACCATGATGTCCATGTCGGTCTGGTCGGACGAGGCATGGAGTTCGAGCACGCCTTGCCCAGTGAACTCGCGGTCGCGGTCGAACGGCGCAGTGGTGTAGGTGACGACCCGCGCGACGTGATCGGGTATCCCGTCCTTGTCAAGCGTGGTGACGCCGGCCATCCACAACTCATCGGGATAGCTCCAGCTTGTTTGGCTGGAGGCACTGGTGGGGGCGGCCTCGACCAGCGAGCCGTCGTTCAGCGACTTGACGTGACCGCTCTTGTCACCGCTCAGATAGAAGGTGGATTGCTTGGCCTCCGGCGGCGGCCAGTCGGTCGTCTCATGAACGGCCTCCTCGCCCTGGACGAGGAAGCGCACCTTGGGCCGCTCCATGACGCCATTCTCGACGCCCTTCAGATGGTGGTCGTACCATGGCAGCAATTCCTGCCGGTGGAAGTCCTCGGTCGAGAACAGCGTGAGCGTCTCGGCAAACGTCTTGGCGCCGACGACAAGCAACTGCTTGGGGCCTTTCACGAGCCGGAACCCTTCGAAGTTCCCCCGCAGGTGGAGCGCTGCCTTGCCCCACGACCCGATCGACATCACCGGGATGTCCACCTGGTCGAGTTCCCAGAACGGGGCGCGCTGCCGCCACCAATCGTCATCGAAGCGGTGTTCGTAGAGGTCGTAGGCCAGTTTGCCTCGCCCGTTGGCGGTCATGCTGTTGCCTTCCGCCTGATGCTGCAGCAACACCGATTGGAACAGCCATTGAAACACGAAGTCCGTGCTCGGGATGCCGCCCGCATACATCCAGTCCCGGTACATGTCCGTTGCGCCGTCATACGCGCCCAGGCACTTCAGAGAGGGCGGCCGGGTACGGGCGGTGTTCCACTGGCTCCAGCAGAAGTAAGACATGCCGATCATGCCGACATTGCCGTTCGACCAATCCAGCTTGGCGACATGCTCGATCATGTCGTGGATGGCCTCGCCTTCAGCACGCGAAACGAAGTCCCAGGTGCCCTCGGATCGGCCCATGCCGGGCACGTCCATGGCGACATAGGCGTAGCCCTCGTCGAGGTAGAGCTGCATCGGCCCGTATTCGATGAATGAGAACACCCAATTCGGCGGCAGGCGCCGCAGCCTCTTCTGGTACGGTGACGCTCCGAGCAGCACTGGGAACCGCCCGGTCCTGCCTTTGGGCAGATAGACATCTGCCCTCACCAGGTCGCCGTGGCGTGTCCTCACTTCGACCTCAAACGGCGCGACGTTGACATCGACCATAGTTGCCCTCCGGGCTGTGTTGGGAGTTACGTGGTGGAAGGTGTGGCGACTCAGCCGGCTGCCATCTCTTCGGCGTAGGCGCGGTAGGTGCGCAGCGGATGGCCGAGCAGCTTCGCGGTCGCCTCGACCGCGCCATCGGGCGCGACCATGCCGGCGCGCTGGAAGCCGCGGAACATGCCGGCGACGTCGTAGGCGGCCAGGCTCGTCGACTTCTTGGCGGCGACTTTCTCGAACTGGCGTAGGTCGTCGCCGGGATAGGTGACCTCCTTCCCCAAGACGTCCGTCCACATGGCGACCGCGGATTTCGCAGTGATCACATCGGGGCCGTGGATCTCGATGACCTCGGTGGGCAACGGCTCGCTCCGGTCGCGCTCGATCAGCTTGGCGGCGGTGATCTCGCCGATGTCGCGGGCATCCACCATCGAAACGCCGAGGTTGCCGATCGGCACCGGATAAACATGCGTCTCGGTGACCGGACCGCCATCGTTCTGGAAAAAGTAGTTGGGACGCAGGATGGTGGCCGGGATGCCAAACTTGTGGATCATCTGCTCCGTACCAAACTTTGCGTTCGCGTGCGCGCAGTCGAGAAACTCGTCGCTCTTGAACATCGAGAAATAGACCACCCGCTTGATGCCCGCCTCGATTGCCAGATCAAGTGCCAGCAGCCCCCGGCTCAGTTCATCGGGCACCACTTGATTCAACAGGAACAACGTGTCGATGCCGGTCAGCGCGGCACGCATCGACTCCGTATCGGTCACGTCACCCTTGATCGGCGTGACGCCGTCCGGGAATTTATTCGCGGAAGCCGAGTCTTTCTCATAGATGAGTGCAGAAGCCGGCTGACCTTGCTTGGCGAGTGCCTCCAAGACGCACTTGCCAATTGTTCCTGTGCTGCCAACTACAAGTATAGTCACGGTGTGTGATCCTTTTGTTAACGGTCGATCCAGTAAACCGATGCTCCCGGAAGGTGTGGCAACTCAGCCAGCAGCCATCTCTTCAGCATAGGCGCGGTAGGTGCGCTGCGGATGGCCGAGCAGCATCGCGGTCGCCTCGACCGCGCCATCGGGCGCGACCATGCCACTACCACGTTGGAAGCCGCGGAACATGCCTGCGACGTCGTAGGCGATCTCGCTTGTCGACATTTTGGCAAAGGTTTTTTCGAACTGGCGAAGGTCATCGCCGGGGTAGGTGACCTCCTTCCCCAACACGTCCTTCCAAGTGGCAACCGCAGATTTCGCCGTGATCACATCGGCACCGTGGATCTCGATGACCTCGGTGGGCAACGGCTCGCTCCGGTCACGTTCGATCAGCTTGATCGCGGCGATCTCGCCGATGTCGCGCGCGTCCACCATCGAGACGCCGATATCACCGATCGGCATCGGGTAGACGTGCATTTTGGTGACCGGACCGCCATCGTTCTGAAAGAAATAATTCGGACGCAGGATCGTGGTCGGGATGCCGAATTTGCGGATCATCTGCTCCGTGGCGAACTTTGCATTTGCGTGCGGGCAGTCGAGAAACTCGTCGGCTTTGAACATCGAGAAGTAGACCACCCGCTTGATGCCTACCTCGATTGCCAGATCAAGCATCAAGATCGCCCGGGTCATTTCATCGGGCACCACCGGGTTCAAGAGGAACATCGTGTCGATGCCGCTCAGCGCGGCACGCATCGACTCCATATCGGTCACGTCACCCTTGACCGGCGTGATGCCGTCCGGGAGTTTACCCGTCCCGCCATGCACAAGTGCGGAAATCGGATTCCTCTCGTGGATGAGTGCAGAGGCTGGCTGACCCCGCTTAGCGAGTGCCTCCACGACGCATGTACCGATCGTTCCCGTGCTGCCGATTACAAGTATAGCCATGGTGTGTGATCCTTTTATTGGCGGTGGACCTGATCGAACCAAGGTTCGAAATGTCGATGTTTAGGTGATGACTGCGAACAGTCTTCTTCGCTTCTCAGAAACCTTAGGTTTGTCCCCGTCGCCTAGGGTCACGGCGGGCCTGGTCCACCACGGCGCGCGATATCGGATGGCCAGCGCAACAGCGATCATATCAGCCCTCCATCTTTGCGCTGGTGGCGAGTTCCTCGAAGTAAGCCCGCAGCGTCCTCGGACTGCGGCCGAGGATGGCCCGTAGGGTCAAAGAATTGCCAAGCAGACTGTGGTGATCGTAGTAGCTGAACATGATCTGCATCGGGCTCGCCTGACCGTTTCCAGCGCCACCGGAGACAGCCGCAAGTTCGTTCGGGCTGAGACTGGCGGCCTCGATCTCTCGCCCCAGCACCTTGCCCATCAGGGCCGCGACATCGCGGCGGTTGAGGTTCCCATCGGCGCAAAGCTCGAATGTTCCGAAGAGCAGCCGGTCTTCGGTCAGCGCGATCGCCGCGACCTCGGCCACGTCGCGGTAGTCGACCCGGGCAAAGCGGGTGTCGGCCGACCAGGGTTCGGCGTAGGTGCCGCTTTGCACCACCGCCGGCCAGCCCCGGGCATAGTTCTGGAAGAACAGGGTCGGGTGCAGGAAGGTGTACTCCATGCCAGAGGCCAGGATCGCCTCCTCGACCGGCGCCTTGGCGGCATGGTTGACCAGCGCACTGAGGACAGGGTCGATGACGGACGAGAAGACGAGTCGGCGCGCACCGGCCTGCTTCGCAGCGTCCACCACCCTCTTGCCGACCCCGACCTCGTCGGGGATGAAGGCCGGCGCGATGTAGAAAACCGAGTCCACGCCCTTGAGCGCCGCATCCAGGCTCGCCCGGTCGCGGAGGTCGCCAATGGCCACCTCCGCCGCGCCTTGCTTGCGCACCGCCCTGCCTTGTTTCGCGTCCTGGACCAGCCCGCGGACATGTGCGCCGCGCTTGGCCAGCTCGGGCACCACAAGGCCGGCGAACTTGCCTGCTGCACCAATGGCGAGAATCCTGGAGGGCGTGTCCACCTTGTATTGGTTCCTTAAATGGCTGCTGACCAGCCGCTCGCAGGGTTGCGGTATGCCTCTTCAGGCTCGAAACTGGATGAGGTTCTTATCTGACGGCCTCGAACCGATATCGCACATCCAACCCGGCAATCTAGCTGAAGATCCGTGTTCAATCTGGACACACCGTTCCCCTGATGGGACAATCCTGGGGTGCTCGATCTCAACGACTTCCGCGTCTTCGAGAAGGTGGCGTCGTTGCGGAGCTTCGCGGCGGCGTCGCGCGCGCTCGGGTTGCCCAAGTCGAGCGTGAGCCGCAGCGTGGCGCGACTCGAAGCCGAGTTGGGCACGCGCCTTCTCCAGCGGACGACGCGCGAGGTCGTGCTCACGGAACCCGGCACCCTCCTGAAGCAACGATGCGTCGACATCCTTGCGCGGGTCGGCGAGACGATCGACTACGTCGGAACCCTCAGATCCCTGCCCCAAGGCCATTTGAAGGTCAGCGCCGGCATCGGCTTCGGTCTCAACGTCCTGTCCGAACTGCTGCCGCAGTTCCTTGAACGCTATGCCGACATCGACGTCTCGCTTGAACTGACCAGCCGGCCCGTGGATTTGGTCGCAGAAGGCGTCGATGTCGCGATCCGCTTGGGACCGATGCCCGACTCGCA
>CAXSGE010000113.1:0-10055 GCA_964236715.1 uncultured Acetobacteraceae bacterium | reverse complement strand
GTCTTCATCCAGAGCTTGAATCACGACTCTCGGTCCAGTGATAGTGGGTACTAGTGGCCTACAGCGCCGCGCGGCACGCGCCTTACACCCGCAGTGACGTCATCGACGACGAGGACCCGACTGCTTCGCTTTTCAAACCCGAGATTGAACTGGTTGACGCGGTGCAGGTGCTGGAGGACCTCGACCACTTGTCGCTCCGCAAGGATGAGCGTGCCTCGTCGCTCTACAGAGGCATCAAAGACGCCGTCGCGCAGATTCTGCCGGACGTGGACGATCCCGAGCGCATTCATGTGCACGGACCCGCCTTGCCCGGCCGCACCGGCGCGCCCACCGGAGTCTGGATCGAGACCTACTCGGGCCAGGTCCCGTTGGCGTCGCTCAGCGTGGGATACCAGACCATGTTCGCCTGGACCGTTGACCTAGCGTGGCGAATGGCGGAGCACCACAAGGACTCCGCAGACCCCTTGCGTGAGCCGGCCATCGTCCTCATCGACGAGCTGGACCTTCACCTGCACCCAAAATGGCAGCGTCGAGTACGGCGGGACCTCTCCGCCGTTTTCCCGCAGGTGCAGTTCATCGTGACCACGCACAGCCCCGTGCTGGCCCAGACTTACTTGGACACCAACATCCAAATAGTCGAGCGCGAAGGCGACCACGCGAAAATCGAGAACGCGCCCAGGGTTGTCCGGAGCTGGCGCCTCGATCAGGTGAGCCAAAGCCTACTTCACGATCTCGACCCCTACTCGCCGGAGATCGTCGATGCATTCCGCGTTCGGCGACAGCTGCTCGGCAAGGCCAACCCTACGGCGGTTGAGCGCCAGGCTCTCGCTGCGGCGAACGCCGTCGTAGCCGCCATCCCCCTTGAGGAGGATCCGACGGACCAGGCGGCGGTCGACCTGATCCGAGAGGCCGCTCACCTACTGTCGACTCGCACGATGTGATCCAGTTAACGAAATCCGCTGCGGCGCCTTCGTCCCTGCGGCGCGGGGTGGCGGCGACGGTCGCCGACTGCGACCGCTTCGACGCTGACCCAGAAGCCTACCGCAGAGGAGATGCGGAGTTCGAAATCACCGCCGGCATCTATGGAACAAGGGTGGTGAAGCGGGCCCTGAAGGCGGACCAGCACGACAAGTGCGCGTTCTGCGAAGCCATTTTCGATGCCAATGTCGCGGGCGACGTCGAGCACTACCGGCCCAAGGGCGCTGTCCGCACCGCTACTAGCGTGTTGCGGCCGGGTTACTATTGGCTGGGCTACGCCTGGTCAAATCTCTCGTACGCCTGCCCGGACTGTAACGAGTATCGCAAGCGGGACCGCTTCCCCCTCATGGTCGAGGCGGACCGTGCCCGCAACCACCATGGAAACGTGGCGGCCGAACAGCCCCTGTTGCTGGACCCCTACGGCGTCAAGGACCCCCGAGAGCACATCACCTTCCGCGGCGAGGCACCGATCCCCGGCACTGCCGAAGGGGAGGCCACGATTGAGATATTAGCGCTGGATCGCACGACGCTCGCTCGGGACCGCTACCGACATCTGTGCCACCTCGCCCTGCATCGAACAAGCATTTTGCTGCTGCAGGACGACCCGCGGCCCAAAGCGATCGACTACGTCGCACGCGCTCGCGCGGTACTGGATGCTGCACTTCGGCCCGAGGCGAAATTCAGCGCTGCAGCGGCAGACTATCTGGCGGCCCTTGCGGCGGGCGAAGACTATCTTCCCGCCGCAGAGCCCAGCTGAAAATCCGGGCTGGGGAGGTTTTGTTAAGCCGCGGCCTTCAATGCACGCGCCCAGAGCTGCTGCCCCTTGTCCGTCAAGCCGTCCGGCGATGGGCCTAGCGTTTGCAACTCATCCGCGATCTCGCCGCGCCGCCTCTGGGCGTAGGTGGCGAGATCGGCGGTGCGGGGCGCGAGCCCATCCAAGGCTTCGCGAATGCTGGCAAAGACGTAGATGCCGTGCAGCAGACCGCCTAACGGCCGCGTCTGGGCCTTCCAAGGCGAATACCCTTCATGCTGGGGCTTGGCGACGAGCGGGCAAATGGCCTCGATCAGGGTGAGTTGCAGATGGAGGGTCTCGTGCAGGATCGACTCCGCCACGCGGGCGAGCGCGTGGGGTTCGGACGGCGACGGCAGGGAGACGAAGATCGAGAACGGGACGTCCGGATCGCTGTGGCTGATGTCGTATCCCGGCGCAGTGGACAGCAGGTGTATCGCGCGCACCAGCGCGCCGAGCAGATTGTCCATCCCCGGGAGCTGCGTCAGCAGGGCCACAGCGCCCTCCAGTAGGTCCTGGGCGGCGGGCGGCGCCTCAGCAAAGGCCAGGTCGCCAAAGCGGGCGCGAGCCGCCGGGTCCAGGCGCTCAATGATCGCCCGGCCGCCGGCGAGTGGGATCGTTGCTACCCCATCCCGTGGGGCTGCCTCGTCGGCCGCCAACCACCGCGCCGTCCCGTAGCCTCCGTCCACCCAGTTACGGCCGGGCGCGGCGACCACCTGGACGGCGAGCGCCGGGGCCAACCCGGGGAACCACAGAGGCCCCTCGGTCCTGATCGCTGCGGCGATCTGCTCAAGCAGGCTGGGCATAGAAGGAGAATACAATCGTGAACCGCTCGCCGCCGTGCATCCGCGATACCGCGTGATGCGACTGCGGCCCAATGGCGAACCCGATGCCGTTAGCGGAGACGGGCCGGTGAATCGAATGGACGTCGGCAGCGTCGAAACTGTTGAAGAGCATGAAGAAGCCGCCGTCCTCTTCGCGCAGGCATCGATTCAGCTGGACTGTGAGGCGATGGGTCTCCTCGCCCACCAAATAATCATTGTGGATTGCAATGCGCTGCCCCGGCAGGAGCTTGTGCGCTACAGCACTGACTTGGTGGGTCAGAGCCGACCCAAACGTCTCGGCCATCTGTCGACGTAGATCGTCGAGGACGGCTGGCGCGAAGAGGCGCGCGACCGGCGGTGACAGCGGTACATGCAGCAGGCTGAACTCGTACTGCTCGTAAAAGTCGGTCTGCACCAGCCGCCACGGCGCGTCCTGTTCGAACCAGGTCAGGAGTGCCGCTTCATCGGCCTCTCCGAGGCAGCGGTCCACCATCACGTGCGCGAACGGCGTCGGCTGCAGTTCGGGGCAGCCAATCGCGAATGCCCTCGTCAGGACTAATGTCGTTTCCATGTCATTACGTCAACGATTGTGACGATGGTAGGTGCGATTGTAGGCGGTCACGTCGAGTCTTTCCTCGCCGGTGTTGCGCACCTCCTCGATCAGACGTGCCAGAGCGATACTGTCCAGGGGCTTGAGGTCGATAGTCTTTGGTGTAGGGGCCGCGTCGAAGGCCTTGGGGTTGAGGTCACTCATGCGGCAGTGCTCTGCAGTTCGGGGGGCGCTAAGCGCGCCACAATACTGCGCATCGCGGCAATCAGGTACCTCTGGTCGGCGCAGAAGATGGTCGGGTTCGCATATTCCGCGCCCTCACGCCAGCGGTGTGCGACCATCCCGCCGCCACAGACGGCCAAGTCGGGACAGGCCTGGCAGAGATCGGCGGCGGGGCGTTGCTGGGCGTGGTAGGCCGCATAGGCCTCGCTACTAAGGATCTCCGCCAACGCATGCGTGTGGATGTTCCAGCTCGTCGCGAAACGGTCCGCTCCGGCGTGGGCCACCTTTAAAGTGTCGTTCTTCTGGACCTCTCCGTCCGGCTCGATAACCAAGATGCCATAATCGGAAAGGCCGACACCTTCCTTCTGCGAGTAGCCGCCCAGCAACAGCCGCAACATGTCGTCGAGAAGCCGCACGCGCGGCGGATCGGGATCGGTGAGGTAGGTCTCCAGCAGACCAACCAGCCAGCGTCCATACTCCACCGACTCCGGCGATGCCTTGCCGAAAGGCAACTTGTCCCAATTGCCGTCCCGGACCAGCACGTCGATGCCCGGGGCACTATAGGCCTTGAGGTTCTGGTAGACGGCCGCGGGGTCGGTTCGAGGGTCGATCACCGCCAGCAGTCCGGCGAAGAGCGGTGTCGCTCCGGGGTGAGCGCGCAACCGCTCGATCGCCCTGGTCACCTGGGCATGGCTGCCCCGGCCGCGACGGTCAACCCGGAACTGGTCGTGCGTGTCCGCCGGACCGTCGATGCTAATGGAGATCCCCACACTGTATGCGACCAGGACATTGAGGATTTCGTCGCTGAGCAGCACGCCGTTGGTCTGCAGGTGCAGACCGCACGGCACCGGAAGCTCTCGCCGAAGGGCGGCCAGCAGGGCGGCCAGGCGCTTGCGGCCTAAGAGCAGCGGTTCACCACCATGCAGCACCACGCTAAACGGAACACGCTGGGCCCGGAACACCGCGCCCAGCTGCTCGGCGATCCGTTCGCTGGTCATCGGGGACATGCGCCTGGGCTGGGTGCGCCAGGCCTCGTCCCCCATGTTGTAGACGTAGCAGTAGCTGCAGTTCAGGTTACAGCGGCTGGCAACCTTGACCAGGACAGTGTCGAGAACGAAGGGTCGCTTGGCGGGCACTATCGGTTATGCCGGTTGTAGGTCCGATCATAGCGGCCGGCCCGAGGTGCGTCCTCTGGCCAAGCCACACCGGCCACCAGATGCGCCAGGGTGACGGGCGAGACGGTCTTCGGCTGAGCCATTAGGCTGGCGCGGTGCGATCGATCCATGGCGATCCACTCTTCCATGCCTGACGATAGCAGGCAACATCGCAGATCACTATTTTACGATGTTAAATCGACACGGTGAGGCACCATGAAATATCTGTAGGACTCTCCACTATAAATTTGTTATGATGGAACGCATCGAGACATTTGCAAGTTGTCGATTAAAATCGATGCGAGGGAACTGATCAACACGAGTCACTGGAACTATGCTGGTTTCAGCGTCCGTCGCAATTTGACTAGCGCTGTGCCAGGTCCATACATGTAATCTAAGCGGAATTTCCGAAGGTCAGCCAAGAGGCTCAATCCGGACATCACCCGTTTCCCTGATGTATGTCCGACGGGGGCGGGTGCTCCCCGGCCGCTCGGGCGGACAGCTGCCGCCCCTCGAAGAGCGGATCGCGTCCGCTTCTATGGAGTTTGCGCAAAAAGCCGCCGGTCCGCATCCGGCCAGAAGCTGCGGCCGCCGCAAGCCAACCGTCGCTACCCAAAGTTGCCCGGAGGATGCCCGCTCACGGCGCCTCGGCCCGACGCGTCGCATGCGCACGCTCCAGCGATGCCGCCCTGCGACGCTCCTCCCGCAGCACTTCGATCGTCGGCTGCCACCAGCCACGCGCCAACTCGGCCGGGCCAGGCGAAGCCCGTGCGGGCCAGGCCTGGACCAGCTCGGCATGGCTCGGCTTGCGCCAGCCCGCCCAGATCAGCGCGGCGAGTCCGGCGGTCACACCGGGGTAGAAGCGGGCGGCGATCATGGGCTCGACGAGCTCGCCAGTGACCTCTTCGAACACCACGGACCCCGCGTGGGTCATCAGCGCGCGGTCGAGGGGCGGCAGCGCATCCTCCGGCACGGGATACCGTTGCCGGCGGCGTTCGGCGGCTTCGGCCCGCCTGCCCTCGTGCTCGGGGGAAGCCTTGCGGCTTTCCTCCCGCTTACGCCGCTCCTCAGGCTCGGCCTGGCGGGCGGCGGCCTCGATGGCGGGCCAGTGCCGGCGCAGGTCCTCGAACGACCGGAACGGCACGCGCCACACCTTCAGGGCCGGATCCCACCGAGCCCAGGGCACCGCCCGCAGCTCGGCAATGACGGTCCGGGAATACCGCGTCCGGACCACGAGGTCGTCGGTGACCTCCAGGTAGGGGCTCCTGATCGGCTCGAACGTGAAGGCGTCGCGGCCGCGCTGGTCGGCATGGGCCAGCACGCCCGACCACTCACGGCTCGACCAAGTCTTCAGACGCTGCTCCGCCGTGGTACCCGGCACGAACCAGGCACCCAGGTCGTCGCGCCACCGTGCGTGCGGGAACGCCTCCCGGAAACGCTCCACGGTCATGCGGTCATACGGGAACGCCGCCGTCGCCCCGGGCGCGCCATCGCCGGCGTCCCGCTGCGTCGCGCTGAACTCCACCGTTTCGTCGGTCACCGGTCCGCTCCCTTTGTGGCGGCGCAGCTTGCCACGACGCGCATTCCGCGCGCAGCGACCGGTAGTCCAACTTCCTGTCAACGCGGGGGCAACCACTCTGGGCAGGGAGCGGCAACCGGCTCTCATGCATGAACGTCCGCTTGGGCCGACGCCCGCTTGGATGCTGTCCGTCCGTTGTCGGCCATCGCCTCTCACAGCCATGGGCACCACTCGCTGAAAGCCGCCAGTCGAGCACTCAAGCCGACAAAGTATGCCCCTCGGCTTACTTCAATAGCGTCGCTATCAGAAACGCCATGACGTCCGCCCGGACTGCTTCCGTCATCTGGGCGTTGTGGCCGACATGAGCCCCGATCGCGACGCAGGATGCGGTCTGCAGCGCGTAAGGCTGACCCGTTGCCGCGTCGAGCAAACTGCCACCCGGCCCTTCCTTCAGCTGGCAGTTGCGCGTGCTCTGCGCTTTCGGAACGGCGACCAGGGGCAGCGAGCTCGGCGTGTCGAAGCTGTGCTGGCTATCGGCGTATTCGGTCAGCGCGATATCCACCCCGGCGGGCTTAAGCCGGGCTACCATGCTGCGACAGGCCGCCGGACTCACGTAATCGTCGCTGCTTCCGTGGTAGAGGCGGATGGGCGCCCCGGCCATCTTCTCGTCTCCAGTGTAGGCGATATTGCACGGGGTGTAGAAGCCAACGTGCGCCGCGAAGTGGTTCTGGCTGCCAAAACTGCTGCGGAAGCGGTTCATCGCCGAATAAACAGCAGGCACGGCACCCTTCGAGAAACTCCAAACGGCGATGCGGTCCGGCCGGATCCGCGGATGCGCCGCCAGCACGTCTAGCGCCCGGTAGGCATCCAGCGTCATGGACAAGGAGTTGAGCTGGTCCTGATCCTCCACGGTCGAGACGATGTTGCGCCCGGAGAAGCTGTCGAGGATGAAAGCGGCAATCCCAGCCTCGTTTAGGATGTGGGCCCACATATCCGGCCCCGCGCCGATCCCGCCGGAACCGTGGATCAGGATTACCGCCGGGACTGGGCCGGCGATGCCGAGAGGTAGGCGCAGTTCCCCGCCTAGCAGCACCTCTGGCCCGGTCTTGTCGCCGCGCAGGAACGCATCCAGCGGAAGGGTTTGCGAGTGGACTGGTCGTATCTCAATCCGCCCCGGCCAAGCGCTGCCTTGCGCATGGGCCGTGATCGGCGCGGCAAGCGTGCCGAGCACGACCAAGCCCGCCGCGAGAGTCGTCGCGAGTGCAGCGCGTGGCCGCCGTGCCGAATTGGACATGAGAACCTTCCCTGCGCTTCCTGATCCGGGCGCATGACCCAACTTGGGCATGCACGCCTGAAGGTGGCAACAGCTCGCGTCGTTGGGCCAACCGGGCGCCTGGCTCGCCGAGGGGCGGGACCCAGATCGAAGTGGACGGGTTGCTGCCCGCCACGGGTAAACCGACAGGCGAGATTTACAACCGGTGAGTACCCTGCATAGATCGCCTGCAAGAAGATGCGCTGCCCCAGTCCAAGCGGCAGACGACAGAACGGGAGACGCGGATGCGTTGGAAGATGGCGGCACAGGCCGGGCTTGGCGCACTGGCACTCGCGTGCGTCCATTGCACGGCTGAAGCGCGGGTGATCCGCTTCGTGGTGGAGGAACGCGTGCCGTTCGCATCCGGCACCGAGTGGGGTTCGGCCGGCGCCTACGAGCGCCTGCGCGGCACCGTGACGATGGAGGCCGACCCTGCCGATCCGCTCGACGCCGTCATCGTCAACCTCGGCAAGGCGCCGCGCAACGCCCACGGCAAAGTCGAGTTCAGCGCGCCGTTCTTCATGCTCAAGCCGGTCGACCTGCGCCGCGGCAACGGCAAGCTCTGGTACGGCATCAACAACCGCAGCGCCTGCATCGAGCTGGCGTTCCGGAGTTTCCCGTTCCGGGCCACCCCGTGCACGATCAGCAAGGCGGAGGATGTGGGCACCGACCACCCGATCCTCACGGAAGGCTATGTCTTCGTCGACGCCGGGTGGCACGCCGACGCCCTGCCGGACCCGACCGGCGCGCGGCTCGTGCCGACCTTCCCCGTCGCGAAGGAGCCGGACGGCAGCCCGGTTATCGGACGCCTGCGTATCGAGCACCAGCCGATGGAGGCGTCGTTCACACGTCCGCTGGTCGCCGAGAACGGATCGAGCAACGCTGGCCCCACCCGCGTGTGGCGCGCCTACGAACCCGTCACCACCAATACGCAGGACGCGACGTTGACCGTGCGCGGCCGGATGGACGCGCCGCGTGAGACCGTTGCCCCGGACCGCTGGGCATTTGGCAAGTGCGGGACCGGGCAGGCGAGCCTGGTCCCGTCGCCCGTCGACCTGTGCCTGTTCGACGGCTTCAAGGCGAACCGGATCTACGAGTTGACCTACACCGCCAAGGACCCGGTCGTGATGGGTCTGGCCTACGCCGTGACGCGCGATGTCGGGTCGTTCCTGCGTTACCAGACGCAGGACGACGAGGGGAACCCGAACCCGGTGGCGATCAGCCCGCGTGAGACGTTCATCCGCCGGGCATACTCGTCCGGCACATCCTCGACCGGGATGTATCAGCGCGAGTTCCTTTACCTCGGCTTCAATGAGGACGAAGCGCACCGCCGGGTGTTCGACGCGGCGACGATCTACTCGGCCGGCACCAACCGGCTGTTCGCCAACGTGCAATTCGCCCACCCGACCTTCTATTCCCGCCAGGACGCCAACCAGGATTACACGTCCAACGCAGTGGCGCCTTTCACCTTCGCGGTGACGACCGATCCGGTGACGGGTGTGCGGGACGGCATCCTCAAGCGCCCCGCGACCGATCCGCTGGTGATCCAGGTCGACGAGGAGCTACCGTTCTGGCAGTGGAAGGCGTCGCTCAACGTGGTTGACGGCCGGGGCACGCCGGTGCCTGTGCCCGGCAACGTCCGGCTGTACTTCCAGACCGGGTTCGGCCACATCGCCGGCGCCGGGCTGCTGGCGCCGGCGGTCATGGTCGATCTGTGCCAGTCCCCAGGCAACGGGGTTGCCAATAATCAGGCCAGCGCCGGGTTGACCGCCCGCGCGATGGTGCGGGTCATCGACGATTGGGCGGACCGGGGTATCGCGCCGCCGCCGAGCAACTACCCGCGCGCGGAAGACGGCTCTCTGGTCACGCTTGCCGAGTATCGCGCGCAGTTCCCCGCCATTCCGAACGTGACGCTGCCAAGCGCCCTGAACGAGCTCGACGTGCTGGACTTCGGCCCTGGCTTCGGTCCGCAGGGCGGCGTCGAGTCGAGGTTGCCCCCAGCCCACGGCTCGTCCTACGGCATCCTGGTGCCCCGGCCGGGACCGGACGGGATCGCCACCGCCGGCATACGGACGATGATGACACGGTTGCCGTTGGGAACGAACATCGGCTGGAACGTCCGCTCAGCTGCCCGCGCACCAGATTTGTGCGGGCTGGATGGCAGTTTTCTTCCATTCGCGCGCACGGAAGCGGACCGGGGCGGCGATCCCCGGCCCTCCTTGCAGGCGCGCTACACGGACAAGGCCAGCTTCGCCGCGGCAGAGCAGAAGGCGGCGGCCCAACTTGTCCAGGAACGATTCATGCTGAAAGTGGATGCCGACAAGTTCGACGCGGCAGCCGGCTCGGTTAACGGACTGGAGTAGTTGCTGGTGGGGACAGCTTTACCCCCTCCGGACCTGCCGGCCGGCCCGCTACCAGCCCCAGCAGCCGTCCGCCTTCGACAGTTAACCTCCTGCAACGGACAAGCCGATTTTGGCGTCGAAAGCAGCAGGCACACGGCGACGGCAGCATGTCCGCATTTCACCCCGGTCTACTCCGAAGCGGACCGGCCGCTATTGGCCATACCGCCACAGCGGTTGCCCCATAATCCGGCAGGAGGAGCTGGATGAGAGACGGACTGACACCGTTCTCTGTTAGGCCATGTAGCCGCTGTCAATCACCGCCGGGCCGCTCCTCCCGAACTGCTATGCATATGCAGTTCGGCGT
>CAXSGE010000112.1:0-10055 GCA_964236715.1 uncultured Acetobacteraceae bacterium | reverse complement strand
CGGAAAAGCGCACGGTGTGGACCTGGCGCTCGGGCAAGCCGTCGCACAGGTCGCCATGGACGTTCAGCACGTGGATGTGGGGCACCCCCTGCCGGGCCAGGGCGGCAATCATGGCGTTGAGCTGATACGTCTTGCCGGTGCCCGACGGACCTGACAGCAGCATGTGGCCGTTGATCGCGCTCTTGCTGTCCCACGCCACCGGCTGTCCCCCGGCCAGGCGGTGGCCGAACGGGATGCGGAGGTGCGGCGCGGCATGGACGACCCGTCGTCGGATCGCCGTGTCGGGTGCATCGTCCTGGGAAGGCAGCCGTCGCATCTCGTTCATGGCCAAAGCATCGCCGGCGACGGCGCAAACGGCGCCAGGCGACAACGCCCGCGCCGAACCGGCGCCGCCGCTACGCAGTGCCGGCATCGGCAGCAACATGCCCTCGACGGAATTTTCGCGGCTTCGGGCTTACACCTCCTGCACGGCGCCAGGGTCCACGTGCCGGGATCCCGCCCCGGCCTCGGAAGACGGGGTGCGGCCGGCTTCGGCATCCGCCCGCCACGTCCGGTCCGGCAGCGGCTCCGCCCGCTCGTAGCAGCCGTGGCCGCTGCGCACCACCAAGCCTCGGCGCCGCATCGCGGCGAGGTGGCCGGTGGCGGTCGACACCGGCCTGTTGATGTGGGCGGCGACGTCGTGCGCCTGGCGGGGGCCGTCCAGGAAGGCCAGGATCGCGTCGCGGATCGGCTGCGGCCGCCAGCGCTGCGGCGCTGACCGCGGCGCCGCCGGCACGTCCGGCACGGCGCGCGGCTGTCCCGTCGCGACATAGATCCCCTGGCCGGCCTTCGTGGCCTGCCCGGTGCACACCAGCACGTCCAAGCGTCCCCGCACCGTGCCGCGCGGCGCACCGGTGTGCCGCGCGACCTCGCAGACGCGGCGGGGCACGGCCAGGAAGGCCAGGATCGCCTGGCTGAGGCGGCCGGCATCCTCGATGCCAGCACTCTCGACCGCCGTGCCGGTGCGCGCCAGCCTGGCCAGCACCTGGCGCACCATGTAGGGGCGGCAGCCCACCATCCTGCTGATCTCGCGGTATCCCTGCCGCCCGGATGCGACGCAGGCGAGGATAACCCGCTCCAAGCCGCCCCGCTGTCGCCGGGCTCGCCGCGGCGCGTCCGGCGACGGCGCGGGGGCATCCGTAGCAATGTGTTGTGCTCTGGTAGTGGCGCCCATGATGGTTCCCTGACGATGTGTCGCGCCACTGTCAGACAGCGCGGCGCGAACGGGCCGCTGCCGTGTGCGGCGGCCAGTGCATGTGCTCGTGAAGGTAGTCGTCGCGTCTCGGTCATGGGCACAGCATCGCCGGCCGCGGCGCAAACAGCGTCCTGCCGCGGCGGCAACGGACGGCTGTGGGCCAGACCGGCAGCTTCGTCCGTGTTCTCGTTTCTTACCGTGCAGAATTACGTGGGCGGGCCTTCCGGCCCAAGTGGTGCGGTCGTCCATTCCAGATGCCATGCGGAGGCATGACAGCGCGATTGTTGTTCGCAACCAAAATGGGGACGTGAGGCATCGGTTGCGGCGCTCTCGATCCCAACTACCTGAAATCCCGGGTCGGAACCTTGATGCCGGCGCTGGATCTCGGGGCCGCCGCACCGATGTCGGCGCCCTGGACTGTGTGGCTGATAGGTCCTCCTCCTGCCTTCCGTCGATCCGGTCCTGCCGGGTGTGTGGCGCCGTCGCCGCGGCCGTGGCCGATCGGAGGGGCCTCGTCCCGCTCGCCCACGCTGCGCAGCAGGTCCGACAGGTCCTCCAGCCGATCGGTGATCACGTGGGTCACCTCGCCCTCGCGCTGCACCCGACCGTGACAGGCGATCATGCCGGCTGACAGCACGAGCCGTCGCTGCTTGGCATAGCGGTCCGGCCAGAGGATCAGGTTCGCCACCCCGGTCTCGTCCTCGATGGTGATGAACATGACGCCCTTCGCCGAGCCCGGCTTCTGCCGCACCAGCACGATCCCCGGCACCACCACGCGGCGGCCGTCGCGGACCTGGGCCAGGCCAGCGCACGTGACCATGCCTTGTTGCTGCAGCGTCGGCCGCAGGAAGGCGACCGGGTGCGAGCGAAGGCTCAGCCCGACGCTGCGGTAGTCCTCGACCACCTCGCCGCCGTCCCGCATCGGCACGAGTAGAGCCGGCACCTCGACCAGCTCCGGCCGCGGACGCCGGCCAGCATCGGCTGCGGCGA
Organism: uncultured Acetobacteraceae bacterium; assembly: GCA_964236715.1. Lineage (GTDB taxonomy): Bacteria > Pseudomonadota > Alphaproteobacteria > Acetobacterales > Acetobacteraceae > CAHJXG01. Next base: position 7,831 of record CAXSGE010000112.1, on the reverse strand, counting down.
ACAGCGGCAGCACGCTGTCGGCAAGCCCCCGCACCTGCCAGAGCGCCTGGCGCCGGTCGAGGCCGATGCTTCGAAAAGCGTCCGCCTCCGCCAGCCGCTCCAGCGCCGCCGGCGGGATGTCCGCCCGCCGCCAAGCTTGCTCCACGCTGCCGTAGGGCTCGTCCCCGCGGTGCGCCACCAACTGCCCGGCGTGCTGGTTCGCCAGTCCCCGCACCGTCCGCAAGCCCAGCCGCACCGCGGCTCCCCTGCCCTGCTCGCGCCGTGGCTCAAGCGTGCAATCCCAGCGCGACACGTTGATGCAGACCGGACGGACCTCCACCCCGTGCTCGCGCGCGTCGCGCACTACCTGGGCCGCCGCATAGAACCCCATCGGCTGGCTGTTCAGCAGCGCCGCGCAGAACGCGTCGGGGTGGTGGCACTTCATCCAGGCGCTGGCGTAGGCGAGCAGCGCGAACGAGGCGGCGTGGCTTTCCGGGAAGCCGTAGGAGCCGAAGCCCTCAAGCTGCGCAAAGGTCCGCTCAGCGAACGCTTGCTCGTAGCCGCGCTCGACCATGCCGCCGATCAGCTTCTCCTTGAACTGCGACACGCCGCCGGTGAGCTTGAACGTCGCCATTGACCGGCGCAGCTGGTCCGCCTCCCCGGGCGTGAACCCGGCGCAGTGGATCGCAACCTGCATCGCCTGCTCCTGGAACAACGGCACGCCCAGCGTCTTGCCCAACACGCGCCTGAGCTCTTCTTTGGGATAATGGACGGGCTCCGTGCCCTCGCGGCGGCGAAGGTAGGGATGCACCATGTCGCCCTGGATCGGGCCGGGCCGCACGATCGCCACCTGCACGACCAAGTCGTAGAACGTCGTAGGCTTGAGCCGCGGTAGCATCGCCATCTGCGCCCGGCTCTCGATCTGGAAGGTGCCGAGCGTGTCGGCGCGGTGGATCATCGCGTAGGTGGCGGGGTCCTCGGCCGGGACGCTGGCGATGTCCATGGTCGGCCTTCCGACCGTGTCCATGCCCGCAGGCCCGCCCTGTTGCTCGATCAAGGTGAAGCCGCGGCGCAGGCAGCCGAGCATGCCGAGGCCGAGCACGTCGACCTTCATGAACTTGAGCGCGTCGATGTCGTCCTTGTCCCACTCGATCACCTGGCGGTCGGCCATCGCCGCCGGCTCGACCGGCACCAGCTCGTCGAGCCGGTCCTGCGTCAGCACGAAGCCGCCGGGGTGGGTGCCGAGCTGGCGCGGGAAGCCGATCAGCTCCTGCGCCAGTTCCAAAGCGAGGCGCAGGCGGCGATCCCCGAGGTTGAGGTTGAGCTCGGCGGCGTGGTCCTCGTCCACACCGCCCTCCGACCCTCCCCCGCCCCAGACCTGCGAGGCGAGCGCCCCGGTGACGTCCTCGGTCAGGCCGAGCACCTTGCCGACGTCACGGATGGCACCCCGAGGGCGGAACCGCATGACGGTGGCGCACAGCGCGGCGCGGTTGCGGCCGTATCGCTCATAGACCCATTGGATCACCTCCTCGCGCCGCTCGCTCTCGAAATCGACGTCGATATCGGGCGGCTCATGCCGCTCGGCCGAGATGAACCGCTCGAACAACAGGCCGCTGCGCACGGGATCGATCGCCGTGATGCCCAGCACGTAGCAGACGGCGGAGTTGGCGGCCGAGCCGCGTCCCTGGCACAGGATGTCCTTGCTCCGCGCATAGCGCACGATGCTGTTCACCGTCAGGAAATACGGAGCGTATCCGAGGTCGGCGATCAGCCGCAGCTCGTGCCGGAGCTGCTTCGCGACATCCGGCGGCAAGCCGGCGGGGTAGCGGAGCGGGACGCTGTCTTGCACCAAGCGTTCCAGCGCCTGCTGCGGCGTTTCGCCGGGCACCTCGCTCTCGTCCGGATACTGGTAGCGCAGCTCGGACAAGCTGAAGCGGCAGCGGCCGGCGATCTCCATTGTCCGTGCCACCGCGTCTGGATAGCGTGCAAACAGCCGCGCCATCTCGCCCGGGGCCTTGAGGTGCCGGTCGGCGAAGCGCTCGCGGCGGAACCCGGCATCGTCGATCGTGCAGCCCTCGCGGATGCAGGTCACCACGTCTTGCAAGATGCGCCGCCCCAGGACATGGAACAGCACGTCGCCGGTGACGACGGCCGGCACCCGTGCGGCTTGCGCCAGATCGGCGAGCTCACGCAGCCGAACGGCATCGCCCGGCCGCCGGCGCAGGCCCAAGGCGAGATAGCAGCGGCCGGCGAAGTCTTGCCGCAGCCGGGCCAGTGCTTCACCCAAGGCAGCGTCGGCCGCATCCGGCAGCAGGATTGCGATCAGGCCCTCGCCACTGCCCGCGAGGTCTGCCCAGGCGAGATCGCAGCCGTTCTTTCCCGTGCGCCCCTTGCCCAGCGTCAACAGGTGGCAAAGCCGAGCATAGGCGGCGCGGTCGGTCGGGTAGACCAGCACCGGCAGGCTATCGCTCAGGTCCAGCCGGCAGCCGACGATCAGCCGCAGGCCCACCTCCTCAGCACGCGCATGCGCCCGGGCGATGCCGGCCAGGGTGTTGCGGTCGGTGACGGCGAGAGTCGACATGCCAAGCGCCTTGGCTGCGACGAACAGCTCCTCGACATGGCTCGCGCCGCGTAGGAAGGAGTAGTTGGTCGTGACCTGCAGCTCGACGTAGCCGGAATCCGGCATAGGGCTCAGTCGCTGTTTGGGTGCCGGTGCCCGCTGGTGGACGGGGCCGCTTGAGCCGGACGTTTCATCAGCACGTAGCCCGAGCGTTCTAGGTGCTGCACCAGCCGCTCGGCCGTCACCCGGGCCATGACGTCGTCGGCCGTGTGCACCCGCCTCTTGCCGGCATAGCGCAGGGCAAAGGACAGGGTCTCCTCCAGCTCCGCGGCCGTGGCGGGATGCAGCGTGCGCTTGTCGTCGTCGGTCATGGGGCGGTCACCCTCCTAGAAGAAGCCGTGCAGGAACCAGGCGAGGCCGCCGGTCGCGGGATCGAGGCCGTCGCCCTGGCGGAACAGCCAGAAGCGGCACCCATCCGCGTCCTCGACGATCCAGTAATCCCGAATTGCGGTGAGCTCGCTGGACCGGCGCCACCATTCGCCGGTGATGCGCTCCGGCCCGTCGGCGCGCACGACGCGGTGCCGCACCCGGCGCCAGGTGAACGTCCGCGGCGGGTGGTCGGGCAGCAGGCCCATCGCGTCCACCGGCTCCGGCCGCGGCAGCAGCCGGGCGGGACGCGGCCAAGGCGTGGTCCAGCTCCGCCCGTCGGACGGGGCCAGCGGCGGGATGGCCGCCACCGCCCGCTCCGGCACGTCGCTTTCCACGGATGCCACGCGATACACCTTGCCGGCGCCGAGCCGGTTGCTCAGCCGGTCGATCAGCACCGCGATGTCGGCCGCCTCGCCAGGGCTCCCGCCGAGGTCGCTGGTGCGCTGCACCGGGGCGAGCGGCTCGACCAGGGGCAGCACCAGCCGCATCGCTTCCACGCCGAACCCCGGGTCCACGGTCTCGATGCGCTCGTCGAGCAGGCGCGCGAGATGCATCGGGTCACGCACCGGTCGGGCGGTGCCGATGCGCACGACCTGGGCGCTGCCGTCCACCCGCTCGAACACGAGGTCGAGCGTGCGGGCGCCGACGCCGCGCGCCTGCAGCGCGGTGCAGGCCTCCTCGACCAAGGCGAGGATCACCGTCGCAAACGCCTCGGCCGTGGCGATCGGCTCCACGAAGGTTCGGCGGATGCCAATCGTCCCCGGCGGCAGCACCGGCCGGATTGGCTCCGCCACCCGGCCCATCGCCTGATCGAGCCGGAGCAGCAGCGTGTCGCCGAAACGGCGTGCCAGGGGACCGCGTGGCGTGGTGTACAGCTGGCCGATCAGGTCGAACCCGAGCCGGCGCAGGCTGCCGGCCATCTCGTCGGCGATGCGCAGGGCACGCAGCGACAGCAGCGCCAGCGCGTCGGCCTGGCCGCCCGGTGCGACGATGGCCACGGTGCCCGCGCCATGGCGCGCCATCGCGTGGGCCGCTCCCGGCGTGTCGGCCAAGCCGGCGCGGGCGGACAACCCGGCCGCCGCCAGCCGCCCGACCAGGGTGTCCAGCATGCGCAGTTCTCCCCCGTGCAGGTGCGCGCAGCCGGTGGCGTCGATCCAGATGCCATCGGGCGGGTCGGGCGCGGTCATCGGCGACAGGTGCAGGCACCAGGCGGCGAGGTCGGACAATGCCCGGCCGTCGCCCGCCGGATCGGCATCAACCACCACGAGGCCGGGCACCATCGCCATCGCATGCGCCAGCGGCATGCAAGGGCGCAGCCCCTGTGTCCGGGCCGCCGCATCGACGGCGGCGATCACCATGCGCCGGCTGTCATGCGCGCGAGTGACCAAGGGCTGCCGCACCGGCAGCGCGGCGTGGCCGTGCCGGCGCAAGCGGTCGGTCGGCCACGAGGGAAGGAACAACGAGACGACCCTGCGCATCCGGACCTTTCACGACGAAGCTGGCCGCGTCGGCGCCGCGGCAGCGCAAAAGCTCCAGCCGCCAGAGCGGCCGGCCGAGGCCGGGCACGTCCGGGGCGTGCAGCAACGGCGGGAGCGAGGGCATGCTGGTGATCCGCCAGCGGGTCGCGGCGGTCGAGGGCGCCCTCAGCGCCGGATCGTCGAACCGCGGCGAGCGGCGCAGGACGAAGCCGAGCACGTCGGTAGCCTCGGCGGCCAGCTGCAGCCGTCGCGAGGCGACGAGGTCGAGCCGGCCCTCGTGCTCGCACACGACGCCGGCTAGGCCGGGATGGCGCAGGCCCTCCTCCATGGCCCGGAGAGCGCCGCGCCGGGTCCTGACAAAAACTAGGCGGGCGGGATCGAGACCAACGCGGGCCAGCGCCGGCGGGTAAAGATCACACTGCGCCGCGATCCACAGCACCGGGCCGATACGGCGCGCCAGCACGGCGGCGGCGAACAGCGCCGGGGCGGCGCCATACTCGACGGCAGGGCCACCGGCGAACAGCTCGTGCACGGCGCCCAGGGCGAGACCCTGGCCGGGCAGATGCGCGTCCAGCTCGGGAATGCCGAACGGCAGGCGCGAGGACACCGGATCGGCGCCGAACCCGCGTTCGAGCGCCGCGATCTGCGCGCGCAGGGCCGCTATGGTCTCCGTCTGCATCGGCCGCACCCTTCCCTGCTCTCCAGCTGCACAGACTCGAACGTATCGTGAACAAACCGGTTGTGGGAAGCAGTTTTCAGCAGATTTTTAGACGCAATCCCGCAAGTGCAGCGCGATCAGGCACATGCATTGCGGCCTGCATCCTGTGGCTGAGCGTCATGCGGCCAGCGAATCCCGGGTTGTTGCGCCTAGTTGGGGTAAGTTCGGGATGAGTGTAAAACGCGGTCACAAGAGACCGGCTGGCCAGAGAACCTAACTGGACCAACGGCTTGGTGAAGCGCGGCGAGCCGGTCGAGCCCTTTGTGCCTTGAGGCGTGTGCAAGCAGCCATCCAAGGCGTTCAGAAAGCGGTCGGCCGCCACTGTCCAGCAAACGACGTGTTCTGAATGGGATAGCCGGAGTGTCCGGGCGTCCGGTAAGGTTATCCTTTACGGACACCATCGAGCTGGGACGCTGCATCGGCTTGTGGGTGATTCTCGCGCGTATCCTCACCCAACCCCAGCTTCTGCCGCATGCCAGTTCATGGTGTCGCGCCGAAAGAAACAGGGAGGTCGCCCTGCTCGCCGTGCGTCAGCCTTCCTGCTTCAAGGGCTGTCGGCGAGGTTCGCCCGTCAAAAGGATGGCTTGCATGCCCAGCCTGCCGTTCGACGCGGCACACCAAACGAACTTCGCCGAAGCCGTCACCGCCTGCAACGGCCGGGCACCTCGCACCCACCTTCGATGCCGCCGGGGGCTGTCTACCCCATTTGGCCCGCCCCGAACTACTGGCGCGAAACACCGACGATCTCGGGCCGCCAGGCCTACGGGGCCGCCGCAAAAATTCCTATCCATACAACCAGCAATCATGTTATGCTAGTATGCAATTATGCGGTTAAGCTAACATCCTTGCACTAAAAAGCCGACGTAAGCTAGTATGAGTGCATAGGAGCATCATGGCATGGCAATATGCGAATATTGAGTTTGCTCTCCCGCAAAGGAGGGACTGGGAAAAGCACATGCGCGCGGGCCATCGCGGTCGAGGCCCTTCTCGCGAAGCAAAAAGTCGGCCTGATCGACGCCGACGAACAGGGAACAGTGACGATGTGGGGCAAGCGCCGGCCGCACGCCGCGCCAACAATCCTCTCCACCCGCGATGGGCCGATAGAAAAGCATCTTGAGGCGCTCCGAAAGCTGGGCGCCGACCTGGTCGTAATCGACACGCCGCCAAACGTGCAGCCGATCATCAACATAGCCGTGGCTCAGGCCGACGCGGCCATCATCGTGTCGGGCGTGTTCCCGGACGACCTCGAACAAGTGAGCGTCCTGGTCGACATGTTGAGGAAGCTCGGCAAGACGTCGGGGATCATCCTCAATCGCACGCCAACGCGAGCTTCATCCTTGAACCTCGCCCGGAGTGCATTGGCAACCTTTGGCTTGCCGATCGCACCGCAGGCCATCAGCCAGCTTGTCGCGCACCCATACGCGAGCGCCGGAGGGCTCACGGCATCGGAGTGGGAGCCGGAAGGGAAAGGGGCTCAGGAACTCCACAAGGTTTTTGCCTGGCTCAAGAAGGAACGATTCGTCTGATGGCCCGCAAAGCGCCAGTATCCTACGATAGCCTTATACTAGGATCACAGCAGGCCAGTGCTAAACCGTCAACCAAGCCGGAGCCGGCACCGGAGATGGGACGGCAGGAACCGGCAAGCGAGTTGCTGCGCGACATTGCCCAGCAGTATGTCGTCTATCTCCACCCTGCAGCCCACAAGACGATCTCGCGCTACGCTCTGGAGCAGAGCGGACATCGGAACAAGATCCGGCCTCACGACATCATAATAAGCGCAATCGAGGACTTCTTCGAGAAGCACGGTTTGCAAGGACCAGTCCGAGCCAAACCCGCCGCAAAAAAGTAGCGACATGCGAAGCTATCGGTTCGGGAGAGAACGTTTGACAATTCAGTCCCGCGGCAAGGACACTGCGAGGCCGACGGCGGCCGTCACATGGATTTTCCGCTCGGACTCTCCCTGGGACCTCTATCCTGCCGGCTCGTCCCGAGCCTGCCCTGCCTTGTCGGCCAGCGACGCCAACTCCGTCAGTCGCTCGTCCTGCATGGCGTCGACCAAAACGCCCACGGCCTCCGCCCATTTCGCCCAGACGCCTGGCAGGAACACGGCGGCTTCCACGCGACCGGCAATGCCGTCCCGGGAACCAAAGCTGCGATCCAGCTCCAGCGTGATCCCAGGATGGTCCGCCAGGGTGTCCTCGACGGCCTGGCGCATGAACGCCGCCACCGTGGAACTGAGCCGGTCGCCGAAGCTCTCATGGGCGGCGCAGCTTCCATAAGGCCGGGTGGGCGACAACTTGCCGCCGATCGACTGGAACGTGAGCGACGACGGGTCCTCCCAAGGCGTCGCATGGAAGCGTTGGCGCAGCATCCGCTCGCCGTGCCAGGTCTCGTAGTACATCTCCCGCTTCATGTATCCCTCGGACAGCACGCTCCGGGCGAGGCGGTAGGTCGCCAGAAGCGCCGCCTGTTGCTGGCGCTCGAACGCTGCCGCCAAGTCCCGCATGAAGGCAGCCCCTTGCTTCGCGCCGGGCCAGCCGATGACGTGCGCCTGGCACGCCATCGGCTGGCCCGGCGCGAAGGTCGCGACCGCGAGATAGGGGATCGGCGCTGCCGCGGCCGGGCGATTGCTCACCATCAGCCGCAGGTTGGCCGACAGCACGGCCA
>CAXSGE010000111.1:0-10076 GCA_964236715.1 uncultured Acetobacteraceae bacterium | reverse complement strand
CAGTGGAGGGTGTGGCGATCGGCCTCAACGTGCCGGTGCAGCCCACGGGCAAGGCAACCCGCGGCGCGGTGATCGCCCGGGTTGGCGAGGGACGCTGGATCTATCCGCAAGCCCTGTTCGGCGGCGCTGCCCAGGCCCGGACTGCGCAGGACGACCAGGGATGCGACGGCGCCAGCTTGGTTGCGGCGGCGGCCGAACCCGAGGCAGGCGAGGACGACAGCATCGCGCCCGAGGACGAGGCAGGCGACGGCCCGCTGGACGACAGCGATGAGTCTGAGAGGCCGGACGACACGGCCGAGGGCGACCTGCCGGGAGCGGACGAGGCTGAGCCTGGCAGCGAGGCCGAAGCCGATCCCAACCTTGATGCAGAACCCGAGCCGGCCGCGCCGGCACGCCGCCGCCGGCCGCGCAAGGACGACGGCGAGGCACACGCCGCAGCCTGACCCACTCCCACCCGCCACGTCCGCCCCCACCGGGGCGGGCGTGCCGCCCCAACAGGAGCGCACCATGTTCCATCTCAGTCCTGGACCCGGCGTAGTGCCGGCTCCACCCTCAATCGCGTTTCATGCCACGTTGCTGCCGCCACCGGCCGCCCCGCCGGCGCCGCATCTCAGCCGCGAGATGATCCGCCGCGCCGTCGCCGTGCGCCGCGAACTGCTCGCCGACCTCGAAGCGCAGATGATCGAAGCCTGCGATGCCGCCGCCGGGCGCGGCGTGCCCGCATCCGTCCCCGACGGCCGCCGCGGCTGGGACCGCACGGCTTGGGGCCGCTACCTCGCTGCCGCCACCCGCCTAGAGGCCAGCTACGGCCCGCGCATGCGCCGGCTGCGCGACGACATCGCCCGCCTCGACCGCCTGCTCGACCTGCGCATCGCCGCCTGACGGCCACCCGGCGACACCGGTTCCGGCATCGCCCGAACCTGCCCCGAGCTGACCCGAGGCAGTCCCTCTCATCCACCCCATCCGCACTGCCGGCGCGCGCGCATCGGGTGCGCGCGGCCGGCCGTGCCTGCAGCACGAGGACCAGCCATGCCCGCCACCATCAACCTGAACACCTTTCCCGGCCACATCGAGGAGTACGATGGAAGCCGCTCGAAAATCATCGAGATCCTCGGCCATGAACTCGGACGCGAAACCGTCTCCGTCTCGACAGTTGCCGAGCTGCGCGCCGCCGTCCAGGCGTTCGGGGTCCGGTTGCGCGCCACGCATCCGGACGCCTCGTTCATGGTGGGGATCTCGGTCCGCGCCGGACAGCGCAAGCCAAATGGCTACGACTGGGCCTACCTCAGCAACGGCTTCGGACAGGACGACTTCTTGCGCGTGATCGACAAGCGGACCGCGGCGGTGGCCGAACCGCCGCGCGCGGCTGCCGCACCGGGCGCACTCGCAACGCCCTCGGCGGCATAGGGAGCGCGCATCATGGCATTCAAAGCCATCGCCTGCTGGGGCGACCCCGCAACAGCCTTCCAACTCGACGGGCAATCCCCAATCGAACGACGTCCGGCAGACGACCGGCTCTGGGACTACGCCACCGGGCACTTGGGATTTTACGGTTATTTGCGCGTCGCCAACACCCGCATCCTGCTCAAGGTTGGCCTGGGCTTGATGGACCTTTCCGACCGTCTGTGGCGCGACCACTACGAGAAACGCCAACATCCCGGCGATGCGGCCGACGAGGCGATCACCGACGAGGCCGCGGACATGGGGTGCGACCTATGACCCGGTTCCGCATGCGCCTCGTCGAGCGCCTGATCGAGGAGGACAGCGGCGACTTCACCGTCGAGGCGGCAACGCCGGAGCTCGCAGCCGGGATCCTACGGCGGGCGCACGACGCCGCGCGCGACGAGTGCGAGGACCTCGTGGTGCTGCCGGACGGCCAGTCCTGCCACATCGAGCCGACAAACGTCGTGGCGAACGAAGTGTTCTGCATGCTGCTGAACGAGGCTGGGGAGGAGATCGGCAGCGAGATCGAGCCGCACTACCCACCGCCCCCGGTCGACACGGACCGGAACCGGCGCAGCGCTCAAGACGAATGCACCTTGGCGCCGCTCGACGGTGGGGAGGCAGACTCATGATGCGGCACTACGGAGCGCAACGCCGTCGCGGCGGGGCCAACCCGCTCGGCGTCGGCACGGTCGCGGTCGGCGCCTTGTTCTATCTCCAGGACGCGGCGTTCTTCAGCAACCGCTACGGCGGCCATGCCATCTGCAAAGTGCCGTGGCAGGTTGAAGGCTTCCTAAACGGACTGCTGCACGCCAGCCGGCGCGACCCGGACACCGGGCAATGGCGAAGCAGCTTCTGCAGGGGGCGCTCGGACATGGCCGTGGTCCGCTCGCTGCGCGACGGCCGCCGCCGCACCGTCTCGGTGCGGCTGTTGCTGCTGCACGACGACCAGGGACTGACCAAGGGCATCCCCCAGTATCCCACGCTGCCCGACCTCCGGTTCTACCGCTGCCGGCGGCCTGCAGCCCGGCCCGCCCTGCCGGCGCTGGTGCGCGCGGCCTGACCCACGCCCATGCGCGGCAGCCGCGGCTGCCGTGAAAGGAGAGCGACATGACACCCATCACCTTACCAACGGCCCTCGTGCGCGCCTTGCGCGACCCAGCGCCGGACGCCAAGGACTTCACGCCGACACGCTTCCAACCAGCCTCGAACAAGGCTTGCTTCGCCCTGCATTTTCTCCGGTTCATCTCGTCGGACTGCCCGAGGCATCAGTTCACCCTGCGCTTCTACCGGCAACTGATCCATTGTTTTGGATACATAGCTTACTACAGCCTGGATGGCTTCTGGACCGAGTTCTTCAGCACAGCCGCTGGCAAGGTCGAATTCATCGAACAGGCACTGGCTTGGCCGTGCTACGGCGAGCCCGCCACGACCTGGTCGGATGTCGAAGGCGAGATCATCCGCAGGCTGCGCCGGACGGAGCTGCTCAGCATCTACCAGCAGCATCTCTGCGCGGATGGGGACACCGCCGACCGGACCGAGCTGGCGCGGCTGCTGGCGAAATACGGCCAGGACACCGCAGCCGCCGATCCCGGCACACTGCGCACCGTGCTGGTTCCCATGAACCGGCCAATCCCGGCCAAGTCGGCACCCCGCCGGGACGGGAACAGCCAGCTCAGCCTCGGCCTGGGCTGACAGCGGGACAGCCCGGAACCAGTCCGCACGTATGAGCCAGACGACGAGCCGGAGAGAATGAAGCCGGGGAACGAACGAGACGAGTGAACGCATGTGCGAGCGGAGACATGAACAGGGGGAGAGTCTGTTGGCAACGGCCCGTGCCGGCGCATCCCCTCGTGGTGCTGCGGCCTGAACCGGGCCGCGGGCCGCGCCAACCCTGCGCCAAACGGCGCACCGCCTGCCGGCGGCTACAGCCCGCTCGCCCAGGCACGGCCAGGCCGCGTCCGTCGCACGCCTCCAAGCAGGCCCGCGCCGGCCGCAGCCCGACCCTGCCCGCTCGCAGGCCTCCGGGGCTGACCCGGCCCGCGGCCCGTTTCCCAGAAGCCGCACCCGAGAGGACGCACCGGCACGGGCCGGAGCCGCTTGTCGGTGAGAACGGAGATGAAAAATGAGCGGCTATCTGATTATTGTGAATCAGGCATCTTGGACCCGTTCGCATGGCCGCTGTAGCATTCGAGAGCAAACCTACGGCGAACAAGCAGATGGCCGATGATCTAAGGGCAGGGCAGGACTGGGCGCGTAAGCTTCCTCGCTGCGCAGCGGATCCTCTCGCGTCGGCGTTCCTGGCCGGCGTCAACGCGCGCGGATTGAGCAACAACACGCTGATAGCCTATGGCCGGGCCGTCGAGGAGCTGATCGAGTTCGCCGGGTCGCTCGGATCGCTGCATCTGAACTTAGATTTGGTCCATCGCTTTCTTGCTTTTCTGCGTACCCCTCGGCCACGGACGCATGTGGCCCTGGCATCGCCGCTTGCGCCGGCGACGGTGAGACAGCGTCTTTCCGGCCTTCGAGCCTATGCCGACTATCTTGTCGATGCGGGAGTCCTCGACCGCAACCCAGTCGCCCAAGGCAGCATCCGCCGAGCCTGGCAAGGCCAGATTATTGGGCTGCGGCGAGGTCTCGTGCCGCTGCCTCGACAAATGCCACGCCTGCCCAACGAGGAGGAGTGGGCTCGGTTGATTGACGCGCTCAAGCAGCGCCCTGCACGCGACCGGCTTATGTTCATGCTGGCCTATGACGGCGCGCTCCGCCGATCCGAGTTGGTTACGCTGCGGCTCGACGACTTCGATTTCAGCACGCGACTTGTCAGGGTGCGTCCCGAGCATGCCAAGAACGGATGCGGGCGAACCGTCCTCTACTCACCCGCAACCGGCACTGCGCTTGCCGCCTACCTCGCCGAACGGCGACGACTTCACATCGGCGAGCCGCATTTGTTCCTGTCTGCAAGCGCTCGAAACCGTTCCAAGCGGGTTGGCGGCTTCACGTGGGGTTTGCTGGCGGCTGCCCTGGCATCCGAGGCCGGCGTCCCAGGCTTCAGCACGCATACGTTGCGCCACCTGCGACTGACAGACCTGGCACGCGCCGGTTTCGACATCACGGAGATCGCTCAGTTCGCTGGCCACCGTAACTTGGACAGCACAAGGCTCTACATCCACCTGAGCGGCCGCGACATCGCGCGCGCGTTTCAGCGCGCCGCGCCGCGGCTGGCCAACAGATTCGTCGCATTGTGAGCCGTCGCTCCACCGCATTGGCCTTCGCAGGGCCGCAGCTGACGTCCGACGAGCGTGCCGCCCTCTCGCGCGCGCTAGAGCGGCCGACAGGTCCCGGATCTAGCCCGTTGCGCGCTGCCCTACCCAGTCTGAAGCGGATGCTTGAGCCCGCGCTACGCACCTTTGAGGCGCGCGCCTACACGGTGCACACCACCCACAATAATGTGCTCCGCACCATCATACGTGGCGCGCTGCGCCTCAACACGCCTCCTGCCTTGTGGACCATTGAGGACTGGCTGGAGGCGAGGCGCACCTGTGCGGGCCTAAACGGCCTGGCGGCGATGGTGGTCGCGGTCGAGGGCTACGGTGTGCCGTCGTCAGAGCCTTATCATCCCTTGTATCGGTCCTGCTCTCCCCTGCCGCTGGCGCGGCGCCTTTTCGGCCGGGCCAGGGTCGACGGCGAGTGCACGCGGCTCCGTTCGGCAATGGCTCGCCTGGGCTACCGGCAGACAACCGTTCAGTATGCGATCCCGCGGACAGTGGCTGAACTCCTCGTTTGGCACGGGGCTGCCACGCTTGACGGTGTGACCGACGAAAGCATCGCGCGCTTTGCGCAGAGCCCGCCATTGCGCGCTGGCCGCCAAATGCTCCAGGGCGTTTCGGCCGGTCTGGTCGAACTCGGCATACTGTCACGTCGTCTCGAACGCGCTGCGGGCGCGCGAGGGCCGAGTGCGTCGGCCGGTGTTCCCGCCGAGTGGCTGCAATGGTGCGAGCGCTGGAACTCTGCTTCTACCCTCACGTCGTCGAGCCGCCTATCCATCGTTCAGGCGCTGGTTCTTGCAGGCCGTTGGCTGGCTCGGTGCCACCCGGAGATCACGGGCCCGGCGGGTTGGACGATTGACACGGCGCACGACTGGGTGAGGTACGTGTCGCACCGCTGCGCCGGCGACGACGTCGCCGATCTGGCTCGTGTACTCAAGCCCGGCGATCCTCTGTCCGCAACACATCGGATTAGGTTGATTGCCGCCGTCCGCGTGTTCTTCCGGGATTTACTGCTTTGGGAACTGATCGAGCGACGGTTCGACCCGTCTCGAGCCCTGCGGGTGCCAAGAGACATCCAGCGCGCCGCTGGACCCAACCCGCGGCCAATCGATGACGCTTTTTGGCTCAAGCTCCGCACGGCCGCCTTGAGCTTCGGACCTGCGGATATGCTTCTTGGAGGCAAAGGCCGCGCACCGCATATCCCCGCAGCGATGGCGCGGGCCATCGCGGTCGCATGGGTCTTCAGCGGCTGCCGTAGTGACGAAATCCGAAGGCTTCACCTCAACTGCATTTACATGGAGGATGTCCCCGAGCAGGTCGACCCGAGCACTGGCGAAGTCTTGCCCGCTTTCCGACAAGCGATGCTGAGGGTGCCAGCAAACAAAACGCGTGGTGAATTTGTAAAGCCGGTGGAAATGCCGCTTGCCGAGGCGATCGAGATTTGGCGAAGCGAGCGCCCTGGTCAGCCGCAACACGCCGATCGCATTACGCGCCGCATGACAGACTATCTGTTCTGCATACGGGGTCGCAAGCTTGGCAGGTCCTATATAAACATCACGCTTATCCCCGCCTTGCTTCGCAAGGCGGGCCTGCCAAGCTCTGACTCACGCGGACCGATTACCGGGCACCGGTCGCGGTCGACGCTGGCCACAAAGTTATACAGCCCATCGTCTGGAATGGCGGCAGTGGAGGTGATGGAGTGGCTTGGCCACACTGATCTTACCACGGGCCGGTACTATGTCGACATCACGCCGGTCCGACTGATGAAAGCGTTTCGCAAAAACGTTCAGCTGTCGGAGAACTTGCGCTTCGTCAATGTCCTTGCGGACACCAACCCTGCGCCTGGTGACCCGGTACTGCGCTATGATCTCGGCCATGGATGGTGCACCAATCCTGCCTTTGCCATGTGCGCGCACCGCATGGCCTGCGCGCGTTGCAGCTTCTACGAGCCGGCGGAGGCAATGCGCGAGAGGCTCGCCCAGCAAAACGGGCGCTATCTCCGCCTGATGCAGGAGCTGCAGCTCGCGGACGATGAGCGTGCGGCGATCAGCGGCGATGCCGATGCAGTGCAGCAACTGCTCGTCCGGCTCAAAGGCGAACCGACGCCAGACCACCGCGGAAACGTTGGTGGGTAAGCCGGCAGCAATCAGTCTGACGGACAGCATTTTCCGTGCTGCCGTCCCCACGGGCGGCCAGCGGAGCATACCCATATCGACTGCCTGAACAGGTTTCCTTGCGGCCCGGACCTCCCATGGCATTCCGCCTGGACACCGCCAGTTGACCCGCCGTTTTCCAAACGGAAGTTACTTGGCGGCTTGCAAAGGACTCAGGCAGCCGCCATCCGGCACCGGCAACACAAGCCAGGCGCCTCCGGCATAAAGGTCGTACACAAACCCCCGTCGCTGGGACCGAGCTAGGCTGATAGCAGGACGCACGTCCAGCAGGTCCACGTCGGCATAGGCGACCGCGCGGATTGTCGTATCCATCCGGCGAGGGCCGCAGCTTCGGTGTAGTGTTGTCAGGTGCTGTCGCGGAATGCCTTGCCGATGATTGGTTAGACGGGGTGGCTTGGCGGTATAGACCGGCTAGAACCCGCCATAAGAGAACGGTGCCACGCAGTGCCATCTAGGTTCTAAAACTGGTCGAGCGGCAGCCTGGAGGCATGGTCACGAGTTCGGTCGCTGCTGCCTTGAGCGCGTTCTTCGCTTCCCCTGGAGGACCGGCGCGGTTCAACATTACAATCCTTGACGCTGAAGGACTCCGGTTTCGTGCTACACCCTGTTGCTCGAACGGAAGGCCTAACCTCGGCAACGGGGACAGTGAACGCGCCGCGAAGCGATGGGCACGGGGATGCACCTCATGTTAGGCAGCGGAGCGTGGGTGCCAATGATTGACCTCCTGAACGTAGCGAAGCACGCGCTGACCAGCGCACATTTCAGGATCGGGTAGGCAGCCTGCCGATGTCCCTCACCTCAGTGCCTCCGTTTCCTCCTCCCGCAATCGACGGATTTTCCAGAGATGAACGGAGCGAGTCCGTCTATTTTGGAAGGCGGCGTGCCTCGCTGATGGTGGTGGCCCTTTGCCTAATACTCGTGTGGGGACGTGCCCCACATTTCCGTCACTTGCTTGCTCACTGGCCGGGGAACCATGCGGCCGGGGTCGCGATCCTGGGGAACGCCCTCTTGCTCGGCGTCTATGCGTTCATCGCAGCCGTAGCGATGATGTGCGCCATCCTCGGCTTTCCGCGGTTGACCGTGACCCCGCGAGGCCTAACGCGACGGTCGCTGTTCCGAACGACGAACGTCGAATGGAACAGCGTGTCCCGGTTTCACCTCGAGCGCCTCAATGGTGGAAAAACCGCGTCCGCCGGCGCCGACATCATCGGCCCAAATGCAAGTCCAAGGCTTCGGCGTGGCAAAGGCAAGCTGTTCAAGATTACTGCCACCTACCGGACGCCCGTCGAGACGATCGTGGGCGAGATCCACGACCGCCAGACCGAAGCGCTGGGCGTCCCCGCGCCGCTCCCGCGAGCGGCGAACGCGCCTATAGTCCCGGAATACGGCGTTGCTGGTTTCCGGATGCCATGGGCGACCTTCGGCCTACTCGCGATCCTGACTGCAGTGTTCGTGGCCGAACATCGACTGGGGGTTGCGCCAGAAGCTGCGCCGCTCACACCAGGTCTCCTCACGCTCTACGCCTTTGGCGGCCTCAGTCGAAACGCCGTGCTCAATTATGGCGGACTGCTGCGGCTGTTCTCATCGGCGCTGCTGCACGTCAGCGCAGCGCATCTCATCGGGAACGGGGTGGCTCTCCTGCTGGTGGGCTGGCCTCTCGAACGGCTGGTCGGCCGGCCCTGGTTCCTCGCGATTTTCGTCGTCAGCGGCCTCGCTGGATCGATCTTGGGGCTCGCTGTTTACCCCGCGAACATGGTGCTCGTCGGCGCCTCCGGCGGCATAGCGGGCCTGTTTGGAGCGATGGCCGTCCTCAGCTTCCGCCTGCCGACCATCCGCAAGCGGACGGTCATGATCCTGCGCACCACGCTTGTTACCATCGTGATGTTCATACCCTTAGAGACCCAGGGCAACGTCCAAATTGGACACGCCATCCACCTCGGCGGCGCACTCGCCGGCGCGGCCCTGGGTATCTTCTTGCTGCGCACATGGATGGAGCCTCGCCCCCTACCTAGGTTTCGAAGTGTCGGCCTCGCAGTCGGCGCTGGAGGGTTGGCGCTGGCGCTTCTCGGCATTCCCATGTCCCTGCGCCTCAGCCGGGAGGTCGTCGCGTCCGTTCAGGGCTGCGCAGCAAGCGACCCGGACACGAGAATTCACAGCTGCACGGTGCTGCTCAACAGCGGCGCGAACGGCGAGTTCACCACGTTGTCGAACCGGGGCAACGCTTACGTAGCAAAGAAACAATACGACCTCGCCATCGTTGATTATAATCGCTTGATCGCACTTACGCCCGGATCAGCGTATGCCTTTTTTGCGCGGGGCTACGCCCATGCCGGAAAGGGACTGCACAGCCGGTCCATTCCGGATTTCACCAAGGCGCTCGAGCTGGATCCGAAGCTTGCTGGCGCCTATCTCGATCGCGGTGGTGAATACCTGAACGAGGGACTTGTCGATCTCGCGATCGCCGATGAAGACCAGGCGATTGCGCTCGACCCAAGGCTGGCCGGCGCTTACGCGTTTCGCGGCAAAGCTTATAGCCGAAATGGCGGGACCGAAGCGGCGATCACGGACTACTCGAAGGCAATCGCGCTGAATCCGGACGATGCTGCCACGTACTACAACCGCGGCGTCGAACATCTTCGTGCGAATCGCTTCGACGAGGCGATCGCGGACACCACCAAGGCGCTCGAACTGCGGCCAGCGAATGCGGCAGCTTACAACAATCGCGCCTGGGCACTCCACCTCAAGGGCGAGAATGCCCTCGCATTGCCGGATGCGGAGAAGGCCGTCACGCTCGCGCCAGGCAGCGTTGCTCCGCTAGAGACGAGGGCAGAGATCTACGAGAAGCTCGGGCGCACGAACGACGCCGTTAGTGATTATCGTGCGGCACTCGCCATTGAGGGAGGTCAACCGCTTGCGCGAGACGGGTTGAAGCGGCTGGGCGCCAATCCCGAAAACTTGCCGTAGGCTCAGGGCAATCCGGCTCTGTCAAGCGTTGTAAAGGACGCGACCACATCACCGAAAAGCTCAGGTTAGCGCCTAAGGTGGCCTGAGGTGGTCCCGTCCGGTTGGTTCTCCCGCACTTCGCGTGGATCATGCCGCCAGCAGAATAAGCATCCGGCCGATACCGCGGCGTTGCGTATTCCGGACGCGGGGCGAGGCTTAGGTTTTGCGATCGAGGATCAGCTGTCGC
>CAXSGE010000110.1:0-10136 GCA_964236715.1 uncultured Acetobacteraceae bacterium | reverse complement strand
CCACGGCCGCCGCATCACGCCCCGCCAAGATCGGCCGCAAGCCGCGCGCCGCAGCTTCGCGGGCGATCAGCTTGCCGGTGTAGCCGTTCGCGCCATAGATCATCCAGTTTTGCATCGGCGCTTCCTCAAGCTTGGCAGATACGTCATGGCTTCAGGCCCAGCCAATAGCAATCAACGGGCGCAGGCTGGCGCCGATAGGGTGCCACGAGGTTGTTTGCCGGCACCTTCATGATCCCTGGCGGCATGAACCCGGCCACGAGATTGCTGATGTCTTCGGGCCGGCGTCGTTCCCAAGCTGGGGCACGAGCCGCCG
The DNA here is from genome assembly GCA_964236715.1 of uncultured Acetobacteraceae bacterium. Lineage (GTDB taxonomy): Bacteria > Pseudomonadota > Alphaproteobacteria > Acetobacterales > Acetobacteraceae > CAHJXG01. The sequence continues at coordinate 9,823 of CAXSGE010000110.1, read as the reverse complement.
AACTGCGCCAGGATTGAGTCAGATCGGAGAACAGACCACCACACGGAGGCAGTTCCAAGCCCAGGCAGGCTCCGCTACCGTGCAAGTCGTCAGGGAGTGTGGCGCATTGGACTTTTCGGGCTTGTTTGCGCGAGGCGTTTCGCTGGTCGGGGGTGGGGCGCTGTTAATGCGGCGGCTGAAGCACGGTGCGCCCGAGCCGGCCTGGGGGAGCGCTCCGGCTATTCCGGAGCCGAAGCCGCAGGGTCACGTCCCGACACTGAAGATGCCGACGGCACGCGGATGGGACCCAGGGCAGACGCCGATTGCGGCGCCGGGTCTCAAGGTCAACGCCTTCGCCACCGGGCTTAGGCATCCGCGCTGGCTTCTTGTGCTGGCGAGCGGCGACGTCTTGGTCGCGGAGGCCACGGAAGTGAGCAGGTCCGCCAAGGGCGTCTTCGACTACGCCATGGTCAGCACCATGAAGCGTGCGGCGGCGATGGGAGACAGCGCCAATCGCATCAGCCTCCTGCGCGACACAGACGGCGACGGCGTGGCGGAGACCCAGGAGGCTTTCATAGAGGGCTTGAAGCAACCTTTCGGCATGGCCGTCCTGGGCAGCAGTTTCTATGTCGGCAACACCGATGGCGTGGTGGTCTTTCCTTATACCGAGGGTGCGAGCCGGATCACGGCGCCGGGCCGGAAACTGGTCGACTTCAAGCCCGGCGGCCACTGGACACGGAGCCTTCTGCCGAGCCCTGACGGCCAGAAGCTCTATGCCGGCGTCGGATCGCTCAGCAACATCGGCGACGAGGGCTTGGAGGCCGAGGAAGGGCGTGCGGCCATCTACGAGCTCGATCTCGCAACGGGCAGCAGCCGCATGTTTGCCAGCGGCCTGCGCAACCCGGTGGGCCTCGCCTGGGAGCCGTCGACAGGTGTGCTTTGGACGGTCGTCAACGAGCGCGACGGCATCGGCGACGAAACGCCGCCCGACTACCTGACCTCGGTGCGCGATGGAGGCTTCTATGGCTGGCCCTACTGCTACTGGGGCCAGACCGTGGATGACCGAGTGCCGCAGGATGCCAAGGCGGTCGCAAGCGCGCTGCAGCCGGACTACGCGCTGGGTGGGCATACCGCGTCGCTGGGCTTATGCTGGGTTCCAGCTGGCACGCTGCCGGGCTTTCCCGAGGGGATGGCAATTGGGCAGCACGGGTCGTGGAACCGCAGCACGCTGAGTGGCTACAAGCTCGTCTTCGTGCCGTTCGAGAATGGACGGCCATCCGGCCCGCCGCGAGATATTCTGTCCGGGTTCCTCAGTCCGGACGAACGCGTGTCCTATGGTCGGCCGGTCGGGGTGGCGCTCGGCGCAGACCGCCGCTCTTTGCTGATGGCGGACGATGTGGGCAACGTGATCTGGCGCGTGACGGGCGACGGCATGGCCTAGGTGTTGCAGCCATCTCTGGCCCGAAGCTCGGGGCAAACCTTGGCATAGGGCTTATCGAGAGTTTGCTTGGCGCAACGGCGGGGTAGCGGCCAGCGAGACGAACAGCAGCTTTTCCTGCGTCTCGCCCGAAACCGGTCGTTCCGCTTTCGGCCAATGGCTGCCTGAGGCACGGCTCCACATGTGCGCTTTAAGCTGACAGGAGGCATCGGTGCACAACGGACAGATCGACGGAGCGGTCGACCAAGTGCAGCAGGTGACGAATTGGCACGCAGTTCGATGTTAAGCCAAAGGTAGAAGGAGTCGAGCGTGCGCCTTTGCGCCCCTTGGCGCGGCCAAGACGGTCGCCGCACCGCCAGGCAGGTCGGATGGCCTCTCGCCGATGCCACCATGCCTCTTGCCCAAGCCTGTGCGCGGGGCGGGGGGTTCAAGCCGGGCGGAACCGGCCTCGTATGACGTCCCGAAGCCGCATCACAGCGGGATCGATCTCGTCCTCCGGGGTTCCCGCGTAGCCCAGCAGGAAGCCCTGGACTCTCGGCGCGCCTCCGTAACAGACGGAGAGCGGGGCGACCTGCACACCCACCGCCCGGGCCGCGGCTGCACCAGCCACGTCGTCGAAGCCGCTGAGGTCGCGATGCGGCCGGGCGATCAGGTGCATGCCGCCCGGGTCCGGCGCGATGTCCAGGAGCCCAGCGAGATGGCGGGTGGCCGAGGCGATTAGCCTCTGCTGGCGGCCGGCATACAACAGGCGCGTACGTCGCAGATGAGCCGCGAGATGGCCGTCTGCGATGAACCGCGCCAGCGCACCCTGGCCAAGGAGCGGGGCGGAAGTGGACACTCTCGCCATGATGCGTTCGGTGGCTTGCACGAGCGAGGCCGGCAGAACGATGAAGCTGAGGCGGAGCGCCGGGAACAGCAGCTTGGAAAAGCTGCCGAGATAGGCGACCCGGCCGCTCCGGTCGAGCGCTCGCAACGGCGCGAGCGGACGCCCGGAGTAGCGGTATTCGCCGTCGAAATCATCCTCGATGATCCAGCCCTGGGTCCGCTCGGCCCAGCTCAACAGCGCTAGCCGGCGCTGCAAGGTCAGCACCGTGCCGAGCGGGAATTGATGCGATGGCGCGACCACGGCCAGGCGGGCGTCTGGCGCCATCGCCATGGCCGCGTCTGGGGAGAAGCCGGACGCGTCGATCGGGACCGGCACCGCGCGGACCTGCGCGGCCGTCAAGCCGGCGGCCATGCCGGGGTAGCCGGGCTCCTCGATCCAAGCGTCGTCGCCGGCATCGAGTGCAACGCGGGCGAACAGCGACACGCTCTGCTGCACACCGGATGTCACGACAACGGCGCGGGGCTCGCAGGCGAAGCCGCGCGCCGCGCCGAGGTAGGATGCGATCGCCGCGCGCAGAGCAGGGTGGCCGAATGGGTATGCCGCCCCGGCGACCTGCCATGCCGGCCTGCGCCACTCCTGCTCCAGCAGCTTGGCCCAGACTGGAAACGGGAAGGCCGTGCGGTCCGGCTGCCCGATCGGGAAGGCGATCGGCGGCTCCCCGTCGGGCGCCGGCTTCCGGGCCAGCAGGGCGCGGGTCCGCCGCGGCAGGATCAGCGGCGTCGCGTCCGGCCGGTCGTGCGTGTCGCCGACCGTCGGCGGCACGAGCATCTCGTCCGGCAGGTCCGCTGCGACCGAGATGCCGGAGCCTGTCCGTGTCACCAGGTAGCCCTCGGCAACAAGCTGGTCGAGGGCGGCCAGCACCGTGCCGCGGGCGCAGGCGAGCTCAGTTGCCATCAGCCGCGACGAGGGCAGTCGGGCGCCCGGAGCCAGCCGGCGCTCCAAGATCGCACGGCGAAGCTGCTGCCAGATCTGCCGGTGCAGCGACTCGGGCTGGCCGGACTCCAGGACAATGCCGAGCGGCGGCGCCCTACGGGCGTGACGGCCCATAACTGGTCCACTCTGCTTTCATGAAACTGGTCCTTTCTAATGGACCTTAGTGCGCCGATCCTCCGGCGGGCAAGGCATTGATCAGGATCAGCAACGATGACGACGAAGACGATCGCCGCAACCGAGGGCGAGGCGGCAAGCTTCCCGGTGACCCCGGTGAACCGTGTCAAGCGCACGCCCACCCGCGGCCGCTACGATAAGGCATCGGTCCACGCGATCCTCGACGCCGCGCTGGTCTGCCACATCGCCTACGTGGTCGACGGGCGGCCGTACTGCACGCCGACCAGCTTCTGGCGGGAGGGCGACCACCTGTACTGGCACGGTTCGTCCGCCAGCCGGATGCTCCGCACGCAGGCGCAGGAGGTCGAGGTGTGCCTGACGGTGACCCATGTGGATGCGCTGGTCATGGCGCGCTCGGGCTTCCACCATTCGGTCAACTACCGCGCTGCCATGGTGTATGGCCGCGCCCATCTGATCGAGGACACCGACGAGAAGCTGCGGCTGATGGACGCGTTCGTCGACCGCATCTACCCGGGCCGGTCCAAGCTGATCCGCCAGCCGACGCCGCAGGAGTTCAAGGCGACGGCGATGATGGGCATGGAGATCGAGACCGCGTCCGGCAAGATCCGCGACAAGCACGTGGACGACGAGGAGGAGGACTACGCGGGCGTCCCCGCCTGGTCGGCGCTATACCCGATCACCCAGGTGCTGGGCACGCCGTCGGAATGCGTGCGCCAGATCCCTGGGCTGACGCGTCCGGACAACATGGTGGATTTCGAGCCGGGCGCCGCGCTGGATAAAGTGATGGCCAAGACCTACCGCCGAACCTTCGGCTAACGCAGTGGGGTGGATGATGACCGGGACCGACATCGCCATCCTGCCCGCCGCCGAACTGGCGCCCATGATCCGGGCACGGCGGCTCTCGCCTGTCGAGCTGATGTCCGCCGTGCTCGATCGGATCGCGCGGCTGGAGCCCGCAATCAACGCCTTCGCCTACCTGGATGTCGACCGCGCTATGGCGGGCGCGCGGGCCGCGGAGGCAGCGCTGATGGGCGACGGGCCGATCGGGCCGCTGCACGGGCTGCCGGTGACGATCAAGGACCTGGCCGCAGCCGCGGGCATGCCGACGCGGTCGGGTTCCAGGACCAGCGGGACCCAGCCCGCACCCGATGACGCGCCGTTCGTCGCCCGGCTGCGGGCAGCCGGCGCCATCGCCGTCGGCAAGACGACGGTCTCGGAGTTCGGCTGGAGCGGCGTGAGCAACAGCCCGCTGACCGGGATCACGCACAACCCCTGGCGGCGCGGCCTCAATGCCGGCGCGTCCTCCGCCGGCGCCGGGGCGGCGGCGGCAGCCGGGTTCGGGCCGCTGCATCAGGGCAGCGACGGGGCGGGTTCCATACGCATGCCGGCGGCGTTCTGCGGCGTGTTCGGGTTGAAGCCTAGCTTCGGCCGCGTGCCGAACGCGCCGGTGAACGTCGGCGACAACACATCCCATATCGGCCCGATCACCCGGACGGTCGCGGATGCCGCGATGATGCTCGAGGTCATGGCCGGCCCGCATTACCTGGACCACACGTCGCTGGAGGCCTCGCCCGCCGCCTACGGCCGCCGCCTATACGAAGGGATCGCGGGCCGGCGCGTCGCCTACAGCCCCGACCTGGGCCATGCCCGCGTTGACCCGGAGATCGCGGCCGGCGTCCGCTACGCCGCCGAAAGCTTCGCGCGGGCGGCCGGGTTCACGCTGCAGGACGCAACCCCGGGCTGGGGGCCGGCCGGCCCGGCACTCGCGCGGCAGTTCTGGGCGGCGCATCTGACCCGGCTGGAGGCGCAGTTGCCGGCGTCGGAGGCGGACATGGACCCGGGCCTGGTCGCCTGCATCCGCGCCGGCGGCGTGACCACGATGCCGGACTACCAGGAGATGCGGACGCGCAAGCACGCCTACATCGCCGAGATCCATAGGTGCTTCGAGGACTGGGATTTCCTGATTACGCCGACGGTGTCGGTGGCGGCGTTCCCGGCGGATCGGTTGCGGCCCGCGCATTGGCCCGACCACGCCTGGGATTGGATGAGCTGGGCCGAGTTCTCATACCCGTTCAACATGGCCTGGAACCCGGCAGCGACGGTGCCGTGCGGCATGACGTCCGACGGCCTTCCCATCGGCCTGCAGATCGTCGGCAGGCGGTTCGACGATTTGGGCGTGTTGCAGGCGGCGGCGGCGTTCGAGGCCGCATTGCCGTGGGCCGGACGGCAGCCGCCGCTGACGGCATGAATGTTGCAAGATCCCGCTCAAGAACCTAGCCAAGCGATCGCGTTTGCGTCTGCCCGCTGCAAGGAGTCTTTCGCATGAAGCGCCGCGTCGTTCTGCAATCTGCCGTGTCCGCCGCCGCGGCGCTCGCCGCTCCCCGGATTGTCCGGGCCCAGGACCAAACGACCCTGACCTTCGTGCCGCAGGCCGACCTCGCGAACCTGGACCCGATCTGGTCCACCTCCGACGTCAGCCGCAACCACGGCCACGCGGTGTTTGACTCGCTGTATGGCGTCGACGCCCAGTTCGCCGCCAAGCCGCAGATGGTGGCCGGCGCCACGACCAGCGCCGACGGCAAGCAGTGGGACCTGACCTTGCGCGACGGCCTCCGCTTCCACGATGGCACGCCCGTGCTGGGGCGCGACGTGGTTGCCAGCCTGACGCGGTGGGGCAAGCGCGATTCCTTTGGCGGCGTGCTGTTCGCTGCGACCGACGAGCTGTCGGCGCCCACTGACAAGGCAATCCGCTTCCGCCTGAGCAAGCCGTTCGGCCTGCTGCCCGACGCGCTCGCGACGGCGGCGAACATGGCGGCGATCATGCCGGAACGGCTGGCGAAGACCGACCCCTACCAGCAGGTCACCGAGATGGTCGGCAGCGGCCCATTCCGCTTCATCGCCGACGAGCGCGTCTCGGGCTCTCGCGTGGCCTACGAGAAGTTTGCCGGCTACGTGCCCCGGCCGGACGGGGTGCCCAGCTACACCTCAGGGCCGAAGATCGCCCATGTCGACCGCGTTGTTTGGACCGTCGTGCCGGACCAGGCGACTGCGGCGGCGGCACTCGGCACCGGCGAGTTCGACTGGTGGGAGAACCCCGGCATAGACCTGGTGCCGCAATTGAAGCGCAGCCGGGATATCACGGTCGTGGTCAAGGACAGCACCGGTGAGATGGGCTGCATGCGGTTCAACCAACTGTTTCCGCCGTTCGACAACTTGGCGATCCGTCAGGTCGTCCTGTCTGCCGTCAACCAGCAAGACGTGATGGAGGCGGTGGCCGGCGCGGACCCCTCGCTGATCAAAGTACCGAACGGGTTGTTCGCCAACAACACGCCGATGGCGAGCGACGCCGGGCTGTCGGTCTTGAAGGGCAGCGCCGACCCGGCCGCGCTCAGACGGGCGCTGGCGGCTGCGGGCTACAAGGGCGAGCGCATCGTCGTGCTGGCCGCATCGGATTTCCCGACCATCAACGCCATGGCCGAAGTCGCCGGGGATTTGCTGAAGCGCATCGGATTCAACGTGGATTACCAGTCGCTGGACTGGGGCACGGTGGTACAGCGCCGCGCCAGCCGGGAGCCGCCGGACAAGGGGGGCTGGAACATCTTCTTCACGTTCCTCGGCGGCACCAACAATCTCAGCCCAGCGTCGCACCTGGCGCTGCGCTCCAATGGGCTGAAGGCGTGGTTCGGCTGGCCCGACCTGCCGAAGACGGAGGCGTTGCGGCTATCCTGGTTCGACGCGCCGAACCTCTCCGCCCAGCAGCAGGTCGCGCGCGCAATCCAGGCGCAGGCGATGCTGGACGTGCCCTACGCTCCGATGGGCATGTACTACCAGCCGACCGCGTTCCGGAATACAATCAGCGGCATCCCTGACGGTTTCCCGCAGTTCTACGGTGTGAAGAAAGGGTAGGGCTTGTATGATTATTTGAGACGCTTGGACAAAGCTGATTCTGGTATAATCGCAATGCGTCGACAGGCGGCTGCTTTGGCCGGCGCGTCTTGCGGCAAAGTCACGATGTCTCGCCCCAGAGTATCTCGCCACTTCACACACATTCCGATGTTCTCTCGCCTACATCAGAAGTCTTGGGGCCGCCGTGTGCAGATGAGCGAATATGCCTCGTACAGGCGATGATGTACTATTGACGGCTTGAGCCGGGGGTGGGACGCTTGTTCCTTTGTCTTTTCCCGTTCATTATCAGACTGTCCGGTTTCGGCCTACCGGATGTGTGTCAGGCCGTGACGTCATAGGCCAGCTCGGTCATCATCCCGGTCGCCATGTGGAACAGGTTGTGGCAGTGGGACAGCCAGCGTCCGGGGTTGTCCGCGTCGAACATGACCGTCACCGACCCGTTCGCCGGCACCAGGACGGTGTCGCGCACTGCGCCGGCCAGCGCGACGCCATCCAGCCCGACCACCTGGAAATGGTGCCCGTGCAGGTGCATCGGGTGCGCCATCCTGCTGCGGTTCGTCATCTCCACGACCACCCGCTGCCCTTTGGCGACACGCAGCGGGCGATGGTTGGCCCAGGTCCGGTCGTCGATCGACCAGACATACGGAGCCATCGCGCCAGTCAGCGCGACCCGGTGCGTGACGCCGGCAGTGGCTGGGGCGAGCGGCGTTGCTGCCACCAGCCTCCGCTCCAACGCGTTGTCGATCGCAATCGCTGCCTGCTCCGCCATCGCGGGCACCTTGCCGACCGCGGCGCCGGCGGATGCCAGCACGATCCCGGTCCGGACCCGGCTGCCCTCGCGCTGGGCCAGGATCGGGAAGGCACCGCCACTGTTGGGCATGCTCACCAGCAGGTCGAGCCGCTGGCCTTGCGCGAGCCGGCTGACGGACGCCGAACACCGACGCCGCACGGCCATCGACGTCGATCGTGCGCCGTTCGACGAGGAGGCTGATGGGCGGCGCTCCGGCGGCGCAGGCCGGCGTGGGAAGCGCGCCGGGCAGCACGGCGGCGGCGGTGGCTGCCATAAGCTGACGCCTGGAGAGGGCATGCTTCACGATGGGTTCCAATCGGTTCAGAGAATGCTTGGACGAGGCAAAGCCGGCCTCACAGCCGGGCTGCCCGTAAGCGCAGGGCGTTGGCGATGACCGACACGGAGCTGAGCGACATGGCGAGCGCCGCCACCACCGGGCTGAGCAGGATGCCGAACGCCGGGTAAAGTACGCCCGCGGCCACTGGAATGCCGATCGCATTGTAGGCGAAGGCGAACACCAGGTTCTGCCGGATGTTGCGCATGGTCATCCGGCTCAGCGCGCGGGCTCGGGCGATGCCGGCCAGGTCGCCACGGACCAGCGTCACCCCGGCGCTCTGGAGCGCGACCTCCGTGCCGGTGCCCATGGCAATGCCCACGTCCGCCTCGGCCAGTGCCGGCGCGTCGTTCACGCCGTCGCCGGCCATCGCCACGACCTTGCCCCTGGCGCGCAGCGTGCGGACGGCGCGGTTCTTCTCCTCGGGCAGCACGTCCGCCTCCACGTCGTCGATGCCGAGCTGGCGGGCGACGGCCTCGGCCGTGGTCCGGTTGTCGCCGGTCAGCATGACGACGTGGATGCCGTCCGCCCGCAGGCTGTCGAGCGCCGCCCGTGTCGTTGGCTTGATCGGGTCGGCGATGGCGACGACCCCGCCCGGCCTGCCGTCCACGCCGACGAACAGGGCCGTTCCCCCGGACCCGCGAAGCTCGTCCGCCCGCTCGGCAAGGCCGCTCAATTCGATGCCCAAGTCCGCCATCAGCTTGGCATTGCCGAGCGACACGGCGTGCCCGCCAACGCTCCCGGTGACGCCCTTCCCGGTGACCGAGGCGAAGTCTGACGGCTCCTCGACGGCGATGCCCTGCTCCTTGGCCGCCGCGACGATGGCGGCGGCGAGCGGGTGCTCGCTCGACCGCTCCAGGCTGGCAGCCAGCCGCAGCAGGTCGCCCTCCGTCAGCCCTGGCGCCGGGACGACGGCGGTGACGCGCGGCTTGCCCTCGGTCAGGGTGCCGGTCTTGTCCACGACCAGGGTGTCGACCTTCTCCATTCGCTCCAGGGACTCGGCCGACTTGATGAGCACGCCGGCGCCGGCGCCCTTGCCGACCGCGACCATGATCGACATCGGCGTGGCAAGGCCCAGCGCGCACGGACAGGCGATGATGACGACCGACACCGCCGCGATCAGCGCGTAGGCCAGCGCCGGCGCAGGCCCCCAGACCGCCCAGCCGATGAAGGCGGCAACGGCGATGGCAAGCACCGCCGGAACGAAATAGCCGGCCACCGTGTCGGCCATGCGCTGGATGGGGGGGCGGCTCCGCTGCGCCTCGGCGACCATGGCGACGATGCGGGACAGCATGGAGCCGGCGCCGATCGTCTCGGCCCGCACCACGAGCGCGCCGGTGCCGTTGACGGTGCCGCCGATAACGCGGTCGCCAGGTCCCTTGGGCGACGGCATGGACTCGCCCGTGACCATGCTTTCGTCCA
>CAXSGE010000109.1:0-10378 GCA_964236715.1 uncultured Acetobacteraceae bacterium | reverse complement strand
GCCACTACGGCTACCGTCGGATCGGTGCGCTGCTGCGGCGCGAGGGCTGGTGCGTGAACCACAAGCGCGTGGTCCGGATCATGCGCGAGGACAACCTGCTGTGCCTGAAGAAGCCGCTGTTCAGGCCGCCGACGACAGACTCGCGTCACGGCTGGCGGGTGTGGCCGAACCTGGCACGCCACCTCCAGCCCATGGCCACGAACCAGCTGTGGGTAGCGGATATTACTTACGTGCGATTGGCCGAGGCCTTTGTTTACCTGGCCGTCGTGTTGGACGCGTTCAGCCGCAAGGTCGTCGGCTGGGCGATGGCCGACCACTTGAGGGCAAGCCTGGCCTTGGACGCGCTCGAGATGGCGTTGGGCAGTCGGGAGGTGATCGCCGGCAGCCTGGTTCACCACTCGGACCGCGGCATTCAATACGCTTGCGGTGACTACATCGCCCGCCTGGAGGCCGCCGGGATCCAGCCCAGCATGAGCCGGGCCGGCTGTCCCTACGACAACGCCATGGCCGAGAGCTTCATGAAGACGCTCAAGCACGAGGAGGTCGACGCCAGCGCCTATCGTAATCTCGCCCATGCCAGGGACGCCATCGGGGAATTCATCGAAACTGCCTACAACTGCCAAAGGCTCCACTCGGCTCTTGCCTACTTGTCGCCGTTGGAGTTCGAATCTAACCAGCCTCGGGCTGCTGCGCAGCAGCCCGAGGCCATGATGCAGCCGAGCTGTCCGTGATTTCCTGTCTCACCCAAGGGGTTCACTCCACGAGCACCAGGGTTGGCGGACACTTTCCGAGTGGCCGTCCAACGTTCGTTTCGCGGAGGCCGACCCATACAGCCTTACTTACCATAGGGCTGCCGGCATCCAGTCCAGCTATGGCCGCATCTAGTTGAGAGCGGGTATACTATTGCTTACGGGTCCGCGCCGCGACCGTCCTGTAATATTCGCCTATACCTTGCCCAAAAGTCATCTCTAAGTTTTCATCTGCCTCAACAAGAGCCTTAATCTTTGACCTATCCCCTAAATCTATCCAATGTTTAGCAAGATACCGGAGATTCGCCTTTAGTTGATCAGATGCGGACTCATCTAAGCCCTCAGACTCGTCGCTATGTCCATATATAGCTATTCCAGTTACCATTATCATGTTCACTGTAGAAGATCGCTTCTCGTAAGCCGTAATATGGAGTGCAGTTGCTTGGAATATTAAGCCGAAAATGTTTTCGTCTCTGTCTTCACTTGTCAGTATATCGGAGAAATCAAATGTTCCGCCTGGATTTCTCTTACCTCTTGTTCCATGTTTCAAGAAGTTGAACCATCGTGCGGTTACAGCCTTACTACGATAATTGAGTGACGGATCACTAAACTCATCTTCAGCTAACTCAACATTCTTAAGCTCAAATTCCTCATAAGCGGCGAACATAACGCAACCAAGGAGAGCCATTGTGGCAAGGTCATCGAGCCCATTCCCAAATGACTTGTAAGCTGCCTCCAACAATCTTAGAGAAGCAGCACCCCGTTCTATAACATTTTCGTTTTTAGGCATTACTTACCTTCCGTTTGTAGACCTTCTCTTAAATCTCGATGTGTCGAACGCATCGTTCCCAATCGTGCCAAGCCATGCTACATGCCAATATCAAAGGTCTGCAAAGGGTCGTGTTCGGACCTACTGAACGCAGCATTCGACATGGGACCAGTAGCTAAGTCAAGAGCTACAATAAGAGCCTCTGCGCTGTTAGGTAGGCCTTACTAGATCTGTCATAGCTCACGACAAACAACTCTTTGTCGTGAACTGCCGGGTTGTGCCCCGGACCGAGCACCTTCCTTCACGACAACCCCGTAGCAATCAGTTGACGGCTAACCGTCTCTGACCGAGGTTGTCGTGAACAGGCTGAGGGTCGGAAAGTGACGGAGCTGGTTGGCTACGCCAGGGTGTCCACCCGCGAAGAGCGGCAGGTGTTCGACCGCCAGGTGGACGCGCTCAAGGGCGCCGGGTGCGAGCGCGTCTTCGAGGACCGCAGCAGCGGCGCCAGCACGGAGCGGGCCAGCTTGAAGGAGTGCCTGGGCTACCTGCGAAAGGGCGACGTGCTGGTCGTGCTCGACCTGGACCGCCTCGGCCGCCTGGCCGGCGAGCTGATCCGCCTCGTGGACGAGCTGGAAGCCAAGGGCGTGGGCTTCCGCGCGCTGAACGCCTCGTTCGACACCACGACGCCCATGGGCCGCGCCTTCCTTCAAATCCAAGCGGCCTTCGCCGAGATGGAACGCAACGTCATCCGCCAGCGGGTCAAGGAGGGCATCGCAGCCGCCCGCGCCCGCGGGCGCAAGGGCGGCAGGCCGCGTCTGATGACGCCGGAGCGGCTACGCTACGCCCGGCACCTCATGGCGGACAGCAGCCGCAGCATCCCCTCGATCTGCCACGAGCTGGGCGACGTGCCCGCGAGCACGCTCTACCACTACCTGCACGCGGACGGGACGCTCAAGCAGCCGGGCGTCAGGCTGCTCGGGACAGATGCCGCCGGGGAAGGGCAGGAGGCTTCCTCCTGAACAGCCGGAGGTCGGCGTCCGCACCAGTCCAGTTACCGCCGCTCGTGGCAGAAGCGGTTATCGGAGACGTGGAACCTGAACGCCTGCTTCAGCTTCCCAGGCGGACGTGCAGTGAGCCAAACAAATCGCTTGGCAGTCACGGGCGTTCCCATCATCAACGCGCCCATGCAGGAAGCTCCGCGCGTGTTCATGTCCTACTCGCACGACGACCAAGCCCATAGGGCCTGGGTCCTCAGGTTAGCTACTCGACTGCTCGCAAACGGTGTGGATGTGCTCCTCGACCAATGGGACATGCGGCTGGGCGGTGATCTGCCGCGGTTTATGGAAACGGGGCTGGCAGGCGCCAGTCGAGTGCTCGCGGTATGCAGCACTGCTTACGTTGGGAAGGCCAACAGCGGGCAGGGCGGCGTCGGCTACGAGAAGATGATCCTCACCGGACAGCTCATGCGCGACGTCACCACTGACCGGATCATCCCCATAATCCGCAACAACCCGTCGAAGGAGGTGCTACCCACGTTCTTGTTGTCGCGCCTGTATGTCGATTTCCGCAACGAGCAGGCGTTTGAGGTTCGTTATGCCGAGCTGCTGCGTGACATCCACGGGCAACCAGTTGCACCTCGCCCCCCGCTCGGACCCAATCCATTCACGCAGGCCGTGCCAGAGGTTGAGCCGCGCGTGTCGTTCGCTCCCGAACGTTACGTCTCGCCGGCGCTGTCAAGCACGGTCACGTTCGACCACTCCAACAACAATGGCCGCTTCATCGTGGGAGCGGGCGATATGCTGTTCGAGACTGCCTGGTCGCGCGGGGGCTCGACATCGATCTACGCGTACACCGATCCGCCGAGCATCCGGACGGTCGCGCTTGCTACCGGGGTGGTGCATATCGCTGACATAGAAGACGCCGCGATCTATGATACCTCGTCGCGCACGCGAATGCCGCACTTGGGCGAGATAGTGGTGTGGCGGAACACGGCTGGCTACTATCTCGCCACCAAACTTGAGAAATTGGAGAGCCGTGACCCTGGTGCGCCCACCGACGAGGTGACGTTCTCCTACGTGATTGCGCCTCACAAGAGCGCTGATTTCCGTTTGGCTGTTACCCAGCCAGCGGCTTCCGGCTCGTCAGCAGACTGACCAGGTCGCCAGGGCCAACCAAAGTCCAAAGGGGCGAATGTAGTCACTGAGCGCGCCTGAGCGGCACACTACTTGGAAGTGAACGAACATTCGCTTTCCAACACGATGGGTTCAGTTTCAACAAAGAAAGCAAGCGACTAACCGTCCGTTTGGGCTTCGTTTGACGGACGGCAACTCGGCCGGTGTCAGGGCATGTTACGTTTGCTTGCTTTGCCCGCCGTGTTCCCAGGTGCAGAACCGACACAGACTGAGGGAGCAGCGTTGTGCCAGACCAAGGTGGACAGGATCAGGGCGCTACAGATCGGGTAGCGCCGCACCTAGTCACTGCCCTTGTTCGGGAGGACGGTGTCCACAGCGACACCGACATGGCGGTGCCTTGGTGGAGCTACGCGAAAACTGTGCTTGCGAGCGCCGCGCTCGCTCTGGTGGGCCAGGGGCGCTTGCAGCTCGACGAGCCTGTGGATGGAAGGCCGTTCACGCTTCGCCAGCTCTTGCAGCATCGCGCCGGACTTCCTTGTTACGGAACCCGGCGGGCCTATCATGAAGCCGTGGCGCAGGGCCAACATCCCTGGGACGCCGACGAGATGCTGCGGCGTGTTGATGCCTTCACGCTCGCCTACGAGCCGGGGCATGGTTGGGGTTACTCGAACGTCGGCTACCTGCTGGTCCGAAACCTGATCGAGCGCGAGGCGGACGCACCGCTTGGCCCCGCCTTGGAACGCCTTGTGTTCGCACCACTCGGTGTTTCCGGCGTCACGGTCGCTCAGGTGCCAACCGACCTCGACGCGACCGCCTGGGGCAACGCTCGGCGCTACCATCCCGGGTGGGTGTACCACGGGCTGCTGGTCGGGTCGGCTGGTGCGGCTGCATTGTTCCTGCACCGTTTGCTCGCCGGCGACCTGCTGCCGCCAAATCTGCTGACCGCAATGCAAGCAAGTCACCCAGTTGACGGTGTGGTTCCCGGCCGTCCCTGGCGAACGACGAACTACGGTCTTGGCCTTATGATCGGGCAGGGCGAGCCACCCGGCGAGTACGTCGGCCACTCCGGGGGTGGCCCCGGCAGCACCTCCGCAGTGTACCAACTTGCAGCAGGGACGGCACAGGCACATGCCCGATGCACGGGAGCGGCATTCGCCCCCGTGGATGATCCCGGGATGGTGGAGGCTCGGGCTTTGGCGCTGGTCCATTGCGGCTCTTCTGCGGAGGTCCGCTGACCGCCGCACCCCGACTGTCATTTTCCAAAGTCGTCTTCAGCGGTGAGCATTGATTTCAAACGCTTCGCCTTGTCACACTCGACCACAATCTTGGTCAAAGTGGATTGAAGCAAGCTGCATCTCGCCAGAGCCGGCTTCAGCACGTCGCAAACAAAGGCCGCTTGCTCAGCTCACGCCGGGAGACTTGGCACGAACAAGGCACCCGTGGCCTGCGAGGCGGGCCGTCACGCAATGCCCGATGGAGCAGGTCTGCGGAGCATAGACGACGTGACCGCCAGAATGACAGCTTGAGCGCGCAGCGGGACGGTGCCAACAAGCCGTCACCTATTCGGTCGTATATGGAGCAGCCTGGCCGTTCGATGACCATGACCCAAGCCGAAGCGGCAGCCTGTTGGGAGGCGAACGCTGAAACCTGGACCCGTCATGCGCGTGCCGGGTTCGACGTTTGCCGCGACTGGGTGAACACGCCCGCCTTCCTGGCCATGCTGCCGGCCATCGCCGGGCTCCGCGGCCTCGACATCGGTTGCGGCGAAGGCGGCAACACGCGCGAGCTTGCCCGGCTTGGCGCGGCGATGACTGCGCTCGACATGTCGCCCACCTTCCTGCGGCACGCCCGCGAGGCGGAGGTGGCCGAACCGCTCGGCATCGAGTACGTCCGCGCCGATGCGGCTTGCGTGCCCTTCGCTGACGAGGCATTCGACTTTGCGACCGCCTTCATGTCGCTGATGGACATGCCGGACCAGGCGGCAGCCCTGGCCGAAGCCTGCCGGGTGTTGCGGCCCGGCGACTTCCTGCAGTTCTCCATCCTGCACCCTTGTTTCGTGCCGCCGCACCGGCGCGTGCTGCGCGAGGCGGACGGCACGACGGTGCGCGCGATCGAGGTGGGCGGCTACTTCGACACCATTGACGGCCGGGTGGACCGGTGGTGGTTCGGCGCGGCACCGCCGGAGGAGCGCGCCCGTGTTCCGTCCTTCCAGGAGCCTCGCTTCCACCGGACGCTGAGCGCCTGGGTCAACCTGGTCGTGGCAAGCGGCCTCGTGCTGGAGCAATTGGGCGAGCCGTGTGCCGACGACGCGACTGCGGCGGCGGTGCCCGCCGTCGCCAACACCCGGGTGGCGCCGCTCTTCCTGCATGTGCGTGGCCGCAAGCCGGCGCCCGAGGAGCTGCGTCGCTGAAGTTGGCTTTAGCACGCCGCTGAAGCCGACTTCGGAAAATGACAACCTTGGCGCAGCCCGGTTAGGGCCATACCGAAAGGGTGGTTGCAAAGGCTCCGGCAAACGTGAGCATCCACGGGGGTTGGTGGACAGGTTGCAGGCCATGCGACAACCGGGGGTTTTGCGAACGGGGCCGGACGGTTTTGCGAACGAGGGTCTGATTCCAGCCCCGCTCCGGACGCCCTGCGGAAAGCACCACCGGTGCATTGGTCCATATGACTACCCTCCACGTCTCCTCCACATCGCCGGGATGGCGTCGCCGTGGCGCCAGCACGTCGCCAACCGCGAGGAAATGCCGTTCCGGCGCTCGCACGCGGCCGTGATTGAAGCCGCAGGCCGGTCGGGCTGCCCGTTCGCAAATCCGCCGAGGATCATCAGCAGCGTGAGCGACCGACTGCCACGAACCACCCGGGAGTGCTTCGCCTTGCAAACATCATCCTTGCCTTCCGGCGCTCCCGAGGCGCTCGACGTGCGATTCGGACCGCGCCTCTTCGCGGTCATGCGCCAGGTTCTGCGCAGCCTCAGCGATGTTGCCCCCCGCTCGGCATGGCGCATTGCCAACGAAGGCGGCTTGAACTTGTCCAGTGTGCGGGGGGCGTTGCGACGGCTTGCCGTGGCCGGGTTGGCGCGCCAGGTCGAGCATGATCGCTTTGTCAGGTGCGGCCCGGCCGGGCCGGTGCTGGCAGACGAGGAGGTGCCGCCGGAGGTAGGCCGTCAGATCCTGAGCTGCCTGACTGAGCCGCGCCGACCCCGGGAGATTGCGGCCATCGTGAACCGGCCGGCTTCGGTTACGACGGGGCACCTGCGCCACCTGCTCAAGCGTGGCCTGGTCGTCCGCATCGCGAAGGGGGTCTATGCCCTGACGTGCCGGGTCCATCCCTCGGCCGCTGATGCGCAATCTCCCGTGATGCGGGTGATTATCCCGGCCGGTTGTGCGTCAGCGAACGCCCGGCGTCCGGCCTTGGTGGAGGTCACCGTCATGGTGCCTGCCGGGCGGCAGGACGACATCTACCGCCACGCGGAGACGCTGCGAGAGCAGCCGGGGGACGGCCTGCCGGGTTCGGCCGTGCAAACCCTGTCCAAGATGGATGTGGCAGCTCCCAAGACGGATAGCGCAGCCGGCCATGTAGGCGTGGGTTGCTGATTGAAGCCGCGGGCCGGTCCGGCTGCCCGTTCGCAAAGCCGCCGGAGATTATCGGTGGCATGAGCGATGTAGAGAGAGCGCGCCTGTTCCGAAAGAAGCGCGTCCGTCCCTACCGGGGACGGGGGGACGTGTACTCCTGGCTGCGGACCCACCATGAGAGGGTGACCGAACTGGTGCCGACCTGGTCGTGGAGCGATCTTGTCGTCGAGATGCTCCGAGACGGGTTACAGGGCCGGGGCGGAGTAGCACCGACTGCGAAGGCAGTGACGAAGGTCTGGCAGCGAGTATGCCGGGACGTTGCGGCCGAAGCGGCATCCGAGCTGCCCAAGTGCAGCAAGCCGCCATCCCGCATATCGCCGGACTGGCGGCCCCAAGAGGTCGTGCAGCTACCAGCGCCGCCTTCCAGCCCATCGAGGCAGGTGATGGTTGTGGGCGGCGCGCCGGCGACCGAACCCGAGTTCGCCACCGTTGACCCGGCGGGAGTGCCGGTCGCGCCTGGCCACGTCTTCTACAACGGCAAGACGATGCTCCGGCACGTCGCCGAGCAGGTGGCGCGCATCATCCGCACCGCCCGTGAAATGGACCGAGGCAAGTGAGGCCCGGCCAGAACCGCCGCATCCGCGGCAACACCAAGAGGAGAAGCACCATGGACGATCTCTCGAAGCCCACCGTTGAGCCGTCGCCGCCTGACCAGCTTGAAACGCCGTCAGCCCAGTCCGAGGGGCATTCCCCGAGGGCGGACGCGGTGGCTGTCGTGGTGAGCGGGCGTGGCCGGGTGGGCAAGACGACGGCGGCCAACACCATCGTGCAGTTTTGCCGCAGCAAGGGTGCGACGCTCAAGGTGTGGAACGCCGACCGGCAGAACGAGACCCACAGCCTCAACACGTTCCACCCGGATGCCCTCCGGCCGCCAACGGGCGATCCCGAGGACAAGCGGCTGTGGCTGGAGGAGCGGTTCGACGAGCAGGCGCGGGGCCGCTTCGATGTGGTCCTGGACATGGCCGGGGGTGATCCGCTGGTGCGGCAGTTGGCGAAGGAGGCCCGGCTGGTCCGCACCCTGGCCCGCCGGGGCGTGCAGGTGACGTCGGTCCAGGTGCTTGGCCCTGACGTGGCGGACCTGGACTACCTCAAGCTCTCGATGGATGGCGGCCTGTTCATGCCGGAGGCGACGGTGCTCCTCCTCAATGCGGGCCTGGTCCGGTCGGGCCGCTCGATGGAGGCGGCGTTTGCGGAGGTGATCGGCAGCGAGGTGTTCATGGGTGCCTTAGGACTGGGGGCCAAGCTGGTCTTCTTTCCGAGCTTGCTGTGCATGTCCGCCGTCAACGACCGGGGCCTGACGTTCACGGAGGCGATGCGGGGCGCGGTCAAGCCGGGACAGGAGCCGGTGTCGTTCTTCGACCAGTCGCGGGTGGAGATTTTCTGGGAGGACGAGCTGCCGAAGTTCTTTGGCGAGATCCCGGCCGCCTGGTTGCCGGCGATGCCGAATTGGAGGCGCTGATTATGGAGGATCAAGGACCGGACCGGACCGCTACGATCGAAGCGATGTCGGATGCCGATGGTGAGCCGAAAGATGCTCCGGTGCCGGCACTGCCGCCGGTGCCCAAGGTTGGATCGGTCGAGGACTTCGATCGGCTGGTTCAGGGGGTGGAAAGGGCAGCGCATGATTGGGGCTTGCGGCAAGACAGCCTGGAGAGCCGGTTCGTCTCGGCCCTGCTCGGCTGCACGCGGTGGATGGGGGACCTGAGCGAGGCGGGGCGGGCCGACATGCGTGCGGCGCTGGATCAGCAGCAGGCCCTGGTCAAGGACGAGCTGGCGCGTGCCAAGGAGATGACGAGGGCGGCGCAGGTGTCGTTGAGCCAGGCGCGACAGGCTGGCCTGACGTACGAGGTCGAGCGCGAGAATCTGGTGCTCCGCATGATCAAGGAGACGCTGCCGCTGTTCATCGAGAAGATGCAGGGCACGCTGGTGCTGAAGGAGAAGCGGCTGAACAGCGACATCCAGCGCCGGCGCTATGCGGTGGCGGGACTGGTGACGCTGGGGCTGGTGTGTGGGGGCTATGGGGTCCGGGCCTGGCAGGACAGTGACGCGACCGAGGCGCTGGGCCAATGCATGGTGCATCCCTATCAGGTGGGCGGGCACCTGTACTGTCAGCTGAAGTAGGGTTACGTGCGTCAGGGATCGTCACGGCGAAGCCGCGGAGACGCCGCTTGGCGGCTCCGTCGCCGCACTCGCGGCGATAGAGCCCGGCCCCCGCGGCTTCGCGGGGGAGACGCCCAAAGGCCAGAAGGTGGAGCAGCCCCGTCCTGCCAGCCGACGGCAAATCCCCCTCCCCGCCTGCCCTGGCCCGAGTGGAAGCTGGGGACGGCTCATGCTCGCCCAGGGAGATTGAGCAGTGGGACCGCTATTGAGGTGCTGCGACCGCACCTGTCGCAATGCTGGAAGGTCAGCAGATATGTGACGGGCACGGAGCCGGGTGCCAGGCGATTGCCGGCAGGCGGCGGCTGGCGGGAGGAGGCGCCCTATGGGTGACGAGGCGGTGCAGGAGGTGACGACGCCCGTATCGGAGGTGCTGGCGTGGCTGGTGCGGGTGTCGCCCAAGGTCGCTGGCGAGGTGCTGATCGGGTGCGGCTTCCATGACGGTGAGAGCGAGAGCATGGACGCGACGGTGATCGAGGCGGTTGATGCCGGCCGCGCGACGGTCACGCTTGCGGGGTCTGACAGGCCCGTCAGCCTGCGCAGGTTCCGGGACGGCGAGTTCGTTGACACGCGCCCCGGCGGCCCGCTTGCGGCTGCGGTGGCAGCGTCGCGGACGCCGGCCGAATTAATGGACGAGGCGGAGCGGCTGGCGGTGCAGCGTGCCGGGTTCGAGCCTGGCAAGCTGGCGTCGTCGGAGGCACGACGGGCGGTGTTGGCGATGCCGGCGCTGGACGCTGCTGGCGAGCTGCCGGACGCCCGGCAGCGCAGTGCGTTCTATGACGCTGTGCGGGCGGGCGGGGACGCGGGAACCGCGCGCACGGCCGCCCGGCTGCTGGGGCGGGTGTTCCTGCGGTTTGAGGCATTGGGTGCGGTGCCGGAAGACCTGCACTGGCGGATGGCGGTGCTGCTGCGCCAGGCGGGCCAGCTGCAGGCCGCCAT
>CAXSGE010000108.1:0-10614 GCA_964236715.1 uncultured Acetobacteraceae bacterium | reverse complement strand
CGCAAGCCAGGCAGGCGGGCATACTCGTCGCGCTTCTCCGTACGGTCCGTGGAGGCCGTTTCGTCGGACAGGACCTCGAACAGCACCAGGGCGTCATGGAGCGTGCGCACGGCATCGGCGATGCGTCCGGACACCACCGAGACGTCGGGATACCGGATTTTGCCCCCGACATCGAGACGCATTTCGGGCACCGCGTCGAAGCGGTCCGGGTCCAAGGCGTCCTCAAGCATGCGGACCAGGTTGGAGACGATGCGCTGGTGTGCCCGGCTGCCGCCGGTCATCTCGTGGATCCCGGTGCCATCGAACTCGTGCCGCCCCTCCTGCCGATCCTCCCAGGCGAGGAAGCGCTCGACCGTCCACGGCTTGCGCAGGGCAACGTTCATGGATGGCAAGCTAGAAGCGGGAAGGCCCGCGTGCAAGAACTTCGCGAGGCTGCCGTCCCGGGGTATCCATTCGGGACTGATCGCTCGGCAAGGCAGTTTGACTCTACAGACCCGGTGTTTCTTCCTGGCCCAGTCACCTCATAGGCCGAAAAACGGCCAACTCGCAGGACGAATGACAAACATGTCGCAGAACTCAGTTGCGAGGGCATCCTCATGGGCAACAGCATAGCGCAACACGTAAGCCCTCGTTCATAATTAGGACCATTTATGTCGTTCAAACGAAGGTTTGCGCAACAAGATGGTGATGGCCGTTTTCGGACCTATGAGGTAACTGGGCCTGTTAGGGGTCTGGGGAGCAAGCAGCCGTGAGCAGCACGCTGGCATACAAGCAGGCTTGGCGCAGCTTGAGACTGCGTCGGCTTGCCGTGGCTGCTCTGTTCTTCGGTTACCTACCTGGCGTGGCTACGATCGCTCTGAGCGCTGGGAACACTGAAACCATTGCCTTGGTCACGGCGCTGATTTGGATGGGGCTGTTTGGGCTCGCAGCAGGCTGGCTGAGCGTGTTCCGTTGCCCCCGGTGCGGCAACCTTTTTGGGGTCTCCTGGACCTGGAGTAATCCACTCGCGAGGCGGTGTCTCCATTGTGGCCTGTCTACCGGTTCCCCAGCCGACCCCGCTGAACCTTCTAGCCAGCCGTGATGGACGATCTGGACACCTTTGAGAGCTGAGAATACCTCAATCGTTGCGATCTTTGTCATGCGGCCGCGCGGACAAGGATATATTTGAAATCATCGGCTACGCCGGCCTCCGACGACAAGGGCGGCACCGGCTCCGAGAATGAGAGCTGTGGATACTACGTCAAGGATGTATGCCAACCATGGCAGCGGGCCTTTGAAAATTAGCTTGAGTAAGAGCGCCACGAGACCAACAAACACGAGTCTCCGTAGTGTGGATTGGCTGACAGGCGGTATTTTCACGACCGCGGCGCCACATGCGGTGCTGTTGCAACGTGATTTCTTCTGACGATTTCAGCAACAGTATTCTTTCTTAACCCAACCTCACGTCCAACGAGACGATAACTGCGGCCCCGTTCAACAAGCGCCAGCACCTTTGGCGCCAGGCGATCCAACTTCGGTCGTTGCCCAGGCTGGCGGCCCAGCAGCTTGCCGCGTGCCTTTGCCGCGGCAATGCCGGAGCGGATGCGCTTCTGGATCAGCTCGCGCTCGAACTCGGCCCAGTGACCACGAAGCTGTGCGAAATGGCCACCTACAATGGTAGCCAAACTTATCAGCACCTTGCATGCTGCCATATTCTGGACATGCACCACGCCTTTTGACATTTCGCCGTCCGGCAGTTGGAGTGCGTGATGCCGCAAACCCTGATTTTTCCTGGGGATCAGGGAGGGCACTTTTGGCAAATCGCGTGAATTGTTGAGAGGGGCCAACACGCACAGCCTCGCGGTCACTGGGCCAATATCAGGATAACGCCGCACTCATCCCCGACCTGGCCACCCCGGGCCTGTGAACGCGACGCTCCCTCGCACAACGCGAAGGTTGCTTTCGGTGGCAGTATTCCATCGCCAACCGAGAGGGAGCATATACTCGAACGGCCCGGCGCTGAACCGCAAGGTTGCGACCAGGTCGGGACGACCCGTGGCGAGGGTGGACCACAATGCCTCGAAGTCCGCCTCGGGCAGCGAAATCCTGACGTGCATTGACGCCGGAACTGGCTCGATTTCCGCATGGCGAGAAGTGAACGGCGCCACGAACCCCAAGGCCCCGCACCCGTCCGGCATCGGGCTCCCGTCCGATAGAAGCGCCTGTCCCGGCTCGAACCTCGCGTGGAACGGGACCGCATAGGGGTTCACGTCCACGTCGAGCTCAAGCGGGCATTCGGCATCCTCGTGCAGCGCCAGCATGGCGACAACGGAACGCGGAGACTTCCCGCCGTCGAGGCTGCCCAGGATCAGGCTGAACGCTGTGATGTTGGCAGACAGGCTGGTCTTGGCACTCATCGACGACTCCCGTCATGCAGGAAGGGAACGCACGGTAGCCGCTTATCCGCACCGCTGGTGCAATTGTGCATATAACCTTCCCTAACAGCCTGACGATCGCCGCCCAATAGCCAGGCGACAGCCTGATGACGGCCGGCCAATAGCCAGGCGACAGCCAACCAACAGCCGCTTGGTCTTCTGGCGACAGCCGAATCGCCGTGAAACGGAGAGGCACCCGTTTGCGCCGCATTGGGTCATCCTCAAGCCTGACCACGGCGGCGAGGGGTGAGATGCCACAACGACCATCGAAGCGCGAGTTGCAGCTCGTGAGAGAGGAAGAGGGTTTTCGAGGGCGTTCCGCCACTTATAGGTACATCCGGTTGAACCTTCCGCGGTTCAACGCGATGGGCGTCGGAACAAGGGATGGCCCGACTTGGGAAGCGTTTGCCGCCCGCCTGACGCGCGAGCAGCAGACGAACAGGCAGGGCGGCCCGCTTGGCGCGGACTCGGCCCGACGCATCTTCGAGCGTGCCCGCAAGGATGACCAAGCCGAGCAAGCTGGGCAAGCGAGCGCCAAGCAACAGCGCGACGCACAGCCCTCACGCTTGCCGGCGACATGGACACCGACACCGGCCGCGCCTCCCCGAGCGCCATCGGCGCCGCGGGTCGAGACCCGGCGCCACACAGAATCACCCCCTCTCGTGGAGGAAGATCTCCCCGAGGAGGTGAGGGCAAACCTGGCAGCCCTGGATAGCCAGTTCGCGTGGGCGGACCGTTTCGTAAACCCGCCCAAGAAAAAGGACTAAGCATCGTGTCAACGACAACAACCAGTGCGGACGAGCCGCGCAAGATCCTGCTGATCGCCGCGGGCCGGCAGCGAGTGGGCAAGACGACGTTCCTCAACACCACGGCGCAGTTCATGCGCTCGCATGGGGCCGAGTTCGTCATCTGGAATGCCGACAAGATGAACCAGACCTACAGCCTGTCCAACTTCCACCAGGATGTCTTGGAGCCATCCTCGGGCGACGCGGAGGACGGCAAGGCATGGCTTGAGGCGCGGTTCACCGACATGGTGATCAAGAAGTACAACGCCGTGCTCGACATCGGCGGCGGCGAGACGCCGCTGAACCGGCTGGTCGAGGAGGTGGCGATCGTGCGGACCCTCGAGCGCCGGGGCCACCGCATCGTGCTCGCGCACGTGGTCGGCCCGGAGATGGCGGACCTTGACTACCTTGAGCGCTTCCTGGCCGGCGACCTGTTTGCTCCCGAGGCCATGCTGATCGTGCTTAACCAAGGATTGGTGCTGAACGGCCGCTCTGCCGGGTTCGCGTTCGAGGCGGTTCGGCAGCATCCCGCCATACTCGCGGCGATGAAGAAAGGGGCGAAGGTGGTGATGATGCCGAGCCTGTCCTGCATGTCGCAGGTCACTGACCGCGGCCTCAGCTTTGCCGAGGCGATGAACGGGGTCAGCAAGCCGGGGGCGCCGCCGCTGTCGTTCTTCGACCAGGAGCGTGTGGCGACATGGTGGGAGAACGAGCTGCCGCCGTTCTATGCGATGATCCCGCGCCTGTGGCTCCCGGCCATGCCGGGCTTTGGTCCCCCTGCCCCGCAGCAGGCGGACCCGGCGCACTCCATATCCGGCAAGAGGCGGAGCGGCACCGATGGTTGATCCGCATCGGCAGGCGCGTGCCATGGTTCTCGCGCCGATCGTCCGGGCGGCCTGTGCGTCGCTCGTGCGTGCGATGGACGACATGGGCCAGGCCGCATCCGATCAGGCGCTCGCGGGCATGGCGGCCGACCCCACGGAGGCGATCATGTGGGACCTGTTGGATGGGGTCCGTGCCTGGGATGCCTACGAAGCAGGCGGCCCGCTCGAATCCCAGCGCGCGGAGCTATTGATCGGCCCCGATGTGTCGCCGTCGGCGGCCGCAGTCTCGGCCACGCTGAGGATTCTCGCTGACGCGGATCAGTGCTCTATAGAGGCGACGGATGACCCTTGGCGCGTCCTGCTTCAGGTCCAAGGGCATTGGCAGGCATCGGCCATGGTGCTGCCAATGCCGCAGCCCAGTCATCCCGAAGACCTGCTCGTGCAGGTCTGCCTCGGCGCCAACCGCCTGGCTGGTTCGGGCGGGATGCCCGCTGGGATGGTCCGCGGCATGTGGAAGCAGGCGACAGGCGCCGCTTTCGCCCGCTGGTACAAGGTGAACAGCAAGCGCCCCCTCGTCGACCACCCCGGGTTTGCCCAGGTGGTCGAGCGCCCGGCGAAGGGTGCGCCCGGCGTCTACCTGATCCGCATTCCACGGTTTCCGTTCTCGCCGCTGGCGCCTGCCGAGCTGTACCAGCGGCCTGTCGCCTGGGCGGTGTTCGAGACTGCGGCCGAGTTCAGAGAGTGCGAGCGCTACTACCAGACGCCTGGCGCCTCGGTCTCTCGGGAGCTGCCACTGTTCCGCAATCGCCCGCCGCCGACGAACCAGCCGGCTCGGCTGGCGGGGGGCATTGCCGAGGCAGGTCACCGCCTGGTTGGGACACCGTGGCCTGACGTCGGCGCGGTCTCGGTCGTCACCTTGCCTTCGGTGCTGCTGGACAAGCTGTCTGCCGAGGAGCGGGCGTCGCTGCATCGTGGCCGCTATGCCATCCACACGGCTGGCAGTCCGGAGGAAGCCAACCGGATTGTCCGCGAGATGTATGGACCGGGGTTCGAGGCCAAGGCGGTGGTCGTGCGACAATCCATGCACCCACAAGCCAGCTCAAAGATCGTCGTGCGGTCTCCAAAGCTGGTCGTGGTCGCGGAACCGGGGATCGAGCACGAGGCGCAAGCGCTGTTCCTCACGCACCAGTCGCTGATGAAAACGCCTGTCCCAAACGGTGCGCCGGCGGTCGTGGTCATTGGCGAGAACCCGGACCTGACCCAAGCGCTGCTGCCGCACGTCGTCGTCGCAGCGGCGTCAAAGGCTGGTGACGGCGGAGCGGCAATGGCCGAGGCGATGTCGTCCGAGGCGCGTGTCGTGATCCTCGACGCGGAGGCGCTCGGCTTTGCGTCGATGGCGCTGCCGCACCGTGTCGAGCGGCGGCAGAACCGGGTGACGGTGGCTGCCATGGCGGCGGCCGGCGACAACGCATCGGTCGTCGACCTGGCACGCAAGCTCGACGCTCTCGTCCTCCTGGTCGGTCCGGCGCCGACCGACGGGGCCGGGCCGGCGCAGGATGCGGCGCATCTCGCTGGGCTGCTGAAACGCGCGGGCATTCCCTTCAGGCAGGTGGCGTCGGTTCCCGCGCCGCCGGTTCCGCTTGGCTTGATCGCCGATGAACTCTGGAACAGCAGCAAAGGAGAGCAGCATGGTTGAGAAAGCGGTCGGCCAAGCGGCCGATACCGAAGCGGCGAAGGCCGCACGAGAGCTGGAGGCGGTCGTGCGGCAGACGGAAGTCGCCGCCCGGGAGTGGGGCGTGCGGCCAGACCACCTGGAGGGACGGTTCGTCTCCGCCCTGCTGGGCTGCCTGACCTGGCTCGGGCGCATCATGCAGGCCACCGTCGCCGACCTGAAGGCGTCGGGTCAGGACACCAGGGCTGCCGCGGCGGCGGAGCTGGAGACGCTGCGCACTGCGAGCAAGACGGCGCTGCGGGTGCTGCAGCAGGCCGAGACCGCGCTCGCCAGCTCGGACGTGCAGCGGCAGATGGCCGTGGAGAAGTTCGTGGAGACGATTACGCCGCAGATGGTCAAGGCGGTCGGCGGGGCGGTGGTGATCCGCGAGCGCCGGTATAACTGGACGGTGCATTGGGGCCGCGCGGCCGGGATCGCGACGGTGGCGGGCGGGCTGCTGTTCGGCGGCTACGTGTGGGGAAGCTGGCATCCGGACAATGCGGCCCTGTCCGGTGCAGTCGCGCTCGATCGCATCCGCCAGTGCGAGGCGTCTCCAATACGGGACGAGCGAACGCACGAGTCGTATTGCCCGCTGAAGGCGTTGATCGCCCCGTCGTAGCGCAAGCCGTTCGCGCCGTGCCGGACGATCCTGGGCGCGAGCCCAGGCGTCCGGCCCGGCACGCGGAGGCATCGATGGAGACTGCAATGGACAGCAACGCTTTCGGCAATCGCCCAAGATGCGGGCGGTGGCCCCTGGCCGGCACCGCTCCGAGCCGGCATGGAGACGGGCCGACGATGCGACAGGGGCTCGCCGATGTCGTCAGGCTCGGCAACCCCCGCGTGAACCTGGGGTCCAGCCAAGGCTGCGATCCCCAAAGGAGGACATCATGACGGAACCCAGCGTTCCCGACCACGCGAGAACAATTCGCGAGACCACCAATTGCGCATTGGCGGCGCTGGACGTGCTGATACGTAAGCTCAACCTTGATGCTGGCGATCCCATGGCAGCGATCCTGGAGGTGCAGCGCGAGGTCATCCTTTCCCTCGGACGGCTCAGCGAGACCGTGGCCGAGGTTGCCGAGGTGCAGAACGACGTCCTCAAATCGCCTGAGATGCGGGACGCCATGAGGCAAGCTGCCGAGATGGGGGCGGAGGCGGGGTTCCAGCAGGTGGCCGGCGAGATGCGACGGCGCACATGGCTTCATAGCTGCATCCTTGTTGCAGGAATGGTGGTGGGCGGGATCGCAGGCGTGACCGGCTTCGCCATGGGCGGCAACCACGCGCTGAGCACCATGGTGGCTGACTGCTTGCAAAAGGGCGCGCAGCTGACCTCGGGTGGCGATCGGGGGTGTGCGGTCTTGATGTCGCCGAGATAGCACCGCTCTCCCTGCGGCAGCATGGCACGAGCCGTTCGCGCCATGCCGGACGATCCTGGCGCGAGCCCGGGCGTCCGGCCCGGCCAGCGGGAGATGGCGGGATGCAGGTGCAACAAAGAATAAAGGACAGTAGCGGAGCGCTGGCGGCCGTGGTGTGGCTCGCGCCGCGGCACGTCACCATCCCGTCCAAGAGCCCGGGGCCAATTCCTGGACCGGACCCGCTGCAGATCCTGGTGATCCGGCGCTGTGATACCAGTTGCCATAAGTCTCGACCCGACCTTGACGGCGTTCGTAGCCCAATTTTGCATACGCATTACGCCGCGGGCAGAGGTCAGCATTTACGCCAACTGGTATGACGGGGCTTGCGGCACGGTGGCGCTGCCCGCCGCGATCCGGCCGGCGTTCGCGGGCCTGGACCGCAACGTCGTGTTGCATCATGCGGCGGCGCTGCGGGGGTTCGTCCGCTCGGCCCTGCCCGGTCTGGTGTTCCGGCCTGGCGACCGCAAGAGCCAGGCTGCGGTGCTGGCCGGACCCAACCCGGCCAAGCCGGGCACGCTGCGGGTGTTCGGCGCCGGGGTCGGCTACGACCTGTGCGAGCTGGACCTCTCGGCGGTGTCCGATGCGCGTGCCTAGCGTGGGCCGGCCATTGACCGGGCAGCGGTGTTTCCTGCGCCGTGGCCCGAGCGGGGTCTTGTCCCCGTGGGCGGCGGCATCTTCGCTGGTGCGGGGCACCGCCGAGGCGGCGGCTTGTGCGGGTGGCTCCGTTTTCGCCACGTCGGGAGATGCTGAGGCTTCCAACAGAAAGGAAGACCCATGCATCGCTTAACCATTACCGGCCGCGGCTGCGGCGGCCGCGCAGCCTCGCTCAACGAAAGGAAGCGGCGGCATGTGGACGCTGCGGCGCCATATGCGCCGTCGCGCCTGCTGCCGATCGCGTTGGTTTGCGCGGCGCAGCTCGCGGCGAGTATCCCGGTTCGTGCGGACCCGGTGCCGGAGACGATGAACGGGGTGCCGCTGCTGCCGATCCCGACCTACGAGGAGGTGGGCCTGCCGCCGTTCACCATGCCGTCTGGCACCCCCACGACGACGGACCCTAATACACCGACGCCGCCGACGGATACAGGTGGCGGCGGCTCGGGGGATGGCTCGGACAGCACTGCGATGACGACGATGATGTCGCGGAGCTGGGGCGCTGCGGCTGAGGCCAATGCGCAAAGCCTTGGGGTGAACGGCGTGGCGCTTGCTGCAACGTGCGTCCTGGAGAGCAACTGCCAGAGCGTCGGCGGGACAGGGACAATCAATGGGGCGTTTCAAATGTCGAACGGCACCTATAATGATGCCATGGCGGCTGCTCTCAAGCAGAACCCAAACCTGGCGGCGAACATTGTCCCTGGTCTGGCGGGTAAGATGGACCCTGCAACCGAAAGCATAGCCTCGGCCGAATATCTTCGGCAGGGTGCATTGGCTTTGCAATCTACCGGCTTTGCATCCAACCCAACTGTTCTCGACGTTAGGGGTTACTATAACTTTGGGCCTGCGTATGCCTCGGCAGTTGCTCAAGCA
Organism: uncultured Acetobacteraceae bacterium; assembly: GCA_964236715.1. Classification (GTDB taxonomy): domain Bacteria; phylum Pseudomonadota; class Alphaproteobacteria; order Acetobacterales; family Acetobacteraceae; genus CAHJXG01. The sequence goes on along the minus strand of CAXSGE010000108.1, from coordinate 1,941 downwards.
CCGAACAATGCTCTCGTGAGCAATACCGTTTCACTGACGCCAGAACAGTATCAAGCAAACGGCATTACTCCTGGCGTTACTACTATTGGCCAATGGCGTGATTCCATAACTGCCAAAATTGGTCAAACTGCTGCTCAAGCGCCTGTTCTTGTATCGTCCTCATAGGAGCCATCATGATCCGAATAGCTACTATTCTCCTCGTTCTGTGTTCCGTGTCCAGGGCTGTCCAGGCTGACGAACTTCATGCTATACGCCCTATTCCAGGTAATGTTTGTATGAAGCTTGCCCTCCCGCCCGGGCAAGCCTCTGACCCCAAAAACGGGATTCCTATCCGAGACATTCCATCATCGTCCGGCAACATCGTGGGTTGGGCGCCCTCGGTCATCATTGCGCCTGCTGCTCAGCAGCCAACAGATGGCTTTATTCAAGTCCTTTTCCCAGATGGGCATCGCGGATGGGTTCAAGCAGTTGCCCTCAAGCCCTGGAGCGATCCATACAGCCCTAACTCGCGCTGCGTGCCATCATTGATGTCGAACGGCCGCATTGCATTTGATTTTCAGCGATAAAGAACTTTGTTTTCTCTGTTACTCCCTTGTCTCGTGACTTTGGCTTCTCGACCTGTGCGTGGCGCTGGATTCGCCACGTGAAATGCGGTCAGTTTTTCCAGCCAAGCGGCCTCTTCGCCCGGCACGGGCGAGAGGCCCTTGGTCCATCGGACGACGGTGGTCTGGTAGCGCCCGGTGCGTCGGGCGAGGTCGCGCTCGGACCATCCGAGGATGGAGAGGCAGACCAGCAGCCGATAGCTGGACATGGCGATCGCAGGTATGGCAGGCTCCGTCTGCCGCACTCTGCCCTTGGCCGCCTCTTGGCCCGTGTGTTCAAAATGAACACATCCGCTGCGCCGGGATGACGGCTGTGATGGGCCGCCTGCTTCCACAACTGGCCCTGCGTCGGACCCGGCGGCGACGTCCTCGACGATTGTGATCTGTGTGATGCTGTCCATGGGTGGGATCGTGCTGCGTGATGGCGCGAACGGCTTGTTTGCATGAGGGATCGGCCAGGCGTGCTGAGGCTGGGCACGCTGCCTGCCGCCTGCCCGACGTTGTCGATAGTAATGCCGACCCTGGCGATGGCTGCCGAACTGTTTTTCTTGTTGTTCTTCCCGGCCTTGTCGTGGGTCAAGTCTGGAGATACTGTGTTGCAAGTCAAGCGGTGAAAGGGCATCCAGGGGGCGGGCTCTCAGACCTCCCAGCCTTGCCTGGTTCGAAACTCACCAATGACTGCAGTTGGTGGGAAGCAGCCTGTCCGCTTCAGGGCGCGATAGTGAGATAGCTGACATTCCCACATTGGCGTAAGCTGGCCGATTCCGGTCCGGCAAGTTTCGGTCATGCCGATGGAAAAACTGTCGCATGTTAGCGTGATCCTTCCGACGGCTGTCGACTACATTCGAAGGATCGCTGCCAGCGGAAACGTCGAAACGATCTGGGTGAAGTTGGCCGACAACGAGGATAACAGCGACCCGGGGCGCGACCATTCCGCAGCATCGCGCTTGCTGGAACAGAAGTACCGGCCGGCAAGGCGAGTCTTGGGCAGGCGTTGTGAGCCACCCCCACGTTTGAATGTCCCCGCCTTCCGGCTGTGGCTATTTTGGTTTCAGTGGCTCCTCTGGTGACGGATCCTCTGGCGATGGCGATGGCGGTGGTGGCGGATTACCGTCCCAATTTGCCTGCGCCTCTCCCAGCGTCTTGTAAGGTCCTTGTTTCGGAACGCCGCCGACGATGGCGTAAAAGCCTGACTCCGATAAGCCGCGGGTTCCCCGCTTTAACCATCTGAACTGAACCATGTGACGCTCCCCATTAGCCGTTGCTCAGTTCGTCGTGACGGAAGCTAGCCCATCTTATTCACCGCATAGCTGGGATTCGGCGGCGGGTGTCGCGTAAG
>CAXSGE010000107.1:0-10787 GCA_964236715.1 uncultured Acetobacteraceae bacterium | reverse complement strand
GCGCTGTCGAAGGCGAACATGTTCACCCCGGCGGCATGGGCGCGCTGGATGGCGGACACCTTCTTGATCGTGTTGCCATAGCTGATGGCGGCGGGAGCGGCGCCGGCGTCAAGGCAGAACTGGACCTCCTCGAACGAAGCAGCGTCGAAGCTGCTGCCGAGGCCGACGAGGCGTTGCAGGATCGGTGCGGCCGGGTTGGCCTTCACGGCATAATAGACACGCGCCAGCGGCAATGCATTGAGCAGGGTGCGGTAGTTCTGCTCGACACGGTCGACATCGAGCACGAGGCAGGGGGTGGCAGGCGAGCGGTCAGCAAGATACGCTGCGATCTTGGGGGTCATCGCGCCTAGTCTCCATGGTCGAACGCCCCAGTGATGCGGGGGCGTGCCCGCCGGGCAATGCCGGCAAGCGAGGTTAACGGAACGGTCGAACGAACCAGCGGAAGCGAGTAGTGCCAGAACGCTTGACGTCGTTGCGTAACCCCAGGGGCCAGAGGCACGTGCGTTGCTGCGTGGACGCGGAAATAGGACCACACCCCCCCCCATGCAAGAGAAAATTCCGCTCACGCCGTTATTATTCGTCAGGCTTGCCGCAGGGCAGGGCACGCTAGGGTTCCAACTCAAGGCTGGAACGCTATCTTCTCGACGTAACATGCTGCTTCTCAAGGGGAAAACCAGGAATGAAGTCCGTTGCCGCCCCGCCGGACCCGCCAGCCGCCGATACGCCTGCTGAGCTTAACGAAAGCGTGGCGGCCCCGGCCTCGGTGCATCCCCGCGCCGATGCCGCCGGACCCGGCGCCGAATCGGTGCGCCTGGTGCTCGAACCCGAGGCGGCGGAGCTTGGGCGCCATGCCGAAGCGCCGTCGGACATTCCCTGGAGCGGCTGGAAGGCGGTGCTGCGCCGCACGTTCATCGAGATGCTGACCGACCGCGTGTCGCTCGTTGCCGCCGGTTGCGCGTTCTACGCCACCCTCGCGCTGTTTCCCGCCATCTCGATGCTGATCTCCATTTACGGCCTGCTGCTCGACCCCGCCACGGTCGAGCCGCAGCTTGGAGTGCTGCGCGACCTGCTGCCGCCCTCCGCTTGGCAGCTTATTTCCGAGCGCGTCCACCTGCTGGTCAGCCGGCCGCCGACGTCGCTCGGCCTGCATCTGCTGTTCAACACCGGCGTGACGCTATGGAGCTCCGCAACCGGCACGAAGTCGATCATCGCGGCGCTCAACCTCGCCTATGAGGAGCGGGAGCAGCGGAGCTGGGTGCGCTTCCAGCTCACGTCGTTCGTCATCACCCTGATCGCTATCATCAGCGCCGTGATCGGGCTCGCACTGCTGGTCGGGTTGCCGGCGGTGCTGGCTGTGCTCGGGGTGACGGCCCATCAGACGACGCTGATACGCATCGCGAGCTTCGGGCTGCTGGTGCTGGCGATCCTGAGCGGGCTGTCGCTGCTGTATCGCTACGGGCCGTCGCGCCAGCGTCCGCGGTGGCGGTGGGTGACGCCGGGCTCGGTGGTGGCGACGGTGCTGTGGATGCTCGTGTCGGCGCTGTTCTCGTTCTATGTGGGTCAGTTCGCGACCTACGACGCGACCTATGGCCCGCTCGGCACCGTGGTCGGCGTGATGATGTGGTTCTTCGTAACGGTTTACGCGGTGCTGCTCGGCGCGGAGTTGAACGCGGAGCTTGAGCTTCAGACGGCGCGCGACAGCACCGACGGCCCACCGCTGCCTATGGGTGCGCGTGGCGCGTATGTGGCCGACCATGTCGCCGAGGATTGAGCGTGTGGACGCCCGTCGACGCCTCGTCCGGCGCCTCCGCAACCTCAACCGGCTCACGCGGGTTGACCTTGGCGAGCTTTACCATGCTGACGCCCTGGTTCACCATGCCGAGCTGGGCGGCGGCTTTGCGGGACAGGTCGATCACCCGGACGCCCTTTGGCGGCTGACGGTCGTTGATGGTGACGACGACGCTCTCGCCGGTGTCCTGCCGGGTGACGCGGATGCGGCTGCCAAGCGGAAGGTTGGCGTGGGCGGCGGTCATGGCGTTCTGGTTGAACGGCTCACCGCTGCTGGTCGGACGGCCTTGGTGCCAACTGCCGTACCAGGATGCCTGCCCGCTTTCTGCCCATCCCGGGGACGCTGTGCCGGCTTTTGACGCGCCGGTCAGGAGCATGACCGACGCAATCATGCCGGGCAGGAGTCGGGCGGCGGGCTTGATCATCCATGGCCTCATTGCGTTGCTGAATGAGTATTCAGCCCATTCTGCGGCAATGGTCAACCAGTAAGTTGCTAGCACCCTGCCAGTCTCATTTGCGAGAGGCTTTGTATATAGAACGTCGGCCCGGTATTTTCCGTCCCACTTGGTAGTCCTGGCCGATATCACTCTTTGTAACGATTAACCTTAATTGGTGTGTTTCGACATGGCGGCTCTGGCCGCATTATTAACGCAGTTCAATATTACCGAGATCGATCTCGGTACTGATCGCGCTGGCGCAATCAGCCAATCAGCCTAACGTATCAGGCCCGCCAACGGGCTGCTTGGGTCGGCGCCCATGCGGCGCGGCATACGGCCCGCAAGGCGCGCATGACGCCCGGCCTCGACTCCCGCCCGCATCGCCCGCGCCATCCGGATGGGGTCGCCCGCATTGGCGATGGCGGAGTTCAGCAGCACCGCGTCGCAGCCGATCTCCATGGCGATGGCGGCGTCCGACGCGGTGCCGACGCCTGCGTCCACCAGCACGGGGACACGCGCCTGCTCGATAATCATGGACAGCATGGCCGGGTTCTGCAGGCCGAGGCCCGAGCCAATCGGCGCGCCGAGCGGCATGATGGCGACACAGCCCATCTCCTCCAGGCGCTTCGCCGCCACTGGATCGTCGGCGCAATAGACCATGACCTCGAAGCCGTCGCGGATCAGCGCGTCGGCCGCCTCGAACGTCGCGGCCATGTCGGGATACAGGTGCGGCGGCGGACCCAGCACTTCGAGCTTGACCAGGTTCCACCCCCCGGCCTCGCGCGCCAGCCGCAGGGTGCGCACGGCGTCGTTCGCAGTGTGACACCCGGCGGTGTTGGGAAGATAGGTGTAGCGCCTCGGGTCGACGTGGTCCTGCAGCATCGGCGCTTTCGGGTCCGACAGGTTCACCCGGCGCACGGCGACCGTCACCATCTCGGCGCCCGACGCCTCGATAGCGGCCGCGGTCTCCTCCAGGCTTTTATACTTGCCGGTGCCGACGACAAGGCGGGAGTGGAACTGCCGCCCGGCCACGGTCCAGGGGTCGTCGTTAATCAGGATGCCGTCCATGGCTAGCCGCCTCCAATGAAGTGGACGATTTCGATCTGGTCGCCGGCGTCGAGCGGCGTCGCATCATAGAGCGAGCGCGCGACAATGGCCTCGTTCCGCTCGACTGCGACCTTGCGCGGATCGAGCCCCAGCGAACCCAGCAGCGCCGCCACAGTCTGGCCTGGCAGGATGGCGCGAGGCTCGCCGTTGACCGAGATATCGTGCATCCACCTGAAATAGCGACCCCGCCGCCGCCGGACAAGCGGGCGCGGAGCAAGCCTGGCATGACCCATGACGCCGGGGCGCAATGGACGCACAGGGTCCGGTGTGTTACGGCGCAAGGCTATGATGGGCATTTCGGACGCGACCACCGGGCGGCTGGACGCCCTGTGAGGAACTGCAAATGAATGGCACCCCGTTCGATCCGGACAGCATCCGGACGCTCGCCCTCATTCTCCGGGACACGGCGCTAACCGAGATCGAGCTGGTGTCGGGCGATAACCGCATCCGGCTCGTGCGCGGCGCAGCACCGATGACGCAGGCGGCGCCCACGTTGCCGGCGCCCGACGCTGCTCCGCCGCTGCTTGCAGCGCTGGAGGAGATGGTGCCCGCCGGCGCCGTCATGAGCCCTATGGTCGGCATCGTCTATTTGGCACCGGAGCCGGGTGCGACGCCGTTCATCGCTGTCGGCCGCACCGTAGCCGCCGGGCAGACGGTGCTGCTGATCGAGGCGATGAAGACTTTCAACCAGATCAAGGCGCCGCAGGCCGGCACCGTGACCCGCATCCTGGTCCAAAGCGGCGAGCCCGTCGAATATGCCCAGCCGCTGCTGGTCATCGAGTAGTGTTCCATAAGGTCCTGATCGCCAACCGCGGCGAGATCGCATTGCGCATCCAGCGCGCGTGCCGCGAGCTGGGCATCCCGACGGTCGCGGTCCATTCAACGGCCGACACCGACGCCATGCACGTGCGGCTTGCCGACGAGAGCGTGTGCATCGGGCCGCCGCCGGCGCGGGACAGCTACCTCAATATCCCGACGCTGCTGTCCGCAGCCGCGGTCACCGGCGCCGATGCGATCCATCCGGGCTACGGGTTCCTGTCGGAGAACGCGCGGTTCGCCGAGATGGTCGAGGCGCATGGCATGACGTTCATCGGCCCCTCGCCGGCGCACATCCGCATGATGGGCGACAAGATCGCGGCGAAGGCGGCGATGGCGTCGCTCGGCGTGCCGCTGGTGCCGGGATCGGATGGCGCGGTGGCCGGCATGGACGAGGCCCGCGCGGTGGCGGACCGCGTCGGCTACCCGGTGCTGGTGAAGGCGGCGGCGGGCGGCGGCGGGCGCGGCATGAAGGTGGCGCTGGCAGCGGACGAGCTGGAGGAGGCCTGGACCGTGGCGCGGACCGAGGCGCGGACCGCGTTCGGCGACGACGCAGTCTATATAGAGAAGTACCTCGACCGCCCCCGGCATATCGAACTGCAGGTGATGGCGGACGCCCATGGCAACGTCGTGCATTTCGGCGAGCGGGACTGCAGCCTGCAGCGCCGGCACCAGAAGCTTGTGGAGGAGGCTGGCTCCCCGGCATTGACCCCGGCGGCGCGGGACAGCCTCGGCGCTGTCGTCACGTCCGGGCTGCGCACGCTGGGCTATCGCAACGCCGGCACGCTGGAGTTCCTGTATCAGGACGGGCAGTTCGCCTTCATCGAGATGAACACCCGCCTTCAGGTCGAGCATCCCGTCACCGAGATGGTCTGCGGCGTGGACCTGGTGCGCGAGCAGCTCCGTGTCGCGGCCGGGCACAAGCTTGGGTATGTACAGGCCGATGTCGAGTTCCGCGGCCATGCGATCGAGTGCCGGGTGACGGCGGAGGACCCAGAAACGTTCGTGCCGACTCCGGGGCGGGTGGACGTGTTCCATGCGCCGGGCGGGCTGGGCGTGCGGGTCGATAGCGCGCTGTATGCCGGCTATGTCGTGCCGCCGTACTACGACAGCATGGTGGCGAAGCTGATCGTGCACGCGCCGACCCGGGCGGAGGCGATCGCCCGGATGCGCCGCGCGCTGGGCGAGTTCGCGATCCAGGGCATCAAGACGACCCTGCCGCTGCATCGCCGCATCATGGATGCGCCGGAGTTCGTGGCTGGCGAGTACACGATCCACTGGCTGGAGCGGTTCGTGTCCGGCGTTTAGGACACTACGGTTTGGAACCTGCGGCGTGCCCGGGCGTGTTATGATGTCGGCATTCCTCCAGAGGCGGGCCACCATCCCACCATGTCGCGCAGAACGATCGAAGTGACGCCCGACCTGTTGATGCGCGCCTATCGGGTCGGGCTATTCCCGATGGCCGAGACGCGCCGGGGCCAGCGGCTGTATTGGCTCGACCCGGAGCTGCGCGGCGTGCTGCCGCTCGATGGTTTCCATTTGCCGAAGCGGCTGCTGCGCACGGTGCTGTCGGATCAGTATGAGGTCACGAGCAACCAATCGTTCAGCGCCGTGGTCGCCGGTTGCGCGGCCGCCGCCCCGGGCCGGGAGGATACCTGGATTAACGCCGACATCGAGCGGCTGTTCGGGGAACTGCACCGGCGGGGCTTCGCGCATTCGGTGGAGTGCCGGCAGGGCGGCGCGCTGGTGGGCGGGCTGTATGGGGTGTCGCTTGGCGGGGTGTTTTTTGGGGAAAGCATGTTCAGCGTGGCGCGCGACGCGTCGAAGGTGGCGCTGGTCCACCTGGTCGCGCGCATGCGGCTCGGCGGCTACACCCTGCTGGATACCCAGTTCGTGACCCGGCACCTTGCCCAATTCGGCGCCGATGAAATTCCGCGGGACCAGTACAAGATGCTGCTGGCGGGGGCGGTGCAGGTTGCGGCGCGGTGGCTGCCGGCCCCTGACCGTGCGGCGTTGGAGGCTGAGATCAGGTCGCTGTATGACCATTCGCCGAGTTCGGGCGCTGTTTCGATAGAACACGCCGTTCCGTCGAAGCCCCGCGCATGAGGCGGCGGCTTTTGGCTTGTTTGGCCGTAATGGCGGCCATCGCGCCCGCCTTGGCCCAGACACCGTCAGCTGCGCCGGATCGGCCGCCGATGGCGCCATCGCGTGAGGCGTCGGTGCTGTATCGCATGACCAAGGCCGGGTCTGCACCCATCGAGGTGCGCATCACGACCCGTGCCGGCGGCTCGCCTATGCGGATCGATTTGCCGGACGGCGCGTACATGCTCGTTGACCAAACGGCGCGCAGCATGGCGATGGTGGTGCCAAACGAGCAGATGGTGATGGAACTGCCATTCCAGGATGGTCCACAGGCGCAGTTCCAGCTCAACGAACGGATGCGGTTCACCCGCCGGGGCGCCGACACAGTGGCGACGCTGCGCTGCGCGACTTGGGATGTGGTGCTGGACAAGGCGCGCGGAGCCGTTTGCATCAGTAACGACGGCATCCTGCTGCGCTCGTCCGGACAGGATGAGGCCGGGCAGCGAACCCTGGTCGAGGCAATAAGCGTCAGCTTCGCGCCGGCGCCTGAAAGCGACTTCACCCCGCCGGCCGATTTCGACCGGATGGCGGCGCCGAACGGCCCGGCGGCGCCAACCACAGCTCCAAAATGATCAGCCACGCCGTTTTCGCGTTGGTGGGAATGCTCGCGGTCGCAGCCCCGGCGCAGGAACGGCCGCTTATCCAGCCCAGCCGCGACGTATCCGTGACATACCGGGTCGAAGGGGCGGCTGCTTCCGTCGTGCCTGGCGGCATTCCCAATGCGCTGCGGCTGTCGTGGGACGCTGCCGGGCAACGGCTGCGGGCTGAACCGGAAGGGCGCACCCAGGCGGTCATCGTCGACCTGCGGGCGCACTCGGCGCTGGTGATGGACACGGCGCTGCGCAGCGCTTTGACGCTGCCGACGCGCGACAGCGACTTGCAGCCCCTGACGCTTGAAGGCGCGCGGCTGACCCGGCGCAATGAGGCGGTGGTCGCGGGCTTGCCCTGCACCAACTGGGCCGTGCAGTCCAGCCGCGGCAACGGCACGGTCTGCCTGACGGCGGATGGCGTGGCGTTGCGGGCGGACGGCGAGGTGGATGGCCGGCATGGAACCTTCACTGCGTTGAATGTGAGCTATGGCCCGGTGCGCGACGAGCTGTTCCGGGTGCCCGCCGACTTCATGCAGCTCAGCTTGCCGAGCTTTGGGCGCATCAAGTGATCCCGCGCGTTTTGCTGGCGCTGCTTATCGGCGTGCAGGCGGCCATTCCGGCCAAGGCGGAGCAGGACCGGCCTTTGACGATGCCGTCCCGCGACGTCGACGTGACGTATCGCGCCGGACAGGGCGACCGGGTGGTCGTGCAGCGCTCGCGCTGGTTGGCGGGAACGCGGAAAATGCGGCTCGATACGCCGACGCCGGGCGTTTACCTGATTGTAGATTATGCGGCGCATACGCTCGCCATGGTGAGCGAGCTCAAACGCGGAGTGCTGGACTTGCCGGCGCCGGCGAGCGGCTTGCCCGGGCAGACAATTCCGGGCGGGGCCAGTTTCATTCGGCGCGGCGTCGGCCAGGTGGCCGGGCTGCCGTGCACTGAATGGGAGACGTCGGATAATCAGGGTCAGCCGGCGCTTGCATGCTTCACCGAGGATGGCGTCTTGCTCGAAGCTCGGCGTGGGACGCAGGTCCTGGTGCAGGCAACTCGTGTCGCGTACGGCGCGCTCGATCCGGCTGCCTTTGTCGTGCCGCCATCCTTCAGCCATGAGAGCCCAAGGAGCGCCCGGTGACGCTGGCGCTGCCGCGGGCGCAGCCTTTCAGCGCATGGGCGCCATGGACCGACCGTCGCGGCCGGTTGCACCCGCTGCGTGCCGGCGTGTTCACGCTGCTGATGCTGCCAGCAGCTTGGCTGGCGGTGCGCTGGGCCGGCGACGCTATGGGGGCCCGCCCGCTTAACGCGGCGATCCACTCGACCGGATACTGGGCGGCTTGGGTTTTCCTAGCTTCTCTGCTGGTGTCGCCGGCGAAGGCGTTGCTTGGCATGCCCAACCTTGTGGTCGTGCGGCGGATGATCGGCGTGGGCGCGCTGTGCTACGCGTTGGTGCATCTGCTGCTCTACATCACGGACCAGAATTGGCGGCTTGGAGTCGTCGCCACCGAGATCCTCGTTCGGTTCTATCTTACGATTGGTTTCGTCACCCTGCTGGGGTTGGTGGCCCTGGGCGTGACCTCCACCGAAGGCTGGGTAAAACGGCTGGGGCGCAATTGGAAGCGGCTGCACAAGCTTGCTTATGGCTTTGCCGCATTGGCGCTGCTGCACTTCTTCCTGCAGTCGAAGGCGGACGTGTCGCAGGCGACGGTGGCCGCGGGCGTGTTCGCATGGGCAATGATATGGCGCGTGCTGCCAGCCGGACGGGACCGCGGGCCGCTGGCGCTGATCTGCCTTGCGCTGGCGGCGGGCGCGATGGCCCTCGTTTTCGAGTGCGCCTGGTATCGGTTCGGCACGCATGTCGATCCGTTGCGCGTGCTCCGGGGGGAGTTTGATCTCACGTTTGGGCTACGCCCGGCTGGCTTGGTGCTTGCGCTGGGGCTGTCGGCGGCTGGCTTTGTCGAACTGCGGGCGCTTGCGCATACCCGGTTCGGCGCCGGCATGGCCTATGCCCTGCTGATTTATCTGCTCGGCGCGCTGGCCGCTGATGCCGTGGGATCCGCGATGGGATGGTCGCTGGACGATGTGCTGCCGGAGGGATACCCGGTCCTGGCATTGAGCGCTGCCTGGTTCGCCTCCTTCGCGTTGCTGGGCTTGGTGCGCCACCGGCTTCGCCTGAGTCGGCAGCGGCATTTGATGGACACGCTGTGGGCCGGCACGGCGCTGGCACCAGTGCTGGCGATGGCCACCGAGAGCCGGCAAGTCGGCATGGCTAGCGCCCTGGTGCTGGCGGCAGGCGCGGTGCTGCTGGCGCAACGCCTTTGGCCGATCTCGCGCGGTGCTGCGATGCTGGTGGCGCCGCTCGCGTTGTTCGCAGCCTGCCAGGCGATCGCATTGTTCTAACCGCCGGCGCAAAGCCCGATGCGCCGCATGTGGCTACAGGCCGGGCCACGACGCAGTGTAAAGTTTTCCGACGCCGGGCCGCCAATAACGCCCCGGCGTCGCACTCAGACTAGGCTTGCTGCCGCCTTGCCGCGGTGCCGCCGGGCAACGCCGATGCCTGCGAGGCCGATGCCCAGGATCGCAAGGCTGATCGGCTCCGGAACCTGGAACACCGACGCGTTAGTCAGCAGCGTTGTCGCGTTGGCGTTCGATGTCGACGCATTGGCGAAGGTGATGGTCATGAAGGTATTGGTGGCGACGAAAGCATCCGATTGGATCGGCGTGAACGCTTTGGTGAAGGTGCCAGTCGAATTGACCGGGGCGAGCGTCGTTGGCGCATAGACCTGGGTGCTGTTGGCCAAGATGCGAAGAGTCGGATTGCTATTGACGCTTGATCGCGCATCCGCTCCCACCGAAATTGCATAGGCCTGGCCGACGACGAACCCTTGCACCACCTGGCTCAGCGACGTTCCCGCGCCGGACAGGAAGCCGACCACCGTCTGGCCACCTGCGAAACCATTGTCATATTGTGGCGTGTCGGTATTGCTATTGCTGGCGTAATTGCTTGGGGTCCAGTTTTGGACAAAGAAAAGCGCACCGTTATTATAGGCTTGGTTAGCCGCAGTGTCGTTGATTGTGAAATTTGGGTTGAGCACGACTGGAGTGGCAGCAGCCGGTGTAGCGGCGAGCGCGATTGCGACGGACGCGGCCAGATAGGCACACGTAGCTTTTTGCATGAACACGTTGACAACCTCTCGGGATGTTCATGTCAATGACGCAATGTTTATGCCAAAGGTTAACGCATTGTGAGTAAACCGACTTTTTCCAGCGGTTGTCGCAACGTGTAAAGAAGTCCGACGTCGCAAAGCCAGCCGCTAGACCTCAGGCTCACCTGCGACCGGCGTTTTGCCTTGCGCTTCGATCAGCGACGCGACGGCGGCGATGCACGCCTCCAACAACGCGGCGTCGGTGCCCTTGGCCACCAGCGCCACGCCGTTGCCATTCAGGCGATAATACGGGTAGCTGCCCAGGTCGAGCGTGGGATACCGGTCCTGGATCGCGCTCAGCCCGTCAGCGATCGAGCCCTCAAGCAGCCCGGCCGCGTGCACCGCACGGGACTGCACCGGCGTGCCGCCCTGCAACGTCGGCGCCAAGGCGGTAAACATCGCCTGCATGATCCGCGGCACGCCGGCCATGACATGGACGTTGCCAATCGTAAAGCCCGGCGCGATTGAAACCGCGTTGTCGATCAGCGTGGCCCCGCGCGGCATCGTGGCCATGCGCTGCCGGGCAGCGTTGAACTGGCCGGCGGCGTAGTGCCGGTCCATCCGCGCCCAGGCTTCGGGATGCGGCTCCCACGGCACGCCGAACGCGGCGGCGACGCACTCGCTGGTGATGTCGTCGTGGGTGGGGCCGATACCGCCGGTGGTGAACACGTGGTCGAACCGGGCGCGGCACTCGTTCACAGTTGTGA
>CAXSGE010000106.1:0-11121 GCA_964236715.1 uncultured Acetobacteraceae bacterium | reverse complement strand
TCGCCCCGGGCACTCTCGTCCACACGGACGAATACAGCATCTACGCCCGCCTGCCCGCCTGGGGCTACCGGCACAAGACGGTCTGTCATGGGCGCGGCGAATACGCTCGCGACGAGGACGGCGACGGCTTCTGCGAGGTCCACGTCAACACCATGGAGGGCTTTTGGTCCCTGCTGCGATCCTGGCTGCGCCCGCACCGGGGCATTTCGCAGGACAAACTGCCGCTCTACCTCGGCTTCTTCCAGTTCGTGCACAACGCTCGCCGACGTGGCAAAGCCCTGCTCGGCGCCCTTATCGCCGGCCTGGTTGCGTGACGGAACCATCACCACCCCGGAACCCGACAAGAGCCATCATAATTTAACTCAATTTTCCGCACGGCAGCGAACACTAGCGGATGCCATCATCACTGGATTTTGATTAACGACGGAGGAGTGGGACACAGGGTGTCTCAAACGCACGGCCCTCTCCCCGGTGAGGTGAACGACCGACGAGGTCGACTCTCCGCGGTTCCAAACGCGGCGACAGTCGGCCGCTAGGGCTTCCGGCCCGAGCGCTGTCTATTGGATCGGTTTCCCTGCCGTCTCGGGCGCCATGATGGTGGCAAACGTCGTCAGGCTTGCACAGGCGATCAGGTAGAGAGCGATCGGCCACGTGGCCCCGCTGCTCCAAGCCATCAAGGACGCCGCGATCAACGGCGTGAGGCCGCCGCTGAGCGCCGCGCCGACCTGGAAGCCGAGCGACGCCCCGCTGTAACGCAATCGGGTCGGGAACAGCTCCGAGTACCACGGCGCGCCGACGCTGAACCCGACCATCTGGCCGCAGTTGATTCCGGCCACGATCGCGAGCGTCACCAGCACCGGATCCCTGGTGTCCAGCAGCCAGAACAGCGGGAATGCGAACAGGACCGAGAACAAGCAGGTCGCGAAGAACATCGCTTTTCGTCCGACGATGTCCGACAGCCATCCGAACAGCGGGATAGTGAACAGGGCGAGGAATGAGGCCAGCAGCAGCGCATTCAGGATTTCCGCACGCGGTAGGTTGAGCTTGCCGGTCGCATAGGAGATGACGAATACGCCAGCGATGCTGGCCCAGGCGATCTCCGACACCTTGAGGCCCACGGCGATCAGGAACGAGCGCCGGTGCGTCGTCAGCACCTCGGCGATGGGCAGGCGCGCCACCTGGTGCGATGCTTCCAGGCTGCGGAACGCCGGCGTTTCCTGCAGCCGAAGGCGGATAAACAGGCCCACGCCGACCAGGAGGATGCTAATCAGGAACGGGATGCGCCAGCCCCAGACAAGGAAGTCCGCCTCGGGCATTTTGGAAAACAGCGCGAACACGCCGATGGCGGCCAGGTTGCCGATCGGGTTTCCCATCTGGACCATGGCACCCATCATGCCCCGGCGCCGCTGGCCCGAGTTCTCGACCACCATCAAAACAGCGCCGCCCCACTCGCCGCCCAAACCGATGCCTTGCAGAAACCGCAGCGCGACGAGCAGCATCGGCGCCACCACGCCGATCTGCTGGTAAGTCGGCAGCAGGCCGATCAGACATGTGCCCAGGCCCATAATCACAATCGTCGTGGCCAACATGGCCTTGCGTCCTATCCGGTCGCCGAAATGGCCGAAGATGGCGGCGCCGAGCGGCCGGGCAAGGAAGCCGACGCCATAGGTTCCGAAGCCGATGATGCTGCTGAGCGCCGGATCGTTGATGGGAAAGAAGAGTTTGTTGAACACCAGCGTGGTCGCGACCGCGTAGATCAGGAAGTCGTACCACTCGACGGCAGTGCCGAGAATGCTGGACCACAGAATCCGGCTCGTATGTCCCGCGTCCGGGAACTCTGATGCGACTATCGCCCTCTGCGCTGCGCTCAACCCGACCTCCGTGTGTGATTCACTCGTGATGCGATCAAGCTTACGCAATCGATGGGCCATTACGGGGTCTTTCGGACAACATTTTGCCCGTTACGTCTTCGCGTTTATCATCTGGCGCCTTTATCCGTTCGGCGACCGGGCCACGGTGATCAGTGCGGAGGCAGCTTCATCGCCGACCCGGCGAGGGCGATGCAGCAGGTGTCCGAGAAACTGGGCGCAGTCGCTTGGCCCAGTGCGTCGAGGGTGAGGCCGCGCGCCTGACGCAACGCCATCAGCCGTGCGGCCAGCGCACCCGCTCCACCACCCGAACGGTTAAGGGCCACAGGGGATCTGACAGAACTCATGCGTCCACTACCAGGTGTCCGCTTGCGCAGTTCGCCACGCAGCTGATCACATGGGTGGCGCGTCGGGCTCTTGATAGCACGCGATCGCGGTGCATCGGAACCCCTTCAAGCCAGCGCACTTCGCAGGCGCCGCACACCCCACCTTCGCAGGAAGAGTCCACCTCGGCGCCGAGCGCCCGGAGTGCGGCCAGCATGGACGTGCCGGCGGCCACCTCGACCGAAGCGCCGGTTTTCGCAAGGACCAGCGTGTAGGGCCGAGCATCGGGATCGGGCGCCAGAACCGGGGCTACGAAGCGCTCCACCCGAGCCGTGCCGTCCGGCCACCCGGCAGTCGCAAGGTCGAACGCGTCCAGCATCGCCGCGGGTCCGCAGCAATAGGCCTGCACCCCGGGGGAATGCGGCCCGAGCAGCGACAGCATGGCAGGGCGCGCAGTCGCACCCGTGTCGTGCAGGATGGCCCGGCTGGCCGCGAGCCACGGCGCGAGTTCGTCCGGACACGGCGGCCCGCCCCTGTGTACGACGTGCAGCGTCCAGTCCACGCCGGCACGTTCAAGCACCGGTGCCATGGCAAGGAACGGCGTGACGCCGATGCCGCCCGCGACCATGACGTGGCGTGAAGCGGTTTCGGCAATCCCAAAGGTGCAGCGAGGCATCGCCGCGGCGACCCGATCGCCAACGGCCAACGTATCGTATAGCCAAGCGCTACCACCGCGTGACGCCGTTTCCCGTTTGACCGCGATCTCCCAACGATCGCTGTTTGCCGGGTCGCCGCACAGAGTGTAGGATCGCAAGCCTAGGCTGGGCACGACCAAGTCGAGGTGCGCGCCAGCCTTGACCCTAGGGAGGCCGTAGCCGTCAGGATCCCGCAAGGTGAGGCGACGCACGCCGGGCCCGGCCGCGCGCGCGGCATCGAGGCTCAACGTGATGTGGCGCGGCACCGCGCCGTCAGGCCGGCCGGACCGTGGCGCCGACGCGCACGATGCCGCCTTCCAGGATGCGGCAGTTCAGGCCGGAGCGGTGCACCAGAGGATCGAACACCGCTTTGCCCAGGATCTCCTCGATGTGCCGGCACGGGATCGAGAGGCGGGTCGCCTCGACCAAGCAGTCACCAATGCGGAACTGGCGCCCAACGAGATGGTTCAAAGGCACGCCCCTCGTGGTGATGTTGCGACGGTGCTCTTCAGGCAGCAGCTCGAGCTGGTAGTCGCGTAGGAGATCGCCGAGGACCTCCTCTTCGAACAGCGTAATCTGGCGACCCTCCTCCGGCTTGTCCGAATAGAAGCCCTGTTCGACGCCGAGCCGGTAGCGGTCGCCGACGATCCCCTCGCCGGCGACCAGTTCGATTGCGTCACAGGCGTGCATCGGCAGAAACGCCCGGGGCGACGTGTGGAGGTGGGCGACAACGCCCAACCAGGTCGGAAATGCCGACATCGCCTTCGCTCCTGGACGTGGCAACGGGTTGCCCAATGGACACCCATCGGACCGCAGAACCGTCCTGCGATCAAGTCCAGTGGCGAGCGTTGCCACCGGGCCAAATCGAGGAGGCCCGACAAGACCTTTGCTGGCCCAAAATCGGGCGTGGTTCAAAGACGGGTTACAGCGGGAGCCGAGTTGACGTTGCCGGGTCGGGTGATGGCACCCTGAGTTTTTCAGGTGCGGTGCGAGATGGATCGATGTGTTGGCGCAGCGGCGAGGCTGCCCGGGAGCGGCCGTAAGGACCTGGCCATTCAGGCGTTGGCGCGATCGCAGACGGTCAGCGATCTGGCGGCCCGGCACGGGGTGAGCCGCAAGTTCGTCTACCAGCAGACGCACAAGGCTGCCGCGGCGTTGGATGACGCTTTCTTGTCTGCCACGCCGGACAGCGAGGTGCTGTTCGAGCTGGCGGTGACCAAGGCCTGGCTGCGCCAGGTGATCGTCGGGCTGACGCTGATCTGCCGCAGCTCGTATCGCGGCGTCGTGGAGTTCCTGCGTGACCTGCTGGGCCTGCCCGTCAGCGTGGGCTGTGTCCACGACGTGCTCCAGGCAGCCACGCGGCAGGTCGGCGTCATCAACCGGGAGCAGGACCTGTCCGGCATTCGGGTGGGCCTGCATGACTAGATCTTCCAAGATGCCACGCCCGTGCTGGCCGGCGTCGATGCCCAGTCGACTTATTGCTACATCTTGGCTGCAGAGCAGCGTCGCGACGCTGACACTTGGGGCGTGCATCTGCTGGATGCCGCCCAGCAGGGGCTCGATCCTGACTATACGATCGCCGATGCCGGGCAAGGCTTGCGCGCCGGGCAGAAGGCGGCCTGGGGCGACACGCCGTGCCACGGCGACGTGTTCCACATCCAGCGCCAATACGAAGGTCTCGCCACCACATCGTCGCGCCTCGCCAAGGGCGCTACGTCGCGGCGCAAGATCCTGCAGGCCCGGGCCACTCGCGCCGGCCAGCGGGGTCCAGACCACGAGTTTGCCGCCCACCTGGAACGTGCGCGACAGGCTGAAACCCAAGCCCATCAGCTCGCTCGCGACATCCGAACGCTCACCCAGTGGCTGAGCCACGACGTTCTGGCCCTTGCCGGACCGGCGCTGGCGACCCGGCGAGAGCTGTTCGACTTCATCGTCGCCGAGCTCGTCGCCCGCGAGCCCGAGGACGTGCGACGCATCCGCCCGGTGCGGGTCGCGCTGCAGAACCAGCGCGACGACCTGCTCGCCTTCGCCGGCGTGCTCGACGCCAAGCTGGCCGCGATCGCGCAAACTTACGCCATCGCCGAGCCCCTCGTGCATGATGCGTGCCTGCTGCACCGCTTGCCCAGCACCTCGCCCGCATACTGGCAGGGATGGAACCGGCTGCGGGCGCAGATCGGGGGCAAGTTCCACACCCTGTTCGACGCCGTGAGCCGGGCCATGGCGGACACGCCGCGCAGCAGCTCGCTCGTCGAGAACCTCAACTCACGGCTGCGCAGCTACTTCACGCTGCGCCGCCACCTGGGCAACTCATATTTGGATTTGCTGCGCTTCTTCCTGAACCATCGCCGCTTCCTGCGCAGCCGCCATGCCGAACGCCAGGGTAAGAGCCCGCGAGAGCTGATGACCGGCCAAAGTCATCCACACTGGCTGACCCTGCTGGGCCTAGGACCGCTTCAGCCCCGCCGAGCTTGACCGGGGGAGGCTCGCCGCCTCCCGCAACCGAACCCCTTCCAACCAAAATCCGACCCGCACAGGTCGGCGGTTTCCACGCGCCTTGTGTAACCCAAAACGAGCGGATTCTGAACCACGCCCCTTCTCCGACGCGCTCGCCGCCGTCCGCCGCCAGCTCTGGACCGCACAGGCTTTCTCAACGTCGCCGCACGCCCAGAACAGGGCAACAATCCCGCGCGCGCGCTTCGACAGCCTCACCGAAGCCGCGTGCTACCCAGCCTGAAAAAGGCCAAAGTCAAGCTGAGCGCTTGACCGCGGGTAGGAAATCCACACTAGCTCCAGGGTGGAAACCGGCCATCACCGGCACTCTGGCAATTGAGCAAGGATTTCCTGAACGGGTCGGAGATGCTTGCCCAGAACGGCGATGGCCGCAGCCTCGTCGTGCGTCGCCAGCGCCGCCGCCAACTGCTCGTGCTCAAGGAGTATGACCTTCCGCCGGCCAGGGCCGATGCTGACGGCGGTCATGGCGACGCGCTCCTGCTGGAACGTGATGGACCGGTACAAGGCGGAGATGACGCCGTTGCCGCCGGCCTCCACCAGCGCCGTATGGAACGTGGTGTTGAGCTGGACATGGCTGGGGATGTCCGCATCCGGCCGCTGCTGCATTTGCGCCAAAGCCGCTCCCATCCCATCGGGCGGCGTCAGCCGTCCGCGGCACAGCGTCCGGACTGCGTGCGTCTCGATCATCAGCCGGGTTTCAAGGATCTCCAATAGCTCCTGCACTGTCACCAGCCGTATCATCGCGCCCCGGCGCGGCAACAGGTCCAGCAACCGTTCCCCCTGCAACTGCTGGAACGCTTCCCGCACCGGCGTGCGCGACACGCCGACGGCCGCGGACACCTGATCCTCTTCCAGGAACGTCCCCGCTGCCAGGCGGCCATGCAGGATTCCCTGCCGGACATAGTCATAGACAAGGTCGCGTGCCGGCCGGCGTGGCGGCTGGGTGGGACCTTGCACGGCCTGGTTCCTGTCCACTCCGATGGCTCCATCCGCCGCATGGCTTCTCTGGACCGGGGCAGCGGAAAAGCGTTGCATACGTCATGTATACGTGATGACCTATGCCGGTCGAGGGGTAACTTCACAGGCCCACGACGCCGCATCGGATCAAGGCGCCCCAAACCGGGTGCAGGCTGGAGCATCGGCGCAATGGCGTGGCGGGTGGGCGTGGACTCAGGCGGAACCTTCACCGACGTCTGCTTGTTCGAGGACGGCAGCGGCGCCATCGAGGTTTGGAAGGTGTCCTCCACACCGGATGACCCTTCCCACGGCATCGCGGCTGGCGTCGAGGAAGGCGTCGCGCGGGTCGGCGCCGCGGTCGCCGATGTCGGCTACTTCGGCCACGGCACCACTGTCGGGACCAACGCGCTGATCCAGCACAAGGGCGTTCGGACCGGCCTCATCACCACCGGCGGCTTCCGCGACCTACTCGAAATTGGCCGCCAGAAGCGCCCCGACCTTTATGACCTGCAAGCCGATAAGGCGCCGGTTCTGGTCGCCCGCGACCTGCGCCTGGAAGTGCCGGAGCGCGTGCGCCACGACGGCACGGTCGAGACTGCCCTGGACGAAGAAGCCATGCGCGCCGCCGTACGCACCCTGCGCGCCGCGGGCGTCGAGGCGGTCGCGGTCTGTTTTCTCTACGGCTTCGTCCGTCCCCAGCACGAGGAAACCGCCCGGCGCATCATCGCCGAGGAGTTCCCGGATGCCTTCGCCTGCACCGGCCACGAGGTTGCTCCTGAGTTCCGCGAATACGAGCGGCTGAGCACCGCCGTCGTCAACGCCTACCTCGGCCCAGTCATGCGGACCTACATCAACCGCCTGGCGGAGCGCCTGGCCGACCTCGGCCTGCGCGCGACCCCCAACCTTACGCAGTCCAACGGCGGGGTCATCGGGTTCGAGCAGGCGACGAAGCTGCCCGTCCGCACCATCCTGTCCGGCCCCAGCACCGGCGTCGTCGCCGCGCAGGCGGTCGGACGGCTGGCCGGGTTTCCTGACCTCATCACCTTTGACATGGGCGGCACCAGCACGGACGTGGCTCTCTTGCAGGGCGGCGTCTGCCGGCTGGCCAGCGAGGCCACCGTGCACGGCTACCCGATCAAGGCGCCGATGCTCGACATCCACACGGTCGGCGCCGGTGGCGGCTCCATCGCCTACGTGGACAGCGGCGGGCTGCTGAAGGTCGGGCCGCGCTCGGCCGGCGCCTTCCCCGGGCCAGCCTGCTACGGTAAAGGCAGCGCCGAGGCCGCCGTAACCGACGCCAACGTGGTGCTGCAAGCGCTAAACCCCACGCACCTGCTGGGCGGGCGCATGGCGGTGCGGCAGGACCTGGCACGCGCCGCCATCGGGCGGCTGGCGGAGCAGCTTGGCATGGGCGTGATGGAAACGGCGCAGGGCATCATCTCGGTGGTGACGGCCAACATGGCCCGCGCCATCCGCGTCGTCAGCGTGCAGCGCGGCCATGACCCGCGGGACTACATCCTGGCGGCCTTCGGGGGCGCCGGCCCGCTGCACGCTGCCCGCCTGGCGCGCGAGCTGGAGATCAGCCGCATTCTGGTGCCGCGCAACCCTGGCATCCTGTGCGCCATGGGCCTGCTGCTGACAGACCTGCGCGCGGACTTCGCCGCCACACGGCTAATGACCCTAGCCGCTGCGGCGCTGCCCGACATGGAAGCTGCCTTTACCGAACTGGAAGCACAGGCAGACGCCTGGTTCGACGGCGAGGGCATCGCGCCCGGAGCGCGGCAGATCACCCGCACCGTGGACATGCGCTACGCCGGGCAGAACTACGAGCTGGCCGTGGCGGTGCCGGACGGCCCGGCTGCTGCGGCGACGCTGGACGCCCTAGCGGCCGGTTTCGCCGGCGCCCACCGTCGCATCTACGGTTTCGTGGCAGAGGACGAGGCAGTGCAGCTCGTTACTTTTCGGGTCGAAGCTGCCGGGGTTGTCCGCAAGGCAACGTTCCAGCCCCAGGCTGACGCGGGGCCGGACGCCTCTGCCGCCGTTATCGGAACACGCCGGGTCTGGCTGCCGGAGGCCGGCGGCTTCGTGCCCTGCCCCATTTATGACCGCGAGTTGCTACGCGCCGGCAACCGCATCGCAGGACCGGCCATCGTCGAGCAGATGGACACCACGACCGTCGTGCTTCCCACTATGGTGGCGCGTGTCGAGCCTTACCTGAACCTGATCCTCGAGTTCGCATGAGCCAGGCCATCCTCGCCGCCGCGCCCGCCGTGGACCCGATCACGGTGGAGGTCATCGGCAGCGCCCTGTCCTCCATCACCGAGGAGATGGGGGAGGCGCTGGTCCGGGCCAGCTACTCCACCAACATCAAGGAACGGCGGGACTGCTCCACGGCGCTGTTCAACATCCGCGGCGATACGCTGTGCCAGGCCGAGCACATCCCGATGCACCTCGGTTCCTTCATCGGCATCATACCTCACATCCTCAAGCGCCATCCCGTCGGCGCGATGCAGCCCGGCGACGTGTTCGTCGGCAACGACGCCTACGAGGGCGGCGGCACCCACCTTCCGGACATCGTGCTGGCAGAACCCATCTTCTTCGCAGGGGAGATCGTCGCCTGGGCGGTCAACACCGCGCACCACTCGGACTTCGCCGACCGCGGCCATGCCCACATCTACCAGGAGGGCCTCCGCATCCCGCCGATCCGGCTCTATCGCGCAGGCGAGCTGCAAGCGGACGTGCAGGAGCTGATCCTACTGAACTGCCAGGTCCCGCGGGAGCGCCTGTCCGACCTGCGCGCCCAGATGGCGGCCAACCGGCTTGGCGTGGAGCGGCTGTGCGCGCTGTGCCGCAAATATGGGCGCGACGTGGTGCTGGCCGCTGGCGACGCCCTGCTGGACTATGCCGAGCGCAAGATGCGCGCGGGCATCGCAGCCATCCCGGACGGCACCTACCGCTTCGACGACGTGTATGACGACCTGGAAGTGGACGGCGAGCTGCCGGTGTCGTGCGAGATCACCGTGGCCGGCGACGAGATGCACCTGCATTTCGAGGCGCCGGACCAGGTGCGCGCTGGGCTTAACATGGTCTACACGGCGCTGCTCTCGACTGTGTACTACGCGGTCAAGACCGTCGTGGACCCGACCATTCTGCCCAACGCCGGGCTTGCGCGCCCGCTGCACGTGTCGGCACGGGCCGGCAGCATCCTCAACTGCGTCCATCCGGCGGCGGTCAATGGCCGCATCGGCCCGTGCCAGCGCGTGGTGGACCTGATCCACGGCGCTATGGCCCAGGTGGCGCCGGACCGCGTGACCGCGGCCTGCAACGGCTCGGTCACGGTGGCCAGCTTCATCGGCGAGCAGGCGGACGGCAGCGCTTGGATCTACCTTGAGACCATCGGCGGCGGTTCCGGCGCACGGCGGGACCGGGACGGCCTGGACGGCGTCCACGTCCACATGACCAATACCAGCAACCTGCCTGTCGAGGCGCTGGAAATCGAGTATCCGCTGACGGTGCTGCGCTACGAGCTGGTGGACGGCTCCGGCGGGTCCGGGCGGCAGCGGGGCGGAATGGGCTTGCGCCGGGTTTACCGGGCCGAAGCGCCGACGCGGCTGCGTCTCGGCGGGTCGCGTACGCTGTCCGCACCATGGGGGCTGGCGGGCGGCCTGCCCGGTGGCAAGGGGGCATTTGCCTACGGCCCGGGCGTCCCGCCGTTCGAGCATGGCTCCGGGATGTTGCAGGCCGGCCAGACGGTCGAGATCGTGACGCCCGGGGCGGGCGGCTACGGCCCCCCTTCGGAGCGGGCCGCAGCCGACGTGCGCCGCGACGTCGTCGAGCGCCGGATCACCCCGGCTGACGCGGCTGCAACCTACCCGCAACTCACCCAGGAGGATGCCGCGCCATGAACCGCCGCACGTTGCTGGCTACGGGAGCCGCCCTGCCCTTCCTTCGCCGCGCCGCCCTCGCCGCCCGACGCGAGGGTCCGCTGCGGTTCGGCTTGTCCAGCTATCCGCCCAGCTTCAACCCTTGGGTCCAAGCCGGCACCGCCGCAGGGACCATCACGCTGATGACCCATCGCGGCCTGACCTCCTACGACGCCGGCGGCAACCTGCGCGGGGAGCTTGCGGACCACTGGGAGCGCGACGGCGACGCGGGCTGGGTGTTCCACTTGCGGGACGCGTCCTTCCACAACGGCGCCCCCGTCACGTCCGACGACGTAAAGTGGTCGCTGGAACAGCTCGCGGCCGAAAAGTCCACCGCCTATATGCGTGGCCAATTCCAGGGCATGGATCGGGTCGAGACTCCGGACCCGCGCACCGTCCGCATCATCATGAAGCAGCCCACGGCCACGCTGCCCACCTGGCTTGCGCTTTACGAGATGCCGGTCGTCGCCAAGGGATCACTGGACCGGACGGGGGCGGCGGTCGGCTGCGGCCCGTTCGTAATCGAATCGCAGGACCGCGGCGTGGGCATCAAGCTGGTCGCATTCGATAAGTTCTACCGGCCGGGCCTGCCGAAGCTGAAAGCCATAGACGTTACGGTTTATGCGGACGAGACGGCCCGCGTGGCGGCGCTGCAAACCGGCGACGTGGACCTGATCGAGTATGTCCCGTGGCAGTCCATGTCCTCTATCGAGGCGGACCCGAAGCTGAGGCTGGAAGCGACGGACGGCCCTGTCATGTACGTCATGTTCAACGGCGCCCGTGGCCCGTTCACCGACCCGCGGGTGCGCCAGGCGGTGGCGCACGCGGTCAACCGGGAGGAGA
>CAXSGE010000105.1:0-11558 GCA_964236715.1 uncultured Acetobacteraceae bacterium | reverse complement strand
TGACTGACTGGATCAGACGATCATACAATTCGATGCTGGCGTATTCGTCGCTGGACGCAAGCGTGATCTGTACCGCCTGCCCAGTCCGGCTTATGGCTATCTTGTAGCCGCCTGCTGCCTTGTAGCCGCCTGCTGCGGCCCGCACCGTGGTATCTGGGGTTTGCAAAGGTTCAGGTCCGATTCCTTTTCCGGCCTTGCCACTACGGTTTGCCAATTACGTTCTCCTCCTGACTGGCCCCTTGGATGGGCCAGGTGCCATTGGTCCAACACCGATCTGACGGCGCAAGCTCACCTATTGCGCTTGCTAACGTAGAAATTGCAACCTACTTTTGAGTCAAATTCAACAATTACACGCCATCATAGAATTTAGCGGGTAATAAGATGCCAAAGGTGGTGGCTCCTGTTGCCGAGATGCAAAGAGTGTGGGGCCATCGTGCTCGATGGCGCGCGACCGGATCGGCTGACGCAAAGGCGCGATGGCGAACAACTTCTGATGTACACCGCAGCAACACCGAAGGTGTGTTATGGTAAATAGAACACCGGAGCTGACATGCAACGCTGGCGCTTCCTGCCTAATCGGGCGGCTTGGATTGTCCTCTCGGCTATGCTTGCCGTGGGGAGCGTGGAACCGGCTTCCGGTACCTCCAGGGCCTATTATTGCTTCTTCGACCGTGGGAGCGCCCGGGTCACCGACCGGTGTAGGCAGATCGTCTCCGATATGGCGCATGCTTGGCGCGTCTTTCACGATGAGTTGGCTGCTGACCATAGTGGAGTAACGACCCTCCCTGCCCTGAAAGAGACCGGGCGGCCAGGATTGCGGATTGTAGTGAATGCCTATGCCCCAGATGCGAAAAGCCCCGAAGCAGGCACGCAGCTGAGCCTAATGCGCGCCCTTGCGGTGGCGGGTGAGCTTCGGAGTGCCGGCGTGCCGGAAGAGTTCATCACTCCCGTGGGCTTCGGGAATGACATTCCCCCATATGGGGGCTTCCCGCAGAACGAGCCGCTCGACCCCCAGAACCGTGTTGGCATGATGAACCTGTACTGACGGCGACTGCACGTCCCATGCTGCACCGCAGCAACGCAGAGTCGCCATTATGGAAAGGGCAGGGAAGTCAGTGTGAAGCAGCGGGGCAGTCGCGGGAGGGACGCCGCGGCGGGGGTGGCGCCGGGACTTGGCCAGGAACAGTATTCGGGGCCGGCCGGAAGCGCACAGGCGGGCGCGAGGACTTGCTGTGGTCGTTGCAATATGCGACAGATCAAGAGCCGCGGACGCCCCGGCCAGGCTTGCTAGCGCCTAAGTGTTGGCGCCGGGCCACGCCAACCCAAATCGCAAGCACCACCAGCGGCGCCCAGGCGTAGCGCGTCAGCGCTGCCGGCCACCCGCCGCCTGCGGCCATCCCGACCAAGGCCCCCGCTCCCTGCACCGATGTAGCCCACAAGCCGCAAAACAGCGCCATGCAGGCCAGGAAGCTGACGATGACCTACTTTTTGCCCGCATCAGCCCCCCTTGCCGCCCAGCATCGTCCTAGGCCGTCCTGCGGGTCATCCGGCGGCGCAGCTCGGCCAACTCGGCGCGGGTGGCCTCGATGTCCTCGGGCGGGATGGGCGGGCGCGGCTCCGTGTCGGCCGGATTGCGCCGGCCCATGCGGGCGCGGTCCACCCGGCCCCGGTCAGGGTCGGACTGGTCCACGGTCACGGTACGCTCATTGGTCATGCCGGCGTCCCATCCAGCCGTGCCGCCAGTTCGGCCACGCTGCTGGCCAGCAACTCGTCCAGTGTGAAAGGGCACGCATCCGGCAACGGGCGTGGCTCGCCGGTGGCGTCCGTTGCTTCCCGGGCCAGGCCCAGCGCCTTGGTGTAGAGCGCATCCAGCTCGATTCGATGGCGCATAGAGGGGGTGAAGCAGTCTTCCGCGTCGGCCAGGAACACCCCTGCCTCGCCACGCCAGTGCGCTACGGCCGGGCTGTCTGGCCAGGCGTGCAGCTTGAGCAAGTGGATCAGGGCCTGACGCAGCAGGCTCCGGCACGCGCGCAACCCCGACAGCCCCACGTCCTCGACCTCCTCGATCACCCGGGGCCAGTCCACGGCGTCGTTGACCCGCTCACCCGCCGCGAGCCGGCGCAGCAGGGCCGCTTGGTGTTCGGCCCAGAGAAGGGCATCGTGCTCGTACAAGCCATGCGGCATGGGTGCTTCCTACTTCGCCGTGGGCGGCGGGCCGCCGTTCTTCAACGCGGCCAGGGCGTCCACCAGGTCAAGCTGCAGCCGGGTCGGCGCGGCCTGACCGTCCCGCCGGGCCTTGCGACCATTCCGCGCTTCGTCCAACTCGCGGGCTGTGGCCATGCGCCCGGCCTGGTCCTTGGGCCGGAACCAGAGTTCCACCGCCAGCACCTTGTTGCGCGGCCCCTGCTCCACCTTCCAGCCGCAGGCGAAGTCGGCAAGCTGGTTCACCTCGGCACAGGCCGGCTCCACCACCTTGCGCCGGATGTCGGCCCAAACTCGGTAATGTTTGGCTGGCACCCCCATGACCTCCCGCAGCTCCTCCACGGTGCCGCGCCAGCGCGGGTCGCGCCGGCCGACCAGCAGGGCGCCGCGTTCGTAGAGGGTGACGCTGTAGCGGCTCTCGAAGGCGAGCAGGGCGGCGCGGTTCATGGCGGCGTAGTGGTCGCTGCCCTGCATGGCGCGTCGGGCCGGCTCGCTGAACTCCCACCACACCCGGGCCTTGTCGTCCTCCTCCAGGTGCTCGATGCGGTAGGCCACCACGGGGGCGACCAGGGCGGCAGCGCGCCCATCCGGGGCTATGGTGCCGATCCGCAGCAGGGTGCCTTGCAGCTCGTCGAAGGCGTCGCTCAGGCGGTCGTTCGAGTTGTGGCTGCCGCGCAGGCCACGCTTGAGGACGCTATGCGGCCCTGGCTTCCAGGCGTCGCCGGCGGCTGTCTGAATCAGCAGGGCGAGCATCTTGCGGGCGGCGGCCGAGGGCGAGGAGCCTTTGGCGAAGCGCGCCTCGATCAGCTCCCCGGCTTTGACCACCTCATCGTTGGGCAGGGTACGCGCAGCCTGGTGCGCTGCCCGCATGGTGCGGCCAACAGGTAGGTTTTCAGCCGGAGAAAGCTTAATCATCCCGAGATCATAAACCCGACTTACGACAGTGCTCAAGGTCGTAGATCGGGCACCCCATCGGTCGGGGGTCCGCACCCCATCGGTCGGGGGTCCGCACCCCATCGGTCGGGACGGGCACCCCATCGGTCGGGGGTCAAGGTGTTTTCCAAAACAAAAACAACAGCTTAAAAAGCCTGAATCCTTGAATCCTTAGAATCCTAGAATCCTTCGCGCGTATGTGCGCGACCCTCTGTGGATAACTTGCTCTGCCAGCGTCCGGCTGGATGCTACGGTGCTCGCTACGGGCAAGGGGTGGGTCCTCCCCGTGCTCGCCATGCTCGCGCCCGAAGCCGGGCGCTGCGCGTGGCTGCGCGCGGGTCCGGTCCCGGCGCCAAGCGGCGCCGCCCTTGCCCTCCGCTGCGCGCCGTGCCGGACAGAAGGTGTCGGGACGAAGGGCGTCCCGCCAACCGACGCCCGAAGTGCGCTGCCGCGCGGGCGTCGAACAAAGGGCGGACATGAAGGCATCGGTGCCGGCGGCCCGTGCCGACTCCTCAAGTTCCGCAATGCCACGCTCTGCACCGGCCACAACATGGGGGGCGAACCTACCGCCGACTTCGCCACCGGCATCACTGTTGGGAAAGGGCCACAAGGCAACGATTGGACGGCAAACCCGTTCAGTCCAAGCAACATTCTCATCAGGAGGCTCTATGCGACGCACTCTACCCATCGCTGCTTTTGGCTTGGTGTTGGCCGCCAGCACCGGCAGCATCGCCCTGGCCCAGGGAGCTGGCACTGCGACCACCAACACCACCCCTAACCTGGCTGACCGGCCGTACAGCCCCACCAATCCACCGCCGCGACCGGAGACCCCAACCAACTATGGTTGGATCGGCCTGCTTGGTCTGGCCGGCCTAGCTGGTCTGCTTCCGAAGCGCACCGTCGTGACGACGGTGCATCCCACCAGCACCACGACGCGTCCGTAGTGGCTGGCCGTCCGGACTTCGGTTCGGACGGCTCTTCCCTCCCAGCCTCCTGTCGCCAGGGATGGGCCAGAAAGCCGCAGGGAAAGCGTACCAGGGCGGTCCAGGGGACGAGAGGTATAGTATCGTCCAGGAGCTTGCAGGGCCGTCAGCGTGCTTCCTGGCGAGGCGGCGGGGGCATGGGGCGCCCCGTCCCGCTTGTAGGTCCCGCCGGCGGGCCGCTTTGGGCCAGGGGACCGGACCGGGAACGTGGGCCGGACAGGTGCGACAGCACCTGCGACAACCGACCGCTGAGCGGTCACTTGGTCTGTAAGAGACCGTTGCGTTTTCGAGGTGCGCCAAGCCTGGGTCTAACTCGCTCCATCTTGGCACCAAACTCGTTCCAAGGTGCGACAAAGCCGCGACGGATGCTAAGCTGGACGCGGGCAGCAAGGAGGCATGTGGGGCCGATGGCGGGGGATGGCGAGGCAGACCTGGACCTGGACAGCATCCTTGCCGCGGCCCGGCAACGGTCCCCGGGGCACCGGGGCGGGCGCTCCCCGGTTTACGACCTCATGTGGGACCACCACGCCCGCCTGGCGCCGGAACTGGACCGCCCGCGCCGGCCGAACTGGGCCGCGGTGGCGCAGGCGCTCGGCGACCAGGGCGTGCTGGACGACACCGGCCAGGCACTGGCGGCCACGTCGGCCGAAACCGTTCGCAAGACCTGGTGGAAGGTCTGCCGCGACAAGGAACGGGTCGCGCTCGGGCCGGAGCCGCGGTATCAATTCCGGCTCTGCGGCGGCCCCAAAAAGTGGACAAAGGAAGACCCCGCACCGGAGTAGCGGAAGGGCCAGGAAGGAGGAGGCATCCGGCCTGGCTGAGATCAGCCAAACGAGGAGCATGTGATGGAATTTCTGGGTGGGTGCCAATGTGGACGGGTCCGGTACTGCGCCGAGGGACCCGCGGAACAATCAAGCGTTTGCTACTGCCGCATGTGCCAGAAGGCTTCGGGCGGACCCTTCATGGCGTTCGTCCGCTTTCCCGTTCGGCAGGTAGCATGGTCGAGCCCGCCTGCCGTTTTTGCAAGCTCGAACATGGTTGAGCGGGGGTTTTGCAGGGAATGCGGCACGCCTTTGACGTATCGGGAAATCAACGGCCCGGCCATAAGCCTGACGTTGAACAGCCTGGACAACCCTGACGCGGTGCCGCCAAAAAGCAGCTTTGTGAGGGAGCGCAAAGCCCATTGGCTTTGCAGCCTCGACGCTTTGCCCCAGGAGCAAGGGGACCTGACAAGCTCCCCAGGCTTCGTCAGCTATCAAGCGTCCTAACTCGGACAGCGCGCAACCAGGCTGGACGCTTCGTGGAACCGCCCTTGCTACGCTGGGCCAGCCCGTTCCTACGAACGGGCAAAAGGGAGGGCAAACCACACGAGTTGGAACGAGTGCGGGATATGATTGATGGGACCAGTGTTTAACACCTGCCGGGATCAGCCTTCCCGGCTGTTCCATCCCCGCTGGCGGTTGTCGTACTCGCGCAGCCGGCGATCCAGGTTCTCCATTGTCTCCCTCGCTTGCTGGGACATGCCGGCGTAGCGGTCCTTGCCCGCCTGTTCCTGGATGTGGGCGGGAGAGGGTAGCGCCAGCTTGGGCGCAACTGGCTGCGTGGGCGTGGGCCGCCAGTTGGCGGACAAGCGGGACGGCTGCACCCTGGCCTTCTGCTGCGCTGCTTGCCGCTTGGCTTCCACTGCGGCCAGGTCGCCGCAGACCCGCCCCCAGATGCCCGCCAAGGCGCGCCCCGTGAGCGCCTTGCCCTTGCCGCCCCGCACGCCGCTTGCGGTCAGCTCGGCAGCGATCTCGCGCCAGGGTGGCTGTTGGGCGGCGAAGATGGGGGCCAGCTCGGCATGGTGCCCGCGCAGCCAGCGATAGGCTGCCGAGTGGCGCTTGTGGGCGTGCTTGCGTGCCCGGGCCGCGACCCGGTCGAGAAGGGGATCGGTCATGCCCGCAGGTTCCGCCAACGTGGCGCGAACGGCGCCGCCGCCCGCCGCAGCGGTGCGCGCGGCGCGTGTGCAGCGCATCAGCGACGCATGGAGAAGTGGCCCATGCACAATTGCACCGGTGGTGCTGGGCACTTGCCGGACGTGACGGCTCACAGGGGACAGGCGAAGGCAATGGGAGCCGAAGTGCGCGTCCCTAGCGACAAAAAGAGCGTCGCCAGCAACGATTGGCACCGTTGCCAGGCATGGGATAAGCTGTTGTCAGTAACGCTGGAGGGCATGTGCCCAGCAACGCCGCAGATGTGCCTGGCGACGGCCACGACCCGCACCCGGCGGGAAGCACGGGGCGGCAGCGGTCCGAGCGGCTGCGGCAGCGGCGGGGTGCGGCCGGCATGGCGCAGGTGTCGGGCTGGGTACCGAAGGACCGCCGCGCCTACGCGCGGGAGGTGATCGCCGCCTTAGCCCGTGGCGCCAACAGCCTGCCGCCGGACCCGGCGCAGGCCACGGCGCTGGAAGCGGCCCAGGCGGACGCTGCGGCAGCGCAGTCGGCTGAGGCGGAGGTACGCGCGGCGCTGGCCGGCGCCGAGGAACGCGCGCAGGCGCTGGCGGCCGAGCTGGGCGACGCCCGCGCTGCGGCTACCGCGGCCGAGGCCGCGCGGGACGCCGGCAGCCGGGCCGAGGCGTCGGCGCTGGCGCGGGCGGCGTTAGCCGAGCGGGAGCGAGACGACATGGGGAACGAGCTGCGAGCGGCCGAGGCCGCCGCCGCTGCGGCCAGGGCAGAGGCTGAGAAGTTCCGGCAGGCGCCGGGGTTGCGGGGCAGGGTGGTGCGCTGGCTGGCCCGCAACGGGGGCCGGGAGGCCAAGGGTGGAGGCTGACCCGTTCGACCCGGCTGAGTTCCTGGCAAGCGAGGAGGCACAGGCAGAGTACGTTAGGGCGGTGCTAGACATGGGCCGGAAGGCCCGAGCGTGTAATTGGGGCGCATCGAGCGGACGCTGTTCACCTTGCAGTGGCTGTCCGACCCGGCGCTGCGCCAGCGCAGCCATGCCGGGTTGAACAAGGGTGAGGCAAGCAATGCGCTGCGCCGGGCCGTGTTCTTCCACCGCTAAGGCGAGTTCTGCGACAGGACGTTCGAGAACCAAAGCTTCCGGGCACCCGGGCTGAGCCTGCTGACCGCGGCCATCGTCCACTGGAACACCATATACCTCGACCGGGCCGTCCAGCAGCTCCGGTCACAGGGCGTCACCATCCCCGACGACCTGCTCGCCCATGTCGCGCTGCTCGGCTGGGAACACATCACGCTCACCGGCGACTACGATTGGAACACCGCCCGCCCTGCAGGCGGACTGCGGCCGCTCCGGCCTGTTCCCGAAGCGTTCAGGATGCGCGCCGCTTAGCGTGTAACTTCGAGTAAATGGTGAGGTGACCCCTAAAACGAAACCGTCAAATCAATCCGATCAACCAGACGCGCAGGTATGTAAGCTCGGTGTGAACGAAAAATTCACTTTAAAGAAAGCTTCGAGTCAATCGAAATTGTCATGGGTATTGCCGGCCCAGAAACACGTGATAGTATAGCCATCTTGAGCAGCCCTTTGGCGGTCATCTTTCTCACTGGTCGATGCGTTAACTTCATATCAGCCAATTCATAGTACTTATCCAATGTGTTGGTTTTCAATAACTTAAGCTCTTGGGGAAAGAACCCAAAGTGAGCAACAATTAGATCACCGATGATCCGACCCGGCATGTTTAGTCTGGCTGGTAACACGGCAGAAAGCCATTCCTCGTCGTCTACGCCGGGAGGGCAGAAGCTTTCCCCAGCGTCTCTGACATCGCTTCCAAAGAACCCAATGCAGTTGATCGAGAATCGGGTGGCCATTATATCTATGTCAGGAACGAATAATGACTGAAGTTTGTCTTGGCGCAAAAGCTCAAGAAAGAACGCATGCAAACTACTAGCGAACTCGGCACTATTCCAGCCAACCCGACATCCTGCTTGAGCGCTAGCATCAGCCGCAATAAAAACTTTACTGAAATATTTTAATGACCACGTGCAGGTGGCATTATTGATAACCAACGGCGACCACCATAGGTGACTTCCTCGCGTCAAGCTGGCCCTTTTCAACAGGTTTTTCGATAGACCTGGCTGCAGATAGACTAGATCATCATCCATCTTTACATAAAAGGCGTTTACGTCGTCACATGTTTTGTAGAACGCGTTGATGGACCCATTATTTCCATCAACTTTAGGCATGGTAACGATCCGGACCTTTGGACTCATACTCTTGAGAACTTGCAGGTATTCTCGATCAGATTGCTGGCGACAGTTATCCCAAAGCTGCCACTCATCTATATCT
Source organism: uncultured Acetobacteraceae bacterium (assembly GCA_964236715.1). GTDB lineage: Bacteria > Pseudomonadota > Alphaproteobacteria > Acetobacterales > Acetobacteraceae > CAHJXG01. Next base: position 3,156 of record CAXSGE010000105.1, on the reverse strand, counting down.
GGATCTGCCAGCACATAGTGAGCGAGAAGCTCCAGATACCCACGTCGCCCTGCGGGCGTAACGGCCACAACACGTTCCATAGAAACTCACAAAGAGGATGTTGGCGATATGATCAGAATGCCGCTATACCCTTGGATGTGAAGGCGCGCAATGATGCGCCGTTCACTGACGACGTCGACTGGGACCTGATCGCAACCCACGCGCGGGACATGATCCAGGTCGTACTGTCCATCCAGGCCGGGCGTGTCATGCCATCGATGCTGCTGCGCAAGCTCGGCACCTACAACCGTTGCAGCCTGCTCTACCGTGCCTTCCACGAACTCGGCCGCGTTGAGCGCACCCTGTTTTTGCTGCGTTTCTTTTCCAACATAGAGGTCCGCCGCGTCATCCGTGCCGAGACCACCAAGATCGAAACTTACAACGACTTCCTCGACTGGGTGTCGTTCGGCGGGCCGGTGATCAAGAGCGGCAACCCCGTCGAGCAGGAGAAGCAGCTCAAATACGCCAGCCTGGTCGCCAACACGATCATGCTGTCCAACGTCGCCGACCTGAGCGACGTCTTATCCAATATGGCCAGGGATGGCCATCCTGTGACGCCCGCCTTGGTCGCCGCCCTCAACTCCTATGCGCGCAGGCACATCCTCCGCTTCGGCCAATACGGACTACGGCAAGGATTCGTGCTTATGCCGAGTTCCGGATTATGCCGAACGCCTCCCGACTGAGGTTGGTAAAACTTTGAAGCAGTGGTCATTCTGCCTTTTGGTCGCCGGCATAACCAGATGCTCTCTGTTGCCCGCGATCGCTGCCTAGGTTGCGGCCAAAGCTTTGTACACCAGCGATAGAGGGCGGAAGACCCCACCGATCCCGAGCGCTGGGCACCATTCAACGCCTCCTGATTATGCCGAGCCGCCCGGAGCAATCGAGACCGACAAATTGAGGGCATCAGGTCCTACTCGGCATAATCTGAAACTCGGCATAAACACGTATCGTCGCCATGGTCCGGCATCGTTCCATCTCGCCCGTCGGCAATGGGACTCCAGTAATGTGCTGGCTGCTCCAGCCTCGCTTATGACATTACATACAAATCGCTACCGTGCATTTCCGCATCATTAGGCCTTCCGCCTATGCTGCACCGCAGCAGCGCCGAATGTGTAGATATGGAAAGTCGGCTTTCTGGGCTGCATGTGCAGCTACGTCACCTGTTTGCGCCGAGGTCTTGGGCGTGCCTTGCCCGGTGCTGGCCCTTGCTCTGGGAAGGGCGTCGGCGGCCCCCAACTCATGATCACCTTCAAGCACAACCGTGCCCGCGCGTTGTCTGTGATGAGCGGGAAGTGCCGGCGCAGCTCGACCACGCCGGACAGCTCGCCTCCATCCAGGCAGGCTTGGCGGATCGCAAGGGCAGTTGCTTCATCGACGGCGAACATGGAAGGAGCTTGGACCCGTCTGCCTGGCAGGAGCAAGCAGACGTGCGGTGGAGGCGTGAGAACGCGACGTGCATCGGCTAACGGGCTCTATGGAATCTAGTCATTAGCATTTACAGCGCAACGCTACTTTGCAGCCGTAGCAAAGTCTTGGTTAATCCCTAGATGGGAAAGGGTTATCAAATTTGCGAGATATGATGTCCAGATTGCGAGTTAAGGTTCTACCATAAAGTAGGCAGTCATTTGTTAGCCAAAATTCGCCAAGACTGTTATCGAAACGAATGCCCATGACATCACAATAGGCAACCTCAAAAGATTTTAAATCTTGAACTTTATCTAGTTTGCCAGCAAGGTGAGGCATCTTGTTAAGATAGCTAGTAAGGGTAGCACATACTTGGAGAAACCGAATGAATGTAGGCGGGTGCCTCCGGGTCCGCATGTCCTTTACCTGAGTGTAATACGGTCCAAAAATCCTGAACGACACATATAGGCTAAGGCAAAGGGTCCAGTATGCGTGTTTAGTGTTGCGGTAATATTGATTGTAGGGCGTTTCAACGTGTGCCAATTGCGATTGGCCGTGTCTAACTACAAATGTCCAAATCGCGCGATGTGCGGCAAAAGTGTCAGCGTCAAGTTCTGTAGTTTGTTTCCGTAAAGCTTCGGTTTCACTAAAGTCTTGCGAGGCCATATCATGTTCTTTGATTATGGGGCTTAATGACCGATCTAGTCGTTGGTGGCCTCTAACAATATGAGCTAATTCATGATCCACGATGGCTTCAAGCCCGACCCTGATGCATTCCCACAAATAGTAACGCAGGCTTGGGTCTTTGATGCCAGGCAGCATGACATCAGTCCAAAGAACCTTCAGCTTTTTGGCAGAAATATCAAAGTCTCTATCTGAGGTTGACACATCTTCTTCTGATACGTCACTTTCTCGTTTCGATATCGCACGATGCCAAAAACCAAATAGAATTGGGATGAGGGCATCGTTCATCAGTATTGAGTATGTATTATCCTCCGCACGACGGACACGTGCATTCGGCCATTCGCTTTGAATGAAGCAAAATCCTATCTGCACTCGACATTCGGGACGGAACTTATTCATATTTTCTTCTATTCGCGATTGGCATATATAGTTAAATCGTTTCATCACAAGAGAAATCTGTTCATCTTCAAAGTGCGATTTGCACTTTCCAGATAACTCCAGCGCCTTTGACAAGCTGTCAGATTCTGTTGTGGAAAACTGGAAAACGTGCTCGCAATTTGGGCGATCTCCATGAAGAAACGCTTCTAGTGCATCATTTGTCACAGCGATCTCCAAACGTTTCAAAATTTATTTGAATAAGACTACTCTTTGAAGACATATATTGCAGTTGCTGTCCGTTTTCAACGGCTTGCTGCACCATAGCGCCGCATAACGGACGTTATGTAAACTGCATCTGGCCTAAGCACCCTTGCGCAGCCTGGAACGCACTTGGAATTTTACTCTGCACAAAGGTGCTCAGGTCCTATTTCTATAAAACCCACAAAAGTTTACTTGAGGAAAAATCGCTAGCACGTGGCCTCTAGGCCATCATGCCGTTGCGCTGTCTCCACAACGGCATGGCGGGTGCTGCTGTTATTCGTGGACGCGGAACTCTTCCGCCGACTGGCCGCCCGCTTCGGCCTGGATCAGCCAGATTGGCTTGCGGCCGCGTCCGGACCAGGTCTGTCCGCTGGGAGAGCGGAACTTCAC
>CAXSGE010000104.1:0-11654 GCA_964236715.1 uncultured Acetobacteraceae bacterium | reverse complement strand
TGCGTGGGTTGCGGCAGGATCTCGGGCCGATCTATGGCTTGGTGAACAATGCCGGCCTCGGCACCAGCGGCGTGCTGGCGACCATGCCAGACACGGCGATCGAGCGGTTGATCCGGCTCAACGTCGTCTCGCCTATCACGCTCACCAAATACGTCGTGCGCTCCATGATGGCGGCGGGTGCCGGGCGGATCGTGATGATCTCGTCGGTCGTCGCCAGCACGGGCTACAGCGGCCTTTCGGTTTATAGCGCCACGAAATCCTCATTGCTCGGGTTCGCCCGTTCGCTGGCCCGGGAGGTGGGCGCGCTGGACATCACGGTGAACGTGGTCGCCCCGGGCTTTGTCGACACCGAGATGACGCGCGAACTGGACGCAGGGCATCGCGCGCAGATCGCCCGGCGCAGCGCGCTTAAGCGCATGCCGGAGATTGAGGACGTGGCCGCCGCGGTGGATTACCTGTTTAGTCCCGGCGCGCGCAACGTCACCGGCACGATGCTGACCGTGGACGCTGGCAACACGGCCTAAAGCCGCATTTCGCCGCCCTGGATACGCGCGAACAGCGTAGCGTCCAGCGGCACGTAGCCTCGCGCCCGATCCAGCACGAATAGTGCGTCGGCAATCCCGCCGGGATCGAACCCCTCCCGCATCAGGTCGGCCTTCACGGGCTTGAACGTCCCCGTGACGTCCAGCGCGGCGCGCAGCCGCAGGAACACCGGCCGGGCATAGTCTGGCAGCCGCGCCGTCACATGGGCGCATAGCGCTTCGATACGGAAAGCGGCGTCAACCGCCAGGGCTGCCATGCCGGCGCGGCCCTCCGTCCCTGGCACGGCCACGCCATAAACGGCCACCGCCGCCACGCCAGGGCAGCACCCGAGCGCGTCGGCCACCTCCATCGTCGCGACGTTCTCGCCTTTCCAGCGGAAGGTGTCGCCGATGCGGTCGACGAAGGTGAAGAACCCCGCCTGGTCCCGCCGCATCAAGTCGCCGGTGCGGAACCAGGCGTCACCTGGGGCGAACACATCCCGCAGCACCTTTGCCGCCGAGGCGCCGGGGTCGGTGTAGAGCCTTTGCGCCGGCGCCGGACCGATCGCCTCTCCTGCCTCATTGGGCAAGCAACGCTGGCAGCGGCCTTCCGCGTCACGTAGGGCCATGCCTGTTTCCGGGTCGCACCGGACCAGCGCCACAGGGAAACGGTGCGCGAGATAGGGCGGGATGCGGCCGATCGCGCCGGGCCGCTCGTCGGTGTTGTAGAGCGACACGCTGCCCTCGGTTGCGGCATAGTATTCCAGCACATGGGGCACCTGGAAACGTTCGGTGAACCGGGTCCAAACCTCAGCCTGCATCCCGTTGCCACAGGCCAGGCGCAGCGCATGCGCGCGTTCCCGCGGGTGCGGAGGACTGTTCACCAGGTATCGGCACAGCTCGCCGATGTATTGGAACACCGTGCAGCGGCCATCCACGACATCGTCCCAGAATTGCCGCACGGAGAAACCAGGGCGGATCAGCACGGACCCGCCCTGCACCAGCATTGCGCCCACCGCCACGATGCCGCCGATGCTGTGATACATTGGAAGGCAGTCGTACATCCGGTCATTCGGCCCGATGTTCATCATGCCGGCAAACCAAAGACTCCATTCCAGCACCCGGGCGTGGCTGATATTGACGGCCTTCGGCATCCCCGTTGTGCCCGAGGTGTAGATGTGCAAGGCAAGGTCGGCCAGCGCCGGCCGCCGCTCCGCAGCGACGGCGCCGTCGGGCAGCGCGGCGACATCGATCCGCGGCCATCCCTCGCGGTCGGCTCCGTGCACCCAACAACTGGCGCCGGGCGGCAGCCGCGGCTGCACAGCCTCCAGCGTGTCGGCAAGCGACGCATCGGCCACCAGGTGCCGAGGTGCGACGATGGCGACGGCATGGGTCAAGGCATCCTGTCGCAGACCGGTGTTCAGCAGCGCCACCACGCCGCCGACCCCGCTGATGCCGAGCCAGATCGGCACATACTCGGCGCAGTTAGGCATCAGCAGGCAAACCACCTCGCCAGGGCGGAGCCCCTGCTGCAGCGCCCAGCGCCCATACTGGTTCGCCCGGGCTGCCAGGCCGATGTAGGTGAACGAGCCTGACGCTGAGACAAGCGCCGGCTGCGGCCCGAAGCGCTCCGCCAACTCCGGCAGGCGCTGGGGCAGCGTGCGGCCAGCCTCGGTCAATCCCCCAACGGCGCTTAACGCCCGAACCCAGGCCCTTGATCCCTCCGACACTGGTCCCCCGTGACGCTTTGTGAGCGATCATACACTGGCGGCGCCCGGCAAGGCGGCGCACAATCCCGTTCCTTTGCAGGACAGGGAGCCCATGCGCCGGCGTACACTGTTAACATGCGCCGCCGGAGCCTTGGCTGCCCCCAGCATAGCCCGGAGCGAGGCATCCCGCGTGCTTCGCTTCATCCCGCAGGCGGACCTCGCGGCCCTCGACCCGGTCTGGACCTCGGTTTACGTCACGCGCAACCACGGCTACATGGTGTTTGACACACTTTATGGCCAGGACAGCGCCTTTCGCATCCAGCCGCAGATGGTCGAGGGCGCCACGACGGAGCGCGACGGCACCGAATGGCGGCTGCGGCTGCGGGACGGACTGCAATTCCAAGACGGCACGCCCGTGCTCGCGCGGGACTGCGTCGCCAGCATCCGCCGCTGGGGCCGGCGGGACGCCTTCGGCCAAACCCTGTTGCGCTTCACGCACGAACTCGTGGCCGCGGACGACCGCACCATCATGTTCCGCTTGCGCGCGCCCTGTCCCTGGCTGCCGGACGCCCTGGGGAAGATCGGCATCAATATGCTGCCCATCATGCCGGAACGCTTGGCCGTCACCGACCCGTTCAAGCAGGTCACCGAGATGGTCGGCAGCGGCCCCTTCCGCTTCCTTGCCGACGAGCGCGTGTCCGGCGCCCACGTCGCCTATGCGAAATTCGATGGCTACCGTCCACGGGACAGCGGGGTCGCGGATTGGACGGCGGGGCCGAAGGCCGTGCATTTCGACCGGGTCGAGTGGAATGTGATCCCCGATGGCGCCACGGCCGCCGCGGCGCTGCAACGTGGAGAGGCCGACTGGTGGGAGCAGCCGCTGTTCGACCTGCTGCCGTTGCTCGCGCGCAACGCCGGGCTCGCCACCTCGATTGTCGAGGTCACCGGCAATATCGGCCTGATGCGCATGAACGCGCTGCATCCTCCATTCGACAACCCCGCCATTCGCCGCGCCCTCCTCCGCGCCTTGGACCAGGCCGACTTCATGCGTGCCGTCGCCGGTGACCAGTACGAGTACTGGCGGGGCGGCGTCGGGTTCTTCGCGCCTGGCACGCCGATGGCAAGCGACCGGGGCCTCGCCGCGCTCACCGGCCCGCGTTCTGTCGGCCAGGCTCGGCGCGAAATCGAGGCTGCAGGCTATGCCGGCGAGCGGGTAGCGCTGATGAGCCCGGGCGACTATCCGCGCATCGCAGCATTGGCCGCCGTCGCCGCCGACCTGCTGACGCGATGCGGCATGGCCGTGGATGTGCAGGAGATGGACTGGGGCAGCGTGATTCAGCGGCGCGCCAGCAAGGCGCCGCCGGACCAGGGCGGCTGGAGCGTGTTCTTCACCACTTTCACCGGCGCCGATATGTCGAGCCCGGCAAGCAACCCGGCGCTCCGCGGCAATGGCGGCGACGGATGGTTCGGCTGGCCGACGGCGCCTCGTTTAGAAGCGCTGCGGGATGCGTGGCTGGCGGCGCCTGATGCTGCTGACCAGCGTCGGATCGCCGCCGACTTGCAGGAACGGGCTTTTGAGGACGTGCCCTTCCTCCCCCTCGGGCAGTTCTTCCAGCCGACCGCCTGGTCCCGCACCTTGAATGGCGGGCTGAAAGGCATGCCGCTGTTTTGGAACATCCGCCGCGGCTGATCCAGCAACCCAGTGAGTTCACAATATCTTGGCTGCCCTATAAACCTTCAGTCCACCGTTGACTGTCAATTGATCCATGGCATTATTAAGCAAGCCGGTTGTTCCTTAACTGCCGTGGTGATGGCTAGCGACGTTTAGACAGTTCATTTGCCAAAGTTCGAGGTGCGGTAGAGGAGGTGAAGCTCTACACTGCCTGAACGTGCGGAAATACTAGTTTAGTGCCTTTGATGCGTGATAACCTACCTTTTGCTGGACGTTTCCACAGTGGAACTTACCTTTGCAGAGCGGCTGGAGCGGAAATTTTCAGAAACGATTGTTTCTCATTATAAGGTTGCGCCATCGGCGATTGCATTGGCGCGAGGAGCGCTAAGCATTACTTTTGACGACTTCCCAAAGTCAGCTTGGGAAGTTGCCGGGGCCATACTGGCTGAATACGGCGCGAAGGCAACATATTTCGTAAGCGGACAATGCAACGGAGCTATGTTTGCTGGCGTGCCGCAATATACAGTTGACGACCTGCATGCAGTTCACTCGGCCGGCCACGAGATCGGGTGCCATACCTACGACCATGTGGCCGCTTTGCGCTGTTCAGCCGAACGCTACGCCGCCTCGACCGAACGCAATCGCCAGTTCCTGCGGGAACATGAGCTGAACGTGCTGCCAACCAGCTTCGCCTACACGTATGGTCAGGCGCGGCTTCCGCATCGGCGCTTGCTTGCAACCCGGTTCGCCGGCTGCCGGAGCGCGGTGCCGGGGCTGAATGGCCCCATCGTGGACCGGTCGTTGCTCCGCGCCGTCGGCCTGGAGCAGTGGCGAAAGCGCCGCCATACTCCCCTTGCGAGGATAGAAAAACTGATCAAGCGGGCAGCGCGGGACCGGCTCTGGCTCATTATTTTCACCCATGACGTGAGCGAGCATCCTTCCCCGTTCGGCTGCACCCCTGCCGAGTTTCGAAAGGTCTTAGACTTGGCTCAAAGTGCTGCGATCGACGTCGTGCCGATCAATCAGGTGCTCGGGCCATTGCGGCAAATGGAGGCGAAGCCTTGCGAACCGGCGATGATGCCTCCACAGCAAACAGTCGCCAAATGACGGTGAGCCGCCTTATTCGAAGCAACAAGGGAGGCTTGCTCCAGGCCATTCGCGGCCATCGCCCTGCCCTGCCGGACGCCGCGTGCACGCCACCATCGCCGCAAGTTCGGTCGGTTCGCTGCCGCGAGATTGCCGCGGCCGACCTGGACGAAGTGACTGACCTATTGACCGAAGGCTTCCGTGCCTGGCGTGACCGCGCCTTCTGGGTGAACGCCCTCAATCGGCTGTCGAAACACCGGACCCCACCGGACTTTCCCAAATACGGCTATGTCCTAGAAAGCAACGGCATGGTCGTTGGGGTTCTGTTGTTGATATTCACCCTGACCAAGCATGACGGCAAGGCTGGCATCCGATGCAACGTTTCCAGTTGGTACGTGAGGCCGAAGTTTAGGTTCTATGCATCTCTCCTATCCATGCGCGCGCAAAGGCACAAGCAGGCCACCTACTACAACATCACTCCGGCGCCATGGACCCTTGCTACACTGGAGGCGCAGGGATACGTCCAATACTGCAAAGGCGCATTTGTTTCTATACCTTTACTATATTTTCAATCGGATCGAGCCGTCGTCGAGCAAGTAGCAACGGGCATGTCGCCTGACTCGCACCTAAGTTCAGGCGAGATCGATTTGCTGCTCGAACACGCGGCCTACGGGTGCGTGAGCGTAATATGCAACTCTCCGGCGGGACGGCATCCGTTTGTCTTCGTGTTGCTTCACCGCTTTAACATCGTAAAATACGCGGTGCTCATCTATTGCAGGCATCCGGATGATTTCACCCGCTTTGCCAACCCTCTCGGCCGCTTTCTTGCCCAGCGAGGCATTGCGTTCGTGGTTTTGGATGCCAACGGTCCCGTTAAGGGGCTAGTTGGCTACTTTTCGCCGAAATATCCCAAATACTTCAAGGGCGAGCAACGACCCGGCCTTGGCGACTTGGCGTTTTCCGAGCGTGCCTTGCTCGGAGTGTAGGACGGGACTGTCCAAGGCTCATCATCAACGAGGGGACTGAACCTCCCTACGTCGTGCCGCGCCGCTGCGCCGCCTGGCTTTTCCACAAATCCCATGGCCGCTGGATTTGGCCTTCGACGCGGTCGGCGCAGGCCCGGCCTTCCGCCTCCGTCAGATAGGTGATCTCGCCCAGGTGGCCTGCCTCAAGCTGATACCGCGCGTTCAGCTCGGCATACACCGCCCGATAGACAGCCATCGGAATGGAGCCACCCACCACGGTCGAACCGTGCCCGCGCATCAGCACGATATCGGCCCGGTCGAACTTCTCCGCCAGCGCCCGTCCAAGCCTGTTGTCGCTGATCAGCAGGTCGGTGCCGTCGCCACCGGCCTCGCGTATCTCGAACACCGGGGCGTCCTGGCCGATGAACCCGGCCATATGGAACAGCGCGCGGAGCTTTGCGCCCTTCACGACGCTCAATGGCACGATGGAATGGGAGTGGCTGTGCACCACCGCCATCACGTCCGGCCGGCGGCGGAAGACCTCGCCATGGATGAACCGCTCCAGGTACACCTTCCGCCCGCGCGCATCCACGGGCTCCCCGTCCAACGTGAACTCAACGATATCTGCCGTGGTGACCGAGCCGGGCGCCATGTTGCGCGCCAGCAGGAACCGGTCGGGACGCTTGTCGTGCCGGACGCTGACATGGCCGAACGCGTCGACGACGCCCTGGTCGAACAGGATATGGTTCGCCGCCACGAGATCATTGATCAACGCCGACGCTACGCTGCTGCTGTCGGCGCTGGGGTGGGCGCTGGCGCCGGAGTCCGTTGGGCACATCAGGCAGGCTCCTTCATTGGTTCGTTGCGGCCGGCTGCGCCGCCAGCGGGCACCCGCCGTCGCCCAAGGGACGGAACGCCTCATTCGGCGGGATCGTGGCGACGACATCGTAGAGGTCATACGGCCCCTTGGAGTCGGCTGGCTGCTTCACGCGGAACAGGTACATCGCGTGCACGGCGCGTCCGTCCCGGCGGATCGGGATAAGCCTCATTGAGCCACTCGATGATCGCGAGCGATTGGGTGAGCGCCGCCCCGCCATCTAGCACCAGCGTCGGCACCAAGCCCTGCGGGTTGAGCGCCAAATAGTCCGGCGAACGCTGCTCGCCGCAGCGAAGGTGATGCGCGGCTTGCTGCACTGCAATAATCTTTAAGTTAGAGCAATGCGAACACGCCAACTAGCGGCGCTGCGGGAGTAGTCGTGCAAGATCATACTGACGTTTCTCCCTGGGCTTCTTTTGGCCCGCTTCGTAATTGACGCTAGGACGAAGCGGGTGTCCGGTCAATTCAACAAATGCCAGCAATATGGAGGATGCGATGGACGCCCACGCAACGGACACGCCCGAGCGGGTCGCCTTCTATGACCGGATCGGCAAGGAGAACCTGACCCGCTCTGGACGTCGCTTGCGAACCTAGTGACGCCCGAGCCGCGCAGCCTGTGGCAACCGACGTCCTGGCGCTTCGCGGCCATCCGCGCGGCGATGATGGAGGCGGGCGGGCTGATCACCGCCAAGGAGGCGGAGCGCCGCGTGCTGGTGCTGGAGAATGCCGGCCTGCGCGGCCAATCGAAGGGGTTTGCCACTTCGGCGTACCGTTCCACCGACGCCACCGTGTTCGTGCCGATCGAGGGATACGGCCGCAGCGTGATCTCCGTCGCCGGCGGCGTGGACATGGTGGTCACCTGGGGCAAGCGGGACGTGTTCGTCGTGCCGTCTTGGCACAGGGTGCGGCATGAGGCCGCGGAGGACAGCGTGCTGTTCTCTTTCTCTGACCGCCCGACGCAGCAGGCGCTGCATTTGTTCCGCGAGGACCGCGGCAACGCCAAGCATGCCGATGAAACGGGCCGGTCAGGATCGGCATCCGTGAGCTTCTGTTGCCGGGGTTGCCGACTACAACACCTGACAAATCTATGGACAGAGCCGCTTCCAACCGGGGGTTGCGTAAGTTAGAGTTTGTGTTCATCAGGGTGATTTCGATGACATTGAACGAACGTCCCCGAGATATCGAGTCCGTGTCCGATGCTGTTGCAGAGCAGGAACGCCGGCGTCCGAGGCGCCCCAAGCAGGTGAGCGCACAACTGATCGCGTTGTTGCGCAACCCGGCGTCCATACGCATCCCTGGGCCGCTGCTCGGCGATGCGAACGCGGCGTTCTTGGGCGACGACCTGGCGCTCGCGGAAGGCTCCAGCGTCCGTTCGGCGCGGAGCGTGCCGGTGTTGGCGATCATCGGCTGGATGGTCTGGGCGGTGCTCACTGCACCGATACTGACCGTCACCGTGTGGATAATCTGGGCGATGCTCCGCTAAGCTAGACACCCATCCGGCATCGCCGGGAGATAACTGGTGCGGTCGGCCGCGCCGAATGCAGCCACACAGGTGCAATAATCATCGCCCCGCCGCAACGCGCTGGCCCATGCGGTGTTTGCGTAGGCTGATGACAACGAAGCATGGTCATGTTCAATCCTTTCCGCTCCAAGCCGAACCTGATCGTTCGTTCCGAGACGCCGTATAACGCCGAACCGCCGCTCGACCGGCTGCGGGCGTGCATGACGACGGCGCAGCAGGATTTCTACGTCCGTAGTCATGGCAACGTCCCGCACCTGGACCCGGCGACACACAGGCTGCGCGTCGGCGGCCGCGTGGCAGCACCCTTGGACCTCTCAATGGCGGAGCTGCGGCAGCGCTTTGCGGAACGCACCGTCACAGCGGCGATGCAGTGCGCCGGCAACCGCCGCGCCGACATGCAGCCGGTGCGCCCGACCTCGGGCGACCCTTGGGCGCCGGGTGCGATCGGCAATGCCGCATGGACCGGCGTTGCCCTAACCGACGTGCTGTTTGCGGCCGGCGCGGAGGCGGGTGCTGGGCTTCATGTCGCATTCGACGCCTGCGACGAGGTGGAAATGCCGACGGAGGGGCAATTCACCTATGGCGTTTCCATTCCAATGGCTAAGGCGATGTCGCCGGAAGTGCTGTTGGCTTTCAGCATGAACGGCGAACCCCTGGCGCCGGAGCATGGGTTTCCCCTCCGTGTCGTGGCGCCGGGCTTCGCGGGCGTGCGCAGCCCGAAATGGCTGGCCGCCATTACCGTGCAGGACAAGCCATCCGCCAACCATATGCAGCAGCGGGACTATAAGCTGCTGCCGCCGGACGTGACGGAAGCGACGGTGGACTGGGAGAAGGGCCTCACGATCTACGACATGCCGCTCAACTCTGCGATTTGCGAGCCGGCGCCGCATGCAAAGCTAAAGGCCGGCAGCACCGCAGTGCGCGGCTACGCCGTTGCCACGGCCCGCGACATCATGCGCGTCGACGTGTCGGCCGATGGCGGCCGCACTTGGAAGCAGGCCGAACTGGAACACGATGCGGACGCACCCTGGAGCTGGACCTTCTGGCACGCGACACTGGACCTGCCCGAAGGCGAGCACGAGCTGGCGGTGCGGGCCTGGGACTCCGCCGGGCAAACCCAACCGGCGCTGCCGGACGACACGTGGAACTTCAAGGGCTACCTGAGCGCGGCCTGGCACCGGGTGCACGTGTCGGCCGGCTGAGCGGCTGGAGCTGCCTTGTTGTTAGGGCTGCGTCGACCGGAAACTCTCGCGGCCGGAGATCAGCTCCCACCAGGCGTGAACGCCGGCTAGCCCGAGGAACTCGTCCTTATGAGGGGTCATGGCGACGTAGGCGATGATCGGCGCGAGATAGAGGTCGGCAATGCTGACTTCCTGGCCCGCCAGATAGGGCGAGCTGCCCCTGATCCGCATCAGCTCGCCCATGACATGCTTGCCGTTCTCGACGCCGGTCCGGTGCATTTCCTCGTTCTTGCCGCCGACGAAATCGGGGAAGAGATGATAGGCCACAGCGCCGCCGATGATGGAGCCGTAGCCATAGCTGTCGATGATGCCCACAACCATGTCCATACGCGCGGCGTCCTTCAGGTCGTGGGGGATGAGCGGCGCGCCGGGCAGGACAGCGTTGAGATAGCGGGCGATGGCCGGCGTTTCTATGATGCGGAAGCCGTCGACGTCGACGACCGGGACCTTGCCGAACGGATGACGCTGCAGGTGCTCGGGGCTCTTGGGCTCGCCTTTGAGGACGTTGACTGGCACTTGCTCGTAGTCGGCAACGCCTTTCTCGGCGAGCAGCATCCTTATTGTGCGGACGTACGTTGAACCATTGAAGCCCCAAAGTGTGATCTTGGTCATGTAGGTCCTGTTGCCAGAAGTTGATGGGAAGACGAACGTCCGGTCTTTGACGGAATGCAGAGACTGCACCATCTTCTGCGATAAGCAAAGGAGCTGGTTTACATAGGTTATATTACGATTTCGCGACAAAGAACAAACTTCACTGAAATTCGGTCGAGTTATGGCTACGGCCGTCTATCACCGAATGGGTGCTGCTGGTCAAAAACCGTTCCGCAAACCGCCCCGAGCCTAAGTTCTTGCCGCTGAAGACCTATTTTTCAAGCAGGTGCATCTTGGGCAGCAGCCCATGACTGACTACATCATGCCTGTTGTTCTGTGCCCGCCACTGCGTCGTAAACAATCACCGGTCGTTGGCGTGCTGGCGCCGATCTGGCATCGTGGGCAGAATCGGTTCCAGGGCACAATGACTGTGCCGCAGCCGTTCGGCTTCGTGGGCCTGCTGCTCAAGACGTCCATGGCCGCTTAAGCCTTCACCCGATCTTGGCGAGAGCCCATATCCAACCTGTCTGAAAGAACGATGCCGTCATCCGATCCGACCCTGCCCAAACTTCCTGAACTCGAATCCGCCGAGGCGCGTATGCGCCGGGCGCTTGGCCTTGCTGACGCCCATGGTGGCCCGCCTGGGCGGCCTTTCCCTGAGCAGCAACGTCCGAACGCGCCCGTCCGGTTAGCGGACCGGCCCGTCGGCGACCGGCCGCGGCAGCGTTTCGTGAAGGATGGGGATGTCCCGGTCACCCTTGTGAGCCGGCACCCGGTCACCCTTGCGAGCCGGCATCCGGTGACCCTTGTCAGCCGGCATCGGCCTCATGAGGCAGATGCGCCCGTTGCACCCAGCATCGGCGTCGCGGAGACGACGGTCGCTAGCGAGCGCGCCGCACGCGAGAAGGCTGAGCGGTCGCTGGGGGAAGCGCTTGCGATGGTGCATGACCTGCAAACGAAGCACGGCCATGCGGAGTTGGCGCATCGGGAAGCGTCCGAGGCCGCCCAGGCGGCGCATGAGAGGCGGGAAGCTCGGCTGAACGACGAGCTCGCCGCGGAGCGTGCCGCGCGTGCCGCAGCAGAGGCCGCTCTGCAGGAGGTCGCCGTTGCCCGCGAGCGGGCGGAACGGGATTTGCAGGCCATATTGGCTGTGACGCCTGCCCCGAAGCCGAAGGATGCCCTGGTGCAGCGCAAGGCAAAAAGTCCGGTCAAAAGGCCACGCAAAGCCGCCTCCGTTACAGAGGAGCGTGAACCTCAACCGGTGAAATGGTGGCTCAGGACGGCTTCGAAACGGTGAACTAGCGCGGTGGCCAGTAGGAGATCTGTGCCGTCGATCGGGCTGATGAAGCCGTGCCCCTGGCGCGGACGCCCGGTTCGCAGGGCCGGCAACTCGGCAAAAGGGCTGTCGCGGTCATGTTGTTGGCGGCGGCGAGAATCCGCGTAAATCCGGCGACGGTTCCGTTGCTTTTC
>CAXSGE010000103.1:0-11739 GCA_964236715.1 uncultured Acetobacteraceae bacterium | reverse complement strand
GTCGCTCTGGCGACGAGCACACCAAGCTGCCGCTCAACGCTCACATATGAAACAAAAATGTGCAACTGTAATGATAGTCGAGGTGTCCACCGTAGTGGGGGATGGTCAGGCCGGCACGCCGGCGCCCTGGATACCGTTCAGCCCGGAGACGGATAGTGCGCCGGGGCCTGGTCTGCGTGACGAGCACGAGGCTCAAGAGATGGACAGGCTCACCGGCGCCATGCCTGCGACGGCCATCGCAGGCACCATCACGACTTACAAGGGATGTCAGCGAAGCCGACAGGGCGTCCAGCATGAAGGGGTTGCAGATCGGCGGCGAGGAACGGGTGGCCGAGATCGACGGCGCCTACTTCGGCGGCCATGTCCGGCCAGAGAACAGAACTGTCGATCGGATCGACCGGCGGCGCGCCGAGAGCCGGTCGGGCAAACGCCGGGTCGTGGCGGCGATGCGCGAGCGCGATGGCCGCACGCTGGCGCAGGTGTTTGCCGGCGAGGAGGCTGCCGTGCCGGCCATCCGCCATCGGATCGCCCATGGCACCGTGGTGCACGCCGACGAGAGCCCGGCCTGGAACCCGCTGCACTCCAAGTTCGCCATGCAGCGGATCAACCACCAAGACGGCTACAGCATCGACGGCGCCTGCACCAACGGGGCAGAGTCCTACTTCTCCCGCCTGCGCCGCGGCGAACGCGGCCATCACCACCACATCGCCGGTCCCTATCTCGTCCGCCACGCGCAGGAAGCAGCATGGCGGGAAGGCCTGCGCCGCGTCAGCAACGGCGATCAGACGCACGGCATCATCGGCCTGGCGATGCGAACCAGCCCATCGGTCGGCTTCTGCGGCACCTGGCAACGCGCGCAAGCCTAGCTAATCCGCCACGAGACCACGCCGGCGATCCCGACGCGCTGGGATCGTGGCCTTGGCACGGCTGAGCGATCCCAGGACGGTCTTTTGGACTAACGCGCAGCTGCGTTCATCCATGGGCGCGATGGCCTTCACGCCCATGACCTGTTCAGTCAGCGCGCGCGTCGTCAGGGGCTGCGGCGCTTCGCGCGGCACGTCATGGATCAGCCGCAGGCATTCGCCAGGACGAAACCAGGTGCTGCGGGGCCTCGGCAACCGACCGCCAGGCTCCTCTGGCGCGAGGCCCGGGTCGAACAGCCGCATGGCGGCGTCGAGATGCACAAGACTGGCACGATGCTGGACGACCTGCTGCTCCAGATGGCTCACGATCCCGCTCAGCTCGGATCGCTGCCCGCGCAAAGCGTCCATGACGTGCAGCTCGGCCAGCGAAACTCTCCATCCCCGATCAAGGTTCAGGATGGTAACCGGACGACCCCACCCCTCGAAACAAGGCCGTGGTGGCAGTTGCTACATGATACCGCAAATTCGCGCACGAACGCCTCGCGCACCAGAACGGTGGCGCTTTGCACACCGATGCCGCGCAGGGAAGCGAGTTGCTGGATCATCTCGCCCGCCCGGTCCGGCGCCTTGTTCTCCAGCACCGCATCGCGCTCCTGTTTCAGCGCGGTGATCTGCGCGCGCACCAGGTCCAGTCGGTCGAGCATGCGGCTGATCTTGGCGTGGGCGTGCGCGATGGCGGCCAGCTTGGCATCGAGCACGCCGGCAAAGGCGAGCAAAGTGTCGCGTTGGTTCTGCAGGGCGACGCGCACCGGGCGGAGGCGCCGCATGTCCTCGGGCTCGCGGCGCGCCAGCTCGGCGACGATGAAGTCGAAAACAGCGCTTGCTGGGTGGCCAGGACCGGCCCGACCAGCGCCAGAACGTCATGGCGCAGCCAAGCCTTGGTCACCGCCAGCTCGAACATGACCTTGTCGTCCGGCGTGGCAGACAGGAAAGCGCCGTCCAACGCCGCAATAGCCTTGTGCGTCTGCTAGTAGACGAACTTGCGGCTCACCCCGCGCCGTGCCGCCAGATCGCTGATTGTCGCTGATCGCGCCAACGCCTGGATGGCCAGGCCCTCAGGGTTACTCTCGGGCAGCGTTGCTACGCGAGCACGATCTATAAGCGCACCACACCTGAACAACTCAGGGTGCCATCATCCGTCCTGGAAGCGTCAACCCGGCTTCACCAGGCCCGACTTGTAACCTCGCTTTGAACCACGCCCCATTTTGTATTACGCTCGACGGCGATCCGGCGCTTGAGGGTTCCGAAGATCGTCCGGCATACTTCGCTCACGTCGCAGACAAGCGCAATCCATGGCACGATTTATGCTTTTAATTGCGCGACACTCGGCAATATAGGCCATCAGAGAAAGGATCGTGACGTGGAGATCGGTGTTTTCATTCCGATTGGCAATAATGGCTGGCTGATCTCGGAAACCGCACCGCAATACATGCCCACGTTCGAGCTCAACAAGACTATCGTATTGAAGGCAGAACAGTACGGCCTGGATTTTGCACTCTCCATGATCAAGCTGCGTGGATTCGGCGGCAAAACCGAGTTCTGGGACCACAACCTGGAGTCATTCACGCTGATGGCCGGGCTCGCCGCCGTGACGTCGCGCATCAGGCTGTTCGCAACCGCCGCGACGCTCGTCATGCCGCCCGCGATTGTCGCACGCATGGCCTCGACGATCGACTCGATCTCCAATGGGCGGTTCGGGATCAACATCATCACCGGCTGGCAGAAGCCCGAGTATGACCAGATGGGCCTGTGGCCCGGCGACGAGTACTTCGCGCGCCGCTACGATTACGTGAAGGAATACGTCCACGTCCTGCGCACCCTCTGGAACACGGGGACGTGCGACTTCAAGGGCGAGTTCTTCACCATGAACGACTGCCGCGTGAGCCCCAGGCCGCAGGTCGACATCAAGCTTATCTGCGCCGGTCAAAGCGATGCAGGCCTCGCGTTCACCGCTGCCCATGCCGACCGCAATTTCTGCTTCGGCAAGGGCCTCAACACGCCGGCCGCGTTCGCGCCGACCGCGGTCCGGCTGCAGGCAGCGACAGCACGGACAGGCCGCGATGTCTCGACCTATGCGCTGTTCATGATCATCGCCGATACGACGGACGCCGCCGCTTTCGCCAAGTGGGAACGTTATAAAAGCGGGGCCGACACCGAAGCGCTGGCCTGGTTGACGCGGCAAAGCGCCGCCGACACGAAGTCGGGCCCCGACACCAACGTGCGGACGATGGCGGACCCGACCTCGGCGGTGAACATCAACATGGGGACTCTGGTGGGCTCCTATGCCCAAGTGGCGCGCATGCTGGACGAGATCGCCGAAGTGCCCGGCGCCGGCGGCGTGCTGCTGACCTTCGACGATTTCGTGGCGGGCATGGATGATTTCGGCACCCGCATCCAGCCGCTGATGGCGACGCGCCGGCAAGTGGCGCAGGCGGGGACGGCATGATGGAAGCAAGCGAAGCCAGGATATCCGGCCTGATGGCAGACCGTTCGGTCGTGCTGCCGGCGCGGCCCGAGCCGATCCGGATCGAGCCGAGCAAGACCGCGCTCATCGTCGTGGACATGCAGAACGCCTACGCCTCGCCTGGAGGCTACCTCGACCTCGCCGGCTTCGACATTTCCGGGGCCGCCGCGGCAACCGGGCGGATCGTCACCGCAGTCGACGCCGCCCGCGCGGCCGGGATGCAGGTGATCTTCCTGCAGAACGGTTGGGACGCCGGCTATGTCGAGGCAGGCGGCCCCGGCTCCCCGAATTGGCACAAATCCAATGCGCTGAAGACAATGCGCGGCCGTCCGGAACTCATGGGCAAGCTGTTGGCCAAGGGCGGATGGGACTACGCCATCATCGACGCCCTGACGCCGCAGCCCGGCGACGTCGTGATCCAGAAAACCCGGTACAGCGTTTTCTTCAACACCAACATCGACAGCTTCCTGCGCGCGCGCGGGATCCGGAACCTAGTTTTCACCGGCATTGCGACGAACGTCTGCGTCGAGTCGTCGCTGCGCGATGCCTATCATCTCGAATACTTCGGCGTCGTGCTGGCAGATGCGACGCACCAGGCAGGGCCGGACTTCGCGCAGCACGCCGCGCTTTATAACATCGAGATGTTCTTTGGCTGGGTCTCCACCGTGGCCGACTTCTGCGGCACGATCTTGCAGGCGCCAACGCCCGCCGCACCCGCTGTCCACGCCATCTGAACCCAAACGGAGCTTCTGCAATGCCGATGATGCCGATCATCCCCCCGGGCAGCGGCAAGCCGCTCGCGCCCTATTCGCCAGGCGTCCTCGCCGATGGCGTCCTATATGTCTCCGGCACGCTGCCGTTCGACAGGGACAACAACGTCGTGCACGCCGGCGACCCGGCCGCGCAGGCCCGCCATGTCCTGAATACGATCAAGTCGGTGGTCGAGACAGCCGGCGGCGCTATGGCCGACGTGACGTTCAACGCGATCTTCATCACCGACTGGGCCAACTACGCCGCCATCAACGCGGTCTATGCCGAGTTTTTCCCGGGCGACAAGCCGGCGCGCTTCTGCATCCAGTGCGGCCTCGTCAAGCCGGACGCGTTGATCGAGATCGCGACGACGGCGCATATTGGCAAGCCGGCCTGAACGGGCCATGCGCTTCGAGGTGCATGGCCGGGCGACCGACGAGACGGGGACGGTTCTGCTGTCGTCCGGCCTCGGCGGCGTCGGGGCATTCTGGCAGCCGCAGCTCGAACGGTTGTGCGAGCGGCATCGCGTGGTGACCTACGATCAGCGCGGCACCGGCCAGAACGCAGGAGCGCTGCCTGAGCCGTATTCAATCGGCTGCATGGCGGACGACGTCATCGAAATCCTCGATGAGCTCGGCGTCGAGCGCTGCCACTTCGTCGGCCATGCCTTCGGCGGCCTGGTCGGCCTGGAGCTCGCGTTGCGCCGTCCGGCCCGCGTCGCCAGCCTCGTTCTCGTCAATGCCTGGGCGAGGGTCGATCCCCACACCGAGCGCTGTTTCGCCGTCCGCAAGGATCTGCTGCGGCTCGGCCCCGAGGCCTATGTGCGTGCCCAGCCGCTGTTCCTTTACCCGGCGCCCTGGCTGTCGCGGAACACGCAGCGCCTCGCACGCGAGCACGAGCACGCGGTCGCGCATTTCCAGGGCGCGGACACGCTGCTGAAGCGGATCGCGGCGTTGCAGGCCTTCGATGCCACGGGCCGGCTGGGCGCGATCGGTTGCCCAACGCTGCTCGCTGCCTCGCGCGACGACATGCTCGTGCCCTGGACCGCGTCGGAAACGCTGGCCGCCGGCATCCCCGGCGCGCGCTTGTGGCTCGTGGCCGAGGGTGGCCATGGTTTCACCGTGACCGAGCCCGACGCGTTCAACGCGGCGCTGCTCGCGTTCCTGGCGGAGCAGCAGAGGTGACGGCAGCCAGCGCGGTATGGAGCCGGAACAAGGCGTTTGAGGTTGTGGCGCCGGCCGACGCGATACGGGCCGACGGCCTCTCGCTCACCTTCGCCGCCGACGGACAGCTCATCCACGCCCTGGCCGACATCAGCCTGTCGGTCCCGCAGGGCTCGTTCACCTCGCTGATCGGCCCCTCCGGCTGCGGCAAGACGACCCTGCTGCGCGCCGTCGCCGACCTCGAGCAGCCGACCGCCGGCTGCCTCGCCGTCGCCGGCATGACCCCGCGCGAGGCCCGGCTGTCCCGCGCCTACGGCTACGTGTTCCAGGCGCCGGCCCTGTTCCCGTGGCGCAACGCCGAACGCAACGTGCGCCTGCCGCTGGAGCTGGCCGGCATGCCGAAGGCGGAGCAGCGTGAACGCGCATCCCGCTACTTGGCCTTGGTGGGCCTCGCCGACTTCAGGACGCGCTTCCCCTGGCAGCTCTCGGGCGGCATGCAGCAGCGCGTCTCCATCGCGCGGGCGCTGTGCTTCGAGCCGTCCTTGCTGCTGATGGACGAGCCGTTCGGGGCCCTCGACGAGATCACCCGCGACACGCTGAACCTGCATCTGCACCGGCTATGGCGGCAGACTGGGCTGACCTGCCTGTTCGTGACGCACTCGATCCCCGAGGCGGTCTATCTCTCCTCGCGCATCGTGGTGATGTCGCCGCGGCCGGGCAAGATCGTCGAGGTGATCGACGTCGACCTCGACCCGGCCGAACGCCCGCTCGACATCCGCGAGAGCCCCGGGTTCCTCTCAATTGCCCACCGCGTCCGCAACGCATTGCGGGCCGGGCACAGCTATGACTGACCGCATGCGCCGGACCGTGCCGGTGGCCACCGTGCTGCTGGCGCTGGTTGCGGCGTGGTATCCGGCGGCGATGTGGATGAACCATGACGGGGCGGCGAGCCTCGCCGACGACGGCGCGAGCGCGCGCGATGTCTGGGTCTCGACCCTGTGCCTCGACCGACCGCTGCTGCCGGCGCCGCATCAGGTGGCCGGCGAGATCATGGACGAGCTGTTCCGCTACCCCGTCACCTCGGCGCACAGCCTGGTCTTCCACGCGGCAGTCACCGCCGAGGCGGCGTTGTGCGGCTTCGCCATCGCGCTGGCGCTCGGCACGGCGCTCGCCATCGGCATCGTCCATGCCCGCACGCTCGACCGCTCCCTGATGCCCTGGATCATCGCGAGCCAGACGGTGCCGGTGCTCGCCATCGCCCCGATGGTCGTGGTGGTGCTGGGCAATGCCGGACTGACCGGCCTTTTGCCAAAGGCGTTGATCGCGGGGTGGCTCAGCTTTTTCCCCATCACCATGGCGATGGCCACCGGCCTGCGCGCCCCCGACATGATGCAGCGCGACCTCATGCGCACCTATGCTGCGACCGGCGCCCAGGTCTTCACCCGGCTGCGCTGGCCCGCGTCGATGGCGTTCCTGTTTCCGGCGATGAAGGTGGCGGGCGCCCTGGCGCTGGTCGGCGCCATCGTCGCGGAGCTGCCGACCGGCGCTCAGGCTGGCCTGGGCGCGCGCCTGTTGGCCGGGTCATACTACGGACAAACTCTGCAGATCTGGGCGGCCTTGTTCACCGCAGCTGCGCTGGCGCTGTTGGTGACCGGCGGCGTCGATTTCGCACGCGCATGCCTGGCGCGTGCGTGGGGCGGGCGGCTTTGACGACGATTCTTCTACTCAGCTTGCTGACCGGGGGCGGCACCCTGCTCTGGTGGCTGGCGCGCGGGCGCGGCAGGGTGGCGCGGTTTGGGCCGCCGCTGCTGTTCGGCGGCCTGCTGCTCGCGGTGTGGCAGCTCGCCTGCGTCGGCTACGGCGTGCCGGGCATCCTATTGCCGCCGCCGTCCGCGATCGTCCACGCGTTCGTCACCCATTTGCCGACGCTCGGCGCCGATTTCGTGCAGACCGTGCTGCGTGCCGTGTTGCCGGGCTATGCGGTTGGCTGTGCCGCCGGCCTGCTCGCGGCCATTGCGCTCGACCGCTCGGAGTTCCTGCGGCGCGGCGTCATGCCGCTGGGCAGCCTCGCCGCCGCGATGCCGATTGTTGGCGTTGCCCCGATCATGGTGATGTGGTTCGGCTTCGACTGGCCGAGCAAGGCCGCGGTCGTCGTGGTGATGACGTTCTTTCCCATGCTGGTGCAGGCGGTCGCAGGCCTCGCCGCCGCCGGCGCCATGGAGCGCGACCTGATGCGCGGCTACGGCGCGGGCTACTGGGCGACCCTGCTCCGGCTCCGCCTGCCTGCCGCCGTGCCGTTCCTGTTTGTCGCGCTCAAGCTGAATGCGACCCTGGCGCTGATCGGCGCGATCGTCGCCGAGTTCTTCGGCACCCCCATCGTCGGCATGGGCTTCCGCATCAGCACCGAGGTCGCGCGGATGAACCTCGGCCTAGTATGGGCCGAGATCGTGCTCGCCTCGCTGGCCGGCACGCTCGCCTTTGCTGCCCTGTCCGTGCTGGAGCGCTTCTTCGCGTTCTGGCATCCCTCGTTTCGTTGAACCTTCTGGGAGGCCCCCGCCATGCGATCCCTGCTGCTCGCCACCGCCGCGCTGTTCGGCCTCGTTGCCCATGCCCACGCTGCCGATAAGCTGACGCTGCAACTGAAGTGGGTGCCGCAGGCGCAGTTCGCCGGCTACTATGTCGCCGCCGCCAAGGGTTTCTATACCGATGCCGGCCTGGACGTCGCCATCAAGCCGGGCGGGCCGGACATCAACCCCAGCCAGGTCATCGCCGGCGGCGGGGCGGACGTGATCGTCGACTGGATGCCGTCGGCGCTGGCCGCACGGGAGAAAGGCGTGCAGCTCGTCAACATCGCCCAGATCTTCGAGAAGTCGGGCATGGAGCTGACCTGCCGCAGGGACAGCGGCGTCGCGAGCCCGGCGCAGTTCAAGGGCAAGACGCTGGGCGTGTGGTTCAGCGGCAACGAATATCCGTTCCTGTCGTGGATGAGCAAGCTGAGGCTGCCGATCGACGGCGGACCGGAGGGCGTCACCGTCCTGAAACAAGGCTTCAACGTCGACCCGCTGCTGCAGAAGCAGGCCGCCTGCATCTCGACGATGACCTACAACGAATACTGGCAGTTGATCGAGGCCGGGATGAAGCCCGACCAGCTCAACGTGTTCAAGTATGAGGACCAGGGCGTCGCGACGCTGGAGGACGGCCTCTACACGACCGAGGGCAAGCTCGCCGACCCGGCCATGGCCGCCACGCTGGCCAAGTTCCTGAAGGCGTCGCTGAAGGGCTGGCAGTATGCGAGGGAGCACCAGGACGAGGCGGTGAAGATCGTGTTGTCGAACGACACCGCTGGGGCGCAGACCGCGGCGCACCAGAAGCGCATGATGGGCGAGGTCGCGAAGCTCCTCGGCGCCGACCCGAAGCGGATGGGCTATCTCGAGCCGGCTGCCTATGAGCGGACAGTGGGCGAGCTGATGGACGGCGGCAGCGATCCGGTCATCAGCCGGAAACCGGAGGGAGCCTGGAGCCATGCCGTGTTCGAAGCGGCATCCCGGTAGCCGGGGGAGCGGCGCAGGCTCCATCCGCTCCCGCGTAGAGTTCCACAAAGGACTTAGGCCATGCGACAGCTCCTTGACGCCGGCCATATCCTGCCATGCATCACTTCAGCCCTCGCGGCGTGTTGAAGATCGAGCCGGTGGAGCGGTTCCTTGATCGCCTCCCGCCGGAGTCCGTCACGCGGGTCGGAGGCCTGGAGCTGGAACTGACGCCCGAAACGCTCCCAAGCGGCGCATGTCTACGTGCCCGAGCAGTCGCACTGATGGCCATGCTGCTCTACGAGCACCCGCTTTCGTCCTACGCGCAGAAAGTCAAGATCGCCCTGCGCGAGAAGGGCGTGGCGTTTGATCTGGAAGTGCCCGAGAGCTTTGGTGCCGGGCCGTTCGCGATAATGCACCAAAGCCGCAACCGATGCGTTTACGACGAAGATGCTTGTACGGTGCTGCGCTCCTTGTTCGAAGCCATGTCGCGCGGGCCGGATGATAGCGGCGCGCTTTGCACTTCGGGCCAGCCGATGCTGGGGGCATGGCCGCGGAAGTTCTCCAGCCACCAGCGCCAGTCCTGCTGCACGAGCGAGAACGGCGAGGGGTGGCCAAGCTCGCGCGCCGCCCAGATCGGCCAATGCGGGTTGGCCAGCGCCGGCCGACCCAGCATCACGAGGTCAATAAGTTCCTCGCGGATGACGCGGTCGGCGTTCTGCGGCACGCCAAGGTTCCAGCTTGTCGCGACGGGGATGCCGACCTCGGTGCGCACCCGGTGCGCCCGCCCGATCATGAAGCCGACGTCGTTAAGCGGCGGGTCGACCATCTCGTCGGTGTTGAAGCCGAGCGACAAGTCGGCGAGGTCGAGCCCGTGCTCCTTCATCATCTTGACGGCGGTCACAGCGTCATCGAACTGCGTCCCTTCCGGGTGCAGGTCGTCCGAACCGAGCCGCATCGTCAGCGGATACTTCTCCGGCCACACGGCCCGGACGGCGTCCAGCGCTTCGAGATGGAAGCGGGTCCGGTTTGCCACGCTGCCGCCGTACTCGTCGGTGCGCTGGTTGGCGAGCGGCGAGAAGAAACTCGCGCCGAGGTAGCCGTGCGCATAGTGCAGCTCGAGCCACTTGTAGCCGGCCGCGAGCGCGCGCACAGCCGCGTCGGCATAAGCCTTATGCAGGTCCTTGATCTGCTCGACGGTCAGTTGGTGGACCGGGTAGATGTGGCCGCCGCCGCCATACGGGATCGCGGACGGCGCGACGCAGGTCCAGCCGTCCGGGTGGTCCGGTGGAAGCTGCTTCCAGGTGCCCTCGGAGTTGGTGCCGCGATGGGGCGGCATCTCGCTGCCCTTGCGGCCGGTGTGGCCGAGCTGGATAGCGGGCACGGCGCCCATGCGCTCGATGATGGCAGTGACGCGGGCGTGGCCCTCGATCTGCTCGTCGTTCCAGATGCCGGCGCAGGAGGTCGTGGTCCGGCCGTCGGCGGTGATGGCCATCTGCTCGCCGAAAACCAGCGCGAAGCCGCCGGCTGCGCGCGCGCCAAGATAGCTCACGTGGTAGTCGTCGAGCTTGCCGTCGACCGAGTTGTACATGGTCATCGGGGACATCACCGTGCGATTGCGCAGGGTTATGCCCTTGAGCGTGTAAGGGCTGAATAGGTCAGGCATGAAGGAAGCGCCTCTATTTAACGGGTGGAAGGATGGCCTGCAACGCGCCCGCAAAATCCATGCCATCTTACGTCTGCTTCAATGCTTGCGTGGTTGCACGAAGCATCGGCACCAACGTCAGTCCGACATCAGGACCTTGGTGTCTCGAGTCACCGGGCGCTTGCCGACCCGCTCGGCTTTCGGCGCCGCTGCCAGGCACATCATCGAACGCAATGAGTAGTCGATGTAAGAGGGCAGCCGCAGTGCGGCGCATTCCAGATTCCTGGTGATGCGCCGAACGCAACGTTTCTACACTATGGCGCGCGTCTCGCGCACAACGGTAATTTTGGTAGAGTGCCGCATCAATGGGCAACGTCCGTTGGGGAGGGAGGCTATTGCTGAATTCATAATCATCTAGTTAATCCTGTCGTCTTACCGAAGCGGCGCTGAAGTGGTACGCACCTTGCAGGTTCCGAGTCTCCCATCAAAATTGGATGCGGAACAAACCAAAAGCGGCAATATGACGCCCGATTAAAAAGACCTCGTGCAAGCAAGTTTCCGCCTCGCGGCACCGATCAGTGACACCGCGGCGACAATCTTCTACGATCGCCTGTTCAAACTTGACCCATCGTTGTGCCCCCTGTTTGCAGATGACTTGTCAGAGCAGCAACGAAAGCTGATGACGATGCCTGCTGCTGCTGTCAACAACCTGCATCGTCTTGAGGTCGTCATCCCACAACTACAGCACTTGGGCCGTCGGCACGTGGCCTATGGCGTTACCGCGGCCAGCTACGACACAGTCGGAGCCGCTTTGATCTCAGCCTTGGAAACCGGCCTCGGCGACGCCTTCACCCCACAGGTCCGCCAGGCTTGGATCGCCTGCTACGCCACCATGGCCACCACGATGAAAGCGGCGGCCGGACGTCGTGAACCACCCGTCGCCTGAGGCCTGAAACCCACCCCTTTCAGGGTATCGGCGCTTTTCCCAACCTGAAGGCATGAGCACGGGATTGGATGGGGTTGGACCGGTTTGGTCTGCGGTGTTGGATCGGTTCGAGCGGCACGCGCCGGCAAGCGTGATGGCTCGCCTGGGGCTGGAGCACGCGCTGCCGGCGGGCTGGGTGGACGACGTGTTCGAGGCGCACCGCCAGCGGCAGTGTTCGCGCGAGCTGCTGTTCTCGACGGTTGTGGAGCTGATCACGCTGGTGTCGCTGGGCCTGCGCCCGTCCTTGCACGCCGCGGCGCGTCAGATGCCGGCGCTGCCGGT
>CAXSGE010000102.1:0-11961 GCA_964236715.1 uncultured Acetobacteraceae bacterium | reverse complement strand
ATCGGACCCGGAGACCACGGAGGCACGTTCTCCCTCAGCACATGGGCAAGCGTGAGGCGTTGTTGCAGGAACCAGCCCGAGGCTGAGCTGGCCCTTTCCGAGCGGTGTTTAGGTGACCCGGACCGAGACGGGCTTTGCCGTTCGGGTCATCGTGTTCAGCGCCGCGACGGCGATGGCGACCTCGCCTTCCTGGGCAGGCAGGCTCCGGGCGTGCAGCCTGGGGCCGATCAGATGTTTGTACCTGAACATGGTCGTCTCGGCTTTGTTTCTTTTGCCGTACCCGGCTGCCCTCTGCCATCCCATGCGGCCGCGCTCGGCCATGAGCCGGATGTGGCGGTCGCGCTGGCCCTGGGCGTTGCTGTCGCCCTTGTCCGAACTCGGCACCGCCGATGCCCGGGGCGGGACGACGACGTCCGGCGACGGGTGGCGCTGTCGCGCCGCGGCCGCCGCGTAAGTGGGCTCGCCGTCGTAGGCGCCGTCCGCGGTCACCGACGCGATCACACCCTCCGTCTGCCCAAGCAGGGCCGGCACCTGGGCCGCATCATCGGCGTGACCGTCGGTCAGCACGTGGGCGGCGATCTCGCCCGTGCCGGCGTCCACGGCCAAATGCAGCTTGCGCCACTGCCGCCGCGCCCGGCCATGCCTCTCGGCATCCCACTCGCCTTGCCCGAACAGCTTCAGGCCCGTGCTGTCCAGCATCAGGTGGATCGGGCCAGCACTGGCCTGGACACGCGGCTGGCGTCCTGCGAACGCCCGACCGCGGCGGCTCAATGTCGTGTGGTCCAGCACCGTCAGCCCAAGCCCGAGCAGGTGCAGCACGCTGGACGTGAACGCCTCTGCCTGACGCAGGGCCAGGCGGAACACGAGGCGCAGCGTCAGCACGAGTTCAATGGCCAGGTCGGAATACCGTGGCTGCCCGCCGGGGCTGCCCCGCTTCGGCGCCGCCCAGCCTGCCAGCGCCGCCTCGTCCAGCCAAAGCGTGAGGTCGCCGCGCCGGCGCAGGCCAGCCTCGTATGCCGGCCAGTTCGTGACGCGGTGACAGGCGCGCGGTATGCGATGGCGGCGGGCGGCGTTGTGCTTGAATGGCATGGAAGGAACATACCTGCCCCAATAGGGGTCGGCTACCTGGGCATCCATGCACCAACGCCCATTACCTCGGGCGAACACATCAACGCACTGCCGAGAGGCACGGCAGGCATTACGGCCTTCAAGGCATATGTGGCGGAGTCCAGGCATGTCAGCCAGGTCTATACGATCATCTCCGAAGCCGCGGTCTTTGAGGCGGTCAGGCACAGTCGGGCGTTGGGCGATGCCAGTCCGGTCACGTCCGAGCACCTTTGGGACCAGGTTGCCGGGGATATGAGCCGCAAGCCTTACAAAGCGCTCGGGATGGATTTGGTGGACGGTGGACGCCGCCGGCGCCAGGAGGCGGCGGAAGGGTTCATGCATGACGAACATCGGCTGCAGTCACAGCAGGCTAAGGGAAGAAGGCACGGCGCCGAAGCCCGCGCGAAGCTGCGGGAGCAAGGCGTGCGTGCCGTGCTGCACCAGAAGATTGATGCGTTGGGTGAGGCGTTGGCGCGCAACGGCGAAGCCGTTACCGAAATCGGCCAGGAGGTTGAGGCATTCCTGGAAAAGATGCGGGACCAAACTGCTGATCTGGCACGGCATGGCGTCGAAGCAGCGCAGTTGCGACAGGCACAGGAGAAGCCGGCCGCGAGTCCGAACTTCAGCCCAACCCCTTATTAGGTGGTCTCAACACAACACCTCTGTCACGAGCCATGACTTGACGGCGCAGGTGTGCCTAGCTGACCTTTGCCAAGGATGTGTGGCCGTCTTCTCATCCGGCAATCAAAGTGTCCGCCTTGCCGTTAGCGGCCTGAAAGTTGACGGACAGAGCGTGGGTGCCCGCCTGGGGTTTGTTTGCTGGACAGGGCCGATCCGTACAGCGCCGCTCAGGCTCTTGCCGTAAACCTTCGCACGGATGCTGCCAGCGGGCCACTTGGCGCGACTCAGGCAGCTGCGGCAGCTCCATGCAGGCGCATGCCGGCGAGCTTGGAGGCTGGCAGCACGCCCGCCTTTGCAGTGCCTGTCATGGTGCTGCCGTCGATGGCGACGTCGAACCGCAGCGTCAGCTTCATCGGCCTTGTCACATGCTGCAGCCAGGTGAACCGGTTGCCGCTGGCAGCAAGGTCGATCAGGGGCGTGACCTCGGTGCCCTGCGTCGCGGTTCCGGTCATGGCACCCTCCGCGACGGAGATGTCATAGATGACGGACTGCTTGCCCACGGGTGTTGCGATGACAACGTCTCAGCGCCCTGTGACGCCGGGCTGCGCGGCCCTGGCTGAGGGGCTGCCTACCTCGGGAACGGGGTCCGCGGCCACCGGCTGCCCGGCTCCGACTGGCGCGATGCCCTGGCTGCGCCAAACCGTGCCACGCCGCTCGTGCTCGAACAGGGTTTCGACGGCATGGGCGACGCGCGGCCCGAGCGTTCGCTCGACTAGGTGCAGAGCCACGTCGAGCCCGGACGTGACGCCGCCGCCGGTAACGAGGTTGCCGTCATCGACCACCCGCGCCTTGACTGGGACCGCCCCGGTCATTTCCAGCAGCGCCATGCCCATGTGGTGGGTCACCGCCGGGCGTTCCTTCAGCAGGCCGGCCATGGCCAGGATCAACGAGCCGCCGCAGACCGTCGTGACCGTGACGCCCGGCCTGGACAGCGCCGCGGCTGCGATGCCGGGCAGCTCGCCTCTTGCCTCACGCGCCAGGATTGCTGGGATAGTGCCGGGGCCGTCGCCCTCCGTCGGTCCCGCCGCACCCGGGATCAGGATGATGCCGGCCCGATCCAGGTCGGGCCGGCCGGTTGCCGGGATCGGCAGGCCGCAGGGACCGCTCGGCACCGCGCGGGCGCCTGCAGCGGATACGAACTCCACGTCCACCCCGCCGCCGGACTGCATCCCAGCCGCAGTGAGCACCTCATAGGGCGCAATGGCGTCCAGTAGGTCGAAGCCGTCGAACAGGATGATCTGCACGATCACGGGATGACTCCTAATCAATCAATAGTGCTAGGCCGGGTCGGGTCGCGGATAGTCGGGCAAGGTGGCAAACACGGCGGCGGGGACGACCTGCAGGGCCGCCAGCGCCACCAGCGCGCCCGCCGTGCCGAGCGCGCCCGCCACGGACACGAACAGGACGGGACCGGCCGCAGCACTGGCGAAGAAGCCGAGCAGCAGGATGCCGAACACGGTGGACACCGACCGAGTGCCGAAGTAGCGACCGGCCACGTAGGGCATCAAGTCCGTCTGCCCACCCCCGGCCGCCCCGAGCAGGATCGCACCGGCGCGGACGCCGTTCAGGGACCCAGCAAACGCATACAGCAGGACCCCGCACGCAAGCAGGCCGACCAGCAGAGGGAATAGCCGGCGCGCCTGCATCCGGTCTAGGAGAACGCCGAACCCGACCCGGCCCACGAGGAACGCAGCGCCGGCCAAGCTCACGACGCCCGCGATGTCGTCGAGGCCAAGGCCGGCCGTTTGGCTCAGGATGACTACGGTGTTGGGTAGGATGGCATAGATCGCCATGCCCTCGAATGAGATACAGGCGAGGATACGCCAGAACACCGGGCTGCGGAGGAGACCGGCCCGGGATGGGGTGCGCCAGTCCCCCACGCGCGGCGCAGCGTCCAGCGTGCCGGGCCGCTCTCTCACCAGCAGCCATACGGCCGGCAGACAAACCAGCAACTCGAAGCAGCCCAGCGCGAGCAAGGGGCCTGGCCAGCCCGCGACCCTCGCAAGGCGGCGCGTCAGCAGCGGGATGGCCATGAGGCCAACCGCCTGCGAACTTGCCACCAGCCCGATCGCCAGGCCGCGGCGCCGGTCGAACCAGGTCGAAACGGGACGGGCGTAGGCGACGAAGTTGGTGGCAGCACTTGTCAGGCCCAACAGGGCGACCAGCGCGTAGAAGGCGGGGAGCGAGCCGCCCATCCGGCTCAACCCAATCAGCAGGATGCCGAACAGCGCGATGCTGGGGCAGGCGACCCGGCGCGTGCCCAGGCGATCGAGCAGCCAGCCGCACACCGGGAACGCCACCGTCTGTGTCGCGAGGAACAGCGTCGCACCGGTGGCCTGTTCGCGGGCCGACCAGCCGAAGGCGTCCGCCCAGGATGCGCCCAGCAACGCCCAGGCCGCCGAGAAGAACGGCGTGGACCCAAACGCTACGCCGGTGGCGGCGCCCGCGGCGGTTCGCCAGCCTCCAAAGCCTGCACGCCAACCGGCCGTTTGGGGTCGCGACGTGCTGCGCGTGGCGTCGGAAGTTGGAGGCTGCCGCATGGACACATGGTTACGACATGCCCCGTAGTCGCCGTGAGTGGCGAAGATGCCTACTTTCGTAGATATCCGGCCAATCCGAGAGTCCAGAAGGAGAGACAACTGTGCATACCGTCGCCGTTATCGCCTA
The DNA here is from genome assembly GCA_964236715.1 of uncultured Acetobacteraceae bacterium. Lineage (GTDB taxonomy): Bacteria > Pseudomonadota > Alphaproteobacteria > Acetobacterales > Acetobacteraceae > CAHJXG01. The sequence goes on along the minus strand of CAXSGE010000102.1, from coordinate 7,506 downwards.
CCACGGCGTCGTGCCGTTCGACCTGGCCACGCCATGCGAGGTGTTCGGTCGCGTGGCGGTGCCGGGCGTTCCCGAGCCGTACAGTGTCAAGGTGTGCGGCACGGCCAGGACGGTGAAGGCCGGGGCCTTCGACCTGCGCGCGCCTTACGGCCTGGCGGACGTTGCCGGCGTGCAGACTGTGGTGCTGCCCGGCATCGCCGACCCCACGGCGCCCATCCCGCCTGCCGTGCTGTCCACCATTCGGGACGCGGCGGGCCGCGGCGCCCGGATTGCCTCCATCTGCACCGGCGCCTTTGTGCTGGCGGCCACGGGGTTACTCGACGGCTTGCGCGCGACGACGCACTGGGCCGCGGCGGGGCTGCTGGCGGAACGTCACCTCGCGGTCGCCGTCGATCCCGGAGTGCTGTTCGTGGACAACGGACAGGTGCTGACCTCGGCGGGTGCTGCGGCCGGGCTGGACCTGTGCCTGCACATGGTGCGGCGCGACTACGGACCGGCCGCGGCGGCGCAGGCGGCTCGGCTGGCGGTGATGCCGCTGGAACGCGACGGCGGGCAGGCGCAGTTCATCGTCTACCCGCCTCCCGCGTCGGCGGCCAGCCTCCAGCCGCTACTGCACTGGCTGTCGCAGAACCTGCACCGGCCGTTGGACATGGAGGCGGTCGCGCGCCAAGCGGCCATGGCACCGCGCACCCTGGGCCGCCACTTCCGCCAGCAGGTCGGCACGACGCTTCTGCAATGGCTCCTGGCCGCCCGCGTGCGGCGCGCGCAACTGCTGCTGGAAACAACGGACCTGTCCGTGGAGCAGGTGGCAGCCCGGTCCGGCTTTGGGTCGGCCACGGTGCTACGGGACCGGTTCGCGCGCGCTGCCGGCACGACGCCCACTGCCTACCGCCGTGCGCTGGGAGCGGAATCGACGCGCCACCAAGGCTGCGGCGAAACAACCGCAGGCTCCTGAGGCGGCCGGTTTCAGCCCCGGCACGCGTCGGCTGTCCGCCTGGGTTGGTTTGACGGACACTAAGCAACATCGGTGGCGGCCCGTGTGGAGAAGTCAGGCTGCATATCCCATGATGACCCAGCTATGGAACTCGGGATCATCCGAGAACCTTGGCGGGCGTCAGTCCTACATCGCGGCTAGCTCCGTCCGGCACGCTTCGCCGAATGCAACCATCGGGTCGGACGTGGCGCATAGGGCTACGGCCCGCAGTTCGTCAAAAGTCTGGTTCGGGCCGGCGTAGGTTGCGACGACGAGGTTGACCAGGGCCTCGGCGGCCGTGACCACCTCACGCGCATTTTGCCCACCGCTGCGTAAAGCCACACGACCACCTCAAGACTTTCGGCATTGCGGCTCAGGCCGTCCGTCAGACGCTCGGCCACCTCGCCGATGAACTCCGTGTAGAGCAACTCGCGCTTGGCGATGTGCTGCGAGCGCGACTGGGCGCGAACCTGGCCCCGCTGGGTGAGCCAGGTGGTCACGACCGACGACGCGGCGCCGATCAACGACCCGGCAAGCGCAGAAGCGGCAGAGAGAACGGCAGCGTCCATGGCACCTACTTACAGTCAAGGTTCGGCTAGGCTGCCTGCGTCAACAACCTGGCAGCCAGGGGCGCCCGCGACGGCCGCGTCGGTGAGCACCTCCGCGATCCGCGCGGCGGGGCTGATGCGGAAGCGGCGTGGCAGCAGCAGTGCCAGCGTGCCCAGGATCGCGCCGGCAATGCGCTCGGCCGCCCGGGTCTCGTCGCGCTGCCCGCCGATCAGCCCGGGGCGCACCAGCGTGAGCGATGGGAAGTGCAGCTCCCGCAGGCGCTCCTCCAGCTCCCCCTTCGTGCGCGTGTAGATGAACCGCGACCCGGCGTCGGCCCCCATGGTGGACGTGAGGGCGAACCGCGCCGCGCCGCGGCTCCGGACCAGCCGGGCGACCGCAAGCGGGTAGTCGTGGTCAACGGTCCGGATCGCTGCCACATACGCCAGGGCGGCCGAACTCGCCTTGACGCGCGTGGTCCCAAGCGCGCAGACCGCTCCGTCCACCGACCACCAATCGGCATCCCCGGGCAGGCTTGCGAAGTCCACGAGCGGGTTGACCAGCTTCGGGTGGCCGGGAAGCGGACTGCGCGTGGGCGCCACGACGCGAGTGATCCGCCTGTCGGCCAACGCCCGTTCCAGGACATGCCGCCCGACAAGGCCCGTCGCCCCCACGAGAAGGATGCTTGCCATTCGTCTATCCTTGCTGTGGGTGCGCGGCGGGGGTTGCAGCCTTCAGCCAGCCGTCCAGCTTACGATGCCGCTGCTAGCCCGTCCTCGCATCGTAGGCGGCGCGCGCCGCGATGAAGTCGGGCAATCGCTCGATAGCCCATAGCCATAAAGGGTGAACATGGTCGATCAGCGACCGGCCAAGCGGGGTTGCGGCGTAATCGACCCTGATAGGCACCTGCACGACCATCGTCCGGGTGACTAAGCCGTCGCGCTCAAGCTGGCGCAGCGTCGCGCTCAGGGATTTCTGGCTGATCCGGCCGACGCGCTCCAGCAGCCGCGAGAACCGCAGCGGTCCATTTTGGGACAGCTCGGTCAGTATCCAAAGCCCCCACTTGTCAACCATGCGGGCGAGCACGTCGCGCGTCAACGCCTGCTCTTCTGGGGACAACGCCGCGCACAGGTCGTCCTCCCCGTCGCGGTCCGGCTTGCCCATCATTCTGGTCATCCCTCGCCTGCCTTGTTACCAAATGGTACCTGATTGCAGCCGGAAACAATGTCGCCCATGTGTCCTGCCATGACAAATCCATGGACAACCCGCGACATCCCTGACCTGACCGGCAAGCGCGCGATTGTGACGGGCGCGAACAGCGGCATCGGCTGGCACACCGCGCTGGAGCTGGCCCGCGCGGGGGCCGAGGTGACGGTCGCGTCGCGTGACGCAGGCAAGGCCGCGGCGGCTGCCGACCGCATTCGCGCCGCGGCGCCAGCCGCCCGCATCCGAACCGGTGTGCTGGACCTTGCGCGGCTTGCTTCGGTACGCGCCTTCGCGGCGGCCGAACTCGCCGACACGCGCCCCATCGACCTGCTCATCAACAACGCCGGCGTGATGGCGCTGCCTGAGCGGCGCGTCAGCCCGGACGGCCACGAGTTGCAGTTCGCCACCAACGTGCTCGGGCCGTTCGTGCTGACCGGGCTGCTGCTGCCGCGCATCTTGGAAGCGCCCGTGCCGCGCGTGGTGACCGTTTCGTCCTACGCGCACACCATAGGCGGCCCGGTGCCAATCGAGGATCTGGAGTCGGAGCATGGCTACCGCCCGACGCGGGCCTATGCCAAGACCAAGCTCGCCAACATCCTGTTCACCCGTGAGCTTCAACGTCGCGCAGGTAACCGGTTGCTGGCCGCCGCCTCGCACCCCGGCGCATCGCGCACCAACCTGGCGGTTGACACCTCGCTGTACATGAGGGTGATCACCTGGGCGATGCGCCCAATGCTTCAGAGTGCCGCGGCAGGTGCCGAGCCGACGCTGCGCGCCGCCACTGCGCCTGATACCAAGCCAGGGGCCTATTACGGCCCTGGCGGACTGTTCAAGCTGCGCGGCCACCCGGTCGAGGCGGAAACCGCTCCGTTCGCGCACGACGCGGCAGCGGGGCGACGCCTCTGGGAGGAGCTGGAGCGGATCGGCGGCGTCGCCTGCCCGCTTCTTAAAACGTCAACGCCTGCCAAGGTGCTCGCTTAGCTCGGCCAAGTCGCAAGAGGCATTACTGAGGATTTCGTCATGAAGAACGTGGTTGTGACTGGTGTTTCGACTGGCATCGGCAGGGGCATCGCATCCGTGATGGTCAAAGCCGGCTGGCGCGTGTTCGGCAGCGTGCGGAGGGAGGCGGACGCGCAGGCCCTCCAGGCCGAGCTTGGCCAGGCGTTCACCCCGCTCATCTTCGACGTCGAGGACGATGATGCCATCATCGCGGCGTCCGTCGCGGTCCGGGCAGGCTTGGCCGGCCACACCCTGGACGGATTGGTGAACAACGCCGGCATCGCCTTATCCGACCCGTTGCTTGTTCAGACCGTCGCCGACTTCCGCAAGCAGATCGAGGTCAACCTGGTCGGGATGTTCGCGGTCACACGGGCGTTCGCGCCGCTGCTTGGCGCAGACCCGGCCCTTGCGGGACCAAAGGGGCGGATCGTCAACATCAGCTCGGTCGGCGGCAAGATCGGGCCGCCGTTCCTGGGCGCCTACGCCGCGGCGAAGCATGGCGTGGAGGGTTTTTCCGAAAGCCTTCGCCGGGAGCTGCGGCTGGTCGGCGTCGACGTGGTCATCATCGGACCCGGTTCCGTTGCGACGCCAATTTGGGACAAGACGGAAGCAGCCTCGTCCGATCACCTGGCTGGCACGATATGGGAGCGGCCTTTCCGGGCGTTCACCGACTACCTGCTGAAGGACGGACGCAAAGGGCTGGCGCCTGAGCGCATCGGCGAGGTCGTGAGGACGGCCCTCACGGTTGCCAAGCCCCGGGCACGCTACGCGCCGGTGCCGCGCAAGCTGCTGAACTGGACCGTGCCGATGACGCTGCCGAGCCGCGTCGTGGACCGGCTGATCGGCAGGCAGCTCGGGTTGAGCCAAAGGTGAACATGAGGCTCGTCGGGACCGGGACCGGACACTAGCAGCAGCAGGCGTCGTTGTGGGCCTTTAGCTCGCTGAACTGTAGTTTCGGTTCCTCTACTATCAGACCCCCAGGTATGACGCCGAAGGCGAGTGGAGCAGAACGAGATTGTTGTTTGGTGTACGACTTCGTCAAACGACCCCGACCCCCAGACGAAGTGGTACAGCCCACGCCCGGCGCTGTCCGTCAGGGTTGGGATACCGTTGGCGAATTCTGCGGTTAGGCGGCCATTGCGGCGAACCGTGAAACTCGTGTGGGTGCGAGCGGGCGTTTGGCGAGCCATGCTGCGAGGCGGTCGAGGTTGATGGCCGCGGCCGTGACGACGCTTTGCAGGCCCGTCTTGGCCAGCCCGCGATAGCGGGCACGCCGCAGCCCGAAGCTGCGCACGCCCTGCGAGATCGTTCCCTCGATGCCTTGGCGCTGCGCATGCAAGGCCCGTCCCGCTTCGGTCTTGTGGCGCGTCCGTGCAACTGCAAGCGCCTCATGCTGCTCGCGCGCCGGCAGCGTCAACTGACGGCCCTGGTCACGCCCGCGCGTGCAGCGCGCCCTGGAGGGGCAAGGGTTGCAGTTGGCTGCGCTGAACCGGGCGCGGACGTAAGGGCCGGTTGCCTTGTCGTGGTAGCCGCGCCAACTCGTGCTGGTCCGGCCTTCGGGACAGCGGGCCACCTCGCCTTCCCAATCGATGGCGAAGTCGCTTGTGTCGAACGCACCCTTGGTGCGAGCCTGCCAGCCGGTCGGGGACCGCCCCGGGCCGACCAGGTCAATGCCGTGCTGCTCCCGCGCACGGATGAGGTGGTCGGCGCTGATGTAGGCTGAGTCCACCAGATGCTCGGACGGGACTAGACCTTTCGCCGCCAGCGCCGCGTGGATCGCCTCGACGCGCATGGCTTCGTGCACGTTGGCCGGCGTCGTGTCGGCGTGCAGGACAAGGTGCGGAGTGCCCGCGTCGCAGGTTTCTGTCAGATGGACCATGTAGCCTGTCCAGTTCATGTTGGACTTGGACCGGTATCGCGCGTCCACGTCGTAGGGGGGCTCGATCCGGTCGCCGGGACCCCGGCCCTCCACACGCTGCAAGCGGACGTTGGGTGGCGCCCCGCCATCCTGCCCGCCCCCGTTCCGCCCTCCCTCGTCTCTCTCGAAGTGCCGCGCCCACACGCGGCGCAGCACGGCGACCGCCGGCAGCGCGGCAACCCCTGCTGGCACGCCCTGGCCGGCCAGGGCGTCGAGCAGTTGATAGCCGTCGGTGCCAACCTGGACGACATAGGCGTCGCGCTTGGGGCCAGTTTCCGGCAAGCGCCTGTCCTCAATCCGCCGACCGTAGCGCTCGTGCCAGTCAGAATGTGCCACGGCGCGCAGCCAGTCGGGTGCAGCAACGGGGATCGTGTTCAGCGCGGCGCGTAGCGTCTCGGCCAGCAGCTCGATCCGGTTCAACTCGCGCACGGCGGCGAGGACGTGCGTGCTGTCGGTGCGCTGCCGTCCGCGCGCCTTGAGCAAGCCGCCCTCGCGTGCCGCGTCCAGCACGCGGGCCAGCAGGCGCTCGGTGGCGTCCCCACCCAACAGCCTGCCGCGGAACTCGCACAGCACGCTGTGGTCGAAGCCAGGGTCGGCCAGGTCGAGGGCGAGCAGGTAATTCCAGTCAATGCGCGCCTGGACCGCCTCAGCCGCCTGCCGGTCGCTCAGCCCCTCGCGGAACTGCAACAGCGTGACAAGGGCCAGACGCCAGGGCGCATAGGCCGGCTGGCCGCGCTTGGGGTAGAGGTCGGCAAAGCCTGCGTCGTCGAACACGGCGCCGAGCTGGTCACGCAGCAGTAGGCAAGGGTTGCCGCGCCGGAACGCAGCCCGTGCGACACGGGCCGTGTCGTCGGGCACAGGCGGGATAGATGGCTGCGGGTGGAGCGACATGGACCGGCCTCCGGAGGGAAACCCTACCCAACGCCGCTGCCCGCACCAGGCTGCCGAATTCGCCAACGGTATCGGGTTGGTTTGACGGACAGCCAGGCGCAGCACCGGGCACCACAGGGACTGCCTGGATCAGATCCTACTGGGCCAAGATCGGCCGGACACGTGCAGGCAAGTTCTAACGGTGCCGGACGCTGACCATTGTTCTGCATCCGCCTCTTGGCATCACGCGCGCTCAGCCGCCTCGGCCCACGCAACCGCGTCTGCGCCGGCGGGCAGCCGCATCGGGCAGGACGGATCAGTCGCCGCACGCCACACCGCCTCCGCCACGTCCTGCGCCTGGGTGAACTGCGTCGTCTGTTTGAACCCGGCGAAGACTTGCGCTGCCAAGCCGGCATAGGCCTGAGGAACATCCATCCCCATGCGGGCGCGCGCGTTGTCGCCGAACGACGTCTCGGGCGCCGCGCCCGGAAGGACCAGCCGCATGCGCACGCCGAAGGATTCCAGCTCCAGCGCCAACGACTCGGTGAAGGCGTTCACCGCGGCCTTGCTGGCTGTGTAGACCGAGAGCAGGGAAAGCGGCCGCATGGTCACGCTCGACGTCACGTTGACGACCACGCCTGAGCGCCGCTCCCTGAACTGCGGCAGCACCGCCTTGGTCATGGCGATGGTGCCGAGCGTGTTCGTCTCGAATACCTCGCGAGCCATATTCATCGACACGCCTTCCAACGCATTGAGCAGGCCGACGCCCGCGTTGTTCACCAGAACGTCGATCGGCCCGGCTGCGTCCACGGCATGCATGATGCTGTTCGCATCGGCGACGTCGAGCGGCAGGAGCCGGAGCCGGTCGGAACGGGGCAGCACGTCCTCGCGGGGCGTGCGCATCGTGGCGATGACCGTCCAGTCGCGGTCAAGGAAGGTGCGCGCCGTCTCAAGGCCGAAACCGGACGAGCACCCGGTGATGAGGATGGTGTTC
>CAXSGE010000101.1:0-12017 GCA_964236715.1 uncultured Acetobacteraceae bacterium | reverse complement strand
GGGGCGGCGAGGTGGACTTCACCCCCGTCGCCTGGTTCAACGGCGGCCTGTTCGATGATGACGGCGCCCTGCCGCTGACGGCCGCCGACATCGACCTGGTGCAGCGCGCGGCGGCGTTGGACTGGGCGGAGGTGGACCCCTCCATCCTGGGCACCCTGTTCGAGCGCGGCCTGGACCCCGGCAAGCGCAGCCAGTTGGGCGCGCACTACACGGCGCGCGAGATGATCGAGCGGCTGATCGACCCCGTGGTGCGCCGGCCGCTGCTGGCGGAGTGGGCCGGGACGCGGGAGGAGATCGCGGCGGCGCTGGCGGCGGCTGCCGACCCGGCGGCCTCCGCCAAGGCCAGGCGCGCGGCGCCGGGCCGGGCGGCGGCGCTGTTGCGCGGCTTCCTGGACCGGCTGCGCGCCTTCCGGGTGCTGGACCCGGCCTGCGGGTCCGGCAACTTCCTCTACCTCGCCCTGCTGGCGCTCAAGGACCTAGAGCACCAGGCGATGGTGGAGGCGGAGGCGCTGGGCCTGCAGCGCGAGTTCCCGCAGGTGGGGCCGGAGGCGGTGCTGGGGCTGGAGGTGAACCCGTATGCGGCGGAGCTGGCGCGGGTGTCGGTCTGGATCGGGCACATCCAGTGGGCGCGGCGGCACGGCTACCCCGCCCCGTCCGACCCGGTGCTGCGGACGCTGGACACCATCGCCTGCCGGGATGCGCTGCTGGCCTGCGATGATGCCGGGTCCGCGGCGCTGGCGCCCTGGCCGGCGGCGGACGCCATCGTGGGCAACCCGCCGTTCCTGGGCGGCAAGCGGCTGCGCTCGGTGCTGGGGGACGGCTACTGCGCCCGGCTGTTCCATGCCTATGCCGGGCAGGTGCCGGCGGAGGCGGACTTGGTTTGCTACTGGTTCGCCCGGGCGCAGGCGGCCATCGAGGCCGGGGCGGCGGCGCGGGCCGGGCTGGTGGCGACCAACAGCATCCGCGGCGGCGCCAACCGCCGGGTGCTGGAGCCGCAGGCGCAGGCGGGCGCGATCACCGACGCCTGGGGCGACGAGCCGTGGACGCTGGACGGCGCGGCGGTGCGGGTGTCGCTGGTGTGCTGGGGGCAGGACCGGGCGGCGGTGGCCAGGCTAGACGGGGTGGTGGTGCCGGCGGTCCATGCGGACCTGACCGCAGGGGCGGCGAACCTGACGACGGCGCGCAAGCTGGTGAAGAACGCGGGCATGGCGTTCATGGGCGACACTAAGGGCGGCGCCTTCGACGTGCCGGGCGACCTGGCCCGGCGGTGGCTCCTGCTGCCCAGCAATCCTAACGGCCGCACCAATGCGGACGTACTGCGCCCCTGGGCGAACGGCATGGATGTGACCCGGCGGCCGTCCGACACCTGGATCATCGACTTCGGTTGGACGATGACGGAGGCGGAGGCGGCGTACTACGCCGAACCCTACGCCCATGTGGCCCAGAACGTCCGACCGGCGCGGGCCACGAACAAGCGGGAGGCATATGCCCGGGGGTGGTGGCGCCATGTCGAAGCACGGCAGGGAATGCACCGGGCGCTCAAAGGGCTATCCCGGTTCATCGTGACGCCTCGGGTGGCGAAGCACCGGACATTTTCATGGCTAGTGCCACCGACGCTGCCGGATGCGCGGCTGTTCGCGTTTGCACGGGACGACGACACCTTTTTCGGGCTGCTTCATTCGCGGCAGCATGAGATCTGGTCGCTTGCCACGGCGTCATGGCATGGAGTCGGCAACGATCCTACATACAATGCGACTATATGCTTTGAGACCTTCCCCTTCCCGCCCGGCATGACACCCGACCGTCCCGCCGCGTCGTACGCGGATAATCCGCACGCCCAGGCAATCGCGGAGGCAGCGGGAGCGCTGGTGGCGTTTCGGGACCGCTGGCTGAACCCGCCCGAGCTGGTCACGCCCATGCCGGAGGTGGTGCCGGGCTTTCCCGACCGGCTGCTGCCCCGCGGTGCTCCTGCCGCCGCTACGCTCCGCACCCGCACGCTCACGGCTTTGTACAATATGCGCGGCACCCCAACCGGTGCTTGGCTGGACGGCCTACATCGCACGTTGGACGATGCCGTTGCCGCTGCCTACGGCTGGCCGCCGGACCTGTCCGATGCGGACGTACTCAGCCGCTTGCTGGCGTTGAACCAGGCACGTCTCGCTTCTTAGGCCGGGTCTGTTATGATCTGAAACCACGGTTTAGGAACGCAACAGTCGAAGCGGTATAGTTCAGAGGTTACCAGTCCATGTTAGAGTGAGCGTCGTACAGTTCTAAAAGATGATTGATGAGTTCGTCCATCGCCTGAACAGATTTCATCGCTTCTGCATACCTTCCGTCGCTGGCCATGGTGAGAATGAGAGGGAGATCACTCTCTTGTACATAGATGCGTGCTGGCTCCCGTTTACCTGACCAAAGATGTGCGATGAAAGCATTGATAAGTACCAAGGTCTCCCGATCATCAAATCCCAGCTTCTCGTTCAAGGAGAATTTGCCCTTGGATTGCGGTTCGAAAACAACTGGGACAGCACCCACTTTTGAATGGAAGTGGAAAGCCTCACCTTCCTTGCCAAAAGCGCCATGTGCCACGAAGTTTCTAAGCTGCTGCCGGATCACTACCATTTTATCCAGATGGAGCTTACTGTCCCGATCCGCGATATCGAGGGCGACTTTATATTTAGCATTCCACTCGGCACCCACGAGCTGCGCGATTTGCTCCCCAGTGGTGACCCTGGATTGCAGAATAGCCAGATGGATGAAGATATGTTCTGTCCAGCTGAAGAACGCGTCCACCGCTCCAAGAGCAAGCCAACTGGCCTGCTTTGACAAGGCACTCCACTCGCGGGGATGTGACAACCCAAGCGTGGTGCTCAGCGACATGGAGTTGCCGCTTGACGAGCGACGCCATAGAGTAAATTCACGTTGCTGAATGTTTTCCTCGTACTGCGCCTCCATCGCTTTTAGCTTTTCTGTTGCCGAGAGATACATTTCCTGCATATAGAGGTAGCGTGCAAAAAGCGAGGAGGCATTGTTGACGACATTGAACTTCGAAGCATGGATCGCCTCCTGAGCCATCCACTTGAAGAATGGCTGCGCGACTTTGACGCCCTTTCTTATCAGCGCTACGATGCGCCTTGAGTTTTCCTCATCGTTTCCACGGGCGAAGACGCCTAAGCCGAACTTGCGATGCTCAATGAGATAAGCCCTCCCCTCGAAGTCAATGGGCACTGACCAGGCAATCTTCTCAAAGCGACCAAGGTTCTTGAAGTTCAGCAAATCGACCAAGAGAAAGAATACTAGATAGTAAGGTGGCAGGTCGTCGCTGGCGTCCGTTCGTGTGGCGGTAAACAGGAAGTCTCGCTCTGCCTCGGTACTTGCATCTGTTGGCTTTATCGGAGCGATAGCACGTCGGGCATACTCCCGAACCTTCGCAAGCTCGGGAGGTAGCGTCACCTCTACTGCGGCCTCTCTGGCTCGCTGCCGCCGGCGCTCCAGCATAGCGAAAAACTCTGGGGACAGGTCGCTCTCGGTCATAGCGCCATGCCTTCCAAGGCGCTGAGCGGGAAAGGCTTACCAGCCATCGTCGCGGGCCTGCTCTGCTGTGCAGTCTGCCTTGTGCTGGAAGTCAAGATCAACGCATTCGAAGAAGTTCTCGATGCCATTCATAACGTCGTGTAAGTTTACTAGATCAAGCCCCTCAGGCAGGACAGAAACATCCCCCCGGAGCGTTCTGGCGTACCGGAACGTAGTCGAGTTTGCGTCAATCTTAGCAAACTCTGCAACGCATCGTCCTACGGAGAGTGCTGCGGGATCCGCAGGATCATTCTGGAACTCTGTTGCAATCTGGTTGAAAATCCGCCATAGGTCTTGCAGCCCGTGATCTTTTTTTCCAAGCGTCACGCCCGCGAACGCGCCATGATCTTCAATGATCGCCTTGAGTGCCAGCTCAACATAGTGGCGATAATTAAACAAGGCAGGGAACACCAGATTGTCGCGATCTGCACGATCAGATAAGGCCTGTTGAACCAGAACGTCGCCAGCCCTTTTGTAGCCGCGCAGCAGACGGAAGCCACGCTCGAAGGCGCTCTCAGCTAAGTAGGTGTCTCGACCTGCCGTTAGTAGATGATCGTCGGCAACGGGCCAGCGATCACCGGGATGGTCAAATGCGTGACAGCTCTTGAGCCGATCCCTAGCCATCACTAAGCCACTTCCTTGAACGGATTGCGATCAAGCTTGGCAGCTCGAATCTTGGCGCGCAGCATCGCGGTCAAGTCGGCGTCTCGGTTTAAAACGTCCACGATTTCACGCAGCGTGCAAAGGACAAGCACTCTCTGCTGTAGAAAGTCCCGGCATGTGTTCACCGCGGCCTGCGTGTAATCCGAGCTAGAAATGAATATGCCACCGACACCACTCCGCAACATCAGCCTGCTGATGTGAGGTGATATTTCCGCTGGCCCCAAAGGAGCTTCCCACCACTTCATCTCAACGAGAAACATCTGTGCGTCAATCTCAATAACGCCGTCAATTTGTTCCTCGACGGCGCCCTCTCCACCCTTGCGGCGAAAATCCTCCGCAACGAGCACGTCGTAAGCCCCAAACAGGCCGTTTAGAGCTGGCTCCAGCGCCTTACCGCGGCGATGAGGGCTTGTCTCTGCAAATAGCGCAAACAGCTCCCTCTTCGCGCCGTCGATCTTCGCCTGACGCTCACGAATGATGCTCGCCTTCTGCAACTGCTCCGCGCGGCGTGCGTCAACCTCTCGGTCGCGCTCTTGGCTCATCCGGGTGAAGCTGTCTTTAACGTTGATCACGCGGCGCACCTCGGCGACCAAGCCGCGCGCCTTTCATCACGTCGCTCTCGTAGCACCTGCTGAAGTCTTCAAACTCGGTGATGCGCCTCAAAAGTTCGCGGCGTGGAGCAAGCAGCGGGTCGCCACCTTCATTCATGCGGGCCAGGATCGTACGCGCGATCTCATACTTTTTAACGCTCTCCCGGTCCTGCTTGATCCGGGTCTCGATGTCTGCCGTCATGCTTCCCGGCACGCCCGCACCCCGGAACATCAGCACGACGTCCTGCTTCGCCCTGCACAGGGCAGGGATGACGTCCACCAACAAGGCAAATAGGTCAGGCGGATACTGGAACGCTGTGTCGCTCATCGGTTGGGCCACGCTTCAGTAGCTTGCGAAGAAGCTGGCCGCCCTCTCGGGGTTGTAGCCCCGGCGGTCGTACAGCTTCGTCGTGCTGGGGTCCCGGTGCCCCGCTGCCTTCTGCACGTCCTCAAGCTGCGCGCCGTTCTCAAGCGCCGTGGTGATGAACGTCGCCCGCATCGAGTGGGCAGAGTAACCACGGGGCAGGCCGATCCCGGCCGCGTGCTTCCGCACCAGCCGGTCGATGGCGTCGGGATCGAGCCGCCCGGCCGGGTCGTGCGCCTTGGCGTTTCCGCGCAAGGGGCGGAACAGCGGCCCGGCCAGGTCGTCGCCGTGGCCAGTCAGGTCCAGGTACGCCCGGATGCGCTGCGCCGCCTGCGGGTGGATCGCCAAGGCGTCGCGCCTGCCACCCTTGCGGGTCAGCCGGAGTGCGTCATAACCGCGGTTCTGGTGCAGGTCGCCCACGCTCAGGCCGGCGATCTCCGCCCGGCGCAGCCCCACCTGCAAGCCCACGGAGAGAATCGCCCGGTCGCGCATACCCGCCAGCGTATCGGGGGAGGGGGCATCCAGCAACTTGCGCGCCTGCGCCTTCGAGAAAGCGGCGGTGCTGCCCTCCTCGCGGTTGATGCTCGGCCGCGTCACATCCGCCACGGGGTTGCGGCCGGCGCTGGCATGCCGGACCAGGTGCTTGAACAGGCTGGACAGCGCGGACAGCCGGCGGCGCACCGTGGACGCCGCCGCGCCCTCCTGCTCGCGCATGATGCGCTCCCACGCAATCACCGCCCGGTGGTCCACTTGGCGGAGCTGGTCGGGCGCTGTGATGCCGAGCGTGCGCATGAAGTGCGCCACGTCGAGCCGGTAGGCGCAGCGAGTGCGGGCGCTCTTCTGGCTGGCGAGCCACACCTCCTCCTCGGGGATCGCGGCAAGGTCGGCCAGACTGGCGAGCTGGCCGGGGCGGGCGGTTGGGACGGGCAGCGAGGGCAGGGCGGGGGTCGTGGTCATCTACTCACTCCTACCACGTCCTTTGCACGTGATAAACCGGATTATCACGTGCTGATCGGCGACCAGCCTGTCTGCTGCCGGCCGAGATCCCGCTTCGGTGCTTGTCCACAGCGTAGAGAGCCTGCGCGATGTCGCGGTGCCGCTGGACGCCCGCGGCGGGCGTTGGGCCGCCACACAGGTCAAATCGACTCTGATGCGAGCGCCTTCAGCCTGACGACGTCGAGAAGCTCTGAATGCAGCTTCGCGCTCGGTGCCGCGAGGTCTACCGTCACGAACCGGAAGCTGTGTCCCTGAATCATCACGGCCTCGTCCACGCGATGGTGGAGGGCGGGATAAAGGAGAATGCCTTCGGCGTTGTCCGCAGCGGTGTCACCGGCTCCAGCTTGGGAGCGCAGGTAAGCGTAGAGCTGATACAGGTGCCCGCTCTTGAGCCCGACGCCGCCGAAACGGCGGCTGGTGACGATGTTCGTGAACTTGGTGTCGAGCACGATGCGTCGCGACGGCCCGTGCTCAAGGACGATGTCCGCGGCCATGGATGGCAGCAACGCCGCCAGGCCGGGTGTGGATGGTCCCCTCTGCCAATGGAGCGCCGCCTGCGGCCGTACCCGCCACCCATCCGTGCCGTGAAGCTCGTGGCCGTAAAGGCCGGCCACGGCCTTCTCGAAGATGCGTCGGAGCAGGTGCTCATCGCGGTCGAGCCGGGTCAGCTTGCCGGCACCCGCGGCCTGGCTCGGCAACACCAGGTCCAGTGCAAGTTGGGCCACCTGGACCATGACCCGGTCGTCATTGTCATGCCGGGCAACCTGGTCGCGTGACATCTCGGCGCGCGAGGGTCGGCCGTCCGACACGCCGGCCTGGCGCAGGTCCCGGGAAAGGCGCGCGCAATCGGACGCGACCCGGCGATCGGCGACCCTGTCCCGCATCGCTTCCAGCGCGGCACGGACCAGGCGATTGCGCGGCGTGTCGTGCGTCAGTTCCTCGAAGCGGCAGGCGACCTGCCCCCGTTGCAGCAGGAGCCCTGTTTCCGTCCGCAACCAGTCGATGCGGCCCCGCACCCTGGACAGAGTATCCTCGCGCGCGCGGTAGCCTCGTGACAGGCTGCGGCGGAGCCGGCGCTCCACCACGGTGGCCAGCAGGCGCGCCAGGATGTCGGGAAGCTCGGTGTCCTCGTCCGTGGCGGCGTCGAGCGGGTCGAGGAAGCGCGCCAGGTCAGAGGCGTAGGCGAGCAGCATCCAGAGGTTGCGCACCGGGATGCCGACGTGGCTGTGCCAGGTTGCCTCGCGCGCTTCTTCCAGCGCAGGGATCATGCGCTAGACGCCCATTTCGAGCTTGGCGACCTGGTTCTTTGCCTCGTCCGGCCGGTCGTACCAGTATTCCCGCAGCAGCGGCGCCACCTCAGCCCGCACCACGTCGCGATACCATTCCGCCCAGTCGATGTCGGACTGCCCGGAAGTGCTAGGGGGCGTGACGAAGCTGTGCCCGACCCGGAACTGCTCCCCAAGGGTCTTGTCCTCGGCGATCGCGGCGTTCAAGCCCTGGAAGCGTTCCCTGATTGTGTCGAGCAGCGAAGCCGGACAGCCGCGGGCCAGGCCCCAACTCCGCCAGGCATCGTTGAGGAGGGGTGATAGCGACAGGAAAGCGAAGCGACGGCGCAGTGCCAGGTCTACGAGCGCCAGCGACCGGTCGGCGAGGTTCATGGTGCCGATGATGTGGAGGTTGTCCGGAACGTGGACGCGCTCGTCCGGATGTGCGGGGTAGGCCAGGCGCAGCGCTTCTTCAGGCCCGCGCTTGCTGTCCTCGATCAGTGTCAACATCTCGCCCAGGATCTGGGCCGGGTTGCCACGGTTGATCTCCTCGATAACCAACACGTGGGGGCGCCCGGGATCGTCGCGGGCGGCGCGAACGGCGTCGAGGAAGACGCCATCGACGAGCCGCAAGCCGCCATCGCCGTCCGGGCGCCAGCCGCGCACGAAGTCCTCGTACGACAGTGATGGCTGGAACTGCACGGCGGCCAAACGCTCAAGGTCCCGGGCACCCATGAGGGCGTAGCCCAGCCGCTTCGCCAACCAAGTCTTTCCTGTGCCGGGTGGCCCCTGAAGGATCAGGTTCTTCTTGCGCCGGAGAAGGGCAATCGCGGCTTCAATCTCCTTGATCGGAAGGAAACATCCCTCGGCGACGATGTCGGCCGCACCGTACGTTGCTGCATCCTTGGCGACAGATAGGTCGGTGTCGGGCGGGAGCGATGCCGTTTCCTGGATTAGCCACACGCTTTCGAAATCGTCCGGCAGCGCAGCAGCGTAATCCTCACCGTCCTCGGTCAGCACCAGCTTGCTGCCGCTCCCGGTGTCTTCGAGCTGCACCAGCCCAGCGATCTTGGCCCAGGTGACGACGTAGGTGCCCGGCTGCGTGGATGTCCAGGTCGGGACCAGCTGCATGAGGCGTGTGGCCGCCTCTGTCGTGCTCAGCTTGCCTGGCTCGCGCCGCACCATGAGCAGCAAGTGACCCATGCCGAACACGCGCCCAACCAGTGGGCCACGGAGGACCTGCACCGGATCGGGGACGGCGAGCATGTCACGTCCACGCTCGGTGGGCCGGTAACTGCCGCCATCAAGGCGAAGTAGGCCGAGCCCGCCCATAGCCTGGGAGATCGTGATGCTGGCCGAGTTGGCATTTAGCTGGGGTGCTTCGGCAAGGATCGCGTGGATCAGCTCCGGCCGGCTGATACCTTGCTCGGCCTCGCGGAGCATCGCCACGAGCAGGCCGACGTTGTCCTTGACGCATGCAAGGCTGCGACGCTGCGCGCTTGCGGGTAGAAGCGAGAAAGCTGGCAGCGCATCGGCCTTGTCGTGGTGAGGTGACACCGGTACCGGCCCTTTTTCGGGTCTGTCGATAAACTCCTCCCAAAGGAACCAGCTGAACGTCGCGTGCTCGGCCTTCTCGGCATCCGTGGCCGCGGGGCCGACCGCTTCCCGGATGTAATCGCGCAGCGGCGGGTTCTGAGCGATGAAGTCGCCCGGCAGGCGAGTAACTCCCAGCGTCCGCTGGAGCGCCCAGGTTCGGCCACCGTCCATAAGGCAGGTCATGTTCTCGGGAAACATTGCGGCCATAAGACGGACAAGGCGCGCCTTCGGCCGCCGGGGTGTGTAGCGCGGGTACACGAGCGAGAGAACCTGGTCGTAGAGGGCCTGCAGCCGTTCTCCACGCTGTTCCGTTGTCAGTCCTTCGAGCGAGCCTTTCGCTTCCCAGAGCACCTTGGCAAGGCGTTCATCGGCGTAGGCACCGATCACCGTGACCCCTTGCCCCCGCCCGATGTTCGCGATGGCTCCGTTCTCCCACAGCCGCTGTTGGAAGTCGGAAGTCATCCAGGTTGCTTCGTCGGCCGCGGCTACGGCTTCTACTTGGTCGGTGTAGACGCGCCGCCAGTTGGACCATGTACCTTGCAGGAGAGTGGCGAACTTGCCGTTGTACAGGGTCTGGATTTCATCGATCGAGGGCTGCAATCTTCACTCCCAGCTTCTTGGTGTCGTTTAGCCGCAGACGATGAGGTTTGGAAGAAGCCACAAGGCTCCAGAGCTTATACCAGCGACGGACGCTGTGAGGTCAGCAACGCCTCGACCTGCCCATAGACAGGTGCCGCCCCGGACCACCCCGCGTCGAATAGCTGCCCAGCTGCGTGGACCAGGCGCCCACGCCAGGCCAGTGCCTCCAGCCACTCTGCCGGGATGCCGGAGGCGCCGTAGATCACCCCTGCAAGTTGCCCGGCGATGGCCGCAGTGGTGTCCGCGTCGTCCCCGAGGTTAGCCGCCAGCAGCACGGCCGAGCGGAAGTTCGTTGTGCGCGACACTGCCCAGACCGCAGCCTGCAGTGATTGCACCACCCAGCCCGATCCCTCAATGCCGTCCCGGTGCAACCCGCACCAGCCGCCCTCGATGCGTCCCGCCGCCGGGCTGGCCAGCACCTCGGGGAGTGATAGGCCAGCGATGGCATCGGCCAGCAGGTCCGCGAGCACGGCCGAGGCGGCCAGCGTCGCCGGCGAGCCGTGCGTGGTGCGGGTCTGCGCGGCAGCAACCGCTTGCAGCGCGTCGCGGTCCCGCCAGTGCCGGATGGCCACGGGGGCGAGCCGCATCAGCGCGCCGTTGCCGGACGCACCCGCGTCCTCCGAGCCGGCCAGCGGCTCGCCTGTGCGCCGGAACTGCTCCAGCGCAGCGCTTGTGGCATTGCCGATGTCGAAGCAGGTGCTGGTGCAGGAGTATGCGCCGGTGTCGCGCCAGTCGAGAAAGCGCCGCATCAGGTCGGCCGGGTCCAGGCCCGGCGCCAGGGCCAGGCTGTCGGCCAGGGCCAGGGCCATCGCGGTGTCGTCGGTCCACTGGCCATGCCGCAGCCGGTGTGGCCCGCCCTGCGCCATGTCGTCCAGAACGGCGTAGCGCGGCTTGGGGGAGAACTCGATGGCAGCTCCCACTGCGTCGCCCACGGCCAGGCC
Source organism: uncultured Acetobacteraceae bacterium (assembly GCA_964236715.1). Taxonomy (GTDB): domain Bacteria; phylum Pseudomonadota; class Alphaproteobacteria; order Acetobacterales; family Acetobacteraceae; genus CAHJXG01. Next base: position 1,393 of record CAXSGE010000101.1, on the reverse strand, counting down.
GAGCAGCGCCCCCACGGCTCGGTCGCGCGCGGCACCCCGGTCACGGGCGGGCGGAACCGGGGGGACGGCGCGTCCGGCCCTGACCCACGCTTCCTGTGGCCCAGTCTCGATGGCATGGGGCCGCATGGCACGGACGGCACGGATCGCGTCGTCAGGCGTCATGCCGGCCTCGACCAGCAGCCGGGCGCTGATCGTGCCGGCCCGGCCCAGCCCGCCCTTGCAGTGGACCAGCACCCGGCCGCCGCAGGCCAGCAGGGAGCGCAGCATGGCGGAGCGGGCGGGCCAGACTGCCTCGAACGTCTCGTCCGGCACGCCGTAGTCCTGGATGGGCCAGTGGTGCCATTGCATGTGCCGGCGCTGGACCTCGGCACCCAGGGCAGCAATGCCCAGGCTGTCCAACTCGTGCGGTTCGACCAGGGTGACGACAGCGGCCGCGTTCCAGGCGGCGATGACGTCGAGGTCGGCGCCCAGGTCGCGCCGATGCGCGCCGGTCAGGCCGCCTGGCTGCTGCTTGCCGGGTGCGAAGGTGATGCCGATCCGGCCCCCAACCGAGCCTACCGGCAGCTCGGCGATGCGGAGGGGATTGTTGGTGCTGGTCAGGAGCGTGCGGGCCATCGGGGTCCTCAGCGGTTGGTTGATGGCGCACACTACTCAGTCTTAGCCTGGCCGAGAGCGACCGCCGGAATTGCCTGGGCTGGCACCAAGGCGGGCGGAGGACAGGCAATCAGCCTGGCTCGGCCCTGAGCGCGTCGTAGAGCGCGGTCTTCCCCACCTTGAGCCGTGTTGCGATCTCGCGCACGGTCAGGCCCGTGCCGGCCATGGCGCGGGCGCGCTTCAGCTTGTCGTCCGTGATGACCGGCTTGCGTCCGCCCTTGCGGCCCCGCGTCGCCGCCGCTGCCAAGCCTGCACGGGTCCGCTCCTGGATCAGGTCGCGCTCAAACTGGCCAAGGGCGCCGAAAATGTGGAACACGAGCCGGCCGCCGGGCGTGGTGGTGTCAATGGCCTCCGTCAGCGACCGGAACCCGACGCCGCGCTTGGCCAGGTCCGTGACAGTCTCGATCAGGTGGGGCAGCGAACGCCCGAGCCGGTCGAGTTTCCACACGACCAGCACCTCACCGTCCCGCACGTAATCAAGCGCGGCTTGCAGCCCGGCGCGGTCGGCGCGGGCGCCTGACGCCCGGTCCTCGAACACCTTAGTGCATCCGGCAGCCGCCAGCGCGTCGAGCTGGAGCGAAAGGTTCTGGTCCTGCGTGCTCACCCGCGCGTAGCCGACGTTCGCCAAGGCTGCCCCGTCCGTTTTCCCGTCCGGCAATCATCTTGTCCGTTCTCCCGTGCGAGTGGAGTGAACCCCCGGAGTGAGACAGATAAATTCGGACAGCTCCTAACGAGGAGA
>CAXSGE010000100.1:0-12293 GCA_964236715.1 uncultured Acetobacteraceae bacterium | reverse complement strand
CCCCGCAATGGGAGCGGGGGCGAAGCGCCTGGTCGCGCGTTGCGCGGAGCTGCACAGCTATATCGAAACCAACGAGGGCGCTCTGATCGACTACGGCGAGCGCTACCGGGCTGGCAAGCCGATCTCGACCTCACGCGCGGAAGGCACCGTCAACCAGCTGGTGAGTGCCCGCATGAACAAACGCCAGCAGATGCGCTGGTCGCCCCGAGGCGCCCATCGTGTGCTTCAGGTCAGGGCCGCGGTGCTGGACGGGCGGTTCGGCCACCCGGCAATCCAGCTCGCAGCGTAGCGCCCCAGGCTTTTGACACTCCCCTGCTGGTGCTGGGTGCGGTCGCGGTGATCCGCTATGCTCGGACCAAGCCCATGGCGGAGGCGGGCTGGCTCAAGGGCCTGCTCGATCGTCGCCCGGCCAAGCTGGCCGCGGTGGCGCAGGCCAACAAGACGGCGCGCATCGCCTGGGCGCTGCTGGTCAGGGGAGAAACCTATCGCGGGCCGACGGCGGAACAAGCCGCCGCCGCGTAAAGCGTGACAAGATCCCCGCCAGCGGTCGCCGCGGCTGACGGGGTAGCGAGGGCGATGGTGGCGTGATAGCGAACCGGTCGAACCCGGGGCTTGGCAGAACCCGTTTAGAGTCTTGCCCCGACAAGCGCGACAAACTGATTGGGAGTCAGGCTGCGGATTGCATCAGGGCCAGCAGTCATGAGAACCGCAAACGTAGGCCGGACACATGACTGCACCCGACCGCGGCGCCGAACGTCAGATTGTGCTTGCGTCGAAGGGGTCGTCCACACAAGGCTCTGAGGCGATGGACGATGTACGGCTGCTTGAATTTGAGGTTGATGACGATGTCGGCGCTCGTACGCATGGTCGTAGGAGCACGCAGGGCGGTCTGATCGGGCCCAGCTTCTCGATCGACATGCCCCGCTTCCCCGCCATTACGAGGGCGCGCCATCATACGTCAGGGCGCGGCAGGCGAGAAAGATCTCATGCGTAGCCCCTGGGGTCGGCGTCCAGAATCGCCCGGTAGACTTCCATGCCGCTGCGCAGGTCGTGGCGCGGCTTCCAGGCATAATCCTGAGCGATGGCCGAAACGTCGAACCGGGTCTGCCGGTCGGGCACGTCATCAGAACCAGGAACGAGTTTGGTGCGCATTCCGGGGAGCACGGAAGCTGCAATCGGCACGATTTCGGGCATGGTCAGCACCTGGCCGGAGCCAACGTTGTATTCCCGACCGGACAGGCGCGGCGCTTCCAAGAGTGTAACCAGGGCACCGGCCACGTCGTCGACGTAGACGTAGTGGTAAACAAAAGCGGGGTCGTTCGGCAGCTCGGTTTCGACGCCTCGGGCTGTGTTGCGGATCATCGCATCGATGTGGCAGTTGGCGCGGCGATAGGGGCCATACACCCGGGCAATCCGCAGGCTTACCCCGTCCAAGCCGTACTCGGCCGCAAAGCCACGGATCAGCTGCTCGCAGGCGACCTTGGTAGCGCCATAGACGGAGGTCGGGCGCAACGGCGTGGCCTCGGTGATGGTGGCCGAACCGACATCGCCGTAGACGCTGATCGAAGAGCAGAACACGAAGCGGCGCATGCCATGCCGTCGCGCCACATCAAGCAGCATCGCGGTCGCGTCAACGTTGGCAGCGACCATTCGCAGCGGCTCTCCGCGGGCCAGCATCGGCCCGGAGATGGCGCCGCAATGCACGACCGCCTCGATGCCCGCTTGTCGGACCAGAGTGTCCAGCGCTGCCGCGTTGTCGAGCGGCACCAGTTGTAGGCTGGGATCGTCGCGCCCGAAGCGGGTGATATCGATCGGCGTGACCCGGTGCCCGCGCGCCGCTAGGGCGGTCCGCAGCGCCATGCCGATCAGGCCGGCGGCGCCGGTGAGCAGAACGTTCATGGCCGTGCTTCTCCTGTTGGTGCCGGTGGGTTGAGCGTCGCGAGTGCGGCTGGGGACATGCCGGATAGGAGTGGCAAGGTCTGGATGAACGCGAGCAGGTCATGGTCGCGGCCGTGTGCGGCCACGAACTGCACGCCGATGCCGCCATCGTCCGGTGTCATGGCGACCGGCACCGTCGCCGCCGGCAGCCCAGCGACGTTCATCCGTCCGGTGAAGACTGCGTAACCTCGCGGCCCGACCGGCCGGCCGTCGATCTCAGCAGGAAAGATGTCGTCCGCCGCCCAGGCCAGCGCCGCCGCGGCCGGGCAAAGCAGCAGGTCAAACTGGGAGAACAGCGCCGCCGCCGCTTGCCGGACCTGCGCCGCGACCGCCAAGGCGTCAAGCAGGTCAGACGCCGTTCGCTGGCCGCCTATCTCCGCCATCGCCCGGATTTTGGGGTTCACCTGCTCCTGCCAGCCCGCTGATTTCGCAAGGTGCCAGGCAAGGCCGCTGCCGGCGACCGTGTCCCAGGCACTGGCGACCGCTTCCGGGTCGTAGGGAACCTCTATCGCCTTGATGCTCAAGCCCGCAGCCGCGATTGCGCGGGCCATCCGGTCCGCAGCCGCCGCGATGCCGGGATCGACCGGATGCGAACCGATGCGCGGCAGGAAGGCCACGCGCGGCGCGGCCGGGAATGCCGGCAACGCCGCCTTGGCTGCCAGCGATCGCGGATCGGCAGGGTCGTGGCCGGCGAGTATCGCTGCTGTCGCCTGCAGATCCTGAACGGAGCGGGCGACGGCCCCGATCACCTCGAAATCGCCCAGGATCGGCGGAAAGCGACCGTAGCGGGCGATCTGGCCGATTGAAGGCTTGAATGCGAACAGGCCGCAATGTGCTGCCGGGCGCCGGAGCGAGCCGCCGCTGTCGGTGCCGATCGCTAACGGGCCCATGCCGGACGCGACCGCAGCGGCCCCGTCTCCGGTCGAGCCGCCAGGGGTGCGGTCGAGCGCGTGCGGGTTGCGCGTCGTTCCGAACAGCAGGTTGCTGGTGAAGCCCTGCACGGTGAACTCGGGGACGTTGGTCTTGCTGAACAGCACGCAGCCGGCCCGCCGCAGCCGCACCACCGCCGGTTCGTCCTGGGCGGGTAGCCGGCCCTCGTGGAGGCGGCTGCCCCAGGTCGCCCGCATTCCCGTAACAAACAGGTTGTACTTGACACTCACCGGCACGCCGTCGAGCGCCGAGGCCCGCACGCCCTCCCGCCAGCGCACAGTCGAGCGCGCGGCGGCTGCCGTGGCGTCGCTGCGGTCGAGCGCCACCACCGCGTTCACAACCGGGTTGACTGTCTGCAGCCGTTCCAGCACCGAGCTCAGCGCGTCGCTCGGCGTGAACCGGCCGGCTGCGAACCTTGGGCCAGTTCGGTCGCCGTCGGCGACCACAGTGGCGCCGCCGCGGTCAGAGCGCCACCATGCCGCCGTCGATGCCGAGGTCGGCGCCGGTGATGAACGACGACCCGGACGAGCACAGGAACAGGATCGCGTCGGAGACCTCGCGCGGCTCGGCGAAGCGGCCGATTGGGGTCAGCGGCAAGAACGCGGCCCGCTGCGCCTCGGTCACGTCGCGTTGCAGCCCGGTCATGGTGGTGCCCGGCGAGACCGAGTTGATCTGGATGTTGCGCGGCGCGTACTGCACCCCGGCCTGCCGGCTCAGCGCCAGGACCGCACCCTTCGAGGCGCAATAGGCAGCGGCGTCGCGTAGGCCGATATGCGCCGCGGTGGAGGCGACGTTGCAGATCTTGCCCGCGCCTTGGCGCAGCATCACCGGCAGCACGTGCTTCATGCCGAGCCACACGCCCTTGGCGTTGACGTCCATGATGCGGTCCCAGCCATCCTCGTCCATGTCGACCGCGGTGTCGCCAGGGATCGCGATGCCGGCGTTGTTGACCAGCGCGTCGATGGTGTCCCACTCGCCGACCACGCGCTCGACCAGCGCCGCCCAGCCGGCGGCGTCGCGCACGTCCATGGTGTGCGCCAGCGCGCTGCCACCGCTGGCCGTGATGGCGGCGGCGGTCTCGTCGGCACGCAGCAGGTCGAGGCAGACCACCAGCTTGGCGCCGGCTCGGGCGAACCCCTGCGCCGCCGCGCGCCCGATACCGTCGCCGGCTCCGGTCACGATCACCACCTTGCCGCTGAAATCGAGGGTCATTGCGCCATGTCCTTCAGGTTCCAAAATGCTGCGCCCGATGCCGCCCGCGCCGCAGCGTGGTGCGGACGCCGACCGCGACCAGGGCCAGCAGAGTGACCGCATAGGGGATCAGCTCCAGTAATTGCGGCGCAGCGCCGGTGAGCTGCGGCAGGCGCACCGACAAGGTGGTGGCCGCCCCGAACAGCACAGCCACCGATGCGGTGCCGAACGGCCAGCCGCGGGCGAAGAAGATCGCCGCCGGCGCAATCAGGCCGCGCTTGTTGGTCATCCCGCACGTAAACAGCGAAACGTAGTCGAGCGACGGACAGCTGCCGGCCAACCCGCAGAACCATTCGCTCAGCAGCAACGTCTGCAGCTTCAACCGGCCGACTGCGACATCGGCGGCGACGAAAGCGTTTGCGGCCTCGCCGGCCATGCGCACACGCAGGTCTCAGCGCGTGCGCGACAGCACCCAGGCCACCGTCGGCACCAGCGCATAGGCGAGGTAAAGCCATCGGCGTGTGGCGGCTGAGCACCGGGTCGAGCCAGGGCAGGGCGGCGATGCCGGGTAGCCACAGGATCGACGAATCGCCGGCACGATGCACCAGCACGCCATCGGCGCCAAGCTCCAAGGCGATGAGCGGGGTGTCGGGGCCGAGGTCGCGCAGGCAGCGCATCGCCTCGGCCGGCCAGGCGTGCGAGAACGGTGCCCCAGCGTCCTGGCGGTTGGGCAGGAAAGCTGTAACTTGGCGCAGCAGGCCGCCGAATTCGGCGCGGGACAACTCGGCGGTGCGGCGGCGGTCGTCGGAAGCTGCGGTGATGGCGCGCTCACCTCGGCCGCGCAAGGCGGCGGCGAAGTCGGCCTGACGGTGCCACGGCAACGGCGCCACGTGGCAGCAATCGATTGGGCCGGCCCGGAGATTGGACAGTTCGGGACAGAACTCCAGCCAATTGCCGGCCGCGCGGAGGAAGACGAACTGCCGCGAGCCGTCCTCCTCGTATAGGCCCCAGTTGCGCCGGGTAAGGTGGTGGCGATGCGCGCCGCCCAGTTCGACGCGCCCGCCCGAAACCTCCAGTCGGTACTCCGGCCCATGCACCGCGAGCAGCTCCGGGCGTTCGCCCCACAACGCCATGCCGAGCGCCGCATACACCCGATTGCCGCCGGGAACGCTCCACAGCGTGGCGCCATCGGGAAACACCAAGTCGTCAATAGACATGTTCCCGACCCACAGGGACGAGGTCACGCGACGCTCGGCATCGGCACGTCGCGATACAGCCGCTCCAGCTTGCGCAAGAATTCCGGCTCGCACTTGCGCAGCGTCCCGGCGACCGGATCTGCCCCCGCCAGCATGGTGTCGGTCGCCTCCCGCGAAAACTCGACGACGAAGCGAACCCGCTCGCCGCGGCGATGCTCCACCCGTTCGGGCAGGGTCGCAAGTGAGCGCCCGGATGCGAGCGCCGACCTGACCTCGTCGACGACGACGCAGGCGTCCTCGCACGCCTGGGTGGCGCCCTGGCCCAGTGTCGGCACCATCGGATGCGCGCTGTCGCCGACCAGCAACACGCCGGGCTCGCGGCCATACGCGACACTGCCCTCCTGCAGCCGCGCCCAGTGGATACGCCTGGCATGGCGCTGGATCGCCGCGATCAGGGTGGCCACCTCGGTCGACGGCTTGCGGCACTCGGGACGATAGGCTGCGCCCAGGAACTCAGGAGTTTGCATCGCCTCGGAAATGCCGCTGTCTGAGATCGGGAACGACCCGGCGCAGTAGATGAGATCGCCCGGCACGCGGAACGCGAGCAGCCGGTTGGCGCCGTTGAACCATTGGCCGTAATCGTCGATCGGGCAATCGACGCCGGCAGGGAACAGCACGCGGTACAGGCAGGCGCCGAGGAACCGGGGTGTCTCCGGCGCGCCCAGCACGTAGTCGCGAATGAGCGAATAGCGGCCGTTAGCGGCAACCAAGAGGTCGATGTCCTCGATGGTACGGCCGACCCCGGTGGCATGGTCCCGCCACCTGACGGCCATTCCCCGCGAGCCCCGCTCGCAGGCGGTCAGTTCCGCGCCGAAGGTGATCCGGTGGCGGATCGGCTCGCGCAGCAGCGCGTACAGCTCGGCCCAGCGGATGCGGACGCCGGGGTTGTCCGCCACGCTGTCCAGCTGCAAATCCATCAGCATCTGCCCGTCGGTGAGCGAGACCCGCCAGCTCGACCAAGGCAGGCTGTTCGCGACGATGGCGGCGGTGCTGCGGGGCAAATGCGCCGCCAGGCACTTGATCGCGTTGGGACCGATGTTAAGGCCGGTGCCGGCCTCGGCCTGCTCATCCACGCCGGCGCGCTCCAGGCAGACCAGGTCGACGTCGGGACACTTCGCCAGGCCGGCGGCGATCAGGCTGCCGGCGACCCCGGCGCCGACGATGACGACGCGCTGCCGGCGGCAAGGCCCCATCGCTACGCGACGCGCTCGACGATGACGGCGACAATGCCGCCACCGTCCGGCCCCTGGTGCTCGGCGCCGCCGGAAACGAACAGCGCGGTGTCGTTCAGCACGCTGGCGACGATGGCCCCGACCGCGCCGCGGATATGGCGCTGCTGGTCGATGTCGCCGTCGTCGAGCATGACGACTTCGATGCCGGCCGAGATGCTCGCCACCGACGAGAACTTCGTGAAGTCGCGCAGCAGCGTCGCCTCCGTTGCCTCCGTGGCATCGAGTTCGCCGAGCGCCAGCGCCACCCCGAGTGCCCCGGCGGCGCGGCCATAGCCCATCAGCTTGCCAGGATCGTCGCTGAGTGCGGCGCCGTCGCGCCGGATGTCGGCGAGGGCGAACGCCGGACCTTTGACCTGGACGAAATGGACGTCCTCTGGCGCGATCCCGGCTTGGCTGCGTGCCCGGCCGACCGCCTCGGCCACCGCCGCGATTTGCGCCTGTCGCCCGACCTCGGATGGCCGGATCGGCGGCGTCTGCGCGATGCCGACGGCCAGCGCTGCGCCTGCCCAGTCAGTCGGTGCGTCGCCGGGGAGCACGCTGAAGGCCGTGTAGTGCGGCGACAGCACGCCCTCCACGCCGCCCGAGAACACGAACGGCACACGGGCGCGAACCGAAGCGGCGCTCTTGCCCAGCCGCTCGCCGATCAGCGACGACAGCGACAGTGCCAGGTAGCCACGGGTGTAGTCGTTGACCAGGCCGTTGCCGTGGGTCTTGCCGATCACCGCCACGATCGTCGCGGGATCGAGAGTGCCCGCGTCGATCGCGGCGCGCAGGCCGGAAACGTCGCCCGGGTCGCCCAGGGCGAACCGTTGGATGTCGGCGCGCAGGGCCGCCTCCCTCAGCCGGTCGAGAACACGTATACGGCGTGCACGTAGCCGAGGGCCAGGGCCAAGTACCATGCCACCACCAACGCCAGCATCACGCCGCACACCGCCACGCCTGACGCCGCCATACGCGGCGGTTCGACGAAGGTCCGCTTCGGAAAGGCGCCGAACGCCCGTGACTCCATCGACATCACCATCATCGAGGCGCGGCGCAGGCTGCCGACCAGCAGCGGCATGGCATAACGCTTGGTCTCGCCGATGCGCCCGGCGAGCCCACGTCGGCGCGCCACGCCACGGACCGCCTGCGCTGCCCGGATGGTCTTGATCTCCTCCTCGATGGTCGGCACGATCCGCAGCGCGATGAAGAAGGCATAGGCAATGCGGTATGGCACCCGCATCTGCGTCACCAGCGCGATCGCGAGTTCGCGCGGGTCCGAGGTGCGGACGAACACCAGCGACGCCAGCACGATGGTATAGATGCGCAGCGCCGACGCCAACGCGTAATCGGCGCTTTCTACGTAGACCGGGTGACCAAGGATGCGGAACGCGACATGGGTTCCGGGCAGGGTCAGCGTCTGGATAATCCAGAAACTGATGCAGGCCAGGCCGAACAGCCAGGTCGCACGGAACACGTCGGCCGGCGAGATGCGCGCCAGCACGAGTGCCGTGAACAACACGCCCGCGGCGATGACGACCTGCACCCAGGCGATGTAGGCGCCGAACGCCAGCAGCGAGATGGCAACCACCCACACCAGCTTGGTGAGCGGGTCGAGCCGGTTGAACAGCGACGATCCGGCGCGAAACTGGAACGCTGCCTTCCGGCTCATGCCGTGACGGCCATCCGGGACAGCGCGATCGAATGCACCAAGCCCTGCAGCGACAGCGTTGGCCGGATTGGGCTGGCCGGGTGCGCCGCCGCCAGTGCCACCCCGATCTCGAACACCGGCGGCGCCAGCAGCCCCACTTCGCGCAGCAGGGCACGATCGGCAAACATCGCCTGCGGGTCGCCATCGAACAGCAGGCGGCCGCGGCTCAGCACCAGCGCTCGTTCGGCCCACTCGGCCACCAGCCGGACATCATGGGTGATCATCAGCACCGTGGTCCCGTAGCGCTCGCGCAGCCGCGCCATCATCTGCATCAATTGCTGGGCGCGCTCGTGGTCCTGGCCGATAGTGGGCTCATCGAGCACCAGCAGTCGCGGCTCCAGCACCAACATGGTGGCGACGCTGAGGCGGCGGCGCTCGCCGAGGCTCAGGCTGAACGGGGAGCGCTCGCGGTGGTGCTGCAGGTCCACTGCCGCCAGCATCTCGTCCGTACGCTCGCGCACTGCCGCGTCGGAGAAACCGCGCACCTGCAGGCCGTAGGCAACCTCGTCCCAGACCCGGTCAGTGATGAACTGGTGGTCGGGGTTCTGGAACACGTAGCCGATCTCGGCGGCGATGTCGCGCGGCTCGAGGGCGGCCACGTCCTTGTCGCCCAGCCAGATGGTGCCGCGCGGCGGCTGGTTGATTCGCATCAGCAGCCGCGCCAAGGTGGTCTTGCCGGAGCCGTTGCGCCCGCACAGTGCGATCATCTTGCCAGCGTCAAGCGAGAAATCCACCTCGTGCAGCGTGGGTGCGCCGCGGTCGTAGCCAAAGGTCAGTCGCTCGACCCGCAACAGCGTTCGACCCAGGGCGGCGCCGACCTCCGCGGCGGTCGTGGGCCGCGTGCCGCCGCCGACGAAGCGGGCGGCGAACGCAACTGCCTCGCGAACGTTCAGCGGCACGTTGGCAGCGGTCAGGCCGTCGTCGCACGCATCGGTCAGCGCCAGTGCGAACTCCGCCGCCTGCGGGAACCAGGCGCTGACCGGGACAGTGGTCGCGTCCTCGGACTGCGCCGCCCGCCGCCGCGAGAACGCGTCGCGCGGCGTGCCGTCGAACACGATCGCGCCATGGTCCATCATCACGACCCGCGACACCCGATCCGCCAACTCGTCGACGCGATGCTCGACGATGACGATGGTGGTGCCGGCCTCACGGTTCAGCCGCTCCAGCACCGCGAACACCTCCGCCATGCCGGCCGGGTCGAGGTTGGCGGTGGGCTCGTCCAGCACCAGCAGCCGGGGCCGCGCCGCCAGCACCGCGGCGATGCTGACACGCTGCTTCTCGCCACCGGACAGGTCGAACACCGAGCGGTCGCCAAAGCCTTCCAGTCCGACGGTGGCCAGCGCCTCGGCTTGCCGTTCGATGATCTCGGCCGCCGGCCAGCAGAGGTTTTCGAGCCCGAAGCAGACCTCGTCGCGGACCCGGGTGTTGATGATCTGCGCTTCGGGGTCCTGGAACACCATGCCGATCTCGATGGCGAAGGTGGCCACCTTGGTGTCGGCCACGACGTGCCCGCAGACGACCGCCTGGCCGGTGAGTCGGCCCTTCAGCGTGTGCGGGATGGTGCCGTTCAGGAGTTGCAGCAGGGTGGTCTTGCCGCACCCGCTGGGGCCGAGCACCAGCATGAACTCGCCCTTCGACACAGCGAGCGAGATGTCGCGCAGCACCGGCTCACGCTCGCCCTCGTAGGTGTAAGAGACACCCTGGATATCGATGATGGGCAGGGTCATGGTTGCCAGGCCTGCCGCGTCAGGCCACCGAACGCTTGCCGCGCAGCTCGATCTCCTCGCCGGCGATGGCCGTGCCGCGCAGCACGCCGGCGCGCGCGAGAGCGTGAGCGATCGGCTTGACCAGGATGATGGCGTAGACGGCGCCGCTGGCCATGCGGATCAGCAGCGCCAGCAGGTTGTAGCTGATTCCCAAATCGCCGACCCCGAAGAAGTAGACCTCGGGGATCTGCTGCAGCAGCGGTGCCAGCGCGCCGGACAGGGCTAGCACCGACAGCGTCCAGCGGCGATAGCCGTAGAGCGCGAATGCGAAATCGGACATGAAGCCCTGCAGGAAGCCGGCGCCGAGCACCATGATGCCGTTCGGGTTACCGGACAGCACCTGCGCCACGCCGTTCATTGTCTCGGCCAAGGTGGCGGCGCCCGGCTTGCGGATGATGTAGCCGCACAGCGGGCCGGCGATGTAGAAGCCGCCGCAGATCGCGGCGAAGGCGAGAAATCCGTAGCTGCCGGAGAAGGTCATGAACAGCCGGCCGAGCATGGCGTTGGGCGTGCCAAGGACCCCGTTGATCACTCCGATCACCGCCATGATGACGATCTCTATTAGGGTGAACGCGACGAAGAACGTGCCATCAGTCCGGCTCCTAAAATAGGCAAATGCCGCCAGAACGACGCCGATTGCGGCAACAATCACGTAAAGCGTGCCAACGTTCATGACCCTATCCCCGCTATCTTGAAGCCCGAGACCACTAGTGCAATCAAACATCGTGCCACTGAAATGGCCGCCTGCCGGTATGCACGGCGTGAGCCTAACGCTAGACTGCAATGATGATGTTCCTCGAGCAGAACCCGGCTTCCCCAGGCCGGCCAGCTTTGGCCATCAGCCAACCCATGCACGCCTGGATCGCCGGCCAGTTGGTCAGGGCGTGGACGAGCGAGCTTGACGCGGCGCTCGTGCTGGCAGCAGAACAGCATGACATTGCTTGGCTCGATTGGGAGACGGCGCCGAGCTTCGACCCAAGGACCGGGCGCCCGCATCTGTTCCGCGATGTCGGCGCCGCAACCCACGCGCCGATGTGGGCGCAGGGCGTGGACCGGGCTCTCGCCGCCTGGGGGGCGCATGTGGCGCTGCTGGTTTCGCGTCATGGCGGGGTGATTTACACGCGGTTTACTGACCGCCACCGGCTCGCCCCGGCCGACGCAGAGGCCGTGTCCGCCTACCTGCGGCGTCAGGCGCCGCTGGAGGCCGGATGGTCTCGTCAGCTTGGTCTCGACGACGGCCGCCTCGCCTACGAAACCAGCCTGATTGCGTTCGCCGACACCCTGTCGCTGGGGCTATGCGGCGAGCTGGCCATGCCGCTGGATTTGACGTTGCAGGACAGCACGGGATCGCGGCAGGGGTTTCAGTTGCGCTCAAGCGGCCAGCCTTGCGAGTTCACGCTGACGCCATGGCCGTTCCGCGGCCACGACCTGGTCCTCACGGGAGAGGCGCGGGCGCTGCCTGCAGGGGGCTGCCCGAATGAGGCCACGATGCGGGCCTGGCTTGCGTCGCCGGTGCGGGTACCGTTGCGGGTCCGCCTCCGCGCCTCGCACGAAGCGTAACCGGGGGAGATTCCCGGGCGAGGCAGTTGCGTTGAGGGTGCTGGCGTGATTCACAGCCGGCATGTCGTTGTCGGATGCAGCATCGCTGGAGAGGTTCTCGCTTGCCGAGTTGCGGGAGGTGGTCGGCCGCCTCGGAGGCGAGGTGCGGCGGCTGCACTCGGACAATGCGGCCCTGCAGTCCAGGGCGGACGCGCAGCAGGTGACCATCACGACGCTGTGGGCTGAGAACCAAGCGCTGCGCGACGAGGTGGCGCGGCTGAAGGGTTTGCCGCCGCGTCCGCCGTCGCGGCCGTCCGGCATGGAGCAGGCGACGCAGCCTGGGGCGGCTGGCAAGGATGAGAAGCGTCCGAAGCTGCCGCGAAGCGTTAAGCGCGACGCGCAAGCGGTCACCGCCGAGCGGGTGCTCAAGGCGGCGGTGCCGGCCGGCTCGTGGTTCAAAGGCTATGAGGACATCCTGGTGCGCGATCTGCACCTTTCGGCCGAGGTGATCCGCTACCGGCGCGAGCGCTGGGTGCGCTAAACTGGAACGGACCGCGGATCCACTTTCTTGGCCGCGTCGGCTGAGCTGTTGAGCGCCTTGTAGAGCGCCGTCTTGCCATCGGGGAACTCGGCGCGGAGCCGGCGCAGCACGTCGATGGTGTGCTCGCCATTGGCGCGCGGGTAGGGCCAAATTCGCGGCATCTTGTAGCAGTTGCCACCACGCCTTTGTTCCGCGAGGCGGGACCGTCTG
>CAXSGE010000099.1:0-12325 GCA_964236715.1 uncultured Acetobacteraceae bacterium | reverse complement strand
ACGAAGCGGCCCTCGCCGTCGAACACCACGATGGGCTGGAAGCCGTATTCGTCGTAGTGGGCATTGAACAAGCGCATTTGCTGCCCGCCATGAACGGCGTCGAACGTGTCGTCCACGTCCAGCACGATCCGGCGCGGCACCTGGCGGAACGACGCACAGTAGAGGTCGACCATGGCTTGACCCATGCGCAGCAGCGCGCGTTTGTCGGGCAGGTTCTCCAGGCGTGAGATGGTCGGCTGCGAGCACAGCGCCGTCTCGTCCTCAAGCCGTTCCATGGCCAGCTTGAACATTGGGTCCGTGCGCAACCGGTCCGCGTCGTTGCCGTCCTCGTAGCCCGCCGCGATCATCAGCAGGCGAAAGCGGATGATCTCGTCGAGCCCGTGCACGACGCGCTTCGGATCGCGCGGGTCCGTGATGCAGGCCGCCAAGCGTCCCGCGACATCGAGGCGCTGCTCCACCTCGCGCAGCACCAGCAACCCACCGTCGGATGAAAGGTGGCCACCGTCGAAACGGGCGATCACGGATTTACCGCCAACGGGTGACAGGCCAGGCAGTGCGGGGGTAGATACAACCTTGGCGGGCATGGGGCTCCGGATCCGTAGAATTGGCCTCGAAAACCACATTCTACGCCAGATCAAAGGCTTGTACTATGCCCGCCAACCCTCACGAATTTTCCAGGCTAGAACGTTCAGCTTGCACGGACACGGGATCGCCTACAGGCCGCGAGGCCCATGGCGACGGAGCGGCCGTAGTAGTCTGAGGACGGGAAAGCCGTCCACATGGCGAAGGGTCGCAGGTGCCTTGACGGCCAAAGCTGGGAGGTAGCCGCAATGGCAATCGCCGAAACAGTGATGGCCGTTACCTCGCGAGAGGATGGGGCACTGGAAAGCCGGATGAGATCCAAAGACTCATGTTCGGTTTGGGGAGGGGGCGCCGGAAAAGTGCCGAACTGGCAACTCGCCGACGCCCTACTCTACCTCACGCACAGTTCTACGAGAGGCCGGAGGTGCAACTCCTCCGGCCTACTCACCACTGCGCCCATTATGTCCGAGACGTGACGCTCGGCGAGGATGCCAGCCGCATCTGCACCAAACCCGGCATGATGGCCCGCATTCGTTCGGTCGCCCTCAACGTCCTCCGCGCCAACGGCGTCCACAACATCAGCTTGGCGCTCTACGCCAACGCCGTCAGTTTCGATCAACTGCTCGCCCTCGGCACCCAGTAATTAGAACTGAATGGCCCTGGATCTGCGAGAGCAGTTCTTGGGAGAAGCGGTCGACCACTCTCAACCAACCGTCGGGCGTTTGACTACAGGTAGGAAGTCCACGCTGTCTCAATGGGCCGGGTTGCGAGATGGGATGGCGCTGGGCGGCGCGGCGCGCATGCAAACGCTTCTGAAACTTCATGGAACCGTCCCGGGCCGGCTATGGCGCGCAGCGGCTGCAGCGGCCAGAAGGGCCGAGGCGAGGAGGTTGCGCCGGGGCGCTCGCGCGAGGCTTGCGCGGCGCCGCGCGCCTTCATCACAAGGAAACCAAACCCGTGCGCTTCATCGCTTTGAGCCTTTTCCTCGCCGCCCCTGCCCTCGCCCTCGCCGCGCCCGCCGACGACTCGGCGGCCTGCGCGGCCCGCCATGCTGAAATCGCCAAGCAGGCGGCTGAGTTCAATGGCGATGCCCGCGTCAAGCGCTTGATCGACGCAGACCTCAAGCGCGCCTTGAGGGAACAGGCGGAGGGCGACAGCGACGAGTGCATCGAGGCGCTCGACCACGCGACGAAGCTCCTCGCCGGCGACATGTGATCCCTGCGGCAGGCCCGGCGCGGCGTCCGGTTGCATGATATTGCCATGACATTCGCCGGTCGGCCCGGCACGTCCGGCGCCGTTCTGGCATTCTGCCGGAGATGCTCGTGCGCCGGGAACAACAGGCTGGGCCGGTCGAGGCCGGGTTCACATTGCTCGAGGTGCTTGTGGCCCTGGCCATCGCCATTCCAGCGCTCGTGCTGCTTTATCGGCAAGGCGCGGTCGCGATGGGGGTCACTCGGACCGCTGCGACGTACCAGGAGGCCATCTCGCGCGCGCAGTCCCGGCTCGACACGCTGACCGGCACCGGCCTGGCCGCGGGCGAGCGGGAGGGCGACGACGGCGGCGGATACCGGTGGCGGACCCGCATCGCGCCGGTCGCCTCGACGCCGCTGCCGTCCCGTCCCCCGTCCTCTCCCGTTGCCGACACGCTCTACGCCGTCGCGGTCGAGATCTCGTGGCCCGGCCCCACGGGCGTGCGACGTTTCCTGCTTGAAACGCGGCGCCTGGGCGTCGTCTCGGCTGGCGGTCCTTGAGGGCCGGGGAACGCCCGGCGGGCGAGGCCGGCTTCACCTTGCTGGAACTCCTGGCGGCGGTGGCCGTGTTCGGAATGGTGCTCGCATTGCTCACCCAGGGCGTGCAGTTCGGCGTCCGTGCGACCCGGCTGCAGGCCGAGGCCCAGAATCGGACCGGAGACCTGCCCGCCGTTGACCGCGCGCTGCGGCGCATGGTCGCCCTGGCGGACCCCGGAACGTATCCGGAGCCTGCCTCGCTGCGCGGGACCTCGCAGCGCCTGTCGTTCACCACCGAGCTGCCGCTGGGCGACGATGGGCAGACGCAGCGCGCCGACGTGACCCTGTCGGCCGAGACCGGGCGCCTGCTGCTGCGCTGGACGCCGCATCGCCATGCCGAGCTTTACGGCGCGGGACCGGAGGTCCAGGAGACGGTCATGCTCGAAGGCGTCGCGCGGCTTGAGCTGGCGTATTGGACGTCGAACGCCTGGTCGGCCGCTTGGAACGCGGACAAGCTGCCGGCGCTGGTCCAGATCCGCATTGTGTTCTCCGGCGCCACCCAACGTCATTGGCCGCCGCTGCTTGTCGGGCCGATGCGGGAAGCGCTTGAGGAATGAAGCGGCCGGAACCGCGGCGCGGCCGGGCCGATTCCGGTTTCGCGCTGCTTATCGTGCTGTGGACGCTGATCCCGACCGCGCTGCTGTTCGCGATGCTTGCGGCGGCGTCGCGGTCGGATGCACAGATGACGGCGAACCTGCGCAGCGCCGCCGAGCTTGAGGCCGTGGCGGACGGCGCCATCTACACGACGCTGTTCGACCTGCTGCGCCAAGGCGGCGCGGCGCGGGACGTCACCCCGGCGGCCGGCCGGCTTTCCGGCGCGGATGTCGGGGTCGAGATCGCGGACCAGTCCGGGCTGGTGAACCCGAACATCGCGGCGCCGGAACTGCTCGGCGCGCTGCTGCTCCGGCTTGGCGCCGACGCGGGACAGGCGAGCCGCATCGCCGCCGCGGTCGCGGACTGGCGGGCGCCGGGCCGCCGCTCGGCGCGGCGCGGCACCAAGGCCGCGCAGTATCAGGCGGCAGGACTGCACTATGGCCCGCCCGGCGCGCCGTTCGAGACCTTGGGCGAGCTGGGCGACGTGTTCGGCATGACGCCGGCGCTGCTGGCGGCGCTTGCGCCGCATCTGACCCTGTATTCGGACGGCGACCCGGACCCGGCGGTGGCCGACCCGGTCGTGCGGGCGGCTTTGCGCGACGCAGGCTATGGGGAGCGCGCGGACCGGACGGCGCTGCAGACGGTCCGCATCACGGCGTCCGCGCAACGCGGCGGCGCCCGCGCCGTCCGAAGCGCTGTCATCCGGATCGGCGCCTCGTCGAACGGGCGCAGGTGGCGGATTCTGGTTTGGGCGGCGGCACCTGCTTGAACACCCGGCAAGAGACGACGCACAGGGTGATGTCGTTTCTGATTCATTACGTGTTGCAACGGATGGCATTCGCCAAAGACGCGCCAACGGCAGGTCATGCGGCCGGAATGTCTTCAAA
Organism: uncultured Acetobacteraceae bacterium; assembly: GCA_964236715.1. GTDB lineage: Bacteria > Pseudomonadota > Alphaproteobacteria > Acetobacterales > Acetobacteraceae > CAHJXG01. The sequence goes on along the minus strand of CAXSGE010000099.1, from coordinate 8,475 downwards.
TTGTCTTTCTTCCAACAAGGATTGATTTGTCCTGGCTTGTTAGAAGCTCCGGACTTGACGGTCCGGGACTGACTGATCGCCTGTCGAGCCGGCCGGCTTACCGAAATGGAGAATGGATCATGGCAGCGCCTCGATATCGACAAATGCTAAGGGCCGGCTTGCTCGCCACCACGTGGCTGGCTGCACTTCCGCTCGCGCACGCCGCGGACAACACGCTGATCGACGGCAACAACGGCACGCTTCCGCTGCCGACCGGCCAATATATCACGCCGACTGCGCCGCTGACCAACGCGGTGCAGCAGGACCTGAATCCCGGCATGACCGACTACCCGAACTTCGTCGCCGGCGAGGCGGTGCGATCCCAGCTCAGCCCGGACGGCACGACGCTTGCGATCATCTGCGCCGGGCAGAACACATTGAACGACACGACCGGCAAGGTCGATGTGCTGAACTCGACGCAGTACATCTTCCTTTACGATGTTTCGGGCGCCAACAAGTCGTCGCCCAAGATGATCCAGGCGATCAAACAGACGAACGCCCATATCGGCCTGGTCTGGTCGCCGGACGGCCGCACGCTCTATGCCGCGGGCGGCAACGACGACGCAGTCTATGCCTATGCCCAGGCTGGCGGAACGTGGGCGCAGACGGCGATGATCGCCTTGGGCCACAAGCCCACGCCGGTCGGCAGCGGCGCGACCAGCACGGCAGCCGCCCCCCCTGGCGGCGTCGGCGTCGGCGTGCAGCCGAATGCGAGCGGCCTTGGCATCTCCGGCGACGGCAAGACGCTGGTCGTTGCCAACAACTACAACGACTCCATCAGCGTGATCGACACCGCCAGCAAGCAGGTCCGCTACGAGCATGACCTGCGCCCGTATCTCGCGGGCAACGAGGGCACGAACGGCGTGGCCGGGGGCGAGTATCCGCTCGCGGTGGTCGTCAAGAACAACGCCATCGCCTATGTCTCCTCCTACCGGGACCGCGAGGTGGTGGCGGTCGATATCTCCTCGCCGGCCGCCGGACGCCTGGTGACCCGCATCAAGCTCGACGGCAACGCGAGCGGGATGACCCTCGACAAGGCGCAATCGACCTTGTACGTGGCGCAGGACAATGCCGACCAGGTCGCAGTGGTCGACACGGGAAGCAACCAGGTCACCGCCCGGATCGACGCCCGCGCGCCGGCCGGGGTCCTGGCCGACGCGCACTACACAGGCGCCGCCACCTTCGCCGTGACGCTCTCACCCGATGAGAAGACGCTTTACGCGGTAAACAACGGCTCGAACTCCATCGCGGTGATCCCGCTCTCCGGCGCGAATGCCGGCACGGTCGCCGGCCTGATCCCGACCGCCTATGCACCCAAGGACATCACCTTCAGCCTTGACGGGACGTGGATGTACGTCATCAACGGCAAGAGCGACACGGGTCCCAACCCCGGCAACCTGATGGGCAACACTGCGCTCATCACCAACATCACCTATCCCGGCGGCAACGCCGCCGCCGCCGCCCGGGCGCGGGCGTCGAACCAGTACCAGTTCCAATTGGAGCACGCGACCCTCGTGAGCGCCCAGGTCCCGAGCAGCACCGACCTGGCGACCTTGACCGCTGCGGTGGCCCGCAACAACCTCTACAGCGTCCCACCCGACGCGACCGACGAGGCGGTGATGGGCGTCCTCCACAAGAAGATCCAGCACGTGATCTACGTCGTGAAGGAGAACCGCACCTTCGACCAGATGCTGGGCGACCTCACCAACGGTGCGAACGCCGACCCGTCGCTGACCCAGTTCGGCCGGCGGATCACGCCGAACTTCCACCGGCTCGCCAACAACTTCGTGACGCTCGACAACTTCATGGACCCCGGCGACGGCAGCATGGACGGCTGGTCCTGGACCATGCGCGGCCGCATCACCAGCACGGAGGAGGTGACGCAGCAGATCAACTACGCCGGCGTCAACCGCGGCCTGTCCTATGAGTCCGAGGGCGCAAATCGCAACGTGCCGGTCGGCCTCGCGACCACCGCCGCCCGCGATGCGGCCACCAAGGGCCAGTTCACCACCGGCTCGGCCAAGCTGCCCGGCGGCACCGCCAACCTCCTGCCGGGCATCGCCGACGTGGCCGGCACCGACGCCCCGCTCGGCATCCAGCACGGCTACATCTTCGACGCCGCGCTGCAGGCGGGCTTGACCGTGCGGAACTATGGCTTCCTCGTGAACAACATCGGTCCCACCACCTACCCCGACGGCAGCCCCATCGAGAACGCGGGCGAGGCCGGCGTCGTCCAGGTCGCCGCACTCAACCCGACGTTGGCGCCGTTCACCGACGTGTATTTCCGCGGGTTCGACCAGACCTACTCGGACCAGTGGACCTTTAACGAGTGGAACCGCGAGTTCATGGGCTACATCGCCAACAACAACCTCCCGAACCTTGAGACGGTGCGCCTGAGCCACGACCACACCGGCAGCTTCGGCACGGCGCTCGCCGGGGTGAACACACCCGATACCCAGGAAGCGGACAACGACCTCGCCGTTGGCCGTCTGATCGAGGCCGTGGCGCACAGCCCCTATGCCGACAACACCGTGATCATCGTGACGGAGGACGACTGCCAGGACGGCCCCGACCACGTCGATTCGCACCGCTCGACCACCTACGTCGCCGGGGCGTACGTGAAGAAGCGGGCGCTGATCAGCACGCGCTACAACCAGGTGAGCGTGCTGCGCACGATCGAGGACATCCTGGGCACGCAGCACATCAACCTGAACACCGCCTACCAACGGCCGATGAGCGACGTGTTCGATGTCACCTCGAGGGGCAACTGGACGTACAACGCCATCGCCTCGACGATCCTGAAGACCACGTCGCTCGCCTTGGCCGACACCGGGGTCAAGTATGCGGAAGGCCCGGATGTCCTGCCGCGGCACGATGCGGCCTATTGGGACAAGGCGACCCGGGGCTTCGACTTCTCGGCCGAGGACCGCGTGCCGGTCGACATGATGAACGAGGCGATGTGGGAGGGCCTGATGGACGGCAAGCCCTACCCGCGACACCGTTCAGGCTTGAAGATGGGCACGGTCGCCGTGAACGCGACGGAGAATGAGTGAGCATCCTGGGAGCTTAAGCTCGGAAGCGTCCGGGTTCATGCCTGAGCGAGGGGCGGGCGGATAGCCCGCCCCTCGTTGTTTGCGCGCCCTGCGAAGCCCCGCTCGGCCCACTGGCCCGCATGGCTGCTTGCAGGCCGGCCTTAAGGCTTTGCCCGCGTCGTCAGCAGGAAGATCGCCGACAAGCCGGCGAACAGGATCGGCCCGGACCAGATCCCGGCCGCCACCTGGCGGAGCGTGAGGCAGGCCACGGCGACCCAGACCACTACGGCGATGGCGCCCTCGTCGACGAACAAGGCCCAGAGTTCGCGAAGGCAGCGCCGCAGGAGGGTTAAGACGGGTGCGCCGCGCCGCCGCAAGGAAGCGGCAGCCAGGACCGAGAGCAGCAGGTACGCGATGCCGAGCGGGAGGATGGCAAGGTCGCCGCCGGGCCAGGCCAGCCCGGCGCCCTCGCCGACCCAGAATGTGCCCAGGCCAGCCAGCGAAGCGCCGACCAGGTGTTTCAGCGTGTTCTCAGGCACCCGGGTGATCGGGCGCTGCAGCAGCGCGCCGATGGCGACGACGAGCACCAGCGCCACGCCCGCCCCGAGGACCGCCGGGCCGAGCAAGTCCGCGCCGCCCGTGCCGATCGCCACCATGATGAAGATCACCTCCAGCTCCTCGACCGCAGTGGCCTGGAAGGACGCCGCGAGGCCCGGCCCGTCCCACGACGCCGCGGGGGCGGCGATGCGGCCGATCCGGTCGCGCTGCCGAAGGAAGGCGGCGGCCTCGTCGCGAAGCGGGATGAGGCCGGCCGCGCGCCGCGTCGCCTTGCAGCCAGCGCAGGCCGAACAGCACGAGCAGCATGCCGATCGCAAGCTTGGCCGGACCGAGCGGAAGCGAACCGAGTGCCGGGCCGTCCATTTCCGCAACCTGGCCGATCCCATCGACACGGCGGGGCCGAGCGGAGGGCTGGTGCTGCAGATGCTGGGCGCGGGGCCGAGTTCGAGCGGGCGCTGATCCGCGAGCGCACCAAGGCGGGGCTGGTCGTCGCCAAGGCGCGCGGGCACGTGGGCGGCAACCCCGGAATGCGGCCGCGCGACCCAGGCACCCTGGCCAAGCTCGCCCGCTCGCGCCGGGCCGTGCGCGTGGCCGACCTGCTGCCGGGCCTGGACGAGTGGCTGCCCGTGGTGCGCAAGCTCCGCCCCGAGACGCCCTGGCCGGAGGCGGCCGAAGCCGTCAACGCCGCCCTGCCCCGCGGCCGGCACCCATTCACGAAGGAGCGCCTGGTGCGCGCCGTGCGCCTGCTCGTGGCCGAGGGACTGGCGGAGGAGGGGCTGCTCGCGCCGGCGCCGCGCCAACGCACCCGCCGAGGTGCGCTGGCGCGGTCGCAGGCGGTCGAGGTGGCGGCGACGCTGATGACAGGCCGGCCCGGCATGACGTTGGCCGAGCTGGGCGTAGAACTCGTCCGGCTGCGCCACTTGCCGCCCCGCGGCGGGCCGGCCTGGGCACCATCCTCGCTCACCGCCGTCCTCGACCGCGCGCAGGCACAAGGCCTGCTCGTGCCGCCGGGATAACGGCAAAGGCATCCCACCGCGACGCATCCCGCCTCAGGTCTCACGACGCTCGTGCATTATCGTGCCAACGCAGGCCAAAGGCTTGCGATTACGGCCTCCGGCCTGCGGATATCCGGCTACGCAGGCAAGACGTAATCGGGGGCCGGCATGAACAGCTCAACCCCGCCCAGCGTCAGAGGGACGCGGAGACCGAAAAAAACGCGCTGCGCCCGGGGTTGGTCCAGAACAGTGGAGTGGCGCCGTCGCCGGCAATGCCGGCCAGGCCGATCAGGCTGCGGTTGTTGCTGATGTTGTCCACGTTCACGCGGAAATCCAGCTTACGCCCGTTCCACACCGGCAGCGTGTAGCCCAGCGCCAGGTTGGCATAGGAATAGGCGCGGATGGGATACGCGGCCGGCGTGTCCTGCAGGTACTGCGGTCCGATGAACTTGCCGATGATCGACCCGTAAACCACGTCGTTGTTCACCAACGCGTGCTGCTGGTGATACAGCACCCCGGCGGCGCCGGTGGTGCGCGGCGTGACCGAGAGCGGGCCGCCGCTCCTCTTCAGGTCGGCGCTGTTGATGGTGTAGTTGCCATACAGCGACGCGCCGTAAGCGACGTTGACCGTGCCCTCGAATTCCAGGCCCCGGTATGTGGCACCGCCGGAGTTGAAGAACGTGCTGTCACCGCCCGACAGGGCGCGGCTGCCGATCCGGTTGGTGAAATCGATGTAGTAGCCGTCGGCGCCGACGGTGAAGCGGTCCGTCTGGTAGGCGGTGCCGATCTGGTAATTCCAGGTGGATTGCGGCGTCAGGTTCGCCGGGCTGCTGGTGTAGAGCACGTTGATCGGGGGCGCGAGGAAACCGCGCGCCGTTTGCGCATACACCGTCCAGCTCTTGCTGATGGAGTAGCGCGCGTCGATCGACGGCTGGTAGTCGGAGTAGGTCCGTTCGAAGTTCGCGGGCGCCCTGGTGCCGCTGTTGATGGCGGCATTCAGTGTGCGGGTGGTGGCGGTGAACTTCAGGCCGGGCGTGATGACGAGGCCGGAGATCGGGGTCAGCGCCCATTCCACATAGGGCTGCTCCGTGCGCAGGTCGGTGTGATACAGCCGGGCGTAGGCGGGGGCCGTGGGCGAACCCACGGTATACTGGATGCTGTTGCGGCTGAGGACGACCTGCTCGCGCCAGTTCGACGCGTTGATGTAGTCGATCCACACCCCGGCGCGCAGCTGGCCCAAAGCGGTCTCCTTGGTAAGGCGGAGGATATCGCCATAGTCGCGGAAGTCGTTGTGCTTGGAGAAGCCCGGCACGTCGTTGTTCAGCGTAATCGGCTGACCATCCGAGAAATACCGGTTCCTAGCGGAGGTCGTCAGGTTCGGCGTGGTGCCGTTCGGGTCGCGCCCGACCCGGCCGGTTTGGTAATAGGCGTTGGTGTAGAGCTTGTTGTCCACGCCCCAGCCGTCGCCGAAGCTGGACTTGACGCCGACATATTCGAAGTCCGTGGTGTAGTCGTCGTAGTTGTAGCCGCGGTAGGCTTGCGACGCAGGATCGTTGTTCAGGCCGTACTTGGGGCCGTATTTCTGGATTTCCGCGAGCGTCGCGCCATAGGGCGTGTGCACGAAATTGCGGTCGTAGTTGCCAAGGAAGGTCACCACTGTGTTGTCATTGACCGGCACTTCGAGCTTCACAAAGCCGTTGAGGCGGCGGGTTGTGGTGCCGCTGATCGCGCCACGTGACTCGACCCGCTGCACGTCCACCGTGCCCCGTGCGCCGTTCAGGGACGCCAGTGCGCCGCTGTCCAGCTGCAGCCCATACAGCTTCGTCCCCCAGCTGCCCACGGTTCCATACGGGTTCACCCGCACCGTGTCGGAGGGCAAGACCGAGTTGATCGACACCGTGCCGCCGAAGGTCGCGTAGCCCAGCGTCGATGCGGTGCCGGGTCCGCGATCGACCTGCACGGAACCGATGTCGTGCGCGAGAAAGTAGGACTCCGACTGCGGCGCGAAATTGGTAGGCAGGCCCGGCAGCACGATGCCGTCGAACACCGTGTTGAATTGTGTGTACTGGAAGCCGCGAATGGTCTCCTGATAGTTCTGCTGCAGGCCGCCGCCCGCGGGCTCGACGTTCTGCACGCTCGGCGTGAACTGGATGATGCGGTCGTAGTTGTTGGTCGGCGTAATGTTCTCGCGGATGAAAGTGGAACCGACGACGGATGTGGGCTGGGCCGCATTCAGCGGCGCGCGGCTTGGGGCGATGTCCGCCGCGGTGCCTGGCGCTGGGGGCGCGCCGGCCGGGGCGGCCGCGCGCACGGTGCCGATATCGGTGGGGGCCGCTGGCGTCGTGGATTGGTCCTGCGCCGTCGCTGTCGTACCTGTCCAGCACCACGCCATCGTGCATAGCAGCAGGATGGCGGTCGATCGCGTCCGGCCTGGCCCTGAAGTCTCGAACATGGTCGTCAGCCTTTGAGAATAAACGTTGCCGTCATGCGGGATCCGCGTACGCCGCAAGCGCGCCTGGCATGGCTGGGGCAGCAACGGCGTTTGAACGCGTCGTGCAATCAGGTCATCTGCAGCTCGACCCAGACCAGCAGCAGGAAGGACCGGTCACCGATTTCCGCCGGCGCAGCGGGGTAGCGCGCGTCACGCACGGCGGACAGTGCGGCGCGATCAAGCAGCGGGTTGCCGGCGGATTGCTTGAGCTGAATGTTGCGGACCGCGCCCGACTGGTAGTCCAATTGTACCTGCGCCCGCCCGGTGAGCTGCATCGCTGCCGCCGCGGCGGGATAGCGCAGCGCGGCCTGGATCGCGGTGTGAATGCGTTGTTGCAGCGTCGCTGTCGCAGCGGAGAGCCGTGCGCCGCTGGCCAGCATGGCCTGCTCTGGCGACGTGACAGCCGGGACCGCTAAAGCCGTCGACGTCTGGGGCGGAGGCGAGACCGGAGCGTGCACAGCCTGCGGCTGCTCCGCCGGTGGGCGGCGCACCGGGCGCGGCGTATTGGGGCGTGGCGGGAATGGAGGGAGTCGCGATGCAGGCACCCGCGACTCTGGTGGGGCAACCACGTCGGGCGTGAGCGGCGCGGGCGGCGCATCCTCGTCGATCGGCAACGCCAGCGCCGGTTCGGACGACGGCAAGGCGGCGGTGATCGGAGGCTCTCGCGCTGGCGGCGGTTTGGGCCCAGGCGGAGAGGCTTCCGTCACAGCAGTGGGCGTGGGAGTAGGCTCCTGCGCGTCGGGGGGCTGAGCCGCCGCGGACTCAAGTGGCGGCACGGGCACATCCATTGCAAGTTCGACCACGACGGGTTCAGGCAGCGGCGATGTGCCAGCCGTCGCAAGTTCGATTCCGATGACAACCGTGCATTGCAGCGCCAACGCGAGGACAAGCGCAACTGCTATGCGTCCTCGGCTAGTCGGAGCAGCAGAACTCGCCCGCCATGCTGGTTGTGCGCGCAGCGGCGCAACAGGGTCATGCTGTGAGCAAGTCGGCCAAGGCAGCAAGGCATATGCGTTATCCAGCATTGGTGGTCATTACCGCCCCTGCAAAAGCCGGTCAGTTACTTTACGATGACGTTCGCATCTCTCAACAATACCACTGCTGAATAGGCCTTCCGTTTCTTACTGCGAAGACTGGATTGGGCGTCAACGGGATGGACGCTCGACAGAGACGATGTTGCATGGGCCGGGGAGAATGGGTGCCGCCGCGCCAACCCACTCTGCATCCGGGCGATGTGGACGGATATCGGCCGCCCAAGGCCCAGCGGCGGCCGGGTCATCATAACGAGGCGGAAGCCTCGTGAAGGGCGTTGGTGCACTCGACAGGCCCAGGGCGAGATGGCCCCAAACCCCAAACTGTT
>CAXSGE010000098.1:0-13203 GCA_964236715.1 uncultured Acetobacteraceae bacterium | reverse complement strand
CATGGCGAGCATGGCGAGGACCCACCCCTTGCCCGCAGCGAGCACCGTGGCACGTACCCACACGTGCCTTTTCAGCGCCCGAAAGTTGTCCACAGGATGGAGTTATCCACAGCGGAAAAGTTCAATTTCTTCTTAAGTTCAATTAAGAGTTTCATAAGTTGCTGATAACAAAAGATAAAATGGGTCCAAATCAGACCAAACGGGCGGTTAGATCAGACCAAACGGGCGGTTAGATCAGACCAAACGGGCGGTTAGATCAGACCAAACGGGCGTACGTATTATGCGCCAAAAAGCGAACTAACTGGGGCTAAGCCAACTGGCGGAGTTATAAGCCAATCGGCAGAGCTGAAGGTGAGTTAGTCGATTATCAGATCAGACCTATGCACCTTGTATGGTCTGTTTTACGTTAAGGGGTATGTCCTCGACCATGCAGCAGATTACCAACGCTGTTGGCTTCCCGAAGCCGGCAGAACTCATCGAGATTACTGGCACTGCTGCTCTCGAAGCACAGGACCGGGCGATCATGAACGTCCTCTACCAGCACGCTCACGACAGTGGCCGGCTGGCCGATGTGAACGCGGACTGGACCATACCGATGGTCGCCCTGCACATTTCCAAGCATGAGAGCAACGATAGGCTTCATGCTGCTCTGGACCGCCTCATGCGTATGGTCGTCACGGTGCCTGTGTTCTCGGCTAAAACCGGAGAGCCGCGATTGATCAAGACGCACTTGTTCGACTTCTTCGACCTATCTGCAAACGCCCATGCCAGCGGTGCCATGATCCGGTTCGGCCTGCCGAAGCAGCTTCAACCGGTGCTGGTCGCATCAGGACGCTGGGGGCGCATCAAGGCCGAAACCGTTTGTGCCATGACCAGCAAGTATGCCATCGCCCTTTACGAGATGGTCCAGCTCCGCGCCGGCATGGACAACTGCGTCGAGACGTTCCCGATCGAGCGGTTCCGCGATCTCATGGGCGTACCTAGGGGAGCATATCAACAAGGTCCGGATTTTATTCGGAAATGTTTAGATGCTGCCGCTTTGGAGGTTAATGGCCTCTCTGACTATAGCGTCGAATTCAAGATCGTTCGCCGGCATTCCCGCGCCCCGATCACCGCTGTAACACTGGCCTGGTGGCGTAAGGAGGGTGACGCCTTTCGGGCTATCTACGCCGAGCAGCAGCAGCCGAAGCAGGGGCGCACGGCTCGCCTACGAAGCATGGCTCAGGCAGGACTGCACGGCACCCCTACGGGCGACAAGACACCACGCAGCAAACCGGTCAAGGTGGGGCAGGCCAGGGTGCCCGCTGTATTAACCCAGCAGCTCGACTTGGTAGACACCCTGGCCGCGTTGAAGCCTAGTGGCCCGACGCTGAGAGCGAAGTAGGAGGAGACCATGCCAGACGGTCCACACGAAGCCCACGCCCCGCTGTCGGCTGAAGCCCTGGACGAGGCAGAGCGCCAGGCGCTGATTGCCGCGGTGGCCGAGGCCCGCGCCGATCCGCGGCCCGACATCTCGCACGAAGAGGTCCGCGCCGAGATCCTGGCCGACATCGAGGCCCTGGAGCGCCAGCTCGCCACGTCGCCGGCAGCGTGAGGGTTGCCTGGCGGGCTGCGGCGCGCGACGACCAGCGCCGCATCACGGCCTGGCTTGCCGAGCGCAACAAGGCCGCGGCAGTGCGGGTCGCCCGGGCTTTGATTGCCGCAGCCGACAGCTTGGCCGTCCTGCCTGCAAAGGGCAGGCCCGGCCGGGCGCCCGACACCCGCGAGCTGTCTGCTGTGCCGCCCTACGTCATCGTTTACGAGGTGGACCAGGCGGCCGGGATGGTTCGCATCCTGCGGGTGTGGCACACCGCCCAGGATCGTTAACGTAACGATCCTGACAAGTCCTCACAGCCTGCTGGACACACTCTGGCAGGGCTGAATACTGCCCCTGGCCCAGTCCCCGTGCTGCCCGGCCCGCTGCGGCCCTCGCCAACTGTCCGGCTACTCTCCCCCGACTGCCCCCCGCTTTCCATAATGGCGATTATCGGTCTGGCTTGACGATATCGTAAACACATCGTATCTTTTTTCTATGCTGACCCAATGGCCGCGAAGCTATGCGTTTTGGCCACTTGTAACAATTCGTGCACTTTGCTCAAAAGAGCACGAGTTGTCGGGTTGTGGCCAATCTGCACGGATTCGTGGTCACTGGGCCAAACAGAAAGTTCGCACTTCTCAGTTCAAAACCTTATCACCCTCGCTGTGCCTTGCGCGGGCATCTGGCGGTTCGCTTTGCGGCTTGTGGCAGTGAGGCGGGTCAGCCCTGCACCTATGACTCTGCTACTCTGCCGTCGCATTTTTAGGATTTGGATGGAGCCAGGGAGCAGGAGTGCATCACCATCAAAAGGACTGAGTCCGGATCGCGTGCGCGTTCGACGCCGCGATGCTGTCTTGGCGATTGCAACATATTGATTGTGCAGGCTGGACAAGCATGAGGAGCATTGTCCGTTTTTTGGATCGCTACTCTTAAAGTTGGACGCTCCGATGCAAACTGCTACTCCGGCTTGATCTGGAAAAAAGGACGGATTTTGCTCATGGCGCGCAGTGGCAGCTAGATCCAGCCGATCGAGTAAGCCCGGCATCGGTCCGACCAGGACCACTGAGAGCTTTGCTTTGGAGATCGAGGACAAGGCGGTCCAGCTTGGCGGTTTGCCGCAACGAACCGGCTTGGTCGTGGGCATCGGCGCCTCGGCTGGCGGCATTGATGCTTTCAAGGCATTCTTCGCAGAGCTGCCGGCCGATGCCGGGATGGCCTTTGTCATCGTCCAGCATCTCGATCCCGATTACGAAAGCTCCCTGGTCGCGATCGTCGCCGGCTACACCGCGATGCCGGTGCGGCTGGCCGAGGATGGCGCGGCAGTCGGCCCGAACCAGGTCTTCGTCATCCCGCCCGATGCCATCCTGACGATCAAGGCCGGGCTCCTCTGCGTGGCCCGTTCGGCGGCACCGGCCGCGCGGCGCACGTCGATCAACACGTTCCTGACCTCACTTGCGGAGGACCAAGGCGAGGATGCGGTCGGCATCATCCTTTCGGGATACGGCAGCGATGGGGCATTGGGCATCGCAGCGATCAAGGAGCATGGCGGCCTGACCCTCAGCCAGGCCGAGTTCGACCACCACGCCAAAAGCGGCATGCCGCAGAGTGCCGCATCGGGCGGCTTCGTCGACCATGTGCTCCCGGTGGGAGACATGGCGGCCGCGTTGCTGAACTACCGGGACCACCGCGCGATCTGCGACGCCGCGAAAGGTCCGGACGGCATCCGCCAGGATCTGCCGAGCCACCTGGCGACCATCTGCGCCGTGCTGCACAGCCGGCTCGGCCGCGACTTCAGCCAGTATAAGAGCGGGACCCTGATGCGCCGGATCCAGCGCCGGATGCATGTGCACCAGACGGACGAGGTTCCCGCCTACATCGAGCAGCTGCGCGCCTTGCCGCACGAGGCGGACCTGCTGTTCCGCGAACTCCTCATCAGCGTCACGCGGTTCTTCCGCGACCGCGAGGCGTTCGAGGCGCTCGAGGCCAGGATCGTGCCGGACCTGATGGCGGACCCGCGCAGCGTCGAGCCGATCCGGGTGTGGGTGGCCGGGTGCGCCACGGGCGAGGAGGCCTACTCGATCGCGATCCTGCTCAAGGAGGGCCTGGCCCGATCCGAGTGCCGCTGCCCGGTGCAGATCTTTGCAACCGACGTCGATGACCGGGCAATCGCGTTCGCGCGGGCCGGACTGTATCCTGGCACGATTGTCTCCGACCTGTCCGCGGATCGCCTGGAACGGAACTTCGTCAAGGAGGACGGCAGCTACCGCGTCGCCAAGGACATCCGCGAGATGTGCCTGTTCTCGACGCACGACCTGGTCAAGGACCCGCCCTTCTCCAAGCTCGACCTAGTCTCCTGCCGCAACCTGCTGATCTACTTCGAGCCCCAGCTGCAGCAGCGCGTCATCGTCACGTTCCACTACGCCTTGCGGCCGGGCCGGCACTTGTTGCTGGGGCCGTCGGAGAGCATCGCCGCGCAGTCCCATCTGTTCGCACCCTTCGATAAGCGGCACCGGCTTTATGCCAGGCGGGACACGACCGCGAGCTTTCCCCCCTTCTCGCTCTCGCGCTCGGCGGAGGACAAGGCGCTGGTCAAGCGGGCCGGACTTCCAGCCAGCGACGACATCGACCGGCGCGCGGCGCGCGCCATCGCCCGCTACGCGCCCGCCTACCTCGTCGTGGACCGCCAACATGACATCCTGCGGTTCTCCGGACAGACGGCCAAGTACATCGAGCCGGTGATGGGGGTCGCGAGCCTGCACCTGTTCAGCCTGCTGCACAGGGACCTGCGGACGATGGTGCGCGCCGCGCTCAAGGAGGCTGCCGCGACAGGCGAGCGGGTCCTGCACGAGGCTGTGAGCTTCGAGGCGGGCGAGCAGTATGAAGCCGTCAACCTGATCGTCGAGCCACTTCCCGGTGCGGAGACGGGCGGTTTGTTCGTGGTCGCGTTCCAGGAGGTCGGGCCGGCCGCTCCCGCCGTGAGGGAGCCAGCCGCGCCTGGCATGCACGACAGGAACGGCGACGCTGCCGAGGCGCTGAGCCGGGAGGTCCAGGGCACGAAGGAGCGGCTGCGCAACGTCACCGAGGAGCTGGAGGCCGCCAACGAGGAGCTGCAGTCCTCCAACGAGGAGTACCTATCGGTCAACGAGGAGCTGCAATCGGCCAACGAGGAGCTGGAGACCTCGAAAGAGGAGCTGCAGTCCCTCAACGAAGAGCTGCAGACGATCAACGCGGAGCTGAACAACCGCAACGACAGCCTGGTGCGTTCCAACAGCGACCTAGCGAACCTGTTCGACAGCACCTCGATCGCGACCTTGTTCCTGGACAACGACCTGCGCATCCGGCGCTTCACCCCGCGCTTGCTGGAGATCTTCAAGGTCCGCGAGGGCGACGAAGGGCGTCCGATCGGCGACATCGTCACCCACCTGACCCGAGACGGTGGGCTGGGCCGCGACGTGCGGCAGGTGCTCCGCACACTGGCGCCCGTCGAGCGCGAGGTCGCGGTGGCCGAGGGTGGCATGAGCTACCTGATGCAGGTCCGGCCCTACCGCGACCTGAACAACGTCATCGACGGCGCTGTCATCACCTTCGTCGACATCTCCGAGCGCAAGAAGCACGAACAGGCACGCGCGCGGCTGGCCGCCATCGTCGAGTCGTCGCAGGACGCGATCATCAGCCACGACCTGGACGGCATCGTCACAAGCTGGAACGCTGGCGCCGAGCAGCTTCTGGGCACCCCTGCTTCCAAGGCCATCGGCCAATCAATGCCCAAGTTGCTGGAGGCGGCCGAGCCGGCTGGGTGGCCTGATATGCTATCGAGGCTGCGGGGAGGCGAGCGGATTGCCCATTTCGAGTGCGCCAGAACTGCCCAGGATGGCCGATCCGTCGACATCTCGGTGACAGTCTCGCCGGTCAGGGAAGGCGATGGACGGATCGTCGGCGCCTCGCTGGTCGCGCGCGACATCAGCGAGCGCAAGGCGGCCGAGCAGAAGGCGGCGCTGCTGCTCGGCGAGCTCGACCACCGGGTGAAGAACATCCTGGCGATCGTCTCTGCCGTGGTCTCGCAGACACTGAAGACCAGCACTTCGCCCGAGGCGTTCGCCGTCGAGGTGAAGGGCCGCATCCAGGCGATCGCCAAGGCGCACAGCCTGCTGACGCAGTCCGGGCAGGGCGAAATGCTGCTTCGTGCCATCGTTGCGACCGAGCTGGCGCCCTACGACCGCGGAGCAGGCAATATCGTCGTCACCGGCGGCGACGTCGCGCTGACGCCGAAGGCCGGGCTGGCACTGGCCATGGCGGTCCACGAGCTTGCGAGCAACGCTGCCAAGTATGGCGCGCTATCGACGACTGCCGGCCATCTGACAGTTGCATGGGACGTCACCGAAGACGCGGGCCAGCGTGCATTGACGCTTGCCTGGACAGAGTGCGGCGGCCCGGCGGTGCAGCCGCCAACACGGCGGGGTTTCGGAACGGTGTTGATCGAACGCACCCTGACCCATGAGCTCGATGCCGAGGTGAAGCAAGAGTTCCTGGCGGCCGGCCTTTGCTGCAGCGTTGCCATGCCGCTCACAGAAGAGGTCGGCCGCGTACGGGTGGCCGGCGAACCCAGGGGGACATCATAGTGGCCGCGGGTCGTCTGGCGGGGTGCCGCGTCCTGGTGGTCGAGGATGAGATGCTGATCGGCTTGATGATCGAAGACATCCTGCAGGAGCTTGGCTGCATCGTCGTCGGTCCGGTGGGCAAGCTCGACGCCGCACTCCGGTTGGCGACCGGTGAGGTGCTGGATGTTGCCATCCTGGACGTCAACATCCGTGGCGGACACGTCTACCCCGTCGCTGAACAGCTACGGGCCCGCGGTATCCCCTTCGTGCTGGCGAGCGGCTACGGAGATTGGGCGCTCGATGAAGCCTTCCGGAACCAGCCTCGTCTGAACAAGCCTTTCACGGCCAACGATCTTGAAGAGCAGGTCAAGGCTGCCTTGCAGCAAACGCCGCGAAGCGGGCCGCTGGTGTCAGCCGCCTGAGGGCGAAAGCACCTCGACGTCGCCAGGATGCGTCCACTCCTTCTCAAGGAGCTGGCGCAGCACGATAGTCCGCTCCTTGGCTTCCAGCATTGCCGCATGCCACTGCGCCGCAACAGGCGCCTCTCCAGCAGCCTGGGCCTTGACGGCCATCTGCCGACAGAGCTCGCTCCGCTCGCTGAGGGAGCGCATGGCCGCCTCAAGCGACCACTCCAGCGCGGCGAACTGTGCCGCCACCGCCACCTCGGCGGTGTAGACATGGCCGATGTGGCAGGCGAACTGCGTCAGGGTCCCGAGTTCGATCCGGCGCAGCGCGCCGCCACAGTCCGGGCAGGTCACCGCGACAGGATGGTCGAGCTTGTACTCCGCCGTCATCTCCTCGCTCCGTTGCTTTGGGAGGGCCGGATGCCCTCCGCCGCTGGCGGCATCGGCAGCCTTCTCTGCGATCAAGCGCGCGAGGAGCATTGGCATGTCCGCCAACGGCAGGCAGTGATCGACCGCGACGTGCTTCAGCGCGCTCAGCGGCATGCTCGGGTTCGTGGCCTCGTCGGGGTGCTGGACGATGGTGGTCCCGCCGTGCTGCGCGACTTCGTAAAGCCCGGCCGTGCCGTCGTTCAGGCCACCGGTCAGGACCACGCCGATGACATCGCGCCCACGGGCCCGGGCGGCACTGCGGAACAACGGATCGATGGCGGGACGCGCCCAGTTCTCGCGCGGACCTCTGGTGAGGCGCATGTATCCGGGTTCGATCACCAAGTGGTGGTCAGGCGGAGCCACGTAGATGTGCCCGGGCCGGATCGGGTCGCCGTCCTTTGCATGGCTGGCGCGGAGCGGTCCCAGCTGGTTCAGCAGCCAAGGCAGCTCGCTCTTGTGCGCGCCGATGTGCAGCACGACGAACACGGCCGCTGCGAGGTCGGCCGGCAACGCCGCAGCCAGGGAGCGTATGGCGTCCACGCCGCCGGCCGAGGCGCCGATCACGATGACGGCTGGTGCCCTCTCCATGGACCTACAAGAAAATCATGGTGAATGGTTGCGTGGGCCCGCTCATCGTAAGTTCCAGTTTTATGGAGCCGTAGCCACAGTCACTTCAGCTGCTTGAACCTGCCTGCGGCGACAGTGCGGCAACGCCGTGTTTCTCGGGTGGGCCGCAGGACGCCCAGAGATAATATCCATGGAGCGTCGTCGGCCGGACCCGGCCAACGGCCAGGCAGGGATTCCTCTGAACTGGAAAGGCAGGCAGGAGGCCCACTGCATGGATGACTGCACTGTGCACTTCATCTCTCCATCCGGGATAGGAGCATTCCTGGGCAACGACTGTGCAGAAATGCGCGTTGGGCTGCGTGCAAGGCACGACGGTAGCGGCCGTGCTGATGCATGGGGTTGGCGATGCTGGACTGGGACGACCTGCGCTTCTTCCTGGCCGTCGCGCGACACCGCACCCTGGCCCTGGCGGCCAAGCATCTGCACGTCACGCAATCCACGGTCAGCCGGCGCCTGGCGGCACTGCAGGACGGCATGGGCGTGCGGCTCCTGCAGCGCACCGCGGAAGGCTACGTCATGACCTTGGCGGGCGAGAGCATCCGCGTGCATGTCGAGCGCGTCGAGGCGGAGGCGCTCATGGCCGAGCGCGCCGTGGCCGGGCACGACGTGCGCCTGGAAGGGCTAGTGCGCGTCGCCAGCTCGCAGCTGCTCACGAGCCACCTGCTCGCACCCGGCTTCGCCGCACTCCACACCGGCCATCGTGGGATTCTCATCGAGGCCCTGCCCGACCTGCCAGGCGAGCCGCTCGCGACCCAGGAGGCCGACATCGAGGTGCGGCTGCGGCCGTTCGAGCACCCCGACTTGGTGGTGCGCAACATCGGCGCCATTGCCTTCGGCCTGTATGGCTGCGGGGCCTATCTTGCGCGCCAGGGCGAGCCGGACCTGGGCAGCGGCTGCCATGGGCATCAGCTCATCGCCATGCTCGACAATCGCGACCTTTCGGCGCAGGCCGCTTGGCTCGGCGACTATGCCGGGCGGGCGCAGGTGGTGCTCAAGGCCGACAGCTATGAGACCCAGCACTGGGCCGCCTACTGCGGCGGCGGCCTTGCCCTGCTGCCATGTTTCCGGGCCGATGCGGAGCCGGCGCTGCGCCGCATCAGGACACCAACGCCGATCCCCTCTGCCGAGATCCGGCTTGGCGTGCACCGTGAGAACCGCCACGTGCCGCGGATGCGCACGGTGCTGGACCGCATCGCCAAGGCCGTGCGCAGCCGAGCTTCGGCGCTGAACCCCACGGAAGCAGCCGACGAGAGGACCTGAGCAGCGGTGCCGCGAAACGGCAGCGTGCGGCAACCGGCTCGGGCTACCGGGCTGGAGACGAGGACGCGTGCATTTCTGCGGAAGCTTCAAGCAAGAATGCATGTCGCCATCGAACGGGCCCAGGGATACAATATTTACATATCAAAAACGAAATATGTTTATTTTTGTGTTGTTGTTTAAGTATTGATATAGATTTATTCCGTAATACCATCTAGCAGTTTCTATTTTCTGCAATGCTTTTTGCCGTTTATGCATAAAATACAGTCTAGTAAAATTTGTTTTGCACCTTGCGAGAATGCGATTTCACCGCATGTGGCCTGAAGAGCTTACAAGGGCAAGATATGATATCTACTAGACTGACAGGCTGCCAAACGAAGCAGCTCGCAAGCATGGACACACGTCTTGCTTGCCCGTAGCCTTCGGCAGCCTGCGTGGGCCGTCGACGATGCCCAACCCCTCCATTTTCATGTGCTTGCCGAGCATTTCTCGACATTTGCGTCCTTGTCGGATGCAGAGACGCAGCTGCTGCGCAATCTTGCCGAGGCTGCCCGATACCATCCCCCATACCGGGATCTCCATGCGGCTGAAGCACTGCCGTCGCCGCCGCGCATGGTCGTCGCGGGCTGGGCAGCCCAATACCGCATGCTTCCCAACGGGTGTCGGCAGATCATCAGCTTGATGCTGCCTGGGGATCTCATCGGACCTTTAGGACAACTCCGTCTGCCTGCACCCTGCGCAGTGGCGGCGCTCACCGAGCTTGAGACAGTTAGCGCACAGCCGCTTGTCGAGGCGGCCGACGCCGCCGATCCGGTCCATCCCGGTCTGGCCCACGCCGTCCGCGTCATGGTGCACATGAACAATCGGCTGCTGTGCGACCAGATCGTGCGCCTGGGTCGGCAGACCGCCTGCGAGCGGTTTGCACACCTGATGCTGGAGCTTTACGAGCGCTTGGGTCGTGTGGGCCTAGCTGGGAATAACTGCTTTGCGATGCCATTGACGCAAAACGTGCTCGCCGACGTGCTGGGCTTCAGCGTCGTCCACGTCAACCGTACCATGCAGCAACTGCGCCGCGACGGCCTGTTGGAGATAAGGGACGGCAGAGTGCATCTGATGCACCCCGAGCGGCTGCAAGCCTTGGCAGGCTGGGTCGTGGCATAGGACAGGTGCCACGCCCATGCCAAGCAGCATAGGGCATATGCTTCAGTCGAAAATGGGCCGTCCCACTTAATCCCTTTCCGACCGGCGATCCGCAGCGCCTTGATCCAACTAAACCCTACACCGTAACAGATAGGCTGTACCTCAACTGGGACAAGCTGATGCCGAACGGTCGCGCTCACCGCGGCGCAGCGGTCGGCCGCCGCCGTAGTTTCAGGCGGGCAACCCTGTCCGCGCCCTTCGCTGGAGGGGGCACCGGCTGCCACCCTGCGATGATCCGCACGCACTCCCGCCCTCGGGCCACGTCGGTGATGAGCGGGAAATGCCGGCGCAACTCGACGACGGCGGACAGCTCCCCATCCTCGTTGAACACACGGCGAATCGCCGCGGCGGTCTCTTCGTCCACACAGAACATCGCTCCACCATGAGGAGACGAACGGGCATGGGCAAGCGGAATGCTGTCGATGCCCGTCCTGGCTCAGCCGCGTCCAGTTTTCCAACGCCGCCAAGAGGTGGCGGCACCTTGCGGTGCCGCCGGGCTTGGGAGAAGCCATGCAGCCCTGAACTGCATGGCGTTAATCTAAGGTTGCACCCGCAACGTTTGCAAGCTGCAATGTCATGTCAGAGCAACTTTTCCATCTTCAATGCACTTGCAAAGATTGCAAAAGGATTTGAGGCTGATCAGGATAGGCCACCCACGTTGGAGGGTCCGGGCTGCCCTTATCAGGGACCACCCTGATTGGAGGGATAGGACTGATGCAGAGCTTGAAGCAGGCACCCGCCCTGTGTCGCGGCCTCGTCTCGCGAACGCTTCCGCTCTACGCCTTGGTGTCGGCGATGATCCTGGCCAGGGCGTCGTCGACCGACGGGACCGCCACCTTCCAGCCTTCGCGGCCCTGCTCGGTCCGGTCTCCGATGCAGCAGAGCCACAGCTGCCCGTCGGCGCGGTAGATGGTCCAATGCGCCACACCCTCCCCGTAGCCCACGAAGATCATGCCCTCCGCATGGTCGGCTCCGGCCGGCTCGATGGACACTTCGAGCCCGTTCTTGTCGGCCCATGCCACAAGACGGACCCTCTCGCCGGCCCTGAAGCCCGTGTGGTCAGCCGTGACCGAGCGGTATGCAATGAGGGACATGGGGGGCAACCTTCTGGTTTGCCCAAGGGAACCACAACGGTTCCACCTGATCTCGTCATGAGATGTTGATGCCAGGCACTGGCCATGAGGCAGCGCCGCACCCGCACCGCTGGTGCAATTGTGCATAAGACCTTCCTCTCTTGACCCGCTTCTGACCCGGTGCCGACCCGGGCGTGAGCCGAACCCGACCCGAACCTGATCCGACTGTGACCCGGCATGGGGCCACGCCGCGGAACATTCGATGACGTGGCCCCCGCCACGGCTGAAGGCGGCGTGATCAGCCTGCCAGGCCGCACTTGTGCAGGATGCGACGGCGGGAGCGGAACTCGGCACCGAGCACGCAGGTAACCCAGACACTGACACGCAGCCGCACCAGGTCGATCCGCTCACTTGGTGAAGCCGAACCCGGGCTTCCCATCGGACATCATCGCCGGGTAGCACGTCGCCGCAGGCGTATAGGGGTCATGCCACGGGCGGAGATACTTGGCCTCCATCCAGCCTTTCTCGCCCGTCGGCCGCACCACCCGGAGGAAGCCGGCGGTGGGCTGCTGCGGCGCCTCCACGATGACGTTCGTCGCGGCGTAGCTGACGATGCGGGCGGAAGCCGACGGGGTCTCCAGGATGGGCACGCCGACCTTGGGGTCCATCGCGTCCTTGGGCGAAATGGCGAGCTGCATGCAGACAGCGCCGCCCAGGGGCCGCACGGCGTGGCGGCTTTCGGCGTGGGCTGTCCCGTTCACGACAAGAGCCAAGAGAACGGCGGCATAGGAAGGGCGCATGGGTGGTCTCCTATGAACGAGGCAGGATGACGGGGGAGTTGGCGGCCGAGGCGCCGATCCTGCCGGTAACGGACGCGCGCCACTCGCCGACCGTGGTGACGCCAGGGACGATGCCGTTGGCCCGGAACTGGGCGGCGGTCAGGCCGGTGACCTGGTAGGACATTACGTCGCTGTCCGCGGCGCCGGCGACGGCGGCGGCGTTGCCGGGGCCGAAGTTGTAGAAGCCCCGCACGTCGAGCACGGACGGGTTCGGCACGTCGTGTAGCTGCAGGTACTCCGCGCCCTGCCGCAGGTATTCAGCGGCGGCGATGCTCTGGGTTGCCGGGTCCAGCTTCCCGGCCAGCCCGGGCACGATGTTGGCGGCAAGGTTCGGATCACGGGCGAGGGCGGCGTTGATCGAAGCCGTGAAGGTGCCGTCCGACATTTGGAACGCACCGGAAATCGTGCCCGTGCCGCCCGGGTTCGCGGTGCAGTTGCTTTCCAGGGTGCAGGTCGAGGCGACGGAAACGGCTGTCACCCCGACCGCCTCCGCATTCGCTGCGGCTGCCTCGCCCCAGCTCCGCGACAGCATGGCTGCCATCGCTGCGCTGTCCGTCCCGTTCGCCGTCGTGTCGGCAGCGCCTGCCTGCGCCGGCGATTGGGGTGGTGGGGACAGCGTGCCCGTCGGCATGGTGAACGGCGGCAGGCCCACCTCCTCGAAGGTGGGAATGGGCAGCAGCGGCACGCCGTTCATTGTCTCGGGATAGACGTCGGCCGAAGCTGGCGCCGCCGCCCACAGGACGGCGAGCGCCACGGCCGCGGTGCGCCGACGCCGGGAATGGAAGGGACACATGGAAGGCTCCTGACTGGTTGCCCCCTGACCCTCTCCCGGCGTGGCGCAAACGCGGCGCCCCCTTACGGCGCCACCAGCGATTTCAGGGTGCAGAACGCCTCGTGCGTTCGTTCATCCCGGACGGGCTCGGCCTGGCACTGCCTGACGCGCTCCCGCAGCACCGCGGCGCCGGCGGCGCTGGTGTCGGGACCCCACCCGCCCCAGACATAGCCGCCCAGCAGCAGGCCGCCCGCCGCCGCGGCGATGCCGGCGGCGCGGCCCCAATGGACGCGCTGGTTGTAGCGCCGCTCGCGGATCACCACCGCCGCGCCGACGGCCTTGACCATCTGCGGCACCATCGTGTCCACCACCTGTAAGCGTGCGACCGACGCATCTTGACTGGCAGGGTTTGCTCCGAAGCGGTCCTA
>CAXSGE010000097.1:0-13288 GCA_964236715.1 uncultured Acetobacteraceae bacterium | reverse complement strand
TGTGCGGGCCGAACCGCTCCGCATACGCATCGATCAGCTTGCGGCGGTGCTCGTGTTCCTCGGCCGCCATGTCGGCGAACACCTGGGAGCTGCCCGGATACTCGTTCCGCAGGTCGTGGGCAAAGTCGGCGTAGACGCGACCGTCCTCCTCCTCGCTGGAGATGGCAAGGGCGAGCAGGTCACGTTCGGTCAGCTCAGAGAAGTTGCGCCTGCGTCCGCAGATAGCGCATGACCACAGACAGTCAAGACGCAAGCAGAATGATGTAAATGAGTGGCATTCGCATTTCCACCGCAGATCCACGCCGTCAAGCCTGAGGACCAAACGCAGCAGCTTAACGATGGCTGCACGCGATGTCGCGTAGCCCAGTCTCGTACGAGTTCGTACGCGCTGCCGATAGTTGCGCCTCTGGCTATGTTGTCTACTATGCGGGCCAGAAAAAGGAGAGCAAGCCATGGCAGCGGCGGCGATGCCAACCCCCAACCCCAGCTCGGACGTGTGGCAAACGGAGCGGCCCGCTTCCACAGCGCCCGCGCGGGCAATGCGTGTCGGTGCGCAAATCCGGACTGTTCTGGGATGGCTGAACACGCCGACCGGGGGTGTGACCTTGCTGATGCTGACCACGTTGCTGGCCCGGCTGGCCTTCGCCGGCGCCCTCGGCCTTGGCATCGACGAAAGCTACATGGTGGCGTCCGGCCGAACACTGCAGCTCGGCTACTTCGACCATCCGCCCTTGGCCTGGTGGATGGCCTGGGCCGCGTCCCACGTTGCAGGCAGCGACAGCGCGTTCTTCGTGCGGTTGCCGTTCGTCCTGCTGTTCGCGCTCACGACCTGGCTGATGTTCCGGCTCACGGCCAGGTTGTTCGGCGCGTGCGCCGGGCTCTGGGCGGCTGCCCTGCTCAACGCGGCGCCGGTGTTCGGCATCACGGACGGAGGCTGGGTGCTGCCGGATGGACCGCTGATCGCGGCCTTGCTGGGGGCGGCCGTCTGCCTGGTCGCCGCCCTTCCGGCCAGCGGGCGAGCCGCCTGGGGCTGGTGGCTCGGCACCGGGCTGTGCGCGGGCGTGGCCTTGTTCTCCAAGTACTCCGCCGCGCTGACCATTGCGGGCGGCGTCGTGTTCCTGCTGACCACGCTGGACGGCCGGCGCTGGCTGCGGCGTCCGCACCCCTACGCCGCCGGCCTGCTCGCGCTTGCGGTCTTCTCGCCCGTGCTGGTCTGGAACGCCGGGCACGGCTGGGCCTCCCTGCTGTTCCAGGCCGGCCGTGCCGGAAGCGGCAAGCTGCACCCGTTCGGGCCGGTCACGACGCTGCTGGGCGAGGCGGTGTTCATCCTGCCGTGGATCTGGCTGCCGCTCATGGCCTGCGGCGCCATGGCCTTGCGGCGCGGGCCGCAAGATGCCTGGCGGTGGCTGCTGGCGTGCCTGGCGGCGCCGCCAATCCTGGTATTCACGGCTGTGTCCCTGCACAGCCATGTGTTGTTCCACTGGGCAGCGCCGGGCTACCTGATGCTGTTCCCGTTGCTTGGCGATGCGATAGGGCGTCGGCGGCGGGATAGCCGCTTGGTTCGCGGCTACCTCGCCGCCACCGCAGCGACCGTCACGCTCGGCGCTGTGTTCGTCGCCAGCGAGGTGCGGTTCAACTGGCTGCCCGACGTGTTCGAGGACTTCGCGCTCGGCACGGACCCCGACCTCGACGCGGTGGACTGGACATCGGTGCGAAGGGACTTGGCTAGTCGCGGCTTGCTGGGGCAGCCTGGCCTGGTCGTCGCCGCAACGCGATGGCACGACGCCGGGAAGATCGACTACGCGCTGCGCGGCCAGGCGACGGTCCTCTGCCTGGGCGCCGACCCGCGACAGTATGGGCTGATCGCCAGTGCCGGGGACCACGCCGGGGAGGACGTTCTCATCGTGGCGCCGCGCACCTCATTGACCCAGGTCACCGCACAGTTCGGGACATCGTTCGACGCGCTGGAGGCTCTCCCGCCCGCAATGGTCCAGCATGCTGGGCGGCCCGGGATGCTGCTGCCGTTGTTCATGGGGCATCATCTGCATCGTCCTGCTGAGGGCTGACGTTGGTTGCCAGGTCGGCCTGTCCTGGAACCCGGACCTTGCAGTCATCAGAAGCCTGCTCTTGCTCACTTTCATTCGAAAAGGAGATGACTCAACATCGCTGCTACCAGCCGCAAAGTAAGGTTGGTCATCTGCGATCAGACACCCTGAAACAGAAGTTGGCCTGATGCCAAGTTCCTTTAATCATGACCTATCCAACCCTGGTCAGTGCTCAACGGAGGCAACCTCCTCGATCAAGGTCGACGCGTGCACAGGTTCTGATTAACGAGCCTTGGTATGAGTCGGCGCCGAGCATAGGTAGATCGAGAGGCAAGCGCGCTGTCATGTCGAGGCGGAACGTGCCGTACGGGTTGACGTGCCCCAGGCCAGCGGCGTCATCCCGCGCCGTTCGTCCGGTCCCTTCCGCTCGGCCCATATTGGCTCGCTCAGCACGCGCTGCATCATGGGACTGCCGCAAGATTGGGGGTGCGCCGGCCAGTTGGGTATTTTCGTGTCCGTTCTCTGACTTGAGGTGGATGCGTGGTCTGGTTCCATGTCGCCATGCGGCTGCAGCACCTCAAGCAGATCGCCAGCGCACTTCCAACTGATGACCCGGCGCGGGCCGAGGCGAAGGCGGTGATCGTGGCCGAGGTCGAGCGGCTGCACTGGCGCATTTGGAAGGGCAAGGCCCAGGATGCCCAAACCAGCATCGATCGCATTCGCGCGGTCATGCATCATTTCCAGGGCGAGCCGGAGGGCCGCAAGTCCATCGCGCCGTCACGGAAGCTATGGACCGCCTTGCACGCGCTGGACAGCTATCTGACCGGCCAGAGCGCCTGGCTGGTCAACTACGCCGAGCGGCACCGCGTGGGCTTGCGGGTTGGCACCGCGATCATCGAAGGAACGGCCAACTTCCTGGTGAACCGCCGGATGAACAAGTCACAGCAGATGCGCTGGTCGCGACGCGGCGCCGACTTGCTGCTGCAAGTTCGCTGCGCCGTCTACAATGGCACGCTCGGTTCCCGCTTCGGACAAAGGTTCCAGCCAGCCAACGATCCACACCCGCCAATGGCGACCGCCGCCTGACCCGCAATCTTGCGACAGTCCCGCTGCTGCTCTAGCTGGTTGCGGTGTTCAGCACGCAGCTCCTCACCGGCTTCGGTCGCCTGACCGGCGACCGGGTGGACGGGCTGATCCAGATAAGCATCTTCGAGCACTGGTTTAACGTCCTGCGCAAACGTGCGGCCTCCCGACACTGCCTAATGCAGCGGCCACGCCCGGACGATCAGCCAGGTTCCAAGCCCGACGACGAGGCACGACAGCGGCAGTCCCATGCGCCAGTAGTCGCTGAACCGGTAGCCGCCGGGTCCCATCACCAGCAGGTTGTTCTGGTGGCCGATGGGCGTCAGGAAGTCGCACGACGCGCCGAGCGCCACGGCCATCAGGAAGGCGTCCGGCCCGAAGCCGAGGTTGCCCGCGACCGAGGCGGCGACCGGCCCCATCACCAGCACCGCCGCCGCATGGTGCAGGAACGGCGTGACCAGCATGGTGGCGACCAGGATGAAGCCGACGGCCAGGCTGCCCGGCAGGTGCGCCGCGACCACCGTCAGCGCATCCCCGATCAGCCCCGCCGCCCCGGTCTCCTTCAGCGCCTCGCCCACCGGGATCAGGCAGCCCAGCATGACGATGATCGGCCAGTCGATGGCGTCATAGGCCTGCTTCGGACTGAGCACGCGCAGCAGCACGACCAGCATGGCGGCGACGAAGAACGCCACCTCCGCCGGGACCAGCCGCACCGCGATCACGACGATGGCGGCCAGCAGGATGCCGACGGCCAGCAGCCGGGGCCGCCGCTGGCCGAGCACCAGGTTGCGCTCGGCCAGCGGCAGGCACCCGAGCTGGGACAGCACCTCGGTCAGCGCGCCCTGGCGGCCCTGGATCACCACGGTGTCGCCGACCTGGAAGCGGGTCTTGCGCAGCCGATCCCTGATCCGGTGCCCGCTGCGCCCCATCGCCAGCACGTTCACCTCGAAGCGCTGGCGCACCTGCAGGGTCTCCAGGGTCTGGCCGGCCATCAGGGAGCCGTCGGTGACCACCGCCTCCACCGCCTCCAGCTCGTCATCCTTGCTGCCGGTCTTCGGCAGCTCGACCGCGCCGAGCAGCTCCAGCCCGCCCTGGTCGATCACCGGCTTGAGCGTAACGGGGTCGCCCTGTAGGATTAGTAGGTCACCGGCATACAGCGTCCAGTGCCGGCCCGGGATGTAGCGGCCATGCCCCTCCCGGATGATCGCCGACACCACGACGTTGCCGCCGCCAAGGGCCTCCAGCTCGCCGACGGTCTTGTCCGCCAGCGGCGATCCCGCCGGCAGCCGGGCCTCGCTCGTGTACATCTCGATCTCGAACCGCCGCTCGGCCGATGCCTGGCCCTTGCGGCCCCGGGGGATCAGCCGCCAGCCGAACGCGAGGAAGCCGATCGCCATGACCGAAAGCGGCAGCCCGACCGGAGTGAAGTCGAACAGCGTGAACGGGCGGCCTTGCGTCTCCTGCCGCACGGCGGAGATCAGCAGGTTCGGCGACGTGCCGACCTGGGTGATGGTGCCGCCGACCAGCGAGCCGAACGCCAGCGGCATCAGGTAGAGCGACGCCGGGCGCCTGCTGCGCTGTGCCGTCTGAATGGCGATCGGCATGAAGATGCCCAGGGTGCCGACGTTCTTCATGAACGCCGACAGGAAGGTCACGCTGGCCGTGAGGACGCCGACCTGCAGCGAGGTGGTGCGCAGCCGCGTGAGCAGCCGGCGCATGATGGCCTCGACGACGCCCGAGACGGCGATGGCGCGGCCGAGCACCAGGACGGCGGCGATGATGATGATGACGGGGTTGGAGAAGCCCTCGAACACCTTGTCCCGCGGCACGATGCCCGCGAGCGCCGCGCAGGACAGCGCCAAGGCGGCGACGACGTCGTAGCGCAGGCGGTCGGACACGAAGAGGCCCAGCATGCCGGCGACGATCGCGAAGGCCTCGATTTGGTGAAGGGTCAAGCGGGCGGCTCCTGGAGGGTTGCGACGGCGGGCGTTCCATGCACCCTTGGCGGAGCTAGCGTCATGGCTCGCCCGAGCCGTCAAGCGGGACGTGTTGCAGCACGCCTTGCACGCAGCGAGGCCCGATAGGTCCAGCCGAGGGTGCTAACACCCTTGACGGGGGGCTAGAGGGACGCATGACGGGAGAGGGCAGGCAGCTTTTGCCGGATGGATAGGAAACAACCACCTTGCACCTCCTCGGCGTCAACTGGGTCGGCTTCACCGAGCAGAACGGCCGCAAGCTGCTGCTCTCGGTCGGCCTCCTCCTTGTGATGGCCATTGGGCGCACCCTGGCGCACGGCGCCTGCCGTGTCGTGCTGCGGGGCGAGACGCCGCGCGCCATACAGGCGCGGTTCTGGGCGCATCAGACAACCAACCTCGGCTTGGCCGTGCTCATCGTCCTCGTGCTGATGTCCATCTGGTTCGAGGACCCGGCCCAACTGGCGACCGCGTTCGGACTGGTCGGCGCGGGCCTGGCGTTCGCGCTGCAGCGCGTCATCACCGCGTTCGCCGGCTACGTGATCATCCTGCGCGGCAACAACTTCACGGTGGGCGACCGGATCAGCATGGGCGGCGTGCGCGGCGACGTGCTGGCGCTGGGGTTCATCCAGACCACGCTGATGGAGATGGGCGTCTCGCCCGGCAGCGACGCCGGGCCTTCGGTGTGGGTCAAAAGCCGGCAGTTCACCGGGCGCATCGTGACCGTGAGCAACGCCAAGATCTTCGACGAGCCCGTGTACAACTACACCCGCGACTTCCCCTACATCTGGGAGGAGATCAGCGTGCCGATCCGCTACGGCGACGACCGCCAGCAGGCCGAGGCGGTCATGCTGGAGGCGGCCCGGCGGCGGACGCTCGACCCTGCCACGATCTCGGAGGAGGCCGCGCAGGGATTGCAGCGCCGTTTCGACCTGCACCGGCTCGACTTCGAGCCGCGGGTGTTCTACCGCCTGACCAGCAACTGGCTGGAGCTGACGGTCCGGTTCGTGTTCAAGGACCACGGCACGCGGGCGGTGAAGGACCAGATGGCGCGCGACATCCTGGACGGCTTCGACGCAGCCGGGATCGCCGTGGCGTCCGCCGCGCTCCGCATCGATGGGCTGCCGACGGCCGAGGCACGCAGGGTGGCATTCTAACACGCAGCAGAATCTTGCTAACCGAAGCCGTCCGGGGAAGGGCGGCAAACGGGCCGCTCGGCGGCGCAGGGCGTCCAGCGGTCATCGACATTGCCGACCGCCATTGCAGCGCGCCCGCTTGCCGAAGAGTTCGGAGACAGCCGTGACGGCATTCGCAACCGCGATGATGCCCATCCACGCTTGCCAGGGGTCAGAGCACCGGCCAGACCCAGAACGCCACGCCGACGAGCGCGATGAAGGCGCCGCTCAGCACCTCGCCGTAGCGCTCGAACACGCCGAGCCTCACCCGCTGCAGCCCGGCTGCCGAGTAGACGCAGAGCAGCACGTAGGTGGCGATGGTGCTGATCGCGAAGACGACCGCCATGAGCAGGATGATCGCAACGCCATACTTCCCGGCCGCGAAGAACGCCGGGATGCCTTCGACCATGGGCGACGAGCCCAGGATCAGCAGCAGCGCGGTCCGCCCAGAGGTCTTGTGCTGGTGCACATGCATCGGCGGCGCTGCGTCCGTTCCAACCGCGATCTGGTGGGCACCTGCCGCGTCGTGGTCATGCAGGTGCCCGTGCGCCGGACCGCTGCCGTGCCGGTGGGCGTGGGAGTGACGAACCAGCACGGCCACGCCGCCGCACATCGGCGCATAGAGCGGGTCGTTGGCAGGCTCCGCGTCGTGGCTGTGCCCGGCGCCATGATCATGGCCATGCTCACCATGCCCATGCTCGTGCTCGGCGAACTCGGTCGTGTAGCTGTGGGCGTGGCCGCCATGATCGACGATGACCGCCACCGTGAAGCCGTGCGGCTCGGGGATCGCGTCCAAGGACTCCCAGTAGGCTCCCTGGTTGGCCATGCTGAACACCTGGCGCGTGCGGCCGTCCCTGACGGTCTCGACGCGGATGAGGCTGGCCTCGGCTCCTGTCAGGCGGAACCGGGGCGGCACGCCGTCCTCGAAGATTGACAGTTCCAGGGTGCCGTGGCCGGTTTCGATGCGCTGCAACTCCGGCCCATGCACTGTGGTCGCCGTCCCTTCAACGCCGCCGCCAAGATGCGAGACGTCATGGCTGTGCCCGTGTCCATGCTCGTGCCCGTGGCTATGGCCATGACCTCCGCTCCCCCGCATCTCGCGCAGGGCGGAGACCGCGATCCAGCCGCCGAACGCGACCAGCGCCAGGCTGGCGATGGTGTCCACGATGCTGCCGAACCGGGTGGCGAAGGCCACGCCGGCGATCCAGACCACCAGCCCGATCGCCAAGGTGGACAGGACATGGCCGATGCCCGCCTTGAAGGCGACGCGCGCCGTCTCGCCCCTGGACCAGCCGCGTTGGCGCGCGATCAGGGTGATCGGCACCCAATGGTCCGGCACGATGGTGTGCAGCACGCCGACGCCGGCCACGGCCGCGACAAGAAGGAGAGCTTCGGAGTTCATTGGTTCGTCTCCTCAGAGATACTTGGTAATGGCCTTGAACTCGCTGATCGGACCGCGCTGGTCGCGCGGCACCGGGGCAGCAGCCCGTTCCAGGCACTGGTCGATGTGGTCGTGGATCAGCGTCTTCTTGGCCTGGCAGACGGCCTTCTCGACGGCGTGCAGTTGCTGGGCGATGTCCAGACAGGGTCGCCCAGCCTCGATCATCCCGACGATGCTGCGCAGGTGCCCCTCCGCACGCTTCAGCCGCTTGGCGATCTCAGGATGGGTTGCGTGAATGTGCTGCTCCGGCATGGGCACTTGATATCCCCCTGGGGAGGATCAGTGCAATCCTGTGTGCTACTTGTACTTGATGCCTGGTCTGATAGCCTCAGCCTCCGCAAGCCCGCCCAGCGAGACGCCCAGCCACGTCTCGGACGGATTGTTTCCTGGAGGGGAAAACGCCTGATTGTCCGACCTCCTTGACGTTCCCCGCCATGCCGCCGCCCTCGTGCTCGGCTTCGACGCCGGGCTCCTGCATGTCATTGCGCTGTCCCTGGGGATCAGCCTGGGCGCGACCACGGCCGCGTCCCTGCTTGGGCTGCCGCTCGGGGCCGCGCTCGCCGTCTTGCGCTTCCCCGGCCGGCGCGGGCTGGTGCTGCTCGCCAACGCCCTGCTCGGCCTGCCGCCCGTCGTCGTCGGCCTGGCGCTCTACCTGCTGCTGTCGCGCGCCGGGCCGCTCGGAGGCATAGGGCTGCTATTCACCCCGGCCGCCATGGTGCTGGCGCAGCTCCTGCTCGCCCTGCCCATCGTCGCAGCCCTCGCCCACCGCGCCGCGGACGGGATCTGGAGCACCTACGGCGACGACCTGCGCATCAGCGGCGCCACCCCCTTGCAGTCGATCCTGACCGTGCTGGCCATCGGGCGTGCCGAGATGCTGACCGCGGTGCTTGCGGGCTTCGGGCGCACGATCTCCGAGGTGGGCGCCATTCTGGTCGTCGGCGGCAACATCGCCGGCCACACCCGCACCATGACCACCTCGATCGTGCTGGAGACCAGCCGGGGCAACCTCGCCTTCGCGCTGGCGTTGGGCAGCGTGCTCGTGGGCATAAGCTTCGCCGTGAGCGCCGCGGCTTTCGCGCTCGCCGGGCGTCGGGACCGTGCCGCTCCATCCCCGCCGACATAGATGCCGAACAGGAGGCTTCCCGTGATCGCCCGCCGTCCCATCCTTGCCGCTCTGGCCGCGGCCATCGGTGCGGCGCCGTTCGCAGCCGGTCCTGTCCGGGCCGGGGCGCCGTTCATCACGGTTGCGTCCACCACCTCCACCGAGCAGTCTGGCCTGTTCGGACACCTGCTGCCCGCCTTCGCCAGGGCGACCGGGATCGAGGTGCGCGTCGTGGCGGTCGGCACCGGCCAGGCGCTCAAGATCGGCGAGCGCGGCGACGCCGACGTGCTGTTCGTGCATGACCGGCCGGCGGAGCTGAAGTTCGTGGCCGAGGGCTGGGGCGTCGGCCGGCACGACCTGATGTACAACGACTTCATCGTCGTCGGGTCGAAGGCCGACCCGGCGGGCGTCGCTGGCAGCAAGGACGCCGTAGCCGCCTTCCGCAAGGTCGCGGACGCCCGCGCGACGTTCATCACCCGCGGCGACGACAGCGGCACCGACGCGGCGGAGCTGCGCTTCTGGCGCTATGCCGGGATCGACCCCAAGGCGGCCAGCGACGGCAGCGGCCCGGGCGCGGGCTGGTACAAGGACATCGGCGGCAGCATGGGCGCGGCGCTGAACACGGCTGCCGCTATGGGCGCCTA
The DNA here is from genome assembly GCA_964236715.1 of uncultured Acetobacteraceae bacterium. Lineage (GTDB taxonomy): Bacteria > Pseudomonadota > Alphaproteobacteria > Acetobacterales > Acetobacteraceae > CAHJXG01. The sequence continues at coordinate 3,825 of CAXSGE010000097.1, read as the reverse complement.
CACGCTATCCGATCGCGGAACCTGGCTCAACTTCGTCAACCGGCGCGACCTGGTGGTGGCGGTCGAGGACGACCGGCGGCTGTTCAACCAGTATGGCGTCATGCTGGTCAACCCGGCCCGCCACCCGACCGTGAAGGCCGAGCTTGGGCAGCGCTTCATCGACTGGCTGGTCGCGCCGGAGGGGCAGGCGGCCATCGCCGGCTACAGGGTCAACGGCGAGCAGCTGTTCTTCCCCGACGTGGACAGGCCCGGCCTGTGACGGTAGCGATCCGTCTTGCGGCGGCCGGCCTGGCTGCCCTGGTGGCGTCCCCCCCGGCCCTTCACGCAGAAGAGGATGTCGTGCGCCTCCATGCCGCCGGCAGCCTGCGGCCGGCGCTAACCGAGCTGGGCCAGGCTTTCACCAAGGCGCACGGCGCCAGGGTCGAGGCGCAGTTCGGCTCGTCCGGGCTACTGCGCGAGCGGCTGGAGCGGGGCGAGGCTGGCGACGTGTATGCCTCGGCCGACATGGGCAGCCCGCTCGCGCTGGCGAGGGCGGGCAAGGCGGGTCCGGTGGTGCTGTTCGCCCGCAACCGGCTGTGCGCCATCGTGCGACCGGGCCTGCAGGTGACGCCCGGCACTGTGCTGGCGGCGATGCTGGCGCCCGGCACGAAGCTCGGCACTTCGACGCCGCGGAACGACCCTGCCGGGGACTATGCGTGGCAGGTCTTCGCCAAGGCCGAGGCGGTGCAGCCCGGGGCGCGGCAGGCGCTGGAAGCCAAGGCGCTGCGGCTGACTGGGGCGCCGGACTCGCCGCGTCCCCCGGACGGGCGCAGCGTCTATGCCTGGCACGTCCTGGACGGCCGGGCTGACCTGTTCCTGGCCTACTGCACCGCGGGACGGAAGGCAGCGGCGGAGGCGCCCGGCATCAGCGTCGTGGAGCTGCCGCCGGAGCTGGCGGTCGGCGCGGACTACGGCCTGACCGTGCTGCGGACCGCGAACGCTCAGGCCGCCCTGCCCTATGTGCTCTACGTCCTGTCGGGCGAGGGGCAGGCCATCCTTGCCCGGTATGGGTTCGACGCTCCGCTATCGCCCAGGTAGGCCTGGTTCGCGCCACTCTGGACTGCGCTTGCCGGCCATCTTGGATGCACCTGCGCCGCCACTGACCCCTGCATGGGGTCTTGACGGGGATTGTCTCCATGGCCCTACTCGCCAACTGCTACTTTGCGGCTGATGTCACGAATGATGGGTGAACCCCTACGTGGACCGACTTGATGCTCGGCTGACTACCTGACTCATTAGTTCGGATTGGGACGGTGCGCGTTGCGTCCCAAGTGCCAAAAGCGCCACAGCCGAGGCCAAGCCAAGCCCTGCCGAGACTGCCAGGACACCCAGGCTCACCCGGTCTAGCAGAAAGCCGAACAGAAGCGGCGCCCCGGCCTGTGCCACCCGCGCGGGCGCCGACAGCAGCCCTGTCCGTAGTCCGTAGCCGGCTGGCCCAAACAGCGCCAGCGGCAGCGTGCCCTTGGCGATGGTCAGCAGCCCGTTGCCCGCGCCATGCAGCAGGGTGAACACCGCGGCGGCCGGGCCGCCGAACAGCGCCAGCGCCAGGGCGCCCACGGGATGCAGCACGGTCGCGATCCGGGCTGACACGAGCGGATGCGCCCTCCGCATCAGGCCGTATTCGGCCAGCCGCGCCGCGACTTGCGCGGGGCCGATCAGCGCCGCGGCGGCGACGGCGCCGGCCGGGCTGGCGCCCGCGGCGTGAAGCAGCCGCGGCAGGTGGGCGGCCATGCCGGTGCTGACCACCCAGGTCGCGGCGAACACGAAGGCCAGCAGCGCCATCGCGCCCCGCGGCGCGTCGTCTGCGACGCTGCTCGCCGTCGCCGCATCACCGGGTAGCGGCGGCGGCGCGGGCGGGACCACGAAGCGGTTGAGCGGCAGGCCGACCAGCAGGTGCAGCCCGGCCCACGCCAGGCAGGCGCCGCGCCAGCCCACGGCCCCGTCGAGGAACGCCGTCAGCGGCCAGCCCACGGTGCTGGCGAAGCCGGCGATCAGGGTGATGCCGGTGATGGCGCCCCGGGCATCGCGCCCATACAGGCCAGCCAGGGTGGCGAACGCGCTGTCATACAAGCCGAGCGCCATGCCCGCGCCCAGCACCAGCCAGGCCACCGCCAGCAGCGCCGGCCCATGCGCCGCGGCCAGCAGCGCCAGCCCGGCGGCGAACACGGGGTTGGACAGGCACAGCACGCCCCGCCCGCCGCTGCAGTCTATGGCCCGGCCCACCGCGGGGCCGAGCGCTGCCGACAGCAGCAGCAGCGCCGCCGAGAAGGCCCCGAACACAGCCGTCGCGGAGATCCCCAGCTCACGGCTGATAGGATCGGCGACGATGGCCACCAGGTAGTAGCTGCTGGCCCAGGCCAGGATCTGCGCCGTGCCGAGCGCCAGGACGACTCCGGATCGGCTCACCCGCAGCAACTGACGGCGCGGGCGGGCGCCGGGCCGCAGCACGGTGCCGCGGCTGCCAGGTCTGGCTTTGACTCGCAGCACACCCCTTGCGGCGTCGTGGGCGTGCAGCACGCCTCAGCCACCTCCCTGGCCAGTCCCGGCCCGGAACACACTCCTGTCGCCGGCAGTTCAAGCCTGACCTCGCGCGCCGCATCCCAATCGCCTGCCAGGGCCGTCGCGATGGAGCGCACCTGCTCGTGCCCGGTCGCCAGCAGGAAGGTCGGCGCGCGGCCGTAGCTCTTCATGCCGGCAATGTACAAGCCGGGTTCCGGGTGGCGCAGCTCCGCCTCGCCGTGCGGGCGGACGGTGCCGCAGGAATGCACATTTGGGTCGATCAGCGGGGCCAGCAGGGGTGGCGCCTGCACCGCCGGGTCCAGCGCCACGCGCAGTTCCCGCAACGGTGCCAGGTCCGGCCGAAAGCCGGCGGCGACGATCATCCGGTCCACCTGGACCTGCTCGCGCTGGCCGTCCCACTGGCCGGTGACGAGCAGCGCGCCGGCCTCCTCCTCAATGCGCCCGATTAGGAAGGGTGCCAGCGCCCGCACGGTGCCGAGATGGCGCAACATCCGCAGCTGACAATCCATACTGGACTGCGCGTCTACTTCTGCGATCCGCACAGCCCCTGGCAGCGTGGTACGAACGAGAACACCAACGGGCTGCTGCGGCAGTATTTCCCGAAAGGGACCGACCTATGCGCGCACAGCGCGGACGAGCTCGCCGCTGTGGCCACGGCGCTCAACACCAGGCCACGAAAGACGCTTGGCTGGCGAACCCCGGCCGAGATGTTTGACCGGGCGCTACGATCGGCTCAGCCTGCTATCGCGCCGACTGGTTGAACCCAAGCAATACGCTTGCGGTGACTACGTCGCCCGCCTCGAGGCCGCTGGGATCCAGCCCAGCATGAGCAGAGCTGGTTGTCCCTACGACAACGCCATGGCCGAGAGCTTCATGAAAACACTCAAGCACGAAGAGGTCGACGCCATCGCCTACCGTGACCTCGCCCATGCTAGGGCGGCCATCGGAGAGTTCATCGAGACTGCCTACAACCGCCAAAGGCTTCACTCGGCTCTTGCCTACTTGTCACCAATGGAGTTCGAAGCCACCCAGCCCTGGGCTGCTGCGCAGCAGCCCAGGGCTTTAACGCAGCCGGGCTGTCCGTGATTTCCTGTCTAACCCACGGGGTTCACTCCACCCCAATCTTGCGACAGTCCCCACGCTGGCGGACGTTGTCACCGCTTCTCTCCTGCAGCTCAGCTCTCTCTGGCAAGCCGGCCAGCAAGCCAAGCTGGCGGTGTTTCAGGCCGACTGACGCTTCCCTGATCCGCCGCTTTGGGCAGCGCT
>CAXSGE010000096.1:0-13318 GCA_964236715.1 uncultured Acetobacteraceae bacterium | reverse complement strand
AGGACATGGCGTCAGCAGCCTAGCCTGGCCCAGGAACGGCCGCTCTGCGCCCATTCCGGACACTCAACTAATTCGGCAAGATGCTCCAAAGCGGACACACCCAAACGGACTGCTTCGGCTGGAAGGAGGCGGCGCCGAGTTTCCTCAGCTCTCGGAGCGCCTTAATCACGGAGCCGACGCTGGGCGGCATCGATATCGGCCCGATCGCCATCCGCAGACCAGCTGTCACCTATTCTACGGAGCATAGATGCAGTCCGTGGCCACTCTGCTGCAACAACGGCTGCTCCTCCATACGCAGTTTTGGCAAGATCCCGTTCCTGTCTTCCTCCTTCGTACAGTCCCCGGGTATGTACGCCCCGCATGTTGTAGCGCTCAGCCTGCAAGCCGCTTTCCACCGTCGTCGAGGCCAGCTGTTCAATGAGGTCCCTTACGCTCCGGTCCGGCCATACCCCATCGGACCCATCCGCGGGCGCATGGGCTAGGACTCGCCCGACGTAGGATTGCGTGATTGCCAAGCGTTTCGTCTCCAGCCCGAGTTGGAGGACCCTTGCCGTCCAGCTCTGGAGGACGGCCGGATCCACCCCATCTGGCGACTCCCCCGGAAGACGGTCGAACCTGTTAAGGATGGACCAGCTACGTCGTGCCCGCGCTTGGACCGATGGATCAACCATACCGGTCTGGGGCGGGCTTTCGTCGTCAGCCACGTAGACGTCCCGGAGCAGCTTGTGGAACAACTCGGGATCCTGAGCTATGGCGTCGAACAATCTCAGTCGTCGCGAGCCATGCTCGAGGAGAGGATAAAGCCGCAGTTCGAAGGCTGCGACTTGGCTCGAATTATTTCCGTCCCGCGCATCCAGTGCGTCGAGGGCCTTCTCGACATAATATCCGGTCATTGAGTCCGGCATCGCCCCGGGCTGATTCAGCTCCTCAATCAGCCCATTCAGCAGGCGGGTGATCAATCGAATGGGATAGGTGTTGGGGCGGATCGAAAAGGCGCTAAGCGCCTGTCGCGCTTGCTGATTGCGTAGGAGGTGAAGAACTGCCTCGATGAACGCCCGGTGTGAAAGTTGCGGGTTACGGACACCATGGTTAGTCCAGAAGGCGGCGTATGTCTTCGCACCAGCCTGCCGCGCCAGCCACCAAGTGTGCTTCTCGTCCGGCCAGGCTTGCAGAAAGGCCGCTAGCGCCTGATCGTCGAGTGCTCCTGCCGTCCGCTTGGCGTCCAGCCAGGCCCAGGCACAATCGGCCCCGACGGCGCGCCGGTAGACTCCGGACATAGACCGCGCGAAGGGGGCATCGGGATTGGTAGAGAAGCTCTCCTCCAGAATGGAGCGGACATCCCCAGGTTTCAGACCGGCATGATCCATCGCCATTCCAAGCAGCCAAGGTGACTGCGTCATGCCTGCCAATCGTACGATGCCACCAGCGCCCTCCTTGGCGAAGAGCCTGCCGAGTATCTTGCCCGAGCGGACGACAGCGAGTCCTGTATCGCCGCTGGTATCGAATTGGACCGCATCCAACTCGAATGCCGCGGCCCTGACCGGATCCGTCGGGGAGTGGCGCTCAACTAGTTCCTGGATCTCGCGAAGGTGGTTCGGCGGCAGTGCTCGCTGGCCCGATCCGTAGTGCTCATTCCACCTGACTTCCTTCTTCAGACCCTGCCAGACGACATTGCGGTCTGCGGGAGAAAGATCGTCCATAGCCGCTGCCAGCGTCTGGATTGCCAATGCCCGCTCGGCGTCGGGGAAGAGGGATAAACGAGGGATGAGCGCCTCCCATCTGGAGGCATCGCGGCCCGCCAGTGCGATCGCACGCTGGCAGACAGCCGCTTGGTCTTCCCAGAGTTGCCTGTAAGTGATGGGCCGCCGATCCGCAGCGCCGGGCTCCCTTAGCCGTGGCTTCGCCGTGGGGCTCGACGAGTCGTGCTGATTTGGCAGCAAGCTGAACAGCAGTTGCCAGCCGATGTCCGGATGGTTGCGTATGACCTCATCCAGAGCAGCCGCCCGCTCCTGTGTTGAGGCGTTCGTGCCCGGGTCCCACAGGGTAAAGATCTCATGCAGGCTGGAGGCGGGGCGCGGGCCAATCTTGCCGCCCGGATCCAACGAAGCAAGCTTCGCGAGGACCCTTGTGGCTCGCCGGAAATAGGCAGAATCCCAGGCGAGCGTCTCCAACGCCCAAACGACACCGTGGTGTTCCGAAACGGCATGCAGGAGCCCGGGTTTTTCGTCGAACACCGGGAGAATAGCCGAACCGTTGCCCTCGAGCAGAAGCTCGAGGGCCTCAAGCAAAGGGTCAGGGGCGGCCTCGGCAAGCAATGGGAGTTCATCACGAAGGCTGGTGAGGAGCCTTGGGTTGTTCTTCAACCCAGGGATGGATCGTACCAGGTCATCAGCAAACGCCTTGCCGTTGGATCCGCCCAGGCGAACCTTGGCGACGTCGCTCCAGATCGCAAGGAGGAGAATCGTCGTCGCGAGACCGTCCCGCAGCCAGTCGCTGTGCCGCTCGACGCGACGAGTTTCGAAGCCAACCACCGCATCCGGATCCGGTGGCGGATCAACCCTGGAGAACACCTCGATTGCCGCCTGCCTCAGGCGGCTTAGGTCGTCATCGTCAATGACAGGCCCTACCCGAAGGAACGCATCCATTGGCGCGCGCACCCTCCAAACCAAGCCCTCCATGTCAAAAGGAGGTTCGAAGGCCAGCATATGCTGCCGTGCGCGTCTTTGGATGTCGGTCGCAGTTGTGTCGGCGGACAACATCTCCAGTATCTGTCGATCCAGGTCATTACCCGCGTCCCATGCACCAGCAAGGATGCCAGGCAGGAGTGCCCTCGCATCCGCTTCCCAGGTGGGCGGCTCGTAGCTACCGTCGGGGATAAGCCTGGCCAGCGCACCCAGGCTGCGTCCACAGCCGCGTGCCAGGCTCAGAGCATAGTTTTCCTCGAATCCCATTGTTTGCAGGGCTTTGCCGAGCTCGTGGGAGGCCGGTCGTTCCAGTGCAGGCGCGTCGGTCCCCCGATGCTGGCGGCTCAGGGGAACAAACGTGATGGCCGCTGCGTGGAACTGCGCAGGTGCTCGCGCCGCCTCGCCGCGAAGCAGCAGCACCAAGCCGCGGTCGATCGGGAGCTGGCGCCCAGCCTCGGCGGTGTCGATGACCAGGGTGCGCGCTTCAAGGAACAGTCGTACGGCGGGAGGCGCCTTCCTGATTGCCGCGACGGCAAAGGCCAGGGCCTCGTCCGGCGTATCCGCAACCAGGCGTTGGATCGACGTGGCTGCAGACAGGTCAGCCACGAGTTGCGTGGCGGCCTTGTCTCGGCTGCAGAGCATGACCTCTTCTGTCAATGGCGGCACGAAACGGGCTCTGAACTCAGCCCAGAAATCGTCAATGCTCCTCATCCCCGAAAGCGGGTATACCTTCAGGGTGTTACGGGCATGCCAGGCCGCCACGGCCGGGTTTTGCTCCAGCCAGTGCTCGAGGCCTACACCATCGACATAATGGACCTCCTTCCAATTGCCTTCGCCGTTCCTGGCGGCGACGAAGTCCTCCAGTTTGTTCTTCGGGTCCGAACTGTCCCACGTCCAAGGAGAGACGAAAACGAAGGACGTCACGGCCCGGACCGCCGGGCTCGTCTCATGCGTCCGCTTCTCCAGGTCACCAAGCGCCTTCGCTTGGTAACCAACGCCGGTGCCGAATTCCCAGTACGAAGTCCCTAACGGCACGTTTAGGGCGGAGGTCTCGCTCTCCAGGTGACCGTCAAAGCCCCGGACCTGTCCCTTGTCCCCGCTTGGAAAACGGATTGACGCAATGTCGGCCGCAGACGCCCTTATCAGGTCGGAAACAATCCTTGGGAGATCTGCACGAGCACCGAGCGTGCGCCCCCAGGCTTCGAGTTGGAGGGCCGTAATCCAGCGCATCCGTTGTGCTCAATCCGTAATAGGGAGATGGTCCGCGAAGGGTAACCGGAACGTGTGGGTTGGCCCATAGTAACCTACGCGGCCCATCAGCAAAGCCCTGCTGTCGCCATCAAATGTCCGCTTCTCGCAACGTCCTGCTTTGAAGCAGACGGGCCGCTTTCGGTCAGCCAGTCCGGGGCTACTTCTGCACGGGGTGGTTTGCAGACCTTCTCGGGCGAGGCTTGGCTCACGGCTACTCGTGACTGAAAGTCTACGTGCCCCGTCCGCTTAGACGGCAGCAGCCATATCTGCCCACTTGGAAGACGTAACGCTGCGCCGGGTCGGTCGGTCCTGCTTGAGGATGACGGTCCTGAACGTCGCCGAGATGCGTCGCGCTCTGGGGCGAACGGCGCCATCCACCCGGTCGGACATCCTCGCAGTGATGCCGTGCTTCCAGTCGTAGCGGGACCTACCAGCCAGCAGGACGGCGCTGCCTGGCATCAGGTCGACGTCCACAATTTCCTTGCCGTCCAGCGACGTGAACGTCATCACGCAGGGCGACAGGAGCGACACCGATGCTACGGCATCACCGAAGCACGGCACACAGTCCACGTGGGCCGCAATACCCTGCCCGGGCAGGTACTCATTGACGATGACCTGGTCCGGAATGGCCGGGAACAGCCCACGCTTCACCAGCCTGTTCCCCATGCTCACCGCCCACGGCGGAAGCGGCGCTGCCCGCATGCTCTCGTCGACGGACCTGGCCTTGTAGTCATACCTGAACCCGTAGTGCTGCACCCGACGACGTAGATCCGTAATCCACGTTGCCGTATCGATGTGAGCCACGACACGAGCTGCCTCGTCGGCAGTCAGGAAGTCCCCGGCATAGACCAGGTCGGGAACCTGGGGCGGTTCCTGCCTGGAGTCATCGATCTGGGTTGCGAACAGGTCCTGGGTCTGCATGGTGCACCTACTGGAGCTGTACCATATCATATATGGCAGGGCCTGCGTTGTCGCGGAAGTCGCGGACCGTCCCATCAGGATTGAGGTAGACGGCCCTGTATTGCAGGGTTGGCGCCGGGTGGGTCGGTGTGGCCGTCATCCCTTTCTGGCGGAGCCTGCCCAGGAGCGGAGGCCAGCATGAGTTTGAGAGGGGAGCATCCACCATCAGTAGGTAGGCAGGTTTGCCATTGAGCGCCTTACAGGTCTCCGTGATGAGTCGCGCGAACTCGTCGACGACGACCGTCTCTACAGTTGCCTGGCACAGCACGTAGCTGAAGACGAACACTGCATGGTCAGCGTCCTCCACCCACTGTCGAGGACATGCGGCATCCTTGGGCACCTCGCGGTAGCTCCACCCCCGGAAACCAGATCCGGTGTTGGAGTCGGCTTGGAGGAGCGCATCACACAGCGGCTCCATCTCGGGGAGCCGATCCAGGTGGACATAGGACAACGCAGGCGCTGTCCCCGTCCGCCCGGCTACGTGCGCTGCCCAGGCAAGGGCAGCGGTCCCGGGACCCGCACCGAAGTCCACCATCAAGCAGCGTCCCTGATGGGGCAGCGCCGCCCCTTGCAGCGCCATGACCGCGGCCAACACGTCGTAATGCTGCTTCTGGTAGACAAGGCTGTAGTAGTAGGCGCCAAGCCTGGTGTCAGGAATCCTCTGCCCATAGCCACAAGCTTCCTGCAGGACTTTTCTGTCGCCTGTCCTCTTGTACTCGTTCCAGGGGCCAGAGAGTTCCTGCTCCTCGATGATGGCCCGTCCCACCACCTCAGCCATGATACGTTCGAAGGACATGCTCTGTTCCCATGCGCGCAGGCCGACGCTGCAGGTTTGCCGTCCGGAGTTACGCTTCCGGAAGGGGTAACGGCAAACAGGATGGCCTGACAGCCGATACGTCACTTCACACGGCTGGGGCCGTGGACCGCGCGCCGGAACCACAGGCGGCAGACCAATCTGCAGCAGGAGTGGCTGGTGGAGCTCTCGCGCTTTGGCCTTCGTGCGGTCAGGGAGAGACAGGACAACGCCATCGCATGGTCGGATTACGTCGCCTGGAGCAGGGACAGCCGGGTGTGGTTGGTGTGGCAGTCCAACCAGCTTGTGCAGTTCATCCCGGCACGGGCGTTGACGCCGGAAGCAGGGCAGGTGTTTGAAGGCCTGGTGGAGCACCTGCCCAGGCGCTGACGGACAGGCGCCCGGTCGCCGCACCGGTCCTGCAGGAGCGACCAGTGCGCCAGATCTGCTGTATGTCGACCCCAGTCGATATCGCGCTAGGCAAGCGGATATCTGCTTCTTGCATCCCCCTTCTCCAGAGCGGAAAGTCCGGTATCGGCCAGGCTTACACGGTCCGAGCTTGGGCCGGTCCGGGCGGCATCACTGCACAGGAGCACGAGGCGAGGCGAGCGGAACAGGCCCTCGCGCACAGCCGCCGCTATGGCCCGGTGCGGATGCCGTCACGCTCGGCCGCACCGACGATCGCGGTCGCGTCGTCGGGCAGCAGCAGCCGTGCATGCACGAACCCATCAGCCGCTTGGCGCATCGCCGCGACATACACATCCTTCGTCGGATAGCGCTCCTCGAGCGACAGCCGGCTGTCGCCGATCGCCTCACGTTCCGCCTTTGTCTTGGCGAACGGGATGAACGAGCCCTGGAGGTTGCACATGCCGCCCTCGAGCCGTCCGGCGCGGAACAGGTTCCAGCCGAGATAGGTGCCGATCGGCACCTGCTCGAACACCGAGCGCACGCCCGCGATCTCGTTGCCATCGACGTCGACTTGGCCCTCCAGCACGCCATAGGCGGCGGCGCCCACGTGCGGCGGCTCGATCGAGATGACGCCGCTGCTCTCACCCGGCCGGTAGCCGGGGCCGAAATCGAGCACATGGAGCGTGTCGTAGATGCGCAGGTCCGACACCGCGGGGCGGGGCGTGCCGCCATAGGTGTTCGCGGGGATCGCCGGCAGGGCCACGCGGTCGGGGGCGACGAGGGTACCGTCGGCGATGTGCGGCGCGGTGCCGGGGGGCGGAGCGGTCCCGTCCTTCACCCACGCGACCAGGGCGGTGAGCAGCGCGCGCATCGTCCAGACCTGCGGGTTCGGGTTCGGTTGTTGCTGGCAGAGGCCGAACGGGGGCTGCGTCGCGAGCGGCAGGCTCGCCGCGCCATGTTGCGTGCTGGCCATGATGAAGGTGCGGACGGTGTCGGGGTCGGTCACGTCGCGCAGCCCGAGCGGATCGGTGAGCCCAAGCGACTGCCGGCCTTCCCACATCTCGAGCGCGGTCGCGACGTGGAAGATCTTCGGGCAGGTGCTCGTCTCGGTGCAGCGATCGAGGATGCCCTGCGTCCGCCCGGTCAGCGGGTCCATCTGCTTGGCGTAGGTGAACGGGAAATCGTAGGCGGGATAAAGATGGTCGGTTTGCTCGCCCCAGGCGCGCACTGGCTGGCCGAAGCGGATGTTGAGCGCAATCAGGCCGCCGCCGATGTGCGGATAGGCGCCGTCGAACACCGCGCGGCCATCCTCGCCGCGGTTGAAGCCCAGCAGCAGGAAGCTCCGCGCCATACGGCCGCTCTGCGACGTGCCTTCGAGGATCATCCTGGTGTCGCGGCGGAACACGGGGTTGGCGGTCCCGGCGGCATCTTTCTCTGCATGACCGAGGAAGGCGCCGAGATCCCTTGTGGCGGCAAAGCCGAGCCCCAGCACGCCGGGATCGCGCGCGGTGTAGATGAGCTCGTAGAGATGGCCGGGCTCAAAGCCCGAGGCCATGCAGAGATGCATCGGGTCCGGCTTCGCCGTGCCGCCGTCCGGGCAGGAGCCGAAGCTCCAACGGTCGTTCGGGATCGGCTCGCGGCGGTCCTGCTCGTGAGCGCGCACCGTGAGCGTCGCGCCCTTGGTGTCGAGGCTCGCGGCGGGATAGCCGACATAGCTGTCGGGCGGATAGGCCTGGACCTGGCCGCTCTGCGCCAAGCCGATCGTCTTGACCGGGTTGGGGGTCAGCAACTCGGCGCGGACGACGCCGGTGACGGGCGACCCGTCCGCATTGTGGGCGACGATCGGCGGCATCAGCACGCGGTCGAGGCCCGGCGTGCCGTCCATCTCCCAGCCCCACCAGGCAAGCGTCATGCCCTGCCTCATCAGCCAGCCGTCGCGCGGCGATTTCAGGGCGTTGAGGTCGGCGACGCTCTCGGCGCTGCCTGCGTTGAAGTTCGCGAGCGCCAGCTTGTTGCCGTGGTTGACGACCTCCATCATCACCACGCCATTACCGCGCGCCATGTCGGCGGGCTTCAGCAGCTCGACCTGCGTGCTGTATTCGACATGGCCGGCGGCGTTGCGCGGGGCGAGGCCGATGTCCTGGATGACGGCGTTGCCGGGCTCGGCCGGGTCGATCTCGCCATGGGCGACGGCGATGACGTGCTCGTAGGCGCCGACCGCCCCAAAGGTTTGGCCGCCGAAGGCGGGCTCGGTGCGGATGATCTCGAGGCGGGTGATCCGCGCCTGCACCTGGCCGGCGATCGCCAGCGTGACCGCGAGTGCGGCCCAAACCAGAATTCGCATCGTCCCAATCTGCCCCGTTTCTTGTTGGCCAGGAGAGTGGCCGGGCTTGGCCGGTTCGGCAAGCGCGAGCCGTTAGAGGGCGGATGACCATCGCCCGTCGGCGGCCGACCCGGCCATGGGCGAAGGTCGTTGGAGGACATCGCATTGGGGCCGACGTCACAGCCGCAACGCGCCCAACTAGGTCATTTGAGAGGCACTCGGCCTTCCCGAAAGCAGCTGTTCCTCAACAGCTCCAGATCGAGTCCTGATGATTCAGTCGATCTCATTGCCGAGGTCGCCGAAGTCCATCCTTGAGAATGGAATCAGAGATGACGGCGGCGGGGGTCACTTCGACTCCGACTAGCGAAACCGTTGAGCGGCTCATCCTCCACCGGCTCGGTCGGAGTCTGCGGCAATGGGCCGGTCACACTGAAGGTTTCGTGGATAATGTGGGTGATTGAGTATCGTAGGTCCTGTGGAAAATCCGCGACCAATTCAGTAAGAGAAGACTCCGCTTGCGCAAGGAAGCGCCCTGCCTTCTGGACAAGTATCGAGTGCGTCGAGAAATCTGAGGCAATCGCGCCGAGATAGAAGGTGCCGATGAGTCCGACGCTCGTGATCACCAGATTGGTAGCCGAGCGCTTGTATCGGCCCGCTGCTTTCTCGCCCTGATGCGTGCCGCGTTCAGCGGCCTGTCGCAGCTGTTCGAAGACCTCGCCGTCTTCGCCGGAGATGAGGTTGGCATTACGAGCGGCCCGGACCACGTCGGGAGTCGACCGCAGATCGGCTGCACGTAGCAGAAAACGCCCGGCTTCGTCGTCCATCTCTCGCGCGCTTGGGAAAGACCGCAACCAAGGCGCGAAGCTTCGGACAAGGTCAGCCAGAGGTCGCCGGAGCTCAGCGTCGAGAGGTGGAGCATAAGACGGCTGTCCTGCGAGGATTGCCTGGTCCATTTCGAGAAATGAACCAAGCTCGAGGGCTGCTGGGTAGAGCAACCCTAGCACATCGGGGACTGCCACGGTCGGCCGATCAAGCAAATCGCAAAGACGATCTCCGACCTGCGAGAACCCGTCCCAGCCGGGCTGATTGTCAAGCCGATGCGCGACTTCCGCAAAGACCTTAGCCTTGCGCAGCACCTCGGTTTGCATCTGCTGGGTGATGGACCGGGCGGTTACCGCCCGGTCACTATCATCACCACCAATTTCCATGACGAGCTGATCGCCGCGCGGCTCGAAGGTGGCTCCGCCGTTTATCGGTCCGAGCGATAACGCCCGAAAGACAGCCTCGGCGCGTCGCATCTCAGTGGCAAAATTATCTGGGGGATAACACCCAGCTAATGAAAGTCCGAGTCTTAAGCCAAGTTCCGACAGAGCTTTCTTGGTATCGTCCAAGAAAGTCCGGCTGAAACCCCGTATACGTAGCATTTCCTCTTCTGTCTGCTGCACAATGTCGCCGACATACGTCACATTATCATCCCGGAGAACGCGCTTGGCGTGATCCGAGAGAGCGAGATCTTCGACCTTCATGAGCAAAAATGGGTTGAAACCGGTCGTCCCGTCGGGCCGAAGCACCATGCCATCGGCAACTGCTGTGGCTGGCATTCCAAAATCTCTCTTGGTCCGCCAAAGAATGGAGGCAAGCTCAGACAGAGGACGCGTGATCGTGCCATTTTTCCAGCCGGTTAGATCAATTATAGCCGAGATAAAATTCCAACTCGCTGGCCATCCGACATCATGCACAACGACAGCAACACGCTTGTCGATAATCTCTGAACCGAGTAACTCTTCTATCTGCTTAGATGTAGCCTGTATTACAGTCTCAGGACTTGAGAGTAGAACGAAAAATAGCGGGTCGTCCGGCAAAATAGGCTTATGCTCGGATGCATCACTCAGGACGAGCTTAAGGTCAGGCAGCATGCCCCTCAGCGTCCTCGCGAGCTCCTCTGCGAACCCTATGTCCGGTGGAAAATGGAGGATCAGAATATGTGAGCCGTCGTCGTCCATAATTCTTCCATTGAGACACATGCTTTCCGGTAATAATGCCCTCGCCCGCTATTCGCCGGGCCCTAGACCGATTGATCGGTAGCCTGGCAAAGAGAGCATTGATAACCCGTCGCATATTCGCAAGCCGCTGGCGACCGTTGATCGCAGTTTCTCATTTGTCGAGTTAGCGCCCAGCCATGGGCCGTGCCGAAAATGCAGCGAAGGTCAGCTTTCCCCAGTCTACTACCAAAAGCAGTCAGTCCGCTTTCGTGAAGAGTTTCGGACGCCTCTTGGCGTACGAAAGTCTCCGAAGGACGAACCCGCGGGCCGGTTGTGGTCGCTATGGGGATTTAGGGTTTGGCCGATGCCGGAGCGGTCGGGGCAGAGGCAGCATCATTCGCCCAGACTGAGTGCCGACGCGAGTCTGAGGGAGCCGCTTGTCATGAGCGGGATTGCTTCGGGGCCGATTAAAGCCGTCCCGAACAGCTTCTGCAGCATCAAGCGCAAGGGATATCGTTGACCGCAGCAGGGCTGCGATTTGCAGGTGGGGCGTGCCGTGCCGGGTCACGACGTTGTCCTGCCGGCTGATCGCGGCGGTGCCGGCGGCGCCCGCGGCTGACCGTAGCGCTCGAACGTCTCGATGATGATCATGCGACCGCCGCAGCATGGACAGGGCGGCTGGTGATCGTGTGGCTCAAGCGTTGCGCCCGGTGCGGCGGACGGCGTCGGCGGTGCGGCGAGGAGCTCGCGGGCGCGGGCGAGATTGTCGCGACGGCCGCCGCTGGCGAGCAGGCCGTAGTGGCGGATGCGGTGAAAGCCGCGCGGCAGGACGTGCAGCAGAAAGCGGCGGATGAACTCGTCGGTCGCCAGCGTCATGGTGCGATACCGCTCGGCGCCGTCGCGGCGGTAATCCTTGAAGCGGAACGTCACCCCGCTCGCGTCGAGCGCGATCAGCCGGCGGTTGGAGATCGCGACCCGGTGCGTGTAGCGCGACAGATAGGCCAGCACCGCCGCCGGACCCGCGAACGGCGGCTTGGCGTAGACGATCCAGGGCTTCTTGCGAACCGATGCCAGGTGGCGCCGGAACAACTGCGCGTCGGCGAGGCTGGCTTGCTTGCCGAAGAACTGCAGCCGCCCGGCGGTGTGCAGCTCGAGCAGCCGGGTCAGGAACAGCCGGCGGAATAGGGAGCCGAGCACGCGCACCGGCAGCAGGAACGCCGACCGGGACGAGACCCAGCGCTGGCCGTCGAGTGAGACGCCGCCGCCGGGCACGATCATGTGGAGGTGCGGATGGTGGGTCAGTGCCGAACCCCAGCTGTGCAGCACGGCGGTGATGCCGATGCGGGCACCGAGGTGGCGCCGGTCGGCGGCGATGGTGAGCATGGTCTGCGATGCCGCGCGGAACAGCAGGTCGTAGATCACCGCCTTGTTCTGGGCGGCGATGTCGGCGATCTCGGCCGGCAGCGTGAAAACGACATGGAAGTAGCCGACCGGCAGCAGGTCGGCCTCGCGCG
The DNA here is from genome assembly GCA_964236715.1 of uncultured Acetobacteraceae bacterium. GTDB lineage: Bacteria > Pseudomonadota > Alphaproteobacteria > Acetobacterales > Acetobacteraceae > CAHJXG01. The sequence continues at coordinate 1,403 of CAXSGE010000096.1, read as the reverse complement.
CCGCCAGCCACTCGCGTGCGGCCGCTCCCTGGCACTTCGGGCAATGGCGATTGCGGCAGCTGTTATAGGCGATGCGGCGATGGCCGCAGTCCTCGCAGCCCTCGATATGGCCGCCGAGGGCGGCGGTGCGGCAGTTCTCAATGGCCCCCATGACCTTGAGCTGGCCGAGGCTGACATGGCCGGCATGGGCCGCGCGCCAGGCGGGCCCGTGTCGGCGGAAGATGTCGGCGATCTCGAGCGCAGGACGCATCGCGGTCAGCCGCCGAGACTGGGGGCCTCCTCAATGGGTGCGCCGGGACGCGTATTGATTTGGGCGTTGATCCTGTCGAGCGGACTGATCACGGTGCGCACGACCCGGGTCGCGACACGGGTGTAGAGTGCGGTGTTGTCGAGCTTGGCATGGCCGAGCAGGACCTGGATGACGCGGATGTCGACGCCGTCCTCGAGCAGATGAGTGGCAAAGCTGTGCCGCAGCGTGTGCGGGCTGACGTTCTTGGTCAGCCCGGCCGCGATCGCCGCTGCCTCGACCACACGGCTGAGCTGGCGGGTGGTGATCGGCTTGGCCGGGTCCTGACCGGGGAACAGCCAGCCAGCGGGCAGCATGACGCCGTCCCGCCGCCCCTCCTGCCACCAGGCTCTGAGTAATGCCAGGAGGTCTGGCGAGAGCAGGGCGTGGCGGCTGCGACCGCCCTTGCCGCGCTCGACGACGATCAGCATCCGCTCGCTGTCGATGTCGCCGACTTTGAGCGATGCCACTTCGGCCACCCGCAGCCCGGCCCCGTAGGCGACGGAAAGCGCGGCTCGGTGTTTGAGGCAGGTCGTGGCAGCAATCAGGCGCGCGGCCTCGTCGGGGCTGAGCACGGCCGGAAGTTTGCGCGAATACCGCAAGCGGATGAGCTTGCGGGCGAGGTCCGGCCGGTCAACCGTGTGGTTGAAGAAGAAGCGTAGCGCGGCCACGGCGCTGTTCATGGCCGGCGCATTCATGCCGCGCTCGGACTGCTGGATCTGGAAGCGGCGGAGGTCCTCCGCGGTGGCGGTGCTGGGCGAGCGCTCGAGGAAGGCAGCAAAGCCGGCGACGGTGCGGATGTAATCTTTGCGGGTTTTGTCGGTGAACCCGCGCACAGTCATGTCCGCGACGAAGCGCTCACGCAAGGTGCCGGGCGTTGCAGGAGAGAGATGGATCATGACGAGCTCCTCTGGATTGGGGAGCTCTGATCGTTGGAACGGGCCGATGCCCGCTCAATCCATGCGCCTCATTCGACGCCACACGCAGTCAGGCGCCGAAAGCACAACTCCCGCGATAGCGGGTTCGTCCTTCGGCCAAATGCGGTCATTCAAGACTTGGGGACAATCATCGTAAGCGGTCATTCGGAAGTTGCACTTTGACCAATAATGCGAGCCTC
>CAXSGE010000095.1:0-13585 GCA_964236715.1 uncultured Acetobacteraceae bacterium | reverse complement strand
GCTTCTCACGCACGGCGTCGCACACGTCAGCTCGCAGGGGGCGTTGAGCAGCTACGGCGCACCAGTGCCAAGTCGCGTTTGCAGCGCAGGGTAACAAGCAAAGCCGTGACTTGGTCAGGTTCGAGCGGCCTCGGCAACCGCCGGACCGTCTTCACCCGAAGAGTGCGTTGCGTCGCTTGCTGACGTGAGATGCCGGCCAGAAAGCTGCGGTGCCGGTCTGTAACGCGCGCGAAGGTGCGATCTACGACCCGAACGATCGGGTTTGGGCCGTCGAAGCGCGCTGCCAGGATTGTCCACTCATAAAACGACGATACGGCTGCCAATGCTCGATTGATCGTGGCCGGGCTGAGCCCCGATACACCGGTCGTCGTGCCATTGCATGTGGTGAGCACTGGGTTTTGGGGCTGGCCTATGCGCTTAGCGGGCATGGCGCGGAGGTGAATGAGCAAGTGTACGGCACGCTCGGACGTCAGCTCGTCCCAATGTAGCCGCGCGGTGTCGAGAAAGCGCCAGAGGTGCCCCAGGTCGTAACCATAAGCCAGAACAGTATTGGGTGAGCAGCCACGAACCGCGAGATATGCGAGGAAATCGCCTGCAATGGGGATCGGATCACCGGCTTGGTCCAGAACCTCGACTGCATGCTTTGTGTCCGCGGTGCGGGATCGCCTTACTAGGACCATTTTGAAACCCTTACATGAACGTTGCCGCTTTCCCTGCTACCATGACGATGGCTGAGCAGGTGTCCACATAATCGCCCTGCATTTCATGCGGTTCATCTCGTCCGACTGCCCGAGACATCAGTTTACCCTGCGCTTTTACCGGCAGCTCACCCATTGTTTTGGGTATGTGGCTTGCTACGACCTGGATGGCTTCTGGACCGAGTTCTTCAACACGGCCGCGGGCAAGGTCGAATTCATCGAACAGGCGTTGGCTTGGCCATGCTACGGCGAACCCGCCACGACCTGGTCGGACGTCGAACGCGAGATCATCCGCAGGCTGCGCCAGACGGAACTGCTCAGCATCTACCAAAGGCGCCTCTGCGCAGATCAGGACGCCGCCGACCGTGCCGAGCTGGCGCGGCTGTTGGCAAAGTATGGCCAGGATGCCGCAGACGCCGATCCCGGCACGCCGCGCACCGCGCTGGTCCCGATGAGCCGGCCAGTCCGCGCCAGGTCGCCACCCCGCCAGGACGGGAACAACCAGCTCACCCTCGGCCTGGGCTGACGGCGGGACAGCCCGGAGCCGGCTCGCTCCTGAGCCAGACGACGAGCCAGGGAAAATGAACACGTCGAACAAACGAGACGAGTGAACGCATGTCCGAGACGAGACATGAACAGGGGAGAACTATACTTGCAACGGCCCGTGCCGGCGCATCCCCTCGTGGTGCTGCGGCCTGAAGCGGGCCGCGGGCCGGGCCAACCCTGCGCCAAGCGGCGCCCCGCTCTGCGGCTGCAGCCCGCTCGCCCAGGCACGGCCAAGCCGCGTCCGTCGCAGGCCTCCAAGCAGGCCCGCGCCCGCCGCAGCCCGACCCTGCCCGCTCGCAAACCTCCGGGGCTGACCCGGCCCGCGGCCCGCTTCCCAGAAGCCGCACCCGAGGAGACGCGCCGGCACAGGCCGGGGCCGCTCACGGGAAACGAACGAGAGATGAATATGTCCGGTTTTCGCAACGTCGCACAGATCATTGGAAACCTAGGCCGCGACCCAGAGGTGCGCAGCACCCAGAACGGCAAGGTCGTCAGCCTCAGCATCGCCACGAGCGAGAGCTGGAAGGACAAGCACACCGGCGAACGCAAGGAACGCACCGAGTGGCACCGTGTCGTCCTCTTCAACCCCGGCCTCTGCGACCTGGCCGAGAAGTATCTCGTCAAGGGCAGCAAGGTCTTCGTCGAAGGCCAGCTCAAGACCCGCAAGTGGACCGACAGCGACGGCGTGGAGCGGTATTCCACCGAGATCCACCTGAGCGCCTACAACGGCACCCTGACGTTCCTGGACAGCAAGCGCGACACCGAGGGCCGCAGCTCGTCCCGCGACGCCTGGGCAGGCGGCGGTGGCAGCATCGGCGCTGATCTGGATGAGGACATCCCGTTCGGCCCTTGCTAGCAGTAGCCCGCCCGATCCCTCGCAGCCCATCCCAAGCGGCGCCGGACACCGTGCTGGCTCCGCTTGGGTTGTCTCCATCGGAGCCGATCATGGACCAACGAACACCCGAACCGCCGTTCCGGGACGCCTGCCCACCCACCGGGGGAAGCAGCGGCGTCGCGCAGCCCGAAGACGACCGCGCCCGCAGCATCCGCTCCTGCATGGAAAGCGCCGACGCCTGGCGCCAGAACGCCCGCTATGTCCGCGAGCATGCTGACCGGCCGCAGCTCAACCCGCAGGCCAAGGCCGCGCTGCTGCGCGAGGCTGACGCCTCGGACCGGCAGGCCGAGTGGTGGGAGGCGGAAGCGGAGGACGGCCGGGGCTGACGCGCCGGCGTTGCCGCACAACAGCCGGGCATCCGCAACAGGTTTGCCAGGCGACACCGGCCAGGGCCATAGGATGCGCCTTCAACTGACGGGCTGCTTGAACGGCAGCATGACAGCGTGGGCATGGGTGCAGCGCAGCCTTCCCCTGCTGCCCTGCTTCGCTGCGCTCACCGCCGTCCACGTCTGTGGCCGTGCCGGGCAGCCGGCGGTAGGATCCCGGGCGCAGCAGAAGCTTGTCGCGCCCGCGCTGGCACGTTTCTGCGCCGTCAAGCTCGCCACGATCCTCGCCAGCCACGCGATCGTGGCCTATGGCCTCGGCGGGTAGATTGCGCCCGGCCCAGCCGGCCATGCTGGAGGCGCCCGGCGCTTATCCCGGCCGCCCAGATGCGGCGCGGCCGTGGGCGACGGCCTAAGCCTTGCAAACCGCACGGCGCAAGCGCCGGTTGGCCCGTCACTGCCCGGACTGCGCCATCATGTGATCGACGGCCTCCGCCTCCGTGCCCACGAACAAGCGGCCGTTGTTGTCCTCGACCGCGACATACATCCCGCTGAGCAGCGCCCCGCACAGGTGCGCCAGGGCCTGCTCGGCATAGTCCTCATCGCCCGGCTGGCATTGGGCACGCAGGCCTTGAACGACTGAGGCTGGGTTCAGGCGCGTCCAAGGCATCGCAGCATTCCTTCCATCCGGCGTGTCGCGTCCGCGTTCCAGCTATGGCAGTCAGGGCAGGGCAGCGCAGGCAGGGACGCCCGCGGCTCCCCGACTGCCCCGCTGGTCAGGCCGGCTCGTCCTGGAGTGGGCGGGCGGGCCGGGCGGCATCGATCAGGAACAACCCGTTCTCGACGCCCGTCCGCGAACGCCGCCATGGCTCGCCGCGCTCGTGGCAGTCGAGCGCCTGCTTGGCCCCCCGCGCCGCGTCCGTCGCCGCCCGCGCGGCGAGCGCCGCCGCCGTCCACAGCGCGCGGCTGCGCCGCGCCTCCTCGTGCCGGCGGTCCAGCAGCCCGCCGAAGCCCGCCGCCTTGGCGTCCTTCAGCCGGATGACGGCCGCCTCGACCGCCGCCTCGGCGTCGTGGAACTCCCAGCCCAGCGCGCAGGCCCGCTGCACCTGCACCTCGTTCATCGCCCGCAGGTGGGCCAGCGCCGCGTCCACCCCCATGCTGAACTCCAACGTCTCCGCCAGCAGCATGAACGCCTGCACCGCCTGCGCCAGCGTGTCGGGGCGACCCTCGCCGTTGGCCCACTCGTCCGCCATCGCGTCCGCCAGGTCCGACCGCGGCGCCAGCTCCTCGGCCAAGGCCAGCGTCGGCTTGCCCCGCCGTTCGGCCGGGAAGCGCACCACGCCGCCCGTCCCGGGAAGAAGATCTAACTTCATCATGTAACCCCCTCAGTCTTGGCACCGTTATAGAACGGATTCGCGCCGGCAAGCAAGCGCAAAGTGCATTAGACCGTTGTTTTTGCTGTATATATTCGTAAAGCCGTTCGGCGGCGTTGCGGCGAGTATCGTCACGACGACGGCGGGCCAGGCCAGCGAGAGCGGGAGGCGAGGACAACCGCACGAGAAGGAGGTCCTACGGCAGGCAGCGGCCCGCGGCAAAGGGCAGGTGCTCGCCGTGCTCACCGAGCCAAGCGGCCCGGCTGCGCGCGGCTCCGCTCCCGCGCCAACGCGCGCCTTTGCCCCGGCCCGCCGCCCGCCGTCTCCGGACCGCATCAGCACCGAGGCTGATGAGAACGGAGAACGCCACGATGAGCACGACGACCAACGCCACCGCCATCCCCATCCCCGGCACGCCCGCCTACTGGACCGCCCAGCGCGAGGCCGTCGCGCTGCTGCACGCCTACAACTTCGGCCTTCCCGACCTCTTCGTCGAGCTGGACGTGCTGCGCCAGATCGCCGCGCACGGCTTCGCCGCCCGCATGATGGCCGCCCAAGGCGACCGGCTACCAGACCTGCTCTCCAACCTTGAGCGGATCGCCGCGGCAATCGAAGCGGATGACGAGGACGCCGATGTCGCGGACCCAGACGCGCCGCCCTACGGAGAGGACTTCTGTCCGCGTGGGTGCCAAATCCTTTATGGGATGGAATGCGGCATGTGCGGCTACGAGGGGCCTGGCGTCAAGATCGGCGAGGTGGACACCGTCGCCGAATACTGCTGCCACTGCAAAGCCCGCACCTACCAGAGCCTCGACAGCATATGCGAGCTTTGCGGCAAGCACGCCGAGACGCCCGACGAGGCAGCGCCGCAGGCGGCGCTGTGCTTCGGGGAGTGCGGGCCGGTCAGCACCGACACCCAGTGCGCCCTGTGCCGCAACCTCGAACACCATGCCCGGTCCGCTGCGGCCGAGACCGCGCCGGACGGCCTTGCCGCGTCGGGCCTCGCCACTGCCGCCGCGCTCGCCCGCACGGCGCTGACGTGCAGCGGCGGCCCGCGTGTGGATAGCTCTTGCCCGTAGCAAGGCCGCGACGTTCCGCGTCTAGGCCGTCCCACCTGTCGGGTCTCGCACCTCCGGCGCTTGTCCGCCTGCGCCGCCGCCTCCCGCAGCAGCGCATCCCGCCTGCGGCGCAGCGCCGCAGGCGCTGGACCCGAGTGGGCGGCCCCGGCCGTCAGCCCTGGCCCGCGACCCGCCCCGCCTCGGACAGCCACGCCGACGTCGCAGCCGGGTCATACGGCGACCACGCCTCGCCCCGGCGTGCCAGCCCCACCGCACGCGCCACACCGTGCGCCACCTCGCAGCGGCCGTGCGCCTCGATCATCAACTCCGTCGCCTCGTGCAGAAGATCATACGCCACGCCTTCGAGAGGCTCCATCCAGTGCTGGCCCTCGGCCCGGGCCTGTTCCACGTCACGCGCAGCCTCGCCCGACCGCTCCGCCGCCAGCGCCGCACAACGGCACGCCTCAACCGCCGCCGCCAGCACCGGGCGCAACAACCCGTCCAGCGCACGCCGCCGCTCAGCCGGCGTCAGCGGCAGGATCTGCTCTCCGATATAGCGGGCCGTCTCCTCGTCCACCCGCTCGCGCAGCCCAGCCGGCGGCAGCGCCAACCCCAGCAGGTCCCCCGCAAGCATCACCTCGCGCGCGTCCGGCTCCAGCTCGGCTATCACCGCCAGCGAGGGCGCCAGCCGCAACTCCAACGGGAACCGAACCACGTTGTCCAGGTCAGCAGGCTCACCATCATCCATGATACTTGCCCTCTACTCACTGGCGCGAGCATAGTCCGCACGGATCAAGCCAGGCAAGCGGAACCCATTGATTTCGCGTCTATGCCACGCCGTGCTGCGCCAGAAGAAAGCCGGGCGTGTCCCCTGCGGGACCAGGCTCTAGTCCGCCCAAGCAGGCGGACCGGAGCCACGCGAAGCCGCGCGTCTCCGCCTTTCAGGTCACGATCCTTCACGCAAGCAAGTAATCAGCAAGTAAAGCAAAGTAAGCCAGCCAGCAAGCAAGCGGCCTCGGTCCACGGGTGTCTGTTCCCCGGTGTCGCCCCGTCGTGAAGCGAGGCCCACCAGGCAGCCAGGGCCGCATCCACCCTGCGCCAAGCGGCGCACCGCCTCCGGCGGCTCCGGCCCGCTCCCGCCGGCAAGGCTAGGCCGCGTCCGTCGCAGGCCCCAAGCGGCCCGCGCCCGCCGCAGCCCAGCCTCGCCCGCTCGCAGGCCTCCGGGGTGGACGCGGCCCTGGCTGCCCGGTCAAGAGGGCCTCACGACGGGGCGACACCGGGGAACAGACACCTCACAGGACAGGGCCTGTCAGATACTGCGCTCCGCGCAGTATTCAGCAATCAAGCAAGAACTCGGGGGCTCTCCGAAGAACAGGCCGGAGCAAGGGAGGCAGTCAACAGTAATTGTGGGATAGAGATCACGATTATGTTAGCAAGAAAAGCAGTGATTACTTATTCTGACTGTTGCTTACTGTGGCGCGATGTGGGATAACTAATACGCGGTCATTGGGGACCGCAGCCAGATGCCCCCGCCAGTGCTGTAACACCAACGGGGGCTGATCTAGAACAGAGGATGTCAGTAGCATCATGAACGAGACCAGCAACAACATCGGCGCTTCCTCCACCGAGGACAAGGGCGATACCGCCATCCAGGCCGCCATGGCCTCCGCAAAGACCGGCAAGGGCAAGGCCAAGCCGTCCGCCAAGGCCGCACCGAAGCAGCAGGCCGCACCGCAGCCACCGGCCCGCCAGGCCGCCATGCAGGGCCAGCGCGTCATCATCACCTTCGAGACCGCCGCACGCATCTGCCCGAATGCGGCAGTCGCAACCAAGATCTCCACCGCCTATGGCCTGCATGAGGTCGACTATCACGCCATCCGCGAGGCCACGGAGGAACAACTGGCCCGCAGCGCAAAGACCCTGGCCGACAACCTCGGCGAGCGCTTCGAGAGGCCGCTTGAAATCCACATGCAGCGCATCGTCGACGGCTTCGTCCGCTCCGCCCATGGCGCAGGCAACTTCTACGACACCAAGGCGAAGCTAGCACGCGATGCCACCAGCGCCATCGGCAACGACGACCGCGACGAGGACCGCCAGGGCGTCGACGGCCTGGAGAACAGGGCGCAACGCGCCTGCCTGTTCGCCGCAGAGGTCGGCCTGCAAGCCTATGCCATGCTCGCAGCGGCAGAAGGAGCCGTGGACGCCTACGCCGAAGTCTGCGGCCGCGACTGGAAGCCTTACGAAGGCAACCAGGCCCCCAGCCAGGGCATCACCCGCAAGGCCATCAAGATGCAGGCCAGCGCGTTCAACCGCGACTAGACGGACCATGCAGGCGGGGGCCGCTCAGGTCCCCGCTACCCCGTCCCGCAGTCAATGAACGCAGTCCAGCCAGGAACGAAAACAATGCAAACTGCTCACCAGATCGCCGAAAGCTTCATCGCCGCCAACGGTTTCAGGCTTGACATCGAAACGTATCCCGTCGGTTCCCAGCTTTTGATCGTGGTCTACACCAGAAACCATAACCCAGCCGACGAGATCGCCCGCACCGCAGAAGAATGCGGCGGCACCTACGATGGACCAGGGTCCGGCATCAATTAGCAACGCCGACAGCGGGGCCGCTCCGGTCCCCGCCCCTCCTGGCCCCGGGCACGCTTGCCTGGCACGGCTAGGCCGCGCCGGTCGCAGGCTCCAAGCAGCTCGCGCCCAACGCACCCCAGCCCCGCCAGCGCGCATGCCTTGTAAGTCGGCGCTGGTGTCTGCGATTAGCTACCGCCGATACCGCAGCGGTGAGCTTGCGCATGCCTCGGGCAGAGTAGCCCGTTCTGGAGATGGAGCCCCGCTGCCGCGGCCGCCTTTCGACCGAACAGTATGCAGGGCGCTGGCCTGGCCAACAGCCTGATTACAAGGGTGGTCAAGAAAGGCAGACTTGAGGCGTTTTATGGGAGGTACTATGGACGTCATCGGCATCGACATAGCCAAGCTTAAGTTTGACGTCGTGCTCATCATCGGCGAGCGCTCCAAGCACGCCGTGTTTTCCAATACCGAGGCCGGTTTCCAGCAGCTCCTGGCCTGGCTCGGCAAGCAGCGCTCAGACCCAGCCTATCCCTTGCACGCCTGCATGGAAGCAACCGGCAACTGGGGGCTCGACCTCGCCGACTTCCTGCATGGGCAGGGCATGCAGGTCAACATCGTGAACCCGCTGAGAGTCAGGGCATTCGGCCAAAGCGAGCTTGCCCGCAACAAAAACGACAAGCTCGACGCGGGCGTCATAGCCCGGTTCTGCCGAACCCAGAACCCGCCGTTGTGGATGCCGCCCGCACCCCATCTGCGCGAGCTGCGCGAACTCGTTCGCCGCTGCAATGCGCTCAAGGATGCTCGCGTGCAGGAGACCAATCGCCAGAAGTCAGGCTTCGCCTCTCCTGCCGTTGCCCATTCCATCGAAACCCATCTCGCCTGGTTGGATCAGCAGATCGATGAAGTCTCAGGAGCGGCGCTGCGGCTCATCCAACGTGATCCGACGCTCCGGAAAAACCTTTCCTTGCTGCGCAGCATCACAGGCTTCGGCGACGTATCCGCTGCTATCCTGCTTGCCGAGCTGCCCAACATCGCGGACTTCACGCCCAAGACACTCGCAGCCTTTGTCGGCTTGTCCCCACAGGAGCACAGCTCCGGAAGCTCGGTGCGCAGACCGGGACGGATGAGCAAAGTCGGGGCGGAACGGCTTCGCGGCACGCTGTTTATGTGTGCGTTCAGCGCGAAACGGTTCAACCCGCGTCTGGCCGACTTCGTCCGGCGCATGACCGATGCTGGCAAGCCGCCCAAGGTCATCTTGGTCGCCGTCGCCCGCAAGTTGCTGGTCTATGCTCACGCCGTCATCCGCACTCAAAAGCCGTTCCAACCTGTTCCGGATGCCCCTTTTCCAATGTGACCGCCAGCAAGACCCCATTGAGCGGCAGACAACGCTGAGTTCTTTCGCAATCTCCGTGCTGTCATTCCGGCCGGAGATCGCGCAACTCCCTGTTAGCAAATGGAGAGTTGCCAGTTCCATGCCGGTCGCCGGTGAGGTTTAAAAAAGAGGGGACGTCAGCCCTGCTCCGATCTCCTGGCTGCGTCGTCCTGCTTGGCCTACATTCTTCAGCCTTCTAGCGAGGCATGCTGCTTGCTGGGCCGGGAGCACTACGAAGCTCCATGCCGTCCCGCCTACCAATCGTCGCCGTCTTCTCCCTGGCCGCCCAACTCGGCGATAAGTTGCTGGGCCGAGCGTTCCAGGACGGATGTGCGGCCTTTGCCGCTACGTCCGCGGCTGCGCGCGAGCCGGCGACGGAGCTGTCGGACGGTGGCAACGACCAGGTGCGCGAGAACATCGTCGGGCAGCCCGGCGACGAGCGCGTTCCACTCGGTGCGGGACAAGCGTGCGGCCAGCACCTCGATGCTGTCGCATAAAGGCGCCTCCTCGATGTCCGATGGCGGTGGCTGGCGCTTGATCCCCGGCTTGGGTTTCGGTTTCAGGGTTGGACGCTGCTCCGGCGCGGTGGGCGTCGGGGCAGGAGCGCCGAAGAAGTCTGTCTGCCGCCGATCCGTTTCCGGTCTACGCGCCACCATCTGGCCTTTCCCGTCTGATCGAGCGCCAACGTGGCACTCCGAGTGCGATGGCTCTACCCGTTCAAGGACGGCTACGGAGCCAGAAGCAGCGGAGGCGAAAGTCTAAATTCTGATCCAGGATCAGCGCCTGACGGACGGCGTCGTAGGACCGCATTCGACCCAAGTCAGTCATAACCGGACAGCGCGGGCGTGATCGAAAGCGGACACTCACCGTGGTGTGTAATACAAGAGGCCTGCACCCGTGCAGTGACCCCATAATCTGACCAACACAGACGCGCTGCGTGAAGCTTACGCGGCCTCTCGTCGGACCTGGTCATCACCAACTGACGCCGAGCTTGCATTTGCTCTTGAGTGGGCAGGGAAGCTTTCACGTCAAAAAGGACGCGAGGTTCGTCGGGCAGCGGCAGCAGCATAGTCAAGCACGAAGGAAGTCACGCATGGCTCGGAGGCCAGGTCTGACGCTTTGCCACCCCTTGCCCACGTAACCAATCGAGTGTCACCTGCTCGGGCTGAGAAACCGCCCAGGGGGAAGAATGAAGCCTTATACCCGCTCGATTATTGAGCTGTTTGACGGCAAGAAACGCTTCCTGATCCCCCTGTATCAACGTCAGTATGCGTGGCGGGTCAAACCGCAGCTCAACCTTCTATGGGAAGACGTCGAGCGAGCCATAAACCGTTTGATTACTGACAGAGCATCTCTAACACCCCATTTCATGGGTGCTATAGTCATAGCCCAAATCAAGACGTTCGGTAAGCAGGTTCAGGCATTTGAGATTATTGATGGACAGCAACGTCTAACAACATTTCAGTTGCTTTTGTCTGCTCTTCGTGATGTCGCCACTACCATAGGCTCCAAATATGCCGACGAGACTCAAAAATACCTCTTGAACGATGGGGTGATGGAAAACCCTGCAACTGAACGGTTCAAGCTCTGGCCTTCTCTCACCGATCGCCGTTCATTCGTAGAGATTGTTGACCGCACTGCTGATCTCGATGCGATTGCTCCGAGGCCGGTGGATGAGGATGGGTTGGTTCGCCACTCGGTAGCCGCTCATGCGTACTTCAAAGAGGTAATTACCGAACATGTTATGCACGAGGGGGCATTCGATGAGTATCGCCTTGAGACCCTTTTCGAGGCCCTGAAGGATGGTCTTGCGGTAGTTTCTATCGAGCTTGAGGGCGGTGACGATCCGCAAACGATCTTCGAGACGCTGAATAGCCGGGGGATAGATCTGACCCCTGGCGATCTGATGCGCAACTTCATCTTCCAAAGGGCAAAGGGTCTCGGCCAAACGGAAGATGGCTCGCTAATAGTCGATAAGCTTTACGAAAAGCACTGGCTCCCGTTAGACCGCCTGTTTTGGAGCGAAGTCGATCCCCGCGGGCGCCAATCCCGAAGGCGGCTTGACTGGATGCTGACGGATCATCTCGCCATGCAGATCGGCGACCTAGTCTCGGTTGAATATCTGTTCGAAAACTATCGCCGCTGGATTTTGGATGCCAAGCCATATCCAACAGTGGTGACAGAGCTAGAGTCGATCACAGCGACAGCCCTTGTCGAAAAGCGCTTGTTTGAGAAAAAGAAGGGAGACCCCCTCGGCGACTTTGGGCGGTTTGCCAATGCTTTTGACGTCTCGACGGCTATGCCGCTTGTCATCTATCTCGCAACCGAGGCGCAGGTGGGCGATAAGCTCCAGCTCGGCCTTGCCGTGCTGGAAAGCTTTATCCTGAGGCGCGACATATGCGCGCTGAATATCAAAAATTACAACAAGCTGTTCGTCGGCCTTATTGCTCGGCTTCGAGCGACCGACGGTTGCAAGGTGGATGCCTTGATAGCTGATCTATCAAGCCGCGAACTGGAAATCGATCGCTGGCCCGACAATCACGAATGGCGGCAGGGATGGATCGGGCGGGACCAATACAAGGCAAGCCGACAGCCCCGCCTTCGCTATCTATTTGAAGCCATTGAGCTACAAAAACGCTCGGCCCTGAGTGAGAACATCGAGATAAAGTCCGAACTCACGGTCGAGCACATCATGCCACAAGCGTGGGAGAAGCACTGGCCAATCCCAGGGTTCGATCATCTTGAAGATGACGACGTGGACCCTGAGCATGTTGCCCGCCAAACCGAACGACATGGTACTATTAACAAGCTGGGTAATTTAACGCTGTTGACGCATAACCTGAACGCCACAGTCTCGAATGGGCAATTTTCAGTGAAGATGCCGGCCGTGAGAGCCCATGCAAGCCTTGCCCTTAATCGTGAGTTGAACGCCTACGATCATTGGGATGAAGAGACTATTGCCGAACGTGCGGCTGCGCTTTTTCAAGTTGCTTGCGGCATCTGGGTGTCTCCCTCGAGGGAAAAGCCGCTTGTGGTATCGACCAATATGGGCGACGTGACTGCGCTACAGCGGGCGAGCCTACCGCCTCATGGAACCGTCTGTCACTTTACCTATGCAGGTATCAAATACACGGGTCGGATCGAGGGGGAGACGCTCCTGGTGAACGATATCCCCGGTGCTTTCAGCTCTTTCTCTGCGGCATCCAAGGCCATCACTCAAACTAGCCGGAATGGTTGGAATGACTGGCACCTGGTAGATCAACAGGGCCAGCTCATTCTTGCCGACGATTGGCGAAAGCAGCAATCGAAATAGGGTCTCGCTGACTGACGCAAAGGTTGCGGATTGGCGATCCAAGTAGTCCGCTTTTGGCCGAGCCCCTTTACAAAGCAGACAACCGCTTCCCACCCGCTCCGGCGGTCGCTGCGGCATGGTCTGCTCGCCATCCAAGGCGCAGGCCGAGCGGCCAGTCAGCCTGCGAGCGAGGCGGCGATGTTCACCCCAAGGGCGATGACGGCCGTGTTGAACAGGTAGGCCACCATCGAGTGCGCAAGCACCAGCTGGCGCATGGACGCGGACTGGGTGGACACGTCGCTCACCTGGCTCGCCACCGCGATACAGAACGAGAAGTACAGGAACTCCGAGTAGGTCGGGCGGTCGTTGCCCGGGAAGCTCAGCCCGCTGCCGCTGCGCCAGAACTCGTGCGCGTAGTGGGTGGTGAAGATCATGTGGATGAAGAACCACGACAGCACCACCGTGGCTCCGGCCAGCCCCTCGGTCCAGCCGGCGTGCGGCTTGCCGTGCACCTGGGCAAGTTCGGCCACGATGGCGCCCAGCGAGGCCAGGGCTGCGATGACGGTTGCGGCCAGCACGCCCCAGCGGCCCTCGTCGAGCAGGGCGGAGATGCGGCGGAGGCTGTCCGGGGTCGCATTCCGGATTACGACCAGGAACGTCGCGGCATAGGCGACGACGCCGAGGTCCCACCCGATCAGCACGGCCGTCGTGGCCCGCAGCGTCAGCGAAGCCGTGGTGGCGGCCAGGATGGCGACGGCGAGGCCGACCAGCAGTGAGGGACGGTGACGCAGGTGGTGCAGGGTTTGGAGCATGATGCCTTGTCGGACAGGGGCGGGCGGGTCATAGGCGGGGCAGCAGCTGCTGCCAACCTCCGTACGGTGGCTGCGGGTCGGCCTTGCTTTTGCAGGCTTCCTCGCCGGGTCGTTTCGCGGTGTCCGCCGGCTGCAAGCTGGCCCTGAGCTGAGACAGCCCGTAGCAGGGCTACGAGAAGAAAGGCGCCAGAGGCAAGCGCGGCGTTGTAGCTGGAACCTTGGTTCGGCGAGGCCACGCTCCGTAGTCAGCAATCGACCCAACCTGGTCGTTCCGCTTCCTCGCTTATGTTCTCGGAAGCCGACATTCGGGGCCGGCCGCCGCCGGCACGAGAAGGACGGTTTGCAGACCTACTCTAACGCCGCAAGCTCACCGCATATCAGCACATGCTTTCCTTATTTCGGCCTGTTGGTGTTCCGCCGATAGTCCCGTCAAGTTCGCCGAGAGTGGATGGAGAGGTGGCGCCACGTAATCCCGTAAACGACCAAGGCAACTGGTTGATGCCGGACGAGTGAGGCGACTTATCTCAGCATTATAGCCAATAGTAAGTGTTGCAATTACTGCGGTCAGGGACCCTAGTCCTAAAAAGATGTAATTGCTCACCTGGGGTGGTGCTGGGGCGCTGAGGCAGCCGGTGGTTGACG
>CAXSGE010000094.1:0-13720 GCA_964236715.1 uncultured Acetobacteraceae bacterium | reverse complement strand
AAGGCCAACCTATTCAGCCAAGACTTCGCCAAAGCGAAATGAGGGGATGATTGAGAAAGCTACAAGCATTTTGTATCGTCGGCCGTGAGATTTAGTATAATGACACACTCAAATTATCATCGATGCACACGGCGGTATTTCATATCGCCCAGCCGCAACCCAAGAAGTGGCGACGCCTTGCAGCGCCGCCAAGTTTAGGGAGAAGACGTCTTGCAACGGCCAAAACGGCCCTGCCTAATCAACATGATCGTTTCGAAAATGATATGCAACATGAAATGGAAGAGAGTTGCAATTTGAGCGTGCGTTACTGCGTTGGTGAAACACGGCTAACATGGGCTCGAAGGCCCATCGCTGTGAAAACGTACGTTAAGGCGGGCCTCTGACGTCCATTTCGGCAGCATTGCGTCCAATGCCGTGGTTTGATGTGGCGTATTGCACGCAGCAAACAGGGGGTCTAACGCAGGGGATGACTTTGCGTGAAATACATGCGGCGCCTATCAATGCTTCCGATAAACAGGGCTTGGTGACGTCGTTCCTCGCCAGCCTATTACCCAAGTCACCAACCCAACCCGTGATACTGCGTGCAATACGCTAACGTTCGTTTCCGCGTCAGTGGGCCTTCTGCCCCTTCTTGCAATGCCATACCAATTAATTACGTTATCGTTTTGCGGAACGGAGTGGGCCAATGGAGCGCACTGTCAGAGTATGGAGTAGGCCCCAAACGGTTAGGGTCTATCAAAGCTCGCAAAGCGTCTGGATCGCCATAGGAACCTACATGGGAAAGGTCATTCAGGCGAAGGGACGTAGCGCGTCCTCTGCCGCCGCGCATTGGCAGATTGCTGCGCAATACAGGTGAGATTGCGAGGCAGCCGCGGCAACAGGTTAGGGTCGAGACAGCGTCGGGTTATGCCAGCTTAGGTTTCATCGCCCAACAGCTCGTCCAGCGTCACCGGGCACGCCTCGGGCACCGGCAAGGGCGGCTGGCCGTCAATGCTGTCGGGCATGCCCGACAGCGCATCGCTGTAAAGCTCAGCCAGGTTGATCTTGCTGCGCATGGAGTTCGCGAACCGGCGGCGGGCATTCCTGCGAAACGCTCGCGCTTCGGCTCGCCAGTGCGGCACATACGGCACCAACGGCCATGCCTCGCATTTCAGGTCATGGGTGAGTGCCAGGACAAGGTTGCTCTCGACCGCATGAAGCTGCTCGTTCCCCACGCTCTCGATTTCCTCGATGATGTTGGCCCAATCGGGCGCCTCGTTGCTTGCCTCGCCGGCCGCGTGCTGGCGTAGGAGCCGGGCTTGGTGCACCGACCACTCCAGCACGTCCACGTCGTAGAGATCACCCACCATAAACCCCCACTTGCAGACATAGATTAAAAACTCAGTTGGCACATAGCTCGTCTGGACGGCGGGAATAGTTGGAAACGCGTACCTGACCGAGGGCTCGGCCGATTTTTAGCCGGGAACGGCGGTTAAGCATCGGCGGCAGGATCTGTGGTGGCTTGTAATCTGGCTCATTCGGCTCGTCCCGCTCCGGTTCCTCCACTGGCGGCGGCCGGCGCGGCGGCGGAATCACGTCTGGCACCTGCGCCCGCCCTGGAGCACTCATATGCCGTGTTCCTCGTTCTGCAGCGTCACTGCCCGACATCGCGTGCAAGTAGGTCTTGACCGCCTGGCCCGTCCAAGCGTCTGCCTGTGCCGTTCTCATCTCCCGCACCCTGCCGTTCAGGTAAGTAGCCACTGCCGCGCGTTGCGCTTCCAGGCCAAGGCCGCTCTTGCCTTGGCGGTCAGTGCTGACCCTCAGATAGCTGACGAACCGACCCTGCATCGCGTCCCCCCAACGAACGAACGCTGAGCATGTTTGGGAACGCGACAACAAGGCCATTTATCGTGAGTATTGGTGTAGTCCGCTGCCATGAGGGGCGGGGTAGCTACCGATCCCAGCCCTCGATTTCGCTGTCGGCGACGATCCGGGTCACGGCATCCTCGATTGATCCAACGGCCACCCGCCATCCATCGCACCGGCGCCCAACCCCGTCTGCAATGCGAGCAACCTGAAATTCCTCAGACACTCGCGCGACGGTCCAGGAAGCTAGAGCCGAGCTAAACCCTATGTAAGCGACATCATCAATCATCGCGATTCCCAGCCCATGCATATCTGCAAGGGTGATCAGGTCTTCTCTCTCGCGCCACGTAAAAACGGTTGGACCGCGGGCGGCAGCTTGGTCATCGGCTTGGAACATTGCATGGCTCTATTCTGACGCTTCAAGCAACCATGCTGGTTCTGACGGGTCACGTTAGGTTTCGTGAGAAAAGCTTAGGAAGGCCAGGAAACGTCCTCTCCCGTCGGAACGCTAATCCCGTCAGTCACCACATTGAAATATCCACCGAAGTTGTGGGCAAGTCTGTGGACTATGCCTGCAACATGCGCATAACTTGTTGCGCCTCGCTGGATTGTATCGGATTGCATATGATTTCCGCAGTCCTGCTTTCATCACGGGGTTCTGGGCGGTACAGACCGGCTAGAACCTCTACCCGGAAGAAGTTGCTGGGATGTTGCTCGTCGATCCGACGTACCCGACGCAGCAGGGCCATTCAGTTCTGCTCTGCTGTAGCGGCGTGGGCGTGAGCGGCGGCGGGGGTGGCGTAACGGCTGTATGGAAGCGACCTTCCGGCTTTGTGAGGTCGCCCGGTGCCATTTGCTGTCCTGCTTGCCGCACTTGCCGAAGTGCCCGACCCGCGTCGCGCGCAAGGCCAGCGCTACAGCATGAGCCACCTGCTGCTGTTCTCGGTCCTCGCCGTGCTGACGGGCGCGACCTCCTACCAGAAGATCATCGCCTTCATCGCCCTGCAGCGCGAGCGCCTGAACGCCGTCTTCGGTGCCTGTTTCCGGCGTGCCCCGGTCGTGAACACTCTGCGCCATCTCTTCCTGGCGCTTGACGGCGGCGAGCTCGAGGCTGCTTTCCGCCGCCATGCTTGCGAGTTGAACGCGCGTAGCACGCCGGAGGCGCTGCGCACGGTCGCGCTCGATGGCAAGACACTGCGCGGCAGTTTTGACCACCTGACCGACCGCAAGGCGGTCCACGTGCTCAGCGCCTTCGCCAGCGACGCCGCCCTGATCCTGGCCCAGTGCCGCTACCATGCACTTTTACGCCGCCGGGCCTTCCGCCCCATCGAGAGCGATCTTCTGCATCAAGCCGTCTCCTTCTCACGGATCAGCATATCCGGCTCGGGCCGTTCCTGTCCGCCCCCATTTGCGTATGAGGCGACGCATGGAGACCTGCCATCGCCTACTTCGGCCCGGCGATGTCGCCGGACCGAATGCCACCGGCGACGGCTTCCAGGATCTTCGCATAGCGGTAGAACCCGCTGAACTTGCGTGTCAGCGCGTCCAGGTCTTCGGGCGGCATGGTGTCCACCAGCTCCTTGAAGCGCGGCATATGGTCGGCCATGGCCACCATGGTCGCCATGTCGTCCTTGCCGGAGCGGAGAAGCTTCTGCATCCTGGCGTCGATCTTGGTGGCGGTCCAAACCTGGCTGGCGGTCAGGGCCATAGAACGTCTCCCTTTGCAGGCCGTGCCAGCGAACGATCACGCTGACAAGGCTTGGGCTTCGGTGATGGCGCGATCATACCATCCTGGCAAATAGGGGTCGCATCCGGCCTGCGCCTTGGCGAGCCGTGGATGCTTCGCCACCCATCGCCTCGAACAGGAAGCGGCTAACAGGGAAGCAAGAAAGCCAAGCCGTCGCACGGGCATCGTCGCCGTACCCTGCCTCACTTGGCGGTCAGTCCATTGATTAAACCTATCGGATGGGTTATTGAGCGGGGGGGGGGGGGGATGGCTGGAACCCTTTTCTGGATCGACGCCATCCAAGTGTTCATCGCCGCCGAGGATCATCCGCCGCCTCACGTCCATGCCGTCCACACGGGGGAGGGCTGGGTGGCGAGGTTCCGCTTCTCGTTCCTGTCCGACGTGACTGGCCTGTACCGGTTTCGCCGCCGGGGACGCAGGCCAACAGAGGCCACGCTCGATCGAGTGACGGAGGCGATCATGGCGCGCCTTCCGGCGTGCCGGGAGAGTTGGTGGACTACGCACGGAAGCCGGCACGAGATCAACCTGGTCAACCGGCGTATCGAGACGAGACGCATCGAGAGCGGGGATGGGTTGCTCGCCAAGGTGGCGCTGAAACCCGACAAAGCGGCGGCTGGCATCGTGTCGGCCGGCTACGACCCGGGCAGCGGCAAGGTCGAGTTGACCCTGGACGATGGACGGATGCTCGCGCTGACGGCCGGGCAGCACATCGAGGAAGCGGAAGAATGGTGAAGGACAACCACGAAGACTGGATGCTGCCGCAGCGTAGGCCGATCACGAAGGGCGTGCTTGACCGCGCGATCGGCGCCGAGGAGGAGGCCGCATCCCAGGAGCACCAGGCGCGAGAAGCTTGGTTCGACGGCCAGCACGGCACGGTCATGCTGAAACTCATGGATGGCCGGGTCTTCGGGGCCGAACCCGGCTTCATCCCGTCGCTGCAAGGGGCATCGCCAAAACAGCTCATTGGGCTGCGGGCGTCAGGCGATGGGGTGTATCTGGTCATCGAGGCCCTGGATCTGCACGTCAACGTGGACGGCCTGGTGATGCGGATCATGGAAGAGTCGCCGCTGGCCATCAAACGCTCCGGGGCGCGCCTTGCCGGGCTCACGACATCCCCAGCCAAAGCGGTCGCGTCCGCGCGCAACGGACGGCTAGGCGGGCGACCGAAGTCCAAGCCGAAAACGACCGTGCAGCAAGGTTAACCCCGAGTTCGAGAGAAGGCAGAGTCATGATGGACGAGGATGTCATGCCAGAGACGGACGGCCTTGTGATCCGAACGTTCGCGTGCGTGTGGGATGCGTTGACGGACAGCCCGGCCGAGGCTGCCGCCATGCGGGTTCGTTCCGACTTGCTGAGCGCGATCAGCGACACGGTGACGAGCTGGGACGTGACCCGGGTGGTGGCAGCGCAACACCTGGACCTGACAAGGCCGCGGCTGGACGAGTTGCTGCGCGGGAGCGTGGGCCAGTTCAGCATCGACGAGCTGATCGGACTTGCCACCCGCGCGGGCCTGGACGTGCGTGTGCAGGCCCAGCCTGCCAGGGCGCACCACCGGGACGCGGCTGGAGGCCAAGGCGAACCTGGTGGACCGTTGCAGCGCCGAGGAACGGGTGTTGCTGGGGGAGGCGTTCAGTGCGTTGCGCCGCGAGCGTGGCAAGGCTTGGATCGATGCCTGCCGGCGTGCGGATGAGAGTGGCAAGCGGCGGCCCGGGCTGCGCACGGCGGGCATTGACGAGATCAAACGGCTGGCGCGGCGGTTTGGTACCAAGGCGCTGCACTGGACGGAGCGCCCATAGTCGCGGGCCTGGGTATGCGCCTGCAGATCGAACCCGCAGTGACGAGGTAAGCTGAGGGACCCATGCCGCCACTCCGTTCATGAAGCGGCTCAGTTCATCCCGTGCGACTTGATACGCCTCCCAAGCAGCGCGGGGTTCCCATTGGGGTTTGTTGGCGGGGATCCCGCGTTCGTCGTTGGTGGTGTCGATGACCAATACCCAATCGGCGGCTTCGTGCCGCGGAGCCTGATTCCGTTGGGCATCGGGACCGGCACTTTTGACAAATTGCGTGAATTGTTAAGGGTGGCCATTTTGCACAGCTTCGCGGTCACTGGGCCATTATCGCAGCCATGATGGCGGTAGCTCCTCGCGCGAACCGGCTGGTCGCTCGCGCCCTAGCCATCACACCAGATGCCTTTCAGCTACGCTACCCAATCTCAAGCCTACCACCCCGGAACCCGACAAGAGCCACCCGGGTTAAGCACGCCGCATCTTTTCCAGGGGCGCATGTAGCGCCCTTGTTGCCGCCCGAGCGACCATGCCCGAAGGGCGGCGGTCCCCCGGTGGCCAACCGTGCGGCGCTGACCGGCATTTTACCACTGCTGGGCACCCTCGCGCACAGGTCCGTGCGCCTCTGCCGGGAGTAGCCTGGGCAATCTGACGCGAGGACGAGGCGGGCGTTCTGCGCCAGGACCGCCAACGTCGTAGTGCGGTTCGCGTCCGCTCGCTGACAAGCAAAGTCGAAGGATTTCGCTGCACGGATGCTGCACCCGCGACCAACGCCCGCCAAGCAGTCGCTGACGGTCGGAACTGTCCGGCGCTGTCATTCTCGCTTGATAACGTTGTTTGGAACGCTCCCTCAATCCGGAGCAATCAAGGACCGACAAGTTCCATAGCGACGGTCGAGGTGAGGCTTTCCTGAGTGCAATACAGAATTTGATACAGATAAGTTCTGCGCCGTTGCAAGAGGCTTAAAAACAATCTTAAAGTATAATAAGTAACTTATCACGTTATGGTAATTCTTCGTTGCGGTAGTTTCATTTTGCACTTGAACCGTTGCGCATTGTGGAACCTAACCCGTAGATAACCCGTATAACTTCTGAACTTTGAAATCTGGTTGCGCCGGCGCTGCAAAGGCATGCGCTTTTGCGAAGGCGCGGCACCGCGGAGACTCTGTGTTGAGCGCATTGAAGAACCGTAACGCCGTCGCGGCTCTCCGGCACGAGATCACCCTGGCCAAGTTCGGGGAACTCGCACTCAAGTCCGACGACCTCGACGAGATCCTGACCGAGGCCTGCCACCTCGTCGGCCATGCGCTGGGCACCGAACTCGCCAAGGTGATGGAGCTGCAGGACGACGGCAAATCCCTGCTGGTGCGCGCGGGCGTCGGCTGGAAACCAGGCGTTGTGGGCGAGGTCACGCTTCTAGCGACGGACGAAACGTCCGAGGGTCATGCGTTGCGGACGGGAGAGCCGATGATCTCCCCTGACATCGCCGAGGAAACACGGTTCACCTATCCGGCGTTCCTGACCGACAACGGCGTCAGGGCGGTTGCCAACGTCATCATCATCGGCGGCAAGGACCGGCCGCCGTTCGGCATCCTGCAGATCGACAGCCGCAAGCCTCGTGAGTTCACCGAAAGCGACACGGAGTTCCTGCGCAGCTACGCCAACCTGCTGGCGGCCGCGGTGGACCGCCTGCGGGTGATCGGGGAGATGCGCAACGGAGAGGCGCGCCTGCGTCTTGCCTTGGAAAGCGGCCTGTTGGGCAGCTGGGACTTCGATCTCGTCAATGGCCACACCACGCGGACAGCACAGTACGACCATATCTTCGGCCATCCCGGGCCGCCCTCGCCCTGGAGCTACGATACCTTCCTGGACCACGTCCTGGCCGAGGACCGTGAGCATGTGGCTTGCACGTTCCGTGCAGCGGTGGAAACCCGAACGGAATGGCACTTCGAGTGCCGGATCCGGCGCGACAGCGACGGCGCGGTACGCTGGATCGAAGCGCGAGGCCGGCCGGATGGGGGGCGGGGCAATGGCCCTCCGACCCATCTGCTGGGCATCGTGGCCGATATCACGGAGCGCAAGCACGCTGAGGAGGCCCTGCTTCGGTTGAACGATGTGCTGGAAGCAAACGCGTCGGAGCGCACCCGCGAGCTGACCGAGCGCACGCGTGAACTCACCGAACGCACCCGCGAGCTGACCGCGGCGAACAGCAGGCTGGAGGCAGAGGCGGAGGAGCGCGAACGAGTTGAGGCGACGCTGCGTCAGTCGCAGAAGATGGAAGCGGTCGGCCAGCTTACCGGCGGCCTCGCACACGACTTCAACAACCTGCTGACTGGCATAACCGGCAGCCTGGAGCTGATACGCACCCGTGCCGCGCAGGGACGTGCAGCGGATTTCGGGCGCTACATCGATGCCGCCATGACGTCGGCCAACCGTGCGGCGGCGCTGACGCAGCGGCTGCTGGCGTTTGCACGCCGCCAAACACTCGACCCCAAGCCGACGAACGTGAGTGGCTTGGTCGGCGGCATGGAGGAGCTGTTCCGCCGCACGGTGGGACCGGCAATCCAGGTGCAGACAAGCTTTGCCGGCGCACCGTGGCCGACGCTGTGTGACCCGAACCAGCTCGAAAATGCATTGCTCAACCTGGTCATCAACGCCCGTGACGCCATGCCGGATGGCGGAACCCTGCTGATCGAAACGGCGAACGCCGTTCTGCGTGACCGGCGCGGGGCACCCAAGGAGCAACCGCCTCAGGACGTGCCCCCGGGCGAATACGTGTGCTTGTCCGTTGTCGACACCGGCAGCGGGATGAGCGCGGACGTGATCGCGCGCGCGTTCGATCCGTTCTTCACGACCAAGCCGACCGGCCAGGGCACCGGGCTTGGCTTGTCCATGATCTACGGCTTCGTGCACCAGTCGGGCGGCCACGTGCGCCTGCGCTCCGAGGTCGGGCAGGGCACGACGGTGGCGATCTATCTGCCGCGGCATCTCGGCACAGCGCACCGCAAGCAGGACGTCAGCAGGGCCGCCAACCTGCAAGCAGCACCAGCCAGCGCCGTTGTGCTGGTGGTGGAGGACGAGCCCGACGTGCGCATGATCATCGTCGAGGTGCTTTCAGACCTCGGCTACACCGTGCACGAGGCCGAGGACGGTCGCTCCGGCTTGCGCATCCTGGAAACGGGTACGCGCATCGACTTGCTGCTGACCGACGTCGGCCTGCCAGGCGGCATGAACGGTCGGCAGCTTGCCGACGCGGCGCGGCAGCGGCGTCCGCACCTCAACGTGCTGTTCGTCACCGGTTACGCCGAAACCGTCGCCGGCAGCAACGGCCGGATGGAGCCGGGCATGCAGGTGATGACCAAGCCGTTCTCGATCGGCGCGCTCGCAGCAAAGGTTCAAGGCATCGTCGTGGCCAACCAGGTGGACGTGCGTTGAGCAGCGCGACCAAGACATCGTCGCCGGAAACCACCGGACCGGTTGCCCCCCATTCGAGCGCGTGCGGACCCGAGAGCGTCCGAACTCGCGCCTTTGCCGGACAAAGATGCCCGCCGGACCTTTCGGGCCGCCTTAGCCTCGCTGCAGCGTTGCTGGATGAGGAAGACACACAGGAGCTGACTTGAAATACAGCGACGTAGCGCTCTCCACTACCGTGCTGGGGAAGCATATCCGGCTTGGAACCTACATCCGCGAGAATACCGCGCAGATCGTTGACGAGTGGACGAGCTTTGCTGGAACCAGCATACCGGCAGGTAAAGGCATGACACGGCTCGCGCTTGAGGACCATGTTGCCGAGATACTCGGCTTCATCGCTGACGATCTCGAGTCCCCGCAGTCGCGCCTTGAGCAGTTGCAGAAATCCCATGGTAATGGGCCCAAGAACGGCGGCAGCGTTCGGCACAGCGCGGCGGAGCTCCATGCCGAGCTGCGGCTGAACGACGGCTTCGACATCGACCAGATGGTGTCGGAATACCGTGCGTTGCGGGCCTGTGTGGTCAAGCTGTGGGGTGACAGAAGGCTGGACCTGGACAGAAGCGACGTCGACGACCTGGTCCGGTTCAACGAGGCGATCGACCAAGCGGTGGCGGAGTCCCTCAGCCACTACACGGCGACGCTCGACCGGTCGCGCCACCTGTTCCTGGGCATCCTAGGCCACGACCTGCGCAACCCGATCGGTGCCGCTTTGATGTCGGCCGATCGCCTCGCCGGGTCCGGAGCGCTGAACGACAAACAGGCCGCGCTGGCCCACGGCATCAAGGACGCTGCATTGCGGGCAATCCGGACGCTCGACGATCTCCTCGATCTCACGCGCGTGCAGTCCGGGTCGGGCTTGCCGATCTTCCGGGACAAAATGGACATCGGGCTGCTGGGCCGGCAGCTGGTCGACGAGATGCGGGCCGCACAGCCTCAGCGCGCCATCACCTTGGACCTGACCGGGTACATGGAAGGCGAGTGGGACATCCTGCGAATGGGCCAGGTCTTGTCAAACCTGCTCGGCAACGCGATCGCGCATGGCTTCAAGGACACGGCAATCGAGGTCGCCATTGCAGGTTCGGAGCAGGACGTCGTGCTGTCGGTGCGGAACCAGGGGCTGCCGATCCCGCAAGACAACATGCGCATGATATTCGACGCGCTCAGCCGAGGCGACGACGACCGGCAGGAACCGGCGGGATCGACCCATCTCGGGCTGGGGCTGTATATCACGCAGAAGATTGTCCTGGCCCACGGCGGCACTGTTGACGTGACCTCAAGCGAGCAAGACGGCACAAGGTTCATCGTCAGCATCCCTCGCCATCGTCCACGCGGATCGTAGCCTAGGCTCATAAGCTGGACGGGCATGGCGCCGGTTGCGCAAAGCCACAAGCCTTCTGCGAACTTCCGGCAGTTTCTTGCGATCACGCGACAAGTGCCATTATGCCGCGTAGGTGGCCAACGCCGGGCCAAGCAGCCTGAACCCGCGGGGAGGGTTGGAAGGAGGACGGCTGGACATTGTTTCGCCGACAACGCGCAGCGCGGACACGACGGCCTTGTCGTAACCACCGTGCCAAAAGTACCGATCTGAAAACTGTTTGATTTTAGGGTGTTGAGCTTTAGGCTCTATTCCATAGCACTGATATTGTTGAACAACCAGCTTTTCGTTTCGATTGCGTTGATCCACAACCGGTCGATTCTGGAACAGGAATTTGGAACGAACCTTATCAAAGGGTTGAACGTTCCGCAAAGGTGTTCCGCAAGGCAAAAGCACCTCATGCTGGCTGTTGGAGCTACCCGGGGGCAGCCGGTAGGCATTCCTCTCATCTTGATGAGCGTCGCCAGGCTTCCACCATCAAGAATGATCGTGCATCAAAATGGAAAGCTGATTTCTTAGCCTTATCAGATTGTTGTCACGCTGTAGATAGCGCGACGCATTGATATTAAACACTTTCCAGATCGGCACTTTTGGCACGGTGGTTACGGCAAGGCCGTTGCAGGCGAGGCCGGCAGCAAGGTCTCCAAGACACGTGCCGCATCCCGAAACGAGGTGCGCGCGCCCAACTCGGCCTGCACCCGCTCCAGCTCCGGCGTGCATCGCGCCGTCAACAGCGCGCAGACCGGCGAGAATGTCACCGCCTCCGCCATGGGCGCGGGTTGGCAGCAGCGGCACGCCTTGAACCGTGGCGCCTCGACCTCGACCGTGCCGAACAGGGTCTGCAGCCGGGGCGTGCGCCGGTCCTTGAGCAGTTGCGGCACCTCGCAGGCCGCACAAACCCGGTGGTGGGCCGCATACGCCGTCACCTGGCCGCACAGCATGCCTGCCTGCAGCTTGGCCAACAGCGTCTTGCTCTCGGCGAGCATGAGGCCGATCTCCGCAAGCGTGCTGAACCCCCCCCCGGCCTGCTGAACGTCACCAGCTCCGTCATCTTCACCTCACCCTGGCTCGACTTCGCCTCCAGCCGCACCGTCCACTGCATCACGCCTGCCGCCCTCGTGGTCAGGCATCAGCCAGACCGATCAGCCCGAGACAGGAAAGCAGGCTGCCCCAGGTTTTTGACACTTCCAGCGTCCATGACGTGCGGCTCGGCCATCGAAACTCCCCATCCTGATCAAGGCTCAGGATGGTAACCGGACGACCCCACCTTTCGGAACGAGGGCGTGGTGGCAGTTGCTACATGATACTGCAGTTTCAGCTAACGTGCGCCGGAAAGAAGCCCTGATTGCGCGTCGAGCCGTTCATCATTGCCGGCGACTACACCTATGAGTTCTGACCGCGGCCGTAACGGCTGCTCAGGCGCACGCATCCAGTAACCGGCGCCCCGGATGCTCTGGATCAGCACACTTTCAGCGTCGTCCACGGGCAGTTTCTGGCGCAGGTTGAACACGAGCTGGTCCACGCTGCGGTCCTCGGCCCTCCAGGGGCGGCGGAGCGCCGCCTCGGACAGACGGTCGCGCGACACGGGAGCGCCGTTGGCACGGACGAGTGTCTCGAGCGCCGTATACTCGGTCGAGGTGAGGCTCACGCGCCGCCCGTCAGTCGTGTGCACGCTGCGGTGCCGCACATGGATCCGGATCGGTCCGACAACCAACACGGGGTCGGGATCTCGCGATATTGAGCGGCCCTTGTGGACGTTGACCCGGCGATGGACGGCCCGGACCCGCGCGACCATCTCCTGCACCGATGCAGGCTTTGCCAGGTAGTCGTCTGCGCCTGCTTCCAAGCTTGCGATCCGTTCCAACTCGTCCTCACGGTTTGCGAGAACGACAATGCCGCAGTTCCGAGATTGCACCAGCTGTTCGATCAGGGTGACGCTGTTCACGTCGGGCAAGCGAAGGCCGACGAGCAAGATGTCTGGCGTCAGCCGCGCCTTGAGCGCCATGCCGGTTACACCATCCCGGGCCCAGACCACCTGAATGCGGGCTTGTGTCAGGCCTTCAACAACGGCGCGGACCACTGAAACATCGGCCTCGATCAGCAGAACCGTCGGATCCACCAACGAACCCTCCGCGCCCAGTGCCGACGCTTGCATTCCCAACTCCCGCGTGAAGCATAACATGCGGAATATCACGGACCCGTGAGATGGCAAGATTTTTTCAACCAGAAGGCGCATACAACTTGCGTATTTTCCTGCTTACGCACTTATGGATCGGGCGCACTCGCCCAAAATCGATGAGGATGATGCGGTGATGGGGTCGTGCGGTCGAGTTCGGATCAGCAAGCCGATGATACCGATCGGTCCCGGAATGCGATGAGAGCATTAAAATCGTGGGGGTGATCACGCCGCAGCTGTCGTCGTCCTTCAATCGTCGTTGGCGGGGCCGGCACGATCTGCGCCTGCAGCGCCGCGGTGAGTTGCTTCGCCTCGTCGAGCCGCAGCCCAAGTTCGGCCAAGCCGGCCTGCTCGTCGCGCTTGATGCGGGCGACTTCGGTTTCCGTCGTCACCCCAGGCCGCAGCAGCTTTGGCACCAGTCCACCCTTGTCCCGTGAGCCCGTAACCTAACCCGACCCGATCAGCACCCCACGATTTTGAATGCTCTCTATTGATGTGGACCTCGCAGAAGCCGTCGCCGTCCTCGTCGCGGGCGTATTCGCCACGCCCGTGGCAGACCGTCTTGTGCCCGTAGCCCCAGACGCGCGTAGATGCTATATTCGTCCGTATGGATGAGGGTGCCGGGGGTGACAGCGGCGGCGATGATCGGCTTGATCGTCCTCTGCTGCGCGCTGGCCAACATATGCAGCACCACCTGGCCACCGCGTTGGATTAGGCCAAGGATCGGTGGCTTGTCCTTCTCCAGCGTGCCGCGCCTTCCGTTGCCTTTCCAACGGCTTCGCCGTTGAAACCTTGGGCAACTCCGCCCGGCGCGCCTGCCAGCTTGCGGCACCGCCCGAGCCGCCCCTTTTGGCCACTTCTTCCGGCTGCCCTTTGTGCCCAGCTACGACGTAAACCTCGTCGATCCCGCTGGATGCCCTCGCATCCATCACCACCCCGGAACCCGATAAGAGCCACAGGTGATCGGTGAAGGGCTACGCTTGCGCACGGACGAGCGTCGGGCGGCCGAGGTGGGCGTCGCCGTCCACGCGCTCGACCGCATGCTGTTGGTGTGGACGGCCTCCGGCGGCATCGGGTGTGCCAGAGTGAGGTCGGTATTGATCTCAAACAAAGGAGACCGTCCGTGGACCAGATTAGCCGAATTGGAATGGATACGTCGAAGCATGTCTTCCAGCTTCACGGGGTGAACGCCGCCGAAATGCCGGTCTTGCGCAAAAAGCTGCGACGCAAGGAGATGGTGACGTTCTTCGAGAAGCTTGCACCGACGGTGATCGCGATCGAGGCGTGCGGTGCGAGCCATCATTGGGCACGGCTGCTGCAGTC
>CAXSGE010000093.1:0-13802 GCA_964236715.1 uncultured Acetobacteraceae bacterium | reverse complement strand
CCGTCCTGGAAGCGTCAACCCGGCTCCAGCTGTAACCCGTCTTTGAACCACGCCCCTTGCCTATCGCTGGTTCTGTCGTCTCCCGGTCGGGGCGGCGGTTCCGCACCACTCAACGTTCAGCAAGAACCGACACGGTCGCTTCCGCGACGCCGGCGTGTTCCGGCTCTTGTTCGAGAACACCGTTCGGCACTGCATGGCGGCCGGACTGGTCAGCACCAAGGACGCAGCGATCGACGCTTCTTTCGTTGCCGCGGATGCAAGCTGGCAACGCAAGATGCGCGATGCGGATTTAGCCTGTGCCGCGCTACCCCGCCCGGTGCGGGAATGGCTCGCGGATCAGGAAGCCGCTCCGGAAGCTGCGGCCGGCTCGCGGCGCTCTGCGCCGGCCGAGGTGTCGCGCACCGATCCGGCGGCGGCATGGTCAGCTCGCACCGTGCGCGGCCGCTTCGGCTATGCGCTGAATATCCTTATGGACTCCCCAAGCGGCGTCACGCTCGACGTGGAGGCGAGCCCGGCCCGCTTCGCGGCCGAGGTGGATGCCGGGCGTGACATGCTGGCGCGCACCGCGGAGCGGTTCGACTATCGGCCCAAGCGCGTTGCAGCGGACACCGCCTACGGCAGCGCCACCTTCCTTGCCTTCGTGCGCGATCAGGGCGCGATACCGCATATCCCCGTGCTGGAACGATCCGAGCAGGTCAAGGGCAAGTTCCCGCGCGCCGCTTTCACCTATGACCGGGAGCAGGACCGATACGCTTGCCCGGCCGGCAAGGGGCTGGGTCATGGAGGCTTCGACCTGCGGACCGGAGCTCACGTCTATATCGCCCGCGAGTCCGACTGCCGGCCGTGTCCGCTTCGTCAGCAATGCACGTCCGGCCGCCTTCGGCGGGTGACGCGCATGGCGGACGAAGACGCGCGGGACCTTGCGCGCGCCGAGATGCAGACCGGCCTCTACAAGCGATCCATGCGACTGAGGCGCGGGGTGGAGCGTTTGTTCGCCGACGCCAAGGCGAAGCGGGGACTCGCCAGGTTGCACCTGCGCGGCATCCGGGGGGCCGAAGAAGAGTTCCAGCTGGCCGCGGCCGTGTCCAACCTACTGCTGCTTGCCCGACCCGCCGAGCGACTACGGCGCCCCGATCGGGCACGCGCGGCCTCACACCGGATCAGCGACATGGAGCGGGTGAGCAGGGCCGGGTTTAAGCCGGCCTGCGATGTTGGAGTGTCGCTGAACTCCTAAGTTCCGCGACACAGGCGGAACCCAAGCGTTTCCGAGCGCCTTAGCGTCGCAAAAGTCAGTTGCGGAAGTCACGAGTTCCGATGCATATTTGCACCATGTTGATCGGCTATGCCCGTGTCTCGACCGACGATCAGGATTTGCGGTTGCAACGCGCCGCGTTGAAGGAGGCTGGCTGTCGCCGCATCTTCGGCGAGAAAGTATCTGGCGCAAAGCGGGACCGTCCCGAGTTGGCCCGCATGCTCGACCAAATCCGCGACAATGACGTGGTGGTGGTGACGCGCCTTGACCGGCTTGCACGCTCGACAAAGGACCTGCTCAACATAGCAGAGAAGCTGAATGACGCTGAAGCAGGGCTGCGCTCGCTTGCCGAGCCGTGGGCGGATACGACCTCGCCAGCAGGCCGCATGGTGCTGACGGTCTTCGCCGGTGTCGCCGAGTTTGAGCGGGAGCTGATCCATCAGCGCACCAGCACCGGGCGCGTCGCGGCCAAGGCACGGGGCGTCAGGTTCGGCCGGCCGCCCAAGCTCACGGTCGATCAGATCGCGTTAGGCGAACGCCTGGTCGGCGAGGGCACGTCCGTTCGCGAAGCGGCGAAGCTGCTCCAATGCCATCACGCCACCCTCTATCGGGCGCTCACTCCTGCGGCCTAAATCGACCGAAGACGCACTCTAATGCATCAACTCCGCACGCTGAGATCGGACGCTCGCGGATCATGCCAAACAGCAGACAGGGGTGAGAATGAATGAACAAAGTAGTAGCGATTACCGGTGCGAGCAGCGGCATGGGGGCGGCAACTGCCCAGTTCCTGGCGGCCCGTGGCGATAAGGTTGTTTTAGGCGCTCGTGGTGCGGATCGACTCTCGACGGTGACAGACCGCATTGTCGCCTCGGGTGGCGAGGCGGTGCAGGTGGAGGTCGACGTGACCAAGCGTGCCGATCTGCAGAGGTTGGTCGCCCTGGCGCGCGAACGATTTGGGCAATTGGACGTGCTGATCAGTAACGCTGGTGCCATGCCCATCGGACCGATCGACGACCTTGCGGTCGAAGATTGGGAGCAGATGATCGACGTGAACATCAAAGGTGTTCTATACGGTATTGCCGCTGCCCTCCCCGTCTTCCGAGAGCAGGGGGCAGGTCACTTCGTCAACATTGCTTCGACAGCCGCGCGCAAGACCGTGCCGGGGCAATCTGTCTATTCCTGCACCAAGGCAGCGGTCGTCGCGCTTTCCGATGGACTACGTCAAGAGCTTGCCGGCAAGTTACGCGTGACGGTCATCTCGCCAGGCTTTACCGACACCAATTTCGTCAATCACGTGAAGGATAAGGCGCTCCGTTCACAACTAGAGCAAGCAGGGGGAAAATTCGCGATGCCGCCGGAAGCAGTTGCTCAGGCTATTGGTTATGCGATTGATCAGCCCGACAGCTTGAACATCGGCGAGATTATTGTGCGATCTACCGCTCAGCCATAATTTATCGCCTTTTTCAACAGCCCCGAACGTTTGACGGTGTGTGAAACCCGCAGGCTTGGTCGCCAACGTGTCGCAGTTGACGTTCTACTGCCAACTGCAATTCGGGCCGCAGTGGTGTTGGTAGCCGGTTACGCGGCCTGATCCTGCGGTCAAGTCGAGCTTGGCCGGGGGAAGACCTTGCGGAAGAAAACCCTGGCGGTGCCGGGTGGGTCACACGCAATGCGACCGAACTCTTCCCAACCGTGCCGGGCATAAAACTCCGGCGCCTGGAAGGTGATGGTGTAGAGCACCCCGGCGCAGCAACCGCGGCGACATGCTTCGACTTCGGCGCGCTGCAGGATCTCGGTGCCAAGGCCGCGTCCGCGCAACGAGCCTGGCAGGTAAACCAGATCAATGAAGGCCAGCCCAAGCGAGGTCCGTCCGGTCAGCCCGCCGAGAACGATGCCAGTATTCGGATCATGGACCAGAACGGCCAGGGGTGTTCCGTCCCACGTGCCAACCTGATCGCGACTGTGCTGGTCGAGACCATCCGAAATCAGGGCGCGAGCTTCTGGGCTAGGTGCGTCGGTGACGGTCACGATCGGATCCATGCCAACGAGTCTAGCTCAGTCCATCACCTGCGATAGAGGACATTATCGGATGTATAAACGTGCCGTGCCCGTAACGCCGCATTCGCACCTAAACTGTTAACATGGTAGCATGACATGCAGCTAGACGCTTAAAAGGAGGCGACCGTGCCCGACGACACCACTCGCTGGACCGTGTCGGTGTCCAAGGAGACCGATATCGCCGTGCGCAGCTTCCTGGCGCAGCGCGGCATGAAGAAGGGCGACCTTTCCAAATTCATCGAGGACGCCGTCAAGTGGCGCGTGCTCGACCAGACTGTGGCGGACGCCCGCGGCAAGTTCGCCGACCTGCCCCCGGATGAGGTGGAGGCGATGGTCGACGAGGCGGTCACGTCGGTACGCCAGGCCCGCAGGCCGCGTGCTTCGAAAGCCAGCTGACGGTTGCGGCTGGTCGTCGACACCAACATCCTGATCAGCGCCTTGCTCGCCGGCACGTCACTCCCGGCGCAGCTCATCGTGCGCTGGCGCGATGGCCGGTTCAATCTGCTCACCGCGGCCGAGCAGCTGGACGAGCTGATGCGCGTGACCCGGTATCCGAAGATCCGCGAGCGCTTGGCTCCGGCATTGGCTGGCCGTCTGATCAACGACCTGCGCGCGATCGCCGTCACCGTGGACAACCTACCCGCCGTCGACGTCTCGACCGATCCACACGACAACTATCTGTTGGCGATCGCCGCGGCGGGAGGGGCGGACTTCCTGGTGACCGGCGACAAGCGCGACTTGCTGGGGATCGCCGTCTACGAAGGTGCGAAGATCACCACGGTGCGGGATTTCCTCGCCAAGCACGGATGGCTGCCATGACCGACGATATCCAGCATCATGACGCGGAGGGCCAAGGTGGTGCCAGGCACGCCCGCAGCCTTCGCACCCAAGCGGACGCCGACCGTCTGGCCGTGGCGGGGATGAGCCGTGAGATTGTCACCGTCCGCCCGGCGGGTCAGCCGACCGGCATCGCCGACCGGTCTCGTCTCCCCACGCTGATCACCGTCGCGGGCGAGCGTGCCAGCGTGCGCTTCCTCGAGTTCTTCGCCTCCACCCTGCGCAACCCGCACACGCGCCGGGCCTACACGCGTGCGGTGTCGGACTTCCTGGCTTGGTGCGAGGGCCACGCCGTGCCGTCGATCACGGCCGTCCAGCCGCTGCATGTGGCGACCTGGATCGAGGGGCAGACCCGAGAGCGCGCCGCCCCGAGCGTGAAGCAGCAGCTCGCCGCCATCCGGCGTCTATTCGACTGGCTGGTGACGGGCCAGGTGATCCCGACCAATCCGGCCTCGTCGGTGCGCGGGCCGTCCCACGTGGTGCGGCAGGGCAAGACGCCGGTGCTGGAGCCGGCCGAGGCGCGCGTGCTGCTCGACAGCATCGACCTCACCACACCGATCGGATTGCGGGACCGGGCGCTGATCGCGCTCATGGTCTACAGCTTCGGGCGCATCGGCGCCGCGCTGGCCATGCGGGTGGAGGACGTCTTCGTGCAGAACCGCAGGCTCTGGGTGCGGCTGCGCGAGAAGGGCGGCAAGCGCCACGAGATGCCCTGTCACCATAGCTTGGACGAGTACCTGCACGCCTATCTGGACGGCGCCGGCATTGCCGACGATGCAAAAGGACCGCTGTTTCGGACCATCGGACGCGGCACGAGCCGGCTCACCCGCACCCCCCTGCCCCAGGCCAACGCCTACGCCATGGTGCGGCGGCGCGCCGCGGCGGCCGGCATCGAGACCAAGATCGGCAATCACAGCTTCCGGGCGACGGGCATCACTGCTTACCTGAAGAACGGTGGCACGCTGGAGAACGCCGCCGCCATGGCCAATCACGCCAGCACGCGCACTACCCAGCTCTACGACCGGCGGCGCGACGATATCAGCCTCGACGAGGTAGAGCGGATTCGGGTGTGATGCCTGCTCTTCATGGCTGCACAAACCGGTCGGGCTGTGGCGCAGTCGCGCAAAACTTCCGTGAGCCGCTGTTTCCGATGTTGCCCCGGAACGTGCGACGCCGGAAGCTACGGTGGCCGGCCGGAGTACTCCCAAATCACCCTACGTTGTCGAGAGATCGTCGAAGCCGACCTGGAGGGCATCATCGATCTGCTGACATTCGGCTTCAGCGCCGAGCGGGACAAAGCCTTCTGGCAGCTTGCACTCGGCCGTTTGGCCCGCCATGCGACGCCGCCGGGATATCCACGGTTCGGCTACCTGCTCGACAATGCGGGCGAAGTGGTAGGCGTGGTTCTGCAGATCTTTTCCCAAGCCGGTCCCGTTGCGCCCGTGCGATGCAATATGTCGAGCTGGTGGGTCATGCCGGCGTTCCGGGTTTATGGGCCGATGCTTGTCGCCCGCGCGCTTCGGCATGACGCGACCTTCACCGACATCACCCCGGCGCCGCACACCTGGAAGATCCTCGAGGCACAAGGCTACGTGCGGTACTGCAACGGCTGGGTTGTGGCGCTGCCATGGCTATCCCACGACGCCGAGACGGCACGTGTCGCGATCTTCAGGGCTGACACGGTTCCCGACGAGTTCCTGACAGGCCGCGATATCGACTTGCTGCGCGACCATGCGGCTTATGGCTGCATTTGTCTGCTGTGTGAGGCAGACGGGCGTCGGTATCCGTTCGTGTTTGCGCCCCGTTGGCGATATGGCGTGATCGGGATCGCGCAGCCGGTCTACTGCAGCGAGGACGCCGACTTCCGCCGATTTGCCGGTGCGCTCGGGCGATACCTGGCGCGGCGCGGCTTTGTGTTCATGTTCATCGACGCGGATGGCCCATTGCCGGGCATCTTTGGCATCCACAACCCGAGGCGGCCGAAGTTCTACAAGGGTCCAGACCGCCCACGCCTGGGCGACTACGCTTACACGGAACGGGCGATGTTCGGCTCCTGACACCCAGCCTCAAGCAGATGGCGCGAAGCAGCGGAGACGCTGCCGTTACGATCAGCACAATCAAGCTGCCCATAGCGTTGAAACCGTCGCCGACCGGAGGCGTGACCGGGTTCAGCAGGCTCCCGATCGTCCGCTGCGCGGCGGCCAACTGCCGGCCGCTCACGAGGTGCGCACCAACCGGGGCACACCCCGTCGATGAGGTCTGCCCTAGCTTGCGCCGTTCAACCGAGGAACCGCTTGGACCAGGAGCTGCTTGAATGCCGACCACAACGGCAGGATTCGATCATCCGGCGTGATGTGCCGGCTGAGAGCGCCATGACCTTGCTCTGGGTCACTATCGAACCGGATGTGCTCCGTCAGGAAATGCCTGAACGCCTGCAGCAGGGGCTTGTCCCAGTGCTGGGCGGTCAAAAAGGCCCGGAACACCTTTTCCAGGCCGCCATCCTCGTAGCTTGCGATGCTCAAAGCCTTTGCCACGCGGGGCGCTTCGCGAACCGCCGCGAGGTAGGCTTGACCGAGCGCTTCCAGAGAAGCTTTCCTATCAGCCTTAATCGGGGTCAGGGTCAGCAGCCTCGCCATGAACTCATCATGGTTCATTGTCTCACCAGCGGCGGCCACTCCCGGCCATGGCGAAAGATTATCGGTGTTGCATTCTTCTTGCTCGAGCTGCCGTAGCTTTGGATCGTCCGGGAACAACTCGCGGGCGACCTGCAGGTTTTCGCGAAACTGGACTGAAAAGAAGTAATAAGCCCAAGTCGCATCGGTAAGGTCGTCTTCGGTTAGACTGTTCCAGTTGAGCTCGCAAATATCGTCGATGACGCGCTCATATCTGGATGCCATGATCACGTTCATACTGACATCCTTCTCACTGATGAGTCGTTAATTTTAGACAAACGGGTATAGTGCTGGAACAGACTAGGCCGACTATCTCGCAAATACGATGATGCCCGGAGATCGGCGTTTATATGGAGCTGGCTGCTGAGCGCACATAGATCATTTGGAGACAACACCCCTACCAAATGATCTAGGACACGGGTGAGAAAACTACCTAATCTCTGATAGCTATGCTCCTGGCATGCTTAAGCCCAGGCATAATACCCGTCCTCACCTACCGCGCAGGCTCGCCATGATTTTACAGCATGCGGCGTCAACCCTTCCAAGTCTCGACGCTGGTTTCCATGCTCGCCGAGTTGTTCTTTCCAGGTCTTGTCTTGAGATGACTTGGCGAACGAGGCTGTGATGCGGAACGAGACTGTTGCAGTTCACGGTGGCTATGACCCTGATCCGACGACCGGGGCCGTTGCCGTGCCGATCTACCAGACCGTCGCCTACGCCTTCGATAGCGCCGAGCACGGGGCCACCCTGTTCAACCTTGAAGCCCAGGGCTTCCGCTACAGCCGGATCAGCAACCCGACCAACGCCGTGCTCGAACGCCGCGTTACCGAGCTCGAAGGTGGCGTGGAGGCGCTCAGCGTCGGCTCCGGCCAGGCGGCGCTGACCTACGCGCTACTCAACGTCGCCGAGGCCGGCCGCAACATCGTCTCCGTCCCGCAGTTGTATGGCACGACCCACACGCTGCTCGCGCACCTGCTGCCGCAATGGGGGATCAGCGCCCGGTTCGCCGCGGGCGACCGTCCCGCAGACGTTGAGGCGACCATCGATGGCGACACCCGGGCCGTCTTCTGCGAAAGCGTCGGCAATCCAGCCGGCAACATCGCCGACCTCGAGCCGCTGGCCGAGGTTGCCCACCGCCACGGGGTGCCGCTGATCGTGGACAACACGGTCGCGACCCCGGTGCTGCTGCGCCCTATCGATTACGGCGCAGACATCGTCGTGCACTCGCTGACGAAGTTCATGGGCGGCCACGGGACGACGATGGGCGGCATCGTCGTGGACGGCGGCCGTTTTGCTTGGGCGGATCACGCCGAGCGGTTCCCGCAGTTCAACAAGCCGGATGCGTCCTATCACGGCCTAGTCTACGCCGAGCATTTCGGCCGCGCCGCCTTCGCCGCACGGCTCCGCAGCGTATACCTGCGCACCACCGGAGCCGTTCTGTCGCCGCTCAGCGCGTTCCTTTTGCTGCAGGGCATCGAGAGTGTCTTCGTCCGTGTAGAGCGCCACATTCAGAATGCTCGCCGTGTCGCGGAGTTCCTGCAGGACGATGCCAGGGTCGAGTGGGTCAACTATGCCGGCTTCCCGAACAACCCTTACTATCCGCTCGTGCAGCGGTATCTGGGCGGCCAGGCATGCTCGCTGATGACCTTCGGCGTGCGCGGCGGCTTTTCCGGCGGGACGCGGTTCTACGACGCGCTCCGCCTGGTCAAGCGTTTGGTGAACCTGGGCGACGCCAAGTCGCTGGCCTGCCACCCCGCTTCCACGACGCATCGGCAGATGCCGCCGGAGGTGCAGCTCAAGGCCGGCGTGACCCCGGAGATGATCCGGCTGAGCGTCGGCATCGAGCATGTGGACGACATCCTTGCCGACCTCGACCAGGCGCTCGACGCCGCGACTGGCCCAGCGTCCTTGCCTGAAGCGGGCCGCCGTGCCGTCGGCTAGGCCGGGCGACGCTGCCGTTCCCACACGCCCGCCGGACGGGTATCGCCTGAGCGGCGACCTGACCGAGCCGCTCGCCATTGGCCTCGTCAACAACATGCCGGACACCGCAGTGCGTGCGACGGAGCGGCAGTTCCGTGAGCTGCTCTCCGCGGCTTCATACGGCCTGCCGATCACCCTGCGGCTGTTCTCCGCGCCGGAGGTAGCCCGTGGGCAGGCCTGCCAAACCTATCTTTCCCTCGCATACGAGAGCATCGACCGACTCTGGGGCGCCCAGCTCGACGGCCTGATCGTAACGGGCGCCGAGCCCCGTGCTCGCATGCTGGAGGATGAACCGTTTTGGCCCGTGCTGGCCAGGCTAACCGACTGGGCGGAGGAGCGCACGGCATCGACGATCTGGTCGTGCCTGGCGGCCCAGGCGGCCGTGCTCCGCGCTGACGGGATCGTGCGGCAGCCATTCGGTTGGAAGCTTTCAGGCGTGTATGCCTGCACGAAGGCGGCGAACCATCCGCTCACGGCCGGGCTGCCAGCCTCGTGGCGCAGCCCGCAGACGCGATACAACGACTTGCCGGAGACAGCGCTCGCGTCGAGCGGCTATCGCATCCTCTCACGCCTTCCCGACGCCGGGGCCGACATGTTCATCAGGGAGGGGCGGAGCCTCTTCCTGTTGCTCCAGGGCCATCCGGAATACGATCCAGAGGCGCTGTTCCGCGAATACCGCCGGGATGTCGGCCGCTTTCTCAAGGGCGAGCGGGACACCTACCCCGATCCGATGCACGGCTATTTCGACGAGCCCGCCGAGGCTGCGCTCAGCGCACTGCGCGAGCAGGCAGTGCGGACGAAGGATCCCGCCCTGATCGAGCGCCTGCCGGACGCTCTGGCCGGATGGGTGCCGCCGTATGACTGGCGTGAACCGGTCATCCAGATCTATGCGAACTGGTTGCTCTACCTCGCGGAGCAGAGGGACAAGGCTGCGCCTGCCCCGGTGCCGTGTGGCGAGGAGAGGATGCAGGGCGATGTGGCCGCAAATCTCTACTGCGAGTCTGTGGGGAGTTCGGTTTGAACACGACGACCCATCCCGTCCCTTCTTGGCCAGGGCTCGCTTCGTCCCAACCGGCCGTCGCACCGCCGATCCCGGCGCTCTTTCCGCCCGTGGTGGATCGGGCGCGCCTCGACGATGCCCTGACGTGCAGCCTGGCCGCGGCCCATGAGCGTGTCGTCCAAGGCTCCGTCGCGCCGACGCTCGACCGCGATGAGTTCAGGCGGGCGCTGGCCGGCTTCGACTTCGCTGCCTCCCGTCCGCTCGACGACGCGCTCGCATGGGTCATCGCGCAGATGGAGCACGGCGTCACCCAGATGACGCATCCGCGCTACCTCGGCCTGTTCAACCCGGCGCCGACGTTCCCAGCGCAGTGCGCGGACCGGATCGCGGCGGCATTCAACCCGCAACTCGCCAGCGCGACGACCTCGCCGGCCGCGGTCGAGATCGAGGCGCATGTCATCCGGTCCGTCGCACAGCGCGCAGAGTTGCCGTCCCAGGCCGGCGGGCATTTCACGAGCGGCGGAGCGGAGGCGAACTTCACCGCGCTGCTGTGTGCCCTGACCCGGGCGGAGCCGGGCTTCGCGACAGACGGCGCCCGTACCTTCGCGGGGCCGCCAGTGTTCTATGCCTCGACCGAGTGCCACCTCGCCTGGCTTAAGATAGCCCAGCAGGCGGGCATCGGCCGCCGCGCGCTGCGCTTGGTGGCCACGGATGGCACCGGCCGCATGAGCGCGGGCGCCCTTTTGGATGCGGTGTCCGCCGACCAGGCGCAGGGCTGCGTGCCCGTGATGATCGCCGCGACCGCCGGGACAACGGCGGCCGGGATGATCGATCCCTTGGCCGATTGCGCCGAGATCGCCCGGCGCTTCGGCATGTGGCAGCACGTCGACGCGGCCTGGGGCGGGGCGCTAATTGCGTCGGACCAGCTGCGTGGCCTCCTGGCCGGGATCGACCGGGCCGACTCCGTCACAATCGACGCGCATAAATGGTTCGCGACGACCATGGGCTGCGGCATGTTCATCGCCGCCGATGCGGCGGCGCCGTCGACCGTGTTCCAGGCCTCGGCCAGCTTCATGCCGCCGAGCGGGCCTGCAGCCGACCCCTACGTCATGTCGGCGCAGTGGTCGCGGCGGTTCCTCGGCCTGCGCTTGTTCCTCTCGCTCGCGTCGGCGGGCTGGGCCGGCTATGGCGCCCACGTGGAGCGGTCCGTCGCGTTGGCCGCCCTGCTGCGCGACAGCCTCGTGGACCGGGGATGGCGGATTGCGAACGACCCGGCGCTGGCGGTCGTGTGCGCCGAGCCGCCGCCCGGCTCCGGCGAGGTCCGGGACCTGGTCGGCCGGGTTCTCGCCTCCGGCCGCGCCTGGGTGTCTGCCGCCCGGTTCGAAGGACGCGATGTGGTCCGTGCGTGCGTGACCCATGGCGAGACGACGCCCGAGGATATCATGGAGGTCGCCGACGCCCTGCAGGATGCCTGCCGGGCGTCGGCCGCCAACGAGCCTTAGCCCGGGAGGCCCCGAATGACGGAAAGCTGCCAGCCATGACGATACGATCCAGCGTTTTGACCCAGATAACCCAGGTCGCGGCCGAGCACGACAAGCAGCTTGCCCCGCTGACTGACGAGTTGCCGTTGTTTGAGTCTGGACTAGACTCGTTGTGCTTGGCCGTGATCGTGGCGCGGCTTGAGGACGAACTCGGCGTCGATCCCTTCAGCACGGCCGACGACGGCGTGTTCCCCGTCACCATTGGCGACCTCATCACGTCCTACGAGAGTGCCGCAGCTTAGCCGCAAGACGCTCTGGGATTTGACCGCCGCGGCCGGCTTTCAACAGCGGCGCGTGCTGGCCGGGCTTGGACGCGAAGTCGCCTTGGCCGACCTGCGAAGCGCCGTAGGCCTCGACGTGGCCGCATTGGCAGGCTGTTCAGTGCTGGTCCACACCGCGCAGCAACTGCCGGCGGTGCTCGCGATGCTTGAGCTGGACGGCGTCGCCCGCCGTCTGGCGCTAGCGCCGCCGGATCTTGCGCCGGCGCATCTGGACGGCGCCATCGCCCAGGCCGGGATCGACACGTTGATCACCGACGATCCAGCGCCACGGGCCGGCGTGCGTGTCCTCGCATGCGGCTCGGGCCTGGTTGCACGCCCGAACCGGCCCGAAACCTCATGCGATACCGAATGGGTGCTGTTCACGTCCGGCACCACTGGTGCCCCCAAACTGGTGGCGCATACCCTGCCGGGCCTGGCTGGCCCGATCGGCGCGACGTCCAGCGACGCGGTTTGGAGCACGTTCTACGATGTCCGCCGCTATGGCGGCCTGCAAATCCTGCTGCGCGCGCTGCTGGGTGGCGGGTCCATGGTGCTGTCCGACACCGCTGAAGGCGTGGGAGCGTTCCTGGCCCGGGCCGGGGCGGCAGGGGTCACCCACATCTCCGGCACGCCCTCGCACTGGCGCCGGACGCTGATCAGCGGGCACGCCGGACGCATCGACCCGGCCTACGTGCGGCTGTCGGGGGAGGTCGCCGACCAGGCGGTGCTGGACCGGCTGCACGCTGCCTATCCCGCTGCCCGCGTCGTCCACGCCTTCGCATCGACAGAGGCCGGCGTCGCCTTCGACGTGACGGACGGGCTTGCCGGCTTTCCCGCAACCTGGGTTGGCAGTCCTGGGCCGGCGGAGCTGCGCATCATGGGCGATACGTTGCGCATCCGCTCGGCCCGCACCGCCACAGGCTACCTCGGCGCCGCCCCGGCCTTGGCGGACACTGACGGCTTCGTCGACACCGGGGACATCGTGGCGCTGCGGGGCGACCGTTATCATTTCCTCGGCCGGATCGGGGGAGTGATCAACGTCGGAGGCCAGAAGGTGTATCCGGAGGAGGTAGAGGCCGTGCTGGGCACCCATCCGGCCGTGCTCGCCGCGCGCGTGCGCGCCCGGCCAAGCCCGATCACCGGCGCTGTCGTTTCAGCGGACGTGGTCGTGGACGGCCCAGCAGACGATGCGCTGTGTCGCGCGATCAAGGCCGCCTGCCGCGCCCAGCTTGCGCCATACAAGGTGCCCGCTGTGTTGCGGATCGTCCCGGCGCTCGACATGCTGCCGCCGGGCAAGCTCGCCCGATATGATGCGTAACGTTGTGGTGACCGGCGGCAGCCGTGGCCTAGGCCTCGGCATCGCCCGCCGCCTGGCCGGTTCGGGCTTCAACGTCATTGCCATCGCGCGCCAGCACAGCGAGGCGCTCGCGGCCGCCCAGACTGGGTTCAAGGAACAGTTGCACTTTCAGGCCGCCGACCTTGCGGAAACAGCGGCGCTTGCGGACCTGGTGCGCGGTCTTAAGCGCGACTTCGGGCCAATCTACGGGATCGTCAACAACGCCGCCATCGGCACGGCCGGCGTACTGGCCACCATGCCGGATGCTGCGATCGAGCGGCTGATCCGGCTTAACGTGACGTCTCCCATCATGCTCACCAAGTATGCGTTGCGCTCCATGATGGCGGCGGGCGCCGGCCGGATCGTCATGATCTCGTCGGTGGTCGCTACCACGGGCTATAGCGGCCTGTCGGTCTACAGTGCCACCAAGGCCGCGCTGCTCGGGTTCACCCGGTCGTTGGCCCGGGAGGTAGGACCGCTGGACATTACGGCGAACGTCGTGGCACCAGGTTTCGTCGACACAGAGATGACACAGGAACTCGACGCCGCTCACCGCGCGCAGATTGCGCGGCGCAGCGCTCTGAAGCGCATGCCGGAGGTGGAGGACATCGCTGGCGCGGTGGACTATCTGCTCAGTCCCGCAGGACGCAACGTCACTGGGACTGTGCTGACGATCGACGCCGGCAACACGGCCTAAATGTAGCGGCGCGCAATCGAAATGTGGCGGACGCGCAATCAGGGGGTTCTTGGCCACTCTCGATGATCACGCTGCGAGCAGGAACCTTCGTTCGAGCAGCTCGAGTCCGGCCTTGCCATACATCTGGCGCTTGAGGTTCTTCAGCCGGTTGATCTGTCCCTCGACGGGT
>CAXSGE010000092.1:0-13868 GCA_964236715.1 uncultured Acetobacteraceae bacterium | reverse complement strand
TGCCGCGTAGGGCCGGCGGATGCAAACTGCCCCATGGGGCCTCCTGATCGTTGGCTGGTCGGGCGGACTGCCAAGGCGAAAACCTGCCGACCGAATGGCGTGCCCCCATTTAGCGGCCTACGGGCCAACCGCTCGTGTCAAAGTGTGTCAGCGCGGGCAGCCCCGCTTCCCATGCGGCATAGTGTGCAGGGCATGGTCGTAGGAGCCGGAAAGCGGAATGGACGGTGAGCTGGTCAGCGCGGAGCCGCACCTCTTGGTCGTCGAGGACGACACCGGCACGCGCGCATTGCTGACCCGGTTCCTGCAGCAGAGCGGCTTCCGTGCGACCGGCGTCCGCAATGGCCACGAGATGTGGGACGCGCTGCGAAGCGTGAGCATCGACCTGGTCCTGCTCGACCTCATGCTGCCCGGCGCGTCGGGGCTCGATCTGTGCCGGGCGATACGGCGCGAAGGCACGGTCCCGATCATCATGGTCACGGCGCGGGGCAGCGAGGCCGACCGGGTGCTGGGCCTGGAGCTGGGCGCGGACGACTACGTCCCGAAACCCTTCAGCCGCGCGGAGCTGCTGGCGCGCATCCGCGCCGTGCTCCGCCGCGGCAAGGCCATGGCGGCAGCGTCCGGCACGCGCGTCCGGCATCTCCGGTTCGCGTCGTGGGTGCTGGACACCGCCCGGCATGAGCTCAAAGCGCCAGACGGCGCCGTCGTCGAACTCTCGGGCGCCGAGTACGCCGTGCTGCTCGCGTTCCTCGAACACCCGCAGCGCGTCATGACCCGCGACCGCATCCTGGAGCTGTCGCGCAACCGGATCGGCGAGGTGTTCGACCGCAGCGTGGACGTGCTGGTCAGCCGGCTGCGCCGCAAGCTGGGCGTGCCGGAGGAGGCGAGCGAACTCATCAAGACCGTCCGCGGCTCCGGCTACCTGTTCGCGGCGGAGGTCGGCCGGGAATGAGGGGCTTGCTGGCCGCTTTCCGGGGGCGTGCGCTCGGCCTATTGTGGCCGCAGGGCCTGGGCGGGCGGACGATCCTGGTCCTTGCCGCTGCGGTCATCCTGGTGCACCTGGGTACTGTGCTGCTGTATCGCGACGAGGCAGCGAGCCGGGCGGACACGGTGTTCGCGGGCCAGGTTGCCGGCCGCCTGGCGACGACGGCACGGGTGCTGACGGACACCGCCCTGCCGCAGCGGGACGCCCGCGCGCACGCGCTGTC
This sequence comes from uncultured Acetobacteraceae bacterium, assembly GCA_964236715.1. Classification (GTDB taxonomy): domain Bacteria; phylum Pseudomonadota; class Alphaproteobacteria; order Acetobacterales; family Acetobacteraceae; genus CAHJXG01. Next base: position 12,663 of record CAXSGE010000092.1, on the reverse strand, counting down.
CTCGCCCGGGCTGGAACTGCACTGGGGGGACCATGCGACGATTGGGACGCTCCTTGGCGCACCCTTCGGCTCCATGGTGCTGCCGAACTTTCGCCGCCGCATGGCGGAGCTGGCGCCTGACCTGGGTGAGGTTGCCGTGCGGTTCGGCGTGGCCGGCGCCATGGGCGGACCGGCAATCCTGAACGGGTCCGTCCGGCTGGCCGACGACACGTTCCTGAACTTCGGCGCCACGCTCGCCGAGGCCGCGTCGCCCTCGACCACCCGTTCCACCCTGTTCTCGACCACGCTGATGGCGGGCGGGGTCGTCGCGGTGGCGGCCATGCTGCTGCGCAGCCTGACCCGTCCCCTACGGCGCCTGGCGGCGGCTGCGGACGCGATCGGCCGCGGCCCGGACGTGGCGGTGGCCGAGACCGGCCCGGACGAGGTGCGGCAGGTCGCCCAAGCATTCAATGGCATGCAGGCGCGCATCCACCGGCTGATGCAGGACCGGACCCAGGCGCTGGCCGCCGTGTCGCATGACCTGCGGACGCCGATCACGCGGCTGCGGCTGCGCGCCGGGTTCCTCACCGACCCGGAAGCGCAGGCCGCGATCGACGCCGACCTCGAAGAGATGGAGGGCATGATCGAGGCGACCCTCGCCTACCTGCGCGGCGACGCCGAGACCGAGCCCGCGCAGGTGACGGACCTTGCCGCCCTGCTGTCCACACTGACCGACGACGTGTGCGACGCCGGGGGCGCCGCGATCTACGCGGGGCCGAACCACGTCGCCATCAAGCTGCATCCGTCGGCGGTCAAGCGCGCCTTCGCCAACCTGGTGAACAACGCCATGACCTACGGCGGCAGCGTCCAGGTGACCTTAACGCCGGAGACCGCCGGAGTGACGGTCAGGGTCGAAGACATGGGACCCGGCATCCCAGCGGAGGACCTGGAGCGCGTTTTCCAGCCGTTCCAGCGTTTGGAAAACTCTCGCAACCGCGGGACGGGCGGAGTCGGCTTGGGACTGGCCATCGCACGGCAGGCGGTCGAGAACGAGGGTGGCTCGATCCGTCTCAGCAACCGGCAGGCAGGCGGGCTCAGCGCCGAGGTCTTTCTGCCCTGCTCCCCAAAGCTGCGGCATGGTGAGCCGTCAAAGAGGAGCCAGCCTGCAAGGGACACGCTCCATCGCGGCAGTCGCCCCGGCATCAGGCCTGCCGGCAGCACGATGGAGACTTGAAGCGATGCCCATTCCTCGACGTGGTCTTGCAGCGGCAATCCTTCCTGGTTCGACGGCACGGGCTGGGACCGCATGTGCCGGCGACATGGTCGTTCCGAGCGCTGGTACGGAGAGTGGCACCGTGCTGCCGCAAGCCCTTCCCGACAGAAGCAGAAATGATCCAGACCGGTTGGAAGCCCGCCTGACGGTGCCGCTCGGGATCCGTCAACCTTGCCGCGGGGGTGCTGAGTCGGTGGGACCCCTTCTCGGTATTCTGCTGCTACTTGTAGAAGTTCTGGCAGGCGCTCCTGCAAGCGCCTCCAATTGCAAAGGCCTGGCGCCGACGGTCTTCGTCTCCGGCATCAGGGAACAATGAATAAGATATTCCTGTCAAAATAATCCTTGAACGCAATCGACAGAGGATAAAGACTCGAATGACATTATCATATTGGGTGATCGGCTCCTCGGCGGCAGCGACGAAGGTGCGGAGGTGGCGGAGTTCCAAGCTGTGTTCCTGCAACTATGATCAGTGGCACGCGAGGGCGGACGGGTGGTCCTGGGTGACCGCTCGGAGCTGGTGCACGAGATAGCCGATGAGATCGCCGCCGCGGGTGGTGCCGGTGCTGCTGTGGTCGCCGATTTGGAGCATTACGCCGAGTGCTGCCGGGTGATGGACTCGGCGCGGCGTCAGTTCGGCCGCATCAACGTGCTGGTCAACAACGTCGGCGGCACAATCTGGGCCAAGCCGTATGCCGAATACAAGGAGGCGCAGATCAAAGCGGAGATCCGCCGGTCGCTGTACCCGACGCTGTGGTGCTGCCGGCCATGTTGGACGCAGGCGGCGGCAATCCTGTTCTTCGCCTCCGACGAAGCGTCCTACATTACCGGCGTCGCCTTGTCAGTGGCGGGGGGCGATCTGGGTTAACCAAATCGAAAGGGAAGAACGCTATGACACTCTCGATCCTGAACAACAGCCCGACCAAGGACCTGCTCAACAAGCTTAGCGGCCTCGATGCGCCCGGCGGCAACGAGCGCGTGAAGCGCATCGTGCACCGCGTCGTGTCCGACATGTTCCAGACCATCGAGGAGTTCGACGTGACCCCGGCGGAGTTCTGGGCCGCCATGAGCTATTTGACCGAGATGGGCCAGCGCAACGAGTACGGCCTGCTGGCGGCTGGCCTGGGCATCGAGCACTTCCTCGACCTGCGCTTCGACGAGAAGGAGAAGCATGCCGGGCTGGAGGGCGGCACGCCGCGCACCATCGAGGGGCCGCTTTATCTGGCCGACGCGCCGCTGTCCAAGGGCGAGGCGCGGCTCGACGACGGCAGCGAACAGGGCGAAGTGCTGTTTATGGAGGGCCAGGTCCGCGACACCGACGGCAGGCCGGTCGCCGGCGCCATCGTCGACGTGTGGCACGCCAACACGCTTGGCGGCTATTCGTTCTTCGACCCCAGCCAGAAGCCCTGGAACCTCCGCCGCCGTATCGAGACGGACGCCGAGGGCCGCTACCGCTTCCGCTCGATCCTGCCGTCGGGCTATGGCTGCCCGCCGGACGGGCCGACGCAGAAGCTGCTGAACCAGCTCGGACGCCATGGACAGCGCCCGGCGCATGTGCATTTCTTTGTCTCGGCGCCGGGCTACCGGCAGCTCACGACGCAAATCAATATTGCCGGCGACAAGTTCCTGTATGACGACTTCGCCTTCGCCACGAGGGACGAGCTGATCCCCGCCGTCACCCGGCACGCCGACGGGACCGGCCTGAAGGCGGCCAATGCTTCAGAGATGGGGATGAACGCGCCGTATTCGGAAATCAAGTTCGACTTCACCCTTAACCGCGAAGTGGCCGACTTGCCGGACACCGTCGTGGTGCGCGAACACGCCAAGGCTGCCTGACCCAATGCCGGACCTGTTCCATGCTGTCCCGGGCGATCTCGCCCGGGATTTGGCGGTTGCCTCGATCACGAGCACCATCGTCGACGTGCCCACCGTGCGGCGGCATAAGCTATCCAACACTTCGGTGAGCGCGCAAAGCTACGTCATCGTGCAGGTCCAGCTGGCGAACGGCGTGGAGGGCGTGGGCGAGGCCGCGACCCTCGGCGGCCCCCGCTGGAGCGAGGAAAGCGTCGAGGGCATCAAGGCCACAGTCGACACCTATTTGGCGCCGGCCATCATGGGCCGCCGCGCCGACCTGATCGAGGCCGCCGGGGCGCAGATGGACAGGGCGGCGAAGCGCAACAACGCCGCCAAGGCCGCGGTCGAAACGGCGTTGTGGGACGCGCTCGGCCGCACCCTGGGCCTGCCGGTGACGACCCTTTTGGGCGGCGCAGTGCGGGACCGGGTGCCGGTGCTGTGGACCCTCGCGTCCGGCGACCCGGTGCAGGAGGTCGAGGAGGCCAATCGCAAGCTGGAAGCCCGGCTGCACCGCACCTTCAAGGTGAAAATCGGCGCGCAGGAGCCTGCCGCCGACATGGCGCGCATGCGGCACTTGGCGCAGGCGCTGGAGGGCCGGGCCGAGCTGATCGTGGACGCGAACCAGGCCTGGGACGGGACGGTATCGGCCCGCTGTCTGCCGCAACTGGACGAGATCGGCGTGCGCCTGGTGGAGCAGCCGGTGCCGGCCTGGAACCTGGCCGCCATGGCCCGGCTGCGCGCCCGTCCGCATACGCCGCCGCTGCTGGCGGACGAGTGCGTGTTCACCGTGCACGACATGCTCGCGGTCGGCGCTGCTGGCGCTGCCGACGCTGTGTCGTTGAAGCTGGTGAAGCACGGCGGCCTGCTCGGACTGAAGCGGGTGGCGGCGGTCGCCGAAGCAGCGGGCATCGCGTTGTATGGCGGCTGCCTGCTGGAAAGCTCGGTGGGCGCTGCGGCGCACCTGCAGGCGTTCGCGACGCTGCGCGAGCTCGCCTGGGGTTGCGAGCATTTCGGGCCGCAGATCCTGGTTGGCGACCTGGTGACGGAGCCGTTGCGCTTCGCCGATTTCCATGTCCACCTGCCCACCGGCCCCGGCATTGGGGTCGTGCTAGACCAGGACAAGCTCCGCGCCTATGCACGTAACTAGTGGCGCAAACCAGACGGAAGCATCCGTCCGATTTGCGCCACTAGCCTTTGTTTGGTGGGCCGATTCACCTAACGCTTGGGAACCAAGCGTTAGGATCGGACCACTAGGGCGCGCCAATAGGGACCAAGCAATGCTGTATCACGTGCAAATGGACGTCCATGTGCCGCGGGACATGGACCCGGCCGCGTTTGACCGCCTGAAAGCTGCGGAGAAGGCGCAGGCCGAGGCGTTGCAGCGCGAGGGCAAGTGGCGGCACCTGTGGCGCATCGCCGGGCACTACGCCAACATCAGCGTGTTCGACGTGGCGAGCCATGACGAGCTGCACGCCATCCTGTCGGGCCTGCCGCTATTCCCGTTCATGGCCATTACGGTGACCCCACTGGCGCAGCATCCCTCCGCCATCCACAAGGAATGACCGACGCGCGCCGTAGCGCGATACACTTCCTTTCGTCAGCATCTGGGCAACCGGCTTCATCGTGGCCGGGCTGATGGCCCCGCACGCCGACCCTCTCACCGTCCTGGCAAGCCTGGACCGGGTTGGCCTGGGCGGTTTGCGGGTCGTTGCGCGGCGCTGCGGCCGGGGTTGCCGTCGCCAGCCGCGGCTGACTCGTCGGCGACGTCAAGCAGCATCGGTCATGCCGATAACGAGATGCGGAGTCCGAAATTCCCCACGGCTTTCAACGGGGGACGTTGCTCCCCACCGTTGCCCAAGGGTATAGGTGCAGCCAAGCCAAGCATTGCTCGGTCCAAGGCAGCGCCCGGCAAGGGGCGCGCATCAACCCAGGGGGACACCACGTGACACATCCAAGCCGGCGCCGCTTCCCGGTCCAAGCCGTCGCCGCCGCCACTTTGGCGCTTGGCGTGCTGCAGCCAGGTGGCCCGGCTGTCGCGGCCGACCCAATCCGCATCGGGGTGATCGCCGAGGTTTCGTCGATTTCGGGCGCCGCCATTCCCAACGCCGCGCAGCTCGCCGCCGACGAGATCAACGCGGCCGGCGGCATGGACGGACGCAAGATCGAGCTTGTCACCTATGACGACCACAACTCCTCGGCCGACGCCGTCCGCGCCTTCCAGCGGGCCGCGAACCAGGACAAGGTCAATATCGTAATCGCGAGCTACGTCAGCGAAGTGGTGCTGGCGCTGGAGCCGTGGTCGGGCCGGCTGAAGATGCCGCTCATCACCCCCGGCGCCGCCAGCAACGAGATCAGCATCGCCGTGCACAAGGACTACGAACGCAACAGGTACACCTTCCACGGCTACCTGACCTCGGCCGCGCTGGCCTTGTCGGTGTGCGATGCCGCCAAGGACCTGCTGGTCACCAACCTCAAGATGCAGACCGCCGTGGTCATGAGCGAGGACGCCGCCTGGACCACGCCGCTCGACACCGGCTACCTCGAGTGCCTGCCGAAGATCGGCATCAAGGTGCTCGACCATATCCGGTTCTCGCCGGACACCACCGACTTCACGCCGATCTTCAACAAGATCGAGGGCGAGAAGCCAGCCGTCATCATCACCGGCATCAGCCATGTCGGCGTGCAGCCGACCGTGCAGTGGACCAGCCAGCACGTGCCGATCCCGATGTTCGGCATCAGCTCGCAGGCGACCTCCTCCACGTTCTGGAAGGACACCAACGGCGCTTCGGAAAGCGTGCTGTACCAGACCGTCTCGGCGCCGGGCGTCGCAGTCACGCCGAAGACCAACCCGTTCACCGACGCCTACACCAAGCGGTTCGGCATAACGCCGGCCTATACCGGCTACACGACCTACGACCAGGTTTACTACATCGCCGACGCGGTGCACCGCGCGGGCTCGACCGACCCGGACAAGCTGGTGGCGGCGCTGGAGCAAACGAACTGGGAGGGCACCATCGGCCGCACCCAGTTCTACGGCAAGGACGATCCGTTCACCCATTCGATCAAATACGGCGTCGGCCTCATCAGCGGGTTGTTCGTGCAGTGGCAGGGCGGCAAGCAGATGACGGTCTGGCCGACCGACCTCGCCAACGCCAAGCTGACCTTCCCGTCCTTCGTCAAGATCAACCAGGCCGCGAACTGATCGCGCGCCTAGCCGAAAATCCGGTGCCTGGGCGCGCCGGGGCCGCCATGCCATGACTGCGCTGCAAATCCTGATCGATGGGTTCGCCATCAGCGCGCTCTATGCGTTGGGCGCCGCCGGGTTCACGCTGATCTTCGGCGTGTCGGGCGTGCTGAACCTGTCGCACGGGGCCATCATGGTCGCGGCGGCGGTTGCGGCCTGGGCGGTGGCGGGAAGCTTCGATACCGGACCCTATATCGGCGCGCTGGCCGGCGTGCTGGTCGGCCTGGCCGCCGCCATGGTCACCTATGGCTGCGTCGTGCGCCCGATCCAGCGCTCGCGGGCGATCCCTGCCGAGGAAAAGGAGATCTTCGTCCTGACCGGCACCTTGCTGTGGGGGATCATGATCCAGGAGGCCATCGCCTACTTCTTCACCAGCAACCCGAAGACCGTGCGCCCATTGGTTGCCGGCGTCGTGAACATCGTCGGCGTGCGTACTCCGACCAATGAAATCCTGACCGCCGTCCTCTGCTGGTCGGTGATCGGGCTGCTCTGGCTGCTGGTGAACCGCACCCGGCCCGGCCGCGCCCTGCTGGCGGCGTCGATGAACGCCCGCGGCGTCACGCTGCTCGGGTTCGAGCTGTCGCGCATCTACGTGCTGGTCTGGGCCATCTACGGCGTATTGGCGGGGATCGCCGGGGTGCTGCTGGCGATGTTCCTCGGCGTCTCGTCGGATGGGATCGGGCCGCTCACCGCCAGCGCGTTCTCGATTGTCGTGCTGGGCGGCCTCGGCAGCGTGTCGGGCTCGCTGATCGCGGCCTATGTGGTGGGATACCTCGAGACCATCACCGCCTACACGATCTCGCCGACGATCCGCACCATTCCCGTGCTGCTGCTGCTGATCGTCGTGGTGTATGTGCGCCCTCAGGGCCTGCTCGGGCGCAGGTAGGAGCGGGCCGATGTCGCAAAACACACGGTTGCTGCTGATCGCCGGCGTCGTGCTCATCGTTGCCGTCACCCTGCCGTGGTGGGTGTCGGCCTATGTGCTGGGCCTGCTGACCCTCGCTTACTACTTCGGCGTGTTCGCGATGGCGTGGGACCTGCTGTTCGGCTTCGCCGGCGAGGTGAACTTCGGGCCGACCTTCCTGATCGGCCTCGGCGCCTACACGGCGGGCATCCTCAACAGCCGGTACGGCCTGTCGATCCCCATATGCGTCGCGGCTGGCGCGGTCGTTGCGACCATCGGCGGCGTGGCGCTCGCGTTGCCGGCGTTGCGCCTGCACGGACCGTATTTCGGCCTGATCACCCTCGTCGCGGTGCTGCTGCTGCAGCAGGTGATCGTAATCTTCGCCAGCGTCACCGGCGGCGAGATCGGCATGACGGTCCCGGACGTGCTCTCGATCGACGACGCCACCAATTACTGGATCGCGCTCGGCTTCATGGCAGGAAGCGGCCTCATCCTGTTCGTGCTGTCGCGCTCGGCGTTGGGCCTTATTTTGCAAGCGAGCGGCCAGGACTCGGTCGCCGCGGGAACACTCGGCTTCAACGTCACCAAGCATAAGCTGGCCGCGTTCTGCATCAGCGCGCTGTTCTCCGGCCTGTCGGGCGCATTGCTCATCTTCTATTTCGGCACCGCGTCCGTTGGCACCGTCATCGACATCGCGGTCGGCGTGCAGATCATCATCGCCTGCGTGCTGGGCGGGCGGCGCACCATCGTCGGCGCCGCGGTCGGCGCGGTGTTCCTGATCGTGGCCGGTGAGCTGCTGCGGCCCTTGGGCCAGCTCAGCACCTTCGTCGTCTCCGCCATCGCCCTCGCGGTCATCCTGTTCTTCCCCAACGGCCTGATCGGCACGCTGCTGCACCGGAACGACACGCTATGACGGCGCCGCTGCTGCGGGTCGAAGGCCTCGTCAAACGGTTTGGCGGCCTGGTCGCGGTCAACAAGATCGGCTTCGACATCGCTGGGGGCGAAATCCTGGGGTTGATCGGACCCAACGGCTCCGGCAAGTCCACCGTCATGAAGCTCATCATGGGCATCGAGCGGCCCGATGCCGGACGGGTGGAGCTGCACGGCGCCGACGTCGCCGGCTGGGCGTCGCACCGGGTTGCGCGGGCGGGGATCGGCCTGGTGTTCCAGCACTCGCGCCCGCTGCACCGGCAGACCGTGCTGGAGAACATCAAGCTCGCCTTGCTGCCGGACAGCCTGCTGCGCCTCGCCGCCGCGCCCGGCGTCGACGCCAAGGCACGGTCCATCGCCGAGCGCGTCGGCCTCGGCCGCGTCGTCGACCGGCGGCCCGCCACCCTGCCCTTCGCCGACCTGCGCCGCCTGGAGCTCGCCAAGGCCATCGCCCGCGACCCGCAGGTGGTGCTGGTGGACGAACCCTTCGCCGGGCTGACCTCGGGCGAGGTTGCGGTGTTCTCCGACCTGATCCGCGGTTTTCGCAATGAGGGCCGCGCGGTGCTGCTGGTGGACCACAACGTCAAGGGCGTGTCGGCGCTGGTGGACCGGGTGTTCGCAATGTACCTGGGCGAGCGCATCGCCGAGGGCAGCGCCGAGACGGTGATGCAGAACGAGACGGTGCGCCGGGTCTATCTCGGCGGCAGCATCGAGGTGGCCTCGCGCCCGGCGGCCACCGCACGGGACCGTCCGCCGCTGCTGCAAGTCGAGGATGTTTCTGTATTATACGGCAAGGCGCAGGCATTGGAGCGCGTTTCGCTGCACGTGCACGAGGGCGAGTTCGTCTCGGTGGTCGGGCTGAACGGCGCCGGCAAGACCACCCTGTTCAACGCCGTATCGGGCATGTTGCCGTACTCCGGCACGGTCCGCTTCGACGGCGGCAGCCTGCGCGGCCACAGCGCCGCATCGATCGCGCGCGCCGGCGTGGTGCAATGCCCGGAAAGCCGCGAGCTGTTCGGCGATATGTCGGTGCGGGAGAACCTGTCGCTCGGCGGCCAGCATCTGCCGAAGCCCGAGGCGGCGGAGCGGCTTGAGTGGCTGAACGGTCTGTTCCCGATCCTGCGGACGCGCCAGGGCCAGGCGGCGCGCACCCTCTCGGGCGGCGAGCAGCAGATGCTGGCGATCGCCCGCGCGCTGATGATGAAGCCGCGGCTGCTGGTGCTTGACGAGCCGACCCTCGGCCTCGCCCCGGTCATCCTGGAACAGCTATCGCTGGCTTTGGAGCAATTGCGGCAGACCACGCCGATCACGGTATTGCTGGGCGAGCAGAACGTGACGTTTGCGCTGCCGCACGCCGACCGGGTGTATGTGCTGGACCACGCCCGCATCACCTGGGAGGGCAGCCCCGGCCGGTTCGCGGCGGAGGCTGGGGCAGCCTACCTGTAGCCTCTGATCACCGCGCCGGACTACGGCCCGGTCGCCAACTCATCGCCCGGATCGGGCACCCGATCCGGCGCCAGCGCGAGCATGGCATCCAGGTCCTCTGGCCGGGCACTGCCTGCACGTTGCCGGAAGAACTCAGCCGCTGTTTGCACTGCGCCAACTTTTTGCGCGACTGCAGCGGCGATCCACTGATTGAGTGATACGCCGTCCTCTTTCGCCAACTGTATCGCTGCAGCCTTGACCGATGCCGGCAGTTTCAAAGGATAAGTTGTTTTGCTCATCGCAGGATCTTTCTCAGCAGCTCGCCTGGCGACAGTAGCATCAGCCCGAATCTAGGCGCCACGACGGCAAAGTCGGCTAGATTATGCGTAATAAGCGCGTCAGCCTGGCCATTCACCGCCGCGTCAAGCACCATCTCGTCGTTGGGATCGGCGAGTTGGGGCCGCCAGGCAAAGCGAACCTCGACTGGCTCAATGGTAGCCGCCAGCGATGCAAGGGCGGCGTCCACCTGCACCACAGTGAGACCCGAGATCTCACGCTGCTCTGGTCGTTTTAGCACATCCTCGTACTCCAGGAACAACGCCGGGGTGGCGAGCGGTATCAACAAACGATTGGCAACTAGGCTAAGCAGCCTATTGGATGCGCCATGCCGGCTTCGAAAAGCAGAGACCACGACTGAGCTATCCAACACCACGCGCTTCACGCTAGCAGGATAACATGTCCGAGTTGATTTGTCGGCTCTCCGGCATGAGACCATCCAAATGCAACAGGAGCGCAGCATGACGCAGGACGAACTGAAGGACTGGGCATTCAAGAACGGCTGGCAGATGATCGCGGGCCACCCAAGCCTGACTAAGCCGTCAGCGCCCAAGGAGGCGATCGTGCGCATGGTGCTGAAGGGCACCGTGGTCCATATCGAGGCCAAGAAGCCCGCGGGCAAATGGGAAAAGCTGAGCGGCGAGAGTTATGGCAAGGTAGTCGCGGACGAGGAGACCGGCGTGCCGAGCGGCTTGAAGCTGGAGACGATCCCAGGATTCCGCATGCTGATGCAGGAGAACCGCGACCGCCAGGTGTTCGCGCGGATGGGCGCACCACTTGCCAAGTGACGAAGCTTTGGACCATCGGCTACGAGAAAGCCGCCTGGCCTGATGTGCTGGCGGCGCTGCGCACAGCCGGGGTTGGCCGGGTGATCGACGTGCGGCAGCTCCCGCTATCCCGCCGCGCCGGGTTCTCGAAACGGCAACTCGCGGCGGGCCTTGCCGAAGCGGGGATCGACTACGTGCATCTCCGTGCGCTGGGCACCCCGGCCGAGGGCCGCGAGGCGAACAAGCGGCGGCAATGGGACCGGTTCTGGCAGATCGTGGACGCAAGCCTGGCGACCCTGGATGCAGGAGTGGCGCTGCAGCAGGCCGCCGGAATGGCCCGCGACAAGCCGAGTTGCCTGCTATGCTATGAGGCCGATCCCTGCGTCTGTCATCGCCGGCGCGTGGGCGAGATGTTGGCCGCCGGGCATGGCTTCACCGTCCATCACCTGTCGGCGCTGCGTTGAGCCGGGTTCACCGCCCGCCCGATACCGTCAACGTCATGCCGGTGACATACGACGCGGCCGGCGAGAGCAACCAGGCGACCGCCTCCGCCACCTCGGCCGCCACGCCCACCCGCTTCATGGGAATGGCCGGCACGAAACGTGCCTGGCGCTCGCTCGAGTTCATCTCCGTATCAATCAGCCCCGGCGCGACCGCGTTCACCCGTATGCCCTCGCCGGCGACTTCGCGCCCCAGGCCGATGGTGAAGGTGTCGACCGCGCCCTTCGAGGTGGCATAGTGGACGAACTCGCCGGGTCCGCCCAGCCGGGCCGCGACGGATGACAGGTTGACGATCGAACCGCCGGCGCCGCCGTGCCGGGTGGACATGGCCCGCACCGCCGCCTTGGCCGCCAGCATCGTGCCGACCACGTTCACCGCGAGCGTGCGCTGCAGCGCCTCAAGGGTCAGTTCGTCCACCCGGCAACTGCCGCCGAGGATGCCGGCATTGTTGACCAGCCCGGCTAGGTGCCCAAAGGCCTGCTGGGCGGCGGCGAACACGCTGTCGATTTCCTGTTCGTTGGAGACGTCGCCACGGAATGCCTGGGCTTTACCCCCGGCCGCGACGATCTCCTGCACGACAGCCTCTGCGGCCTCTGGGCGGGCGGCGTAGTTCACCGCCACCGCATAGCCCTCTTGCCCCAGCTTACGGCAGATTGCCGCGCCGATCCCGCGGCTGCCGCCCGTGACGATGACCAATCCCTGCATGTGCCGCCCCCTTTGTTGCCTGGGGCATAGACCAGCACATCAGCGGGCTTCACGCGAATGGCTTGCGCAGTTTCCGTTGCCTGCGCGGCACTTTGGCTATGTTGCCTATGGGGGTAGCCGCCGCCCGGGCCTGCCAGGCGGCGTTTAGTAGTCCCTGCTTAGTAGTCCATGTCGCCCATACCGCCCATGCCGCCGCCGCCGCCCTGCGGCAACGACTGCGCGCGCTTCTCCGGACGCTCGGCCACCATGGCCTCCGTCGTGATCAGCAGGCCCGCCACCGAGGCGGCGTTCTGCAGCGCGACCCGCACCACCTTGGTCGGATCGATGATGCCCGCGTCGACCAGGTTCTTGTAGGCGTTGGTCTGCGCGTCGTAGCCGTAGCCGTAGTCCGCGTTCTCCAGCACCTTGCCGCCAATCACGGCGCCGTCCTCGCCGGCGTTCTCCGCGATCTGCCGCAGCGGCGTCTGCACCGCCTTGCGCACGATCTCGATGCCGAACTTCTGGTCCTCGTTGTCGGCATGGAGTTGCGCCAGGATCAGGCTGGCACGGGCCAGGGCGACGCCGCCGCCGGGCACGATGCCCTCCTCGACCGCCGCACGAGTCGCATGCAGCGCGTCGTCCACGCGGTCCTTGCGCTCCTTCACCTCGACCTCAGTCGAGCCGCCGACGCGAATCACCGCCACGCCGCCGGCGAGCTTGGCCAGCCGCTCCTGCAGCTTCTCCTTGTCGTAGTCGCTCGTGGTCTCCT
>CAXSGE010000091.1:0-14325 GCA_964236715.1 uncultured Acetobacteraceae bacterium | reverse complement strand
GCAGCTCCGCTCAGGCCCTTACCGTAGAAATCCGCGCGGATGCTGCCAGTGGGCCCAGTTTGGCATCGGTTTCGGGCGGGATGTCCACCACGTCGGGTATGGCGTCGGACAGGGCCTGCCATGTCGTCTTGGCCTGCTTGACCAAGTGGATCAGCTCGGCATCCGGGTTGTGGCCGGGTGCGGGCGTGCTAGGCGTGTATGTAGCCTGGAGCATGTTCTACGTTCCCTTGCTTCGGGTCAGGCCGGGCGCGGGAGTTCGCACCTCCCCGTCCGGCCGCTTGTCATGGAGTGACAAAGCGGAGCCAGTGTTTCAGCTTGGTTAGACAAGTCAATAACCTTATCACAGGGTGATAGTTTGGACGCCGCCCAATGCCGCATGGCCCGCGCCGCGTTGCAGCTCGGCGTGCGCGAGTTGGCAGCGATGGCCCGCGTGGCGCCGGCCACGATCAGCAGGTTGGAACGCGGTGAGGCTCTTTACCCCCGCACCCTCGAAGCCATCCGGGCGGTCTTGGAGGCAGCCGGTATCGAGTTCATCCCGGAGAACGGCGGCGGCGTCGGGGTGCGCCTGAAAGCGAGGAGGGCTTAGGCTGAGGGGACTGCGCAGCGGCTGAGTAGGGTGCGCAGCAAACCCCAAGCATCTTCCGGAGACCTCAACCAAACAGCCGCGCCAGCCATCCCCGCCTGTGTGGGGCTGGCTCCGGTGCCTGCACGGGCCTTCGGGCGTCCACCAGCGTCCCCTGCTGCGCCAGCCCCGCCGCGATGCGCCACCCCTCCAGGGCAGCCATTTCGGCCTCTGCCACCCGCTTGCTCAGGCTTTGAACCTCGGCCCGCAAAGATCGCTCGCGCTCCTCGGCGCTGCGGCGCTCCCGGCGGTGCTCGGTCGCCTGATCCCGCAGCAATTCCAGTGCGAGGCGCAGCTCCTCTCCCTGTTCGCCTTGTCCGTGCTGTACGCCCGTACGTACGGGCGAACGTACGCCCGTACGTACGGGCCTGTGTACGGGTGCCGGAGGGTGGGAGTGCTCGCTCGGATCGGCCGGGATCAGGACAAGGATCTTGCCATCATTGCCGCGCTGCCGGCGCCAGCGCGCCCGGTGAGCACGGACCCGGACAGCATCGGGCGTGCCCCCGAACAGGGCAGCGGCTTCCTGGTAGGTCATCCACCTGTCCGAACCGCCCGAAATCCTGCTCACCCCTTCCCGCGATGTCCGGACTGTACGCCCGAACATGTACGCCCTGTACGCCCGTACATGTTCGGGCTGGTGTTCACCTTGGGCAGCATACCCGCTGGCAGGTGACGGCCGGTTGGAGTCGAACCTTGGGCTGCGCCGAAGCCTGCGCATTATGGCTCGCCGGCCACAGCCCACTGTGGACGTGCGCCTTAGCTAATTAGGCTGGCCTGTTCCCAACAGCTCTGCGTGCTGGCCCGGTCATAGACCGGGCGGCAGATCGTCGCCGGGGTCGGGCGCTCGGTCCGGCACGGTGGCGAGGACGGCGCGCAGGTCCTCCGGCCGGGCATCGCCTGCCCGCCTGCAGAAGAACCCGGCCGCGGTCTCGACCGCGCCCACCTTCTGCGCCACCGCCGACGCGATCCACTGGTTGAGCGACACGCCGTCCTCCTTGGCCAGCCGCGCCGCGGCGGCCTTGATGGAATCCGGCAGCTTGAGGGGGTAAGCCGCCTTGCTCACCACGCCGCTCACCCAAGCCCGAGGAACAATGCCAGGGCGCGGCTGACCGCGAGCATGGTCGCATCGTCCAGGCGTCCGATGACGGCGCCGACCTTGCCCCGCGGCGGGGTTTGCGGCTTGTCCACCATGATCTGCGACCGCTTGGCCAGCCCGTTCTGTGCGTTCGGCTCCACCTCCACCCGCAGCAGGGGCGCGTCGAGCAGCGTGCCGGTGATCGGCAGCACCGTCAGCCCCGTAAGGCCGGCAAAGCGGTCAGCCTGCACCACCAAGGCCGGGCGCGGCTTGCCCTGCTCGCCTTGCAGGGCAACCGTCACCAGGTCGCCGCGCCTCATGCCGTCCAGCCGGCCGTGTCCGACGCCTCGAACCAGGCTTCGTCCTCGGCCCGGCTCTCCGGCGTCTCCGCGTCGCGGATCACCCGCGCCTGCCGGGCGCACTCCTCGGCAAAGCCCGCGGCCCGCGTGTCCGGCACCCAGATCTGCACCGGCCGCAGCCCGGCCGCCCGCAGCTTGTCGCGCCGGCGCCGTACGCGCTCGGCCCCTGTTCCTGTGCCCGCCATGCGTTGCATGTAACAGGTCAGGGGCGCCACGGCCAGGGTCGGCCGCCTTCGCGCGCCCAAGTAATCGCGCCCTCTCCGGGTGCCTGCGCGGAGGCTGAGATCCAAGTCCTCGCGCGTCCTATGCTACCCTTCGCCTCCGCCCGCCTGCGGCGACTTCCGGGCTACTCTACCCCGACTGCCGCTGACTTTCCATAATTCGCCATTATCGGACTCGGTGCAGAAACCGAAACACGTGGGCTTACCACACAGCTAATCCGAAGTCTGGCAGAGCCAATACATGCGCTCCATGCTTACGCCACATTGCTTATGCCATATTTTCTAAATTTTCATTCATGGATAATTTTTGAGATTCTCATTTTTGGCCATCAATAACCCTTTGATTTATCAAGGAAAACACCCGCAATTATTAACACGCCGCCGTCACATTTTTTAGAATTTTCGTCCCTGGCCATCAACAACCCCTTGATTTGTCAGCGACAAACATCCGCGGTTGTTGACACGCTGTGCGTAAAGCACAACCTCTCAATCAGGCATACAATAGTGTGCCCACAGGGGTGGGAGACCGGGCACAACCCGGCCTCCCGGCTGTCAGTGGAGTGCCTGAAGGATCTGGGCGATTGCCATCAACAAAACGCCTAGAGCCTTAAGCATCTCTAACAGCCACCCCTGGAAAGGTGACATCGAACAAACTCAACTCGGGTTGCGGGCCATCGGGGGGAAGCCCGATGGTCAGCGCCCTCATTGACGCTGACAATTGCCATGTCGGATGCCGTACAGGATTTCGCAAGCGATGCAGGCTCCCCGACGCTTGGCAACGCCATTTTATTACAACTTGTTTGTGCATCCTCAACTAGAAATTGATCGCAAAAGCATACTGCGTAGGCACTCAGTTAAATTGATTTATTATAGCAAACCACGTTTTCAAACGTATTGAGAAACGTGTAGCGTAATGATGATGCAAATTACGTACCACATGGAAACGTCCGCACGGCGCCCCGCCGGGGAGCATGCCAAGTTCGATGCTTTCCACGCCTGCTTCGTGCATGTCGGCTGCACGTTCGACTGCGAATGCGTCGGCCTCGGCCTCGCCCGGTCCCTGCTGAACGATCTCCAAAACGCCAGGGACCGGTCGGCCGCGCCCTAGCTGCCGCCCGCCTCGTCCAGCACGGCCGGCGCGAACGCCGCGACCCTTGCCGGGTAGTCGGCCCACTGGTAGGCGACGCGCACCCAGGGCTGGCCGGGCCTCTTGAGGTAGCCGGTGTTGTCGGGCAGGTCGCCGATCTCGCTCGCCAGCACCGCCCGCTCCATCTGCCGGCGGACGTGCGACGACAGGCTGCTCGACGTGTGCTGGCCCTCCGTCAGCCCGGTGCTGACCTCCTCCCGCGCCACCTCCCGGTCGCCGATCAGGTCGCTGCCGAAGCGCGCCGTGCCCCCGCCGGCCCCGCTTGCGCCGCAGCGCAGGATCAGCTGCGTGTTGCACTGCTCCACCATCGTCCTGGCGTCTTCCGGGCCGTAGATCAGCTCCACCTGCGCCGTGCTCTGCGTGCCCATCACGATGCATCCGCCCTTCTTGCGCAGCCGCACCAGGCCGCCCTTCAGCCCCTCGATGCGCCCGATGGCGTCCAGCTCGTCGATGACGAACCAGACGCGCCGCGTGTCGCTGTCCGGCCAGGTCTGCACCTCCTCAAGGCCGAGACGCATCCAGCACGACACCAGCCGCGCCAGTGCAGCCACCTGGTCGGCCTGGTAGGGCAGCCAGAGCGTGCCCTTGCCGCCCCGCATCCACCGCCGGACCGAGAACGGCTGGCCCGGCATGGACGTCACATTCTCCAGGTCGCCCAGCAATGGGGTGATCCCGGACAACATGCCCGCCAGCATCTTCTCGCCGCCGGGCGCGAAGTAACGTTGGGCTGCCGTGCCCTCGCAGAGCTGCCCCAGCTTCGCCGTGCTCGCCGTCGCCATCACCCGCAGGAACTCGTCCGATGAGCCCAGCTCCTCCTGGTGCCAGCGCTTCAGGCACGCCGCGAACACGTCGCGAGCCCAGGCCGTCCATTGGGCATGCTCGGGCGAGCCGCTGGCAGCAGGCAGCAGGCACACCGCAAGGTGTGCATAGTCGCTCGGCTTGCTGATCTCGCCCAGGATGTCCCACTTGCCGGACCGGGCATCGAACGGGTTCAGCAGCGCGTCGCCCGGTCGCCAGAAGAGCGCCATGGCGCCGCCGTCCGGATCGGCGACCACGGCCTGGTCGCCACGCGCCATGGCCGTGCTCATGGTCTGGCGCTGCGCCACCGACTTGCCCGCACCGGTTTTTCCGAGCGTCAGGAAGTGGCCGACCTCGGCTTTGAATTCCACCAGGACGCCGGCAAAGATCACAGCGCCGCGCTTGATCGCCTTCTCGATGACCTTCCTGCTGTTGCTGACCACCGGCACGATTTCCGGACCGCGCAGCACCTCGGTGTCCGGGATCGAGGGCGGGAACATCTGCGGGAAGGCGCCCCCTGCCAGCAGAAGCGCACCGGGCGCGAGCACCGACGACATGCCGCTCGGCAGCACCCACTGGTTGAGAATGATCCCCACGCCTAAGCCGAAAACGCAGCCCAGCGGAACGTCCGCCAAAGTCCACCAACTGGCGCGCCGATGGGCCATGACCCCCGCAAACAGCAAGGCGCCGGGCACCATCGAGGCGGCGATCGGCCGGGCATACCCGGCGTCCAGCAACGCTGATCCTAGGGCGCTCAGGTGAGCTGGGACCGTTGCAGGCCAATCAGTCACGCCGCCCAGCTTTCCCGGGGGCAACCGGAACAGGTCGGCCGTCACACGCGATAAGTCTCCCGGCGGAGCAAGGTCCCGCCCCCAGATCATCCAAATCAAAACGGCAGACGCTATCCAGGCGAAAACACCCGTGAGGTATGTGGTCGCGTAGCCTTTGTTCGTTTTCCGCATAGCCAACCCTCCTGCAAGGTCGGGGCAGAAACCGGGCCGCTCCCGCCTGCGCCGCCTTGCCGGACCAAGCTCCGGCAGGACGGCGCAAACGGCGCCGGTTTATCTCTGCTCCCGACCTCCGGAGGGTCGGCGAGGCGGACGCGAGTGCAGACGGCTTTCTCTACCGCTCCCGGTCCTGCCCGCGATCCTGATCCCGGCCATGGTCCGGGGCAGGCGTTTCCGGCTCCCGCATGGCCCGGCGCAGCGCCTCGCCGGTCAGCCGCGCCGTCCCTTCCTCCCGCGTAAAGGCCGCCCGCAGCGCCTCGCGGCGGGCTTCCGCGCTGCCATCGGCCGCCGCTTCGGAACCGAACGCTTCCCGCAGCGGCTGCGGGCTGGCCTTGTCCTCTTGCTTGTCCGTCGCAAACGTCTCGCGTCGCTCCTGCATCTTCTGCTCCCTGGTCTTGGCGCCTTGCGCCGGCTGCGACACGCCGAGGACCTCCCGCAGCTCCTCGCGCCGCTTCTCGGGGGTCGTGCGCTCCGGGCGGAGCTGTGCGACCTGCTCGCGCACCCGCTCGATGGCCTGCCCCGCCCGCTCCCACACCTCGCCCAGCCGCTCCCGGCCGCGCTCGATCAGCGCCCGCGCATCCTCAAGCCACGCCGCCGCGGTCTCGAAGCCGCGCCGCTCGGCGAAGTCCAGCGTGCTCATCTTCGGCCGTGCCCGGCTCAGCCGCGCCACCAAGGCCCGCTCGTCCCGGAAGTCGTCGCGCCCGGCATACAGCGCCGCCGCGTCCCGATGGCGGGTCATCGCCACATAGGCCAGGTGCTGGTCCATGCCGCCCGACGCCAGCACATACGCCCGGTCCACCGTGGCGCCCTGGCTCTTGTGCAGCGTCACCGCGTAGCCGTGCGCCACCTGGTCATACACCGCCTGCTCCACCGTCACCCGACGGCCGCCGCCCGCCCTGTCCGGGTCGTCCAGCCGCACCGTCAGCCGCCCCGGCTCCGCCTGCTCCACCGTCGCCAGCGTGCCGTTCTTCACCCCCAGCGTGCGGTCGTTGGCCAGGAACACCAGCCGGTCGTCCGCCGCGAACTGCCGCACGCCCCGCGCCGTCGCGAACGCCGCCTCCCCCGCCAGCTCGCCGGCCCGCTGCCGCTCGGCCCGCACCGCGCTGTTGAGGTCGCCCACGTCCCGGTTGGTGTGCGCCATGATCAGCCGCGAACCCGTGCCGGCCATGTAGTCGCGCGCGATCGACACTTTGGCCGCCTCCCGGCTCTCCGCCATCCGCATGTGCCCGCGCGTGTAGTAGGGCGCCAACCCGTCGCGCACGTCGCCCCGTGCCAGCGCTTGGCTCGCCTCCCGCCCCCACGTCTCGCGCTGGCGCCATACCTCGCGCACTTCGGCCGCGCCGACCTGCTCCACCACCGCCCGGAACGCCGCACCCGCCTCGATCGGCTGCAACTGCCGCTCGTCGCCCACCAGCACCACCTTGGCCCCGGCCCGGCGCGCCGCGTCCAGCACCCGGCCGAGCTGGCGCGACCCCACCATGCCTGCCTCGTCGATCACCAGCACGTCGCGCGCCGTCAGCCGCTCCCGCCCCTTGCGCCAGGCGAACTCCAGCGCCGCCAGGGTGCGGCTGCTCATCCCGGCCGACCCTTGCAGCTCCTCCGCCGCCTTGCCCGCCAGCGCCGCCCCCAGCACCCGGTAGCCCTGCGCTTCCCACGCCTCCCGCGCCGCCGCCAGCGAACGCGACTTGCCCGCCCCGGCCGACCCCACCACCGCGCCGATCTGCCCCGGCGCCATGATGTGCTCCACCGCCGCCCGCTGCTCGGCCGAAAGCCGGCTGTGCCGGTCCAGCGTCGCCCGCACCCGCTCGGCCGCCATCGGGTGCGTCCCGGCCGCCGCCATCGCCTCCGCCGCGTCCATCATCCGCGCCTCGGTCCGCACCATCTCCCGCGTCGAGAACTGCGCGGGGGAACGCCCCCGGTCCGACGACAAGCGCACCAGATCGGGGGAGGCTTCCAGCCGCGCCATCACCGCGGCGAACCGCTCCGGCTGGTCGATGTAGCGGTGCAGCTCCTTCGCCATCTCGCGCCGGCCGAACACCGCTTCCTTGTCCGTCAGCACCTCCAGCAGCAGCTCCGGCCGCTGCTCGATCCGTTGCGCGTTCAGCTCCCGCGTCGTCTTGTGGTTTTGCGCCCGCTCGGATTCCGCGCCACGGCGGTCCATGCCGACGCCGGCAACCCCGACATGCCGCGTCGGCACCAGCTCCACCCCCCGCTCCCGGTAGCTGCGCGGATCGGCCCGCAGCTCCAGCCCTTGCCGCTCGGCAACCTGGTTGAACCGCTCGGCCACAACCTGCCGTAATCCCTGTATGGCCTGGTCGCCGATTGGCAGTCCCCGCGCCTTCTGCTGCGTGTTGGAAAGCTCTAATGCCGCCTTGCCGCCAAACCCCTCCGGGCCGATCTCGCGCGTGGTCAGCATCAGGTGCGCGTGGTGGTTCTGCTGCGACCCTTTTCGGTCCGGTAGGTGAATCGCCCAATCCACCGCCACGCCATAGCGGTTGGCAAGCTCCTTGGCCCACTCCCCCACCAGCTCATGCCGCTGCTCCGGCGTCATCGCGTCCGGTAACGCCAACTCGATCTTGCGCGCGGTCCGGGCGTCGCTGCGTCGCTCTGTTGCCTCGGCGTGGTTCCAAAGCTGCTCGCGCGTCCACTCCGGCCCGCCGCCCTGCGGCATGGTGATCCCGTTCGCCACTACACCATACCGGCCGGTGTAGTCCGCAAACCCCTGCTCCCGCTGGTCATACAGCTTTTCGCCGGCCCGGTAGGCGGCAGCAGCAATTGCACTGCCGCCGCCTGATCGGCTAACATGCTTGGAAGCATCGACGCGGAACTGCGACCAAGTGGACATGCGGCAACACCGGATCAGCCCTTGAGAACGCAAGGCTACGCCGCAGAGTTGCCGCAGGCAACTCGTTAGTGCGCTCTTGCTCCTTTGTCGCTCGGGACTTGCCGCACCTAGGGTGCGGGGTGCAGGATGGTCAAGGCCTGGTGCTGTAAGGCAGGCGGGCAACCGGGAAGGAGATAAGCATGGCGCGCAAGAAAGCCAGCGAACGCCGGGCCGAAGTGCTCGCAGCCCTCGAAGCCGCCAAGCGCGACGTGGCCGAACTGGAGGCCAGGGACGCCGCCCGCATCGGCAAGCTCGCCGTCCGCGCCGGCCTCGCCGACCTCGACATCGACGACGCCGCCCTGCTCAGGGAGTTCCAGGCCCTCGCCGGCCACTTTCGCGACAACGGCGCCCAGCCGCCTGGCCCGCACGCGCGGCCACCTGCGCCGGACCGAGCGGATGCTGGCCCGGGTGCGGAAGGACGCGCGTAGCCTGGACACTCGAACCAAGATCCAGCTCGGCGGCCTCGTCGTGCTCGCCGGCCTCGGCGACGAGGACAGCGCCGTCCTGCTCGGCCTTCTGACCTTAGCCGCCAACGAACTGCACGGGCCGGACGCCGACGCGGCCCGTGCCCGTTTCCGGCGGGCTGGAGACCGCGCCTTCAAGGCGCGAGAAGCAGGCAGGGCACCGCTCAAGGAAAATATCGGTGAGTAGCAGGCCCCGTTCGCGCCACATGCAGGAGAGATCGCTAAGCAACCAACCAGGAGCCCTCGCGTGCGACCCTATCCCATCTGTACCCGCCGCTCGGCCGCGGCTCTGGCAATTGACGCGCCTTGCGCGGCCTGGCCTGCTCCCGGAGAGGTGCATCCCGAAACACTGAACGACATGCCCCTGCTGCCATTCCGACCTTGGAAGAGAGGCAAGCAGGGCCCGGAAGTCGTCCGAGAGCACAATGATCCAAAACCAGGCTTTGTTCTTTCCTGATGCACAGCTAATGTCCTACGCATGGCCTCAATCGTCTCCATTACAGAATGAGACAACAACATTAGGAGGAGAAAATTAAGCACCACGTTACAGTGATTACAATAATCAGAATAACATAGAATAACGGTATCTTCTGTGTCAGAACTTACGACGCACTCTAAGACAATAGCCTCATCTTACGAGTGGATCATATCGAACTTGCGAAAGCTGCTAGATACAACATGGGGAAAGTTGTTTTTGTTGTTGTTTGTTCATTGCGTGCTTCGGCCAAGTGATTTTACAACAGATACAAACTCCAAGTTAAACTTTAAAATATTTGGTTGGTTTATTCCAACAGTTCCTGCGCTCCTATACGCACAAGCTAATGTGCAAATTGGCCGATACTTTATATTCCATGTTTTGGATATCAGTGATCCAGAGAGAGTAATTATCATCCAAAGGTTTGATGAGAATGAACTTACTATTAATGTGCTAACAGTAGTTCTAATTTTTTCACTTTCTTATGTTTCAGCCGTGTTGCTTTGGGTGTTTCACCATTTCTTATGTAGAGTTCTGGGGCCAGAAGACACAGCCATTGAGAACGTTACAGTTGAGTTTTTTCTGGTAAGATCCAGTGCAATTTTTGCATGGATTACAGTTTTTACTTGGGGATTCTCTCTTACACTGAAAAGCAACATAGAGTTAATTGTGAAATCGATAGAAAACATCATATCAAACCACTTATGGTATATTATTATATTAATACTAGCGGTGTATCTACTTGTCTCTATCTGCAAAACTAACAATAGCAAATCTATGTCCGAAATATATAGAAGCGAATTAGATAAAGAAAATGTTCTGATAATAAAATTTAGCGTTGTTCTTGTTGTGCTGACAACGCTAGTGTTTGTTCCAAGGATATTTTCTTTGTAAACGTCGCAAAGAAGAAAGCTAATGAGATACAAAATACCTTTACAGCCTCTTTCAAGCAGCTTGCTTTTAGTGTCAAACTTCTGTCTTGGTTTGTTATCTTTATTCCTTTTAAGTCGTACGGCATTATATTTTAATCTGAATCCTTCAGAAACATCGGTTTTAGCGTTAGATGGTTTGTTCTTTGGAATGATAGGTGGTAGACTGCTCTTTGCTCAGATATTCAAGTTTTCTCGTTTAGCAAAAACTAAAATTGTCAGATTATTTTTAAGAGCTGTCGAAGCAGTTTCACTTTGCGCTCCGATACTAATTGGTTCAACTTGGTTTGCAGTTAACATGAAGCCTGATGTACCTTGGCAGCCTCGAATTTTTATCGTTTTTCTTGGCGTATACGTAGCTTACAACGGCTATCAAGATATGATCAAAACTCTTTCAGTTGTGTATCGTACCTCTAACTAAGCTGCATGATGCAATTATCTGTTTCCGTATAAGCTCAATCGAGCACTTCAAGCAGCGGTGTATGCTTACGCCGAAGCTGGACTACCAGGATCACTCGGCGGCGGCCAGGAACCGTGCTGAATGAACTGGGACGGCTGAACGATCCTGGGCGTAGTTTCTGGACGGGTTTGTCGATCGGAAGCAAGGGTTGGCGCAACCACCCCGGAGCTGTCCGGTCCTTGAACTCCATCTCTTCTGGAAAAGGCCAAGCGAGTTGTGGGAAGGCGTAAGCCGGCTCGGGCTTCAGCTTCGGCGTTGTGGCCTATAGAGCCGGTTTCCCTCTTGGGCCAACAGTTCAGCAAGCCTTCTCCGTCGGCCAGCCCGGGCCGGGCTCGGCGTTGGCGTACACGGCCGCAGAAACCTCCATGCATTCTCGCTGAGGTGGAGGAACAACAAAGCCGAAGACGGCAAGGCGTGAACACGCTCTCCCGGAAGCCGTGTTCACGGCACGGTGGCGGTCCTCGCTGTCCTAGATTTTCCCACTCGCGCCGGGGACCCGCAGCCTGGGACCGTCACCCACGGCCAGGAACGCTCGATGTCCATAGCACGCCCCGACCCCCACCCCAACCGCGAAAGCTGGCTCAACGACGTCGCCGCCCGCCTCCGCCCGGCCTTCGCCCAGCTCGGCACCCCCCTGCCCGAGCGCCTGCGCATCGCCATCGGCTTCCCCTCCGCCGGCCGCCGCGCCAAGGCCACCGGCGAGTGCTGGGACAGCGCCGCCAGCGCCGACGCCACCTTCGAGATCCTGGTCCGACCCGACCTCGCCGAAGCCGAGGGTGCGCTTGCCCTGCCCGTCGCCGCGGCGCTCGCCCGCGAGCTGGTCCACGCCGCCGTCGGCATCGGGGCCGGCCGGGGACCCGCCTACCGCAAGGTCGCCCACAGCATCGGCCTGGTCGGCCCCATGCGCGCCACCGGCCCGGGGCCGGCTTTCCTAGCCCTCGTCGCCCCCGTTCTCGACGCCGCCGGCCCCCTGCCTCACGCTCGCCTCGATGCCGAGCGGGGCGCCGCGGCGGCAGGCGAGGACGGCGAAGAAGCACCGCTCACCACCCGGCCCCGCAAGCAGGCCAGCCGGCATGTCCGGTGCGCCTGCCCGACCTGCGGCTACGTCGCCCGCACTGCGCGCAAGTGGCTCGACCAGGTCGGGCCACCCCACTGCCCCCAGCACGGGCCGATGCTGGCAGACCCAGCTACGCCCGCCTTGGCTTAGCCAAGGCGTGAGATGGCATCGTGACCTGAAAGCAGGGCCTCCTCAAACACCCCAAGCTATTGTAATATGTAACGTAACGCATTAAAGCCGGGTCGTGCCTCCTGGTCCCAAACCCCTCGGCGAGCGCGCCATGACCTCAGCCGAGCGCCAGGCCCGCTACCGCGCCGCCCACGCGGCTGACACGGCAGGGACGGTGAAGGTGCGCTATCGCAGGCCCGCTGACCGGCGCAGCCGTCCCCAGCGATGGCGCGACGCGGTGGCGGAGCTGCTGGAGCTGCAGGCCGACTACCAGGGGTGGCTGGACGCCTTGCCGGAGAGCCTGGCCGACACGCCCACGGCGGACGCGCTGCGCGCCGTCTGCGACCTGGACCTGTCCGGCTTGGAGATCGACCCGCCGCGCGGCTTCGGGCGCGACTGAGGGCTGTTTGCCCCTTGGCCGGTAGAGGGATGCGGAAAACGCCCCAAAGCCGCTGTACGGCGCCCCTGGCGCGTTTACGGGCCATCTCAGCGGGCCGGTGCCTGACAATTCCTAACCTTCCCGGATCGGAGCCGCGGCCGACATGCAGGGCCGAGCCAAAAGGGGAGCCGGGGTGAGCGGGAGCTTGGAGGAACTGCAAGGGCGGATGCTGGCCCGGCAAAGGCGGTTCCGTATCCGGAGCAGGGCCGTGGGCGGCTTGGTTCTGGTGGCCCTCGTTTTTGGCTTGGGCCTTGCCGCCGTTCCGCTTTGGCAGCACGCCGGCTCCTGGAAGCCCACGGCAAGCCATGCCGGGTCTGTCATCCAGGCAGGTTGGCGGGACCTGTTCGGGGTTCAGACAGGGGACGGCCCGCAACGCACCGACTCGGAGCCGCCGGCCTCGGACTGAGGAACCTTCTTCCCGAGCTTGCTTGCTTCCTTGTCCAGCCCCTTGTTCGACCCTGGCCGGAGGCCATGGGTTGAGTGGTCGGGACGCCCCTCGTCCCGACCCTTTCAGGGCGCCGCGGCGCGCAGCGGAGGGCAAGGGCGGCGCCGCTTGGCGCCGGGACCGGAGCCACGCGCAGCCACGCGCAGCCGCCGCTTGGCGGCGAGCATGGCGAGCATGGCGAGGACCCACCCCTTGCCCGCAGCGAGCACCGTGGCACGTGCTGCGCTGGCTGGGTTATCCCGGTTATCCACGCATCTCGCGACCAACTACCGGAAGAACTAACGGATAAACTATCGGGTTGTCCTGCAAAGTGCCCGTGGTTTTCCCTGCAAAGTGCCCGTGGTTTTCCCTGCAAAGTGCCCGTGGATAAGTCATTGATCCACAGGTTTTCCTCGGAAAATGGCCGTGCCCGTCAGGGGATCTGCACGACGATGCCCGTTCGGCCCTTCACGGGGGGCGGGCTGCGCCGCAGGATCATCCCTCGCCCGTCCAGCTTGATGTCGGCCGCCCGATATTGGCTATGTACCACGCACAGCGTCTGCCGGAACACGGCTTTGAAGTTGTCCATGCGGTCGTAATGCCAGCCGAACTGGGCTTTGAGCGCCGTCCACGGCACGAACACGCGCTGGCCCCACTCGATCCGGTGCAGCCGCTGCGCCAGCCAGGCATACACGTCCAGCGCCATCGCGGACCCTGATAACGCCATCAGCGCCTTGTCGTGCAGCGGCACCGCGTGCTTGGCCAGGCTGTCGAAGTACTCGCGCGACAAGCACACGGTCGAGGGCCACAGAACGCGCTGCCCGTCCTCCTTGGGAAACCACAGGTCGAAGGAATGCACGATCTGCGAGTTGACCGTGATGGCCCGGCCGTCCCGCACGACCCCAAGGCGCATCGAGCACGCCGCCAAGCGGGCGAGCTGGTCCTTGATCGTGTTGATCGTCCGCCCACCCGCATCGAGTTTCAGCCGCTTCACGAATGCGGTCAGGCTGCGCTCCACTTCGACCACCGGCGACTGATGCCGCAGCGCCTCGCCGTTCAGGTGCGCCAGGATCAGCCGCGGCTTCGGGCCGTATGGCAACCCCAGCGGCACGAAGCGGCACAGCTCCGGGTGGAATGCCTCGCCGGCGATGACCTTGAGCGCGGCCTGCCCGTTGCTGCGCTCCCACTCCCGCACGTCGTCGCCCGGGTTGCGGTAGGGCAGGCCCGTTTGGGCCAGCACCGAGTGCTGGAAGGCAACCGCCTCCGGGTCGCGCGTCGTCGCCTCGGCCGCGTCCAGCAGGCGCTTCTCCCGCCGCTCGCTCGTGCTGTCGATCTCGTCCGTCATGCCGTCCTCCCAACGTCTTGGTGGGTATCCGCCCCGGCCTGGCCGTCTGCCGGCAAGACCGGTTGGTGTTTCCGGGACAGTCTCTGCGGGTGGTCCCGATTCGCTCCCACCCCGCGGCTGCCTCGGTGCTTGTCTGTCGAGTGCTTCCAGCCCGGCCGCACCTGTAGGCACGGCCGGGGATGGCCCATTCGTCAGTCGTCGTCCCCGATCAGGTCGGCGCACAGCGACGCCAAGGCGCGTTGCTCGATGCACTCGGCGGCGAGGGCCAGGTCCATGCCGTGCAGCAGCAGCACCAGTTCGGCCTTGGCGCGCTGCCCGGCCGGCGTCAGCGCCGGCAGCACAATGGCCTGCTCGGCGTAGGCGTGCGCCAGCTCCGCCAGCTCCGCCAGCCGCCGCAGTTGGCCCACCAGCAGCATCTGCGCGGATTTTTACGGTAGCGACGGGGCCAAGG
>CAXSGE010000090.1:0-14560 GCA_964236715.1 uncultured Acetobacteraceae bacterium | reverse complement strand
CAGCGCGTGCACGCCCCACACCACCGCGAGCCGCCGGGCGGTCGCGAGATTCGCGGTCAGGCCCAGCACCGGGCACTCCGGCCGCTCCCGCGCCACGCGCAGCGCCGTGCTGCCGCCCTCGGTGAAGGCCACGATCGCCGCCGCCCCGATGGTGTGCGCGACCTGCCGGCTCGCCGCCGCGATGGCCGAGGCTGAGAGCGGCTCCGGCGCCGGGCGGCTCGCGTCGATGATGGCGCGCCAGCCGGAGTCGCGCTCCACCCGTTCGACGATGCGGTCCATGATGTTGACGGCCTCGTAGGGGTATTGCCCGGCCGCCGTCTCGGCGCTCAGCATCACCGCGTCGGCGCCGTCGAACACCGCGGTCGCAACGTCCGACGCCTCCGCGCGGGTAGGCGCCGGGGCAGTGATCATGCTCTCCAGCATCTGGGTCGCGACCACGACGGGGATGCCGCGCTCGCGGGCGGCGCGGACGATGCGTTTCTGGGCGAGCGGCACCTCCTCGGGCGGCAGCTCCACCCCCAGGTCGCCGCGCGCAACCATCACCGCGTCCGAAAGCGCCAATATTTCGTCCAGGTTATCGAGGGCTTGCGGCTTCTCCATCTTGGTCATGATCCAGGCGCGCCCGGCGGTGATCGCCTTCGCCTCCGCCACGTCCTCGGCCCGCTGCACGAAGCTCAAGCCGATGTAGTCCACCCCGTGCTCCAGCGCGAAAGCGAGGTCCAGCCGGTCCTTCGCCGTCAACGCCGGGATCGGCAGCGCCACGTCGGGGACGTTGACCCCCTTGCGGTCCGACAGGCTGCCGCCGGTCACGACCTCGGTTTCCAGGTGGTCCTCCCGCACATGCGTCACCCGCAGGCGCAGCTTGCCGTCGTCCAGCAGCAGCGAGGTGCCGATCCCCGCCGCCTGGATGATCTCGGGATGCGGCAGCTCGACCCGGCGGCTGTCGCCCGGCACCGGGGACAAATCAAGCCGGAAGCCCTGGCCGGTCTGCAGCACGATGCGCCCGCCCTGGAACTTTCCCACGCGCAGCTTCGGCCCCTGGACATCGGCGAGGATGCCGATCGGGCGGCCCGACTGCTCCTCCAGCGCCCGAATCATGCTGATGCGCGCCAGGTGGTCGGCGTGGGCGCCATGGCTGAAATTCAGCCGGAACACGTCGGCGCCGCCATAGAACAGCCGGGACAGCACCTCGGGCGTGGAACTGGCTGGGCCGAGCGTCGCGATGATTTTCGTGCGCCTTCGGCGACGAAGCTTGATGCGGGCGGGCATGGCGGGTCCTTAAAGCGGGGCGATCAGCACGGCCCGGAGGTCGTTCACGTTCGTAAGCGTCGGTCCCGTGCGCACCAGGTCCCCTATGGCGTCGAACAGGCCGTAGCTGTCATGCGCCGACAACACGGCGCGGGGATCAAGCCCCATGGCCCGTGCCCGCGTCAACGTGCTGGGCGTGACGATTGCGCCGGCGGCGTCCTCGGTCCCGTCGATGCCGTCAGTGTCGCCGGCGAGGCCCCAAATGCCCGGCGCCCCGCGCAACGCGATCACGAGCCCCAGCAGGAACGCCGTGTTGCGCCCGCCGCGGCCGCATGGACCCTGGCCGATGGTCACCGTCGTCTCCCCGCCCGACAGCAGCACGCAGGGGGCGGGCAGGGGATGGCCGTGCAAGCGCACGCTGCGGGCAATGCCGGCCATGACGGTGCCGAGCTCCCGGCTTTCGCCCTCAAGCGCGTCGCCCAGGGTCAGCGGCGCCAGTCCATGCGCCCGGGCGGACGCGGCGGCCGCGTCCAGCGCCATGGCGGGGGTCGCGATCAGGCGGATGTCGGCGTCGATCTCGTGCGGCTTGGGTGTTTCCGGGCCATCGGTGCGGGGCAAGGCCAGGCCATAATGGGCGGCGATGGCGCGCACGTCCGCCCAGGTCGACGGGTCCGGCACGGTCGGGCCGCTGCCGATGACGGCGGGGTCGTCGCCGGGCACGTCGCTGATGGCGAGCGTGACTACCCGCGCCGGACGCGCCGCCGCCGCGAGGCGCCCGCCCTTGATGGCCGACAAATGCTTGCGGACGGTGTTCATCTCGCCGATTGTGGCGCCGCTCGCCAGCAAGGCCCGGTTCACCCGTTCGGCGTCCGCGAGCGTCAAGCCCGGCCCCGGCAGCTCCAGCAGCGCCGAAGCGCCGCCCGACATCAGCGCGATCACCAGATCGTCTGCCGCAAGGCCCTGCACCGCCGCCAGCACGCGCCGCGCGCCCAGCTCGCTGTTGGCGTCGGGGACTGGGTGCGATGCCTCGATGACCTCGATCGTGCGGGTCGGGACGGCGTGGCCATACCGGGTGACGACGACGCCGGTCATGGCCACGTCCGGCCAGGCATCCTCGAGCGCCGCTGCCATCACGGCGGCAGACTTGCCAGCGCCGACCACGACGACGCGGCCTTTTGGTGGTTCGGGCAGGTGCGCCGCCAGCACCCGGCGCGGATCGGCGCTCGCGATGGCCGCGTCGAAAATGCTCCGCAGCGCGATGCGGGCCTGCGCGTCATCCCACGGCATCAGCGCCTTCTCCCTATGGCAAACGTACTATGGACTGAGGTTTGCGCTTTCGCCAAGCGGCCCGGCACGCCATATCTTGCGGCGCAAGCCGGATTTTGAGGAACTTCACGCAATGACAGTGCCCCCTTTGGACGACACGACCCGAACGGAGCTGGAGGCCGCCGCGTTCCGGCGCCTGGTGGCGCACCTGCGGGAACGGACCGACGTGCAGAACATCGACCTGATGACCTTGTCCGGGTTCTGCCGCAACTGCCTGTCCCGCTGGTATCGCGAGGCGGCCGAGGCGCAGGGCGTGGCGCTCAGCGACCCTGACGCGCGGGAGGTCGTTTACGGCATGCCGTACAAGGAATGGCAGGCGCTGCACCAGGTCGAGGCCACGCCAGAGCAGAAAGCGGCTTTTGCCAAGGCTGACCCGGCGCATTGACCGGGACTCCCGGCGCCGCTAAGCCCCCCGGCTGACCATTACGAAGGGGGGCGCCATGGCCCTGGACACCACCGATTCGCTCGACAATGACCCGTTGGACGAGAGCAAGGCCGCCGAGGCGCAGGTTGGCGGGATTGCGGCAGACCGGCTGCGCAGCCTGATCGAACGGATCGAGCGGCTTGAGGAGGAGCGCAAGGCGCTTGGGTCCGACATCAAGGACATCTATGCCGAGGCCAAGTCGGCCGGGTTCGACGTGAAGGTGCTGCGCCAGATCATCCGCATCCGCAAGCAGGAGCCGGCGGACGTCGAGGAGCAGGAAACATTGCTGGACGTATATCGGCGCGCTCTGGGGATGTGATGTTGGGAGGCCAGCAAGTCCTGGCCGCAATCCACTGCGGTGGCCGCACCGCTTGAGTTCCGCAGCTTGAGGCTTCCTCAAGTGAACAGGGAGGTCTTGGAATGCTGAGGTGCTCCGTGTGCGGGGGAATCGAGTTCCGCCATCGCGCCATACTTTGGCGGCAGTTGGTGTCCGAGTGGCAGCTTGCGTCCCATGAAGAAAGCTACGTCAATCGGCAGCAAGGCACATCCTGCACGGCGTGCGGCGCGAACCTTCGCTCCATAGCCCTGGCGGACGCGATCCGGGCTGCCGTAGGCACCAGCTTGGTTTTACAGGACTTCGTCAAGACGTCCGAGGCGGGACGCCTGGATTTGCTGGAAATCAACGAGGCCGGCAACCTGAGCCCGGTCCTGCGACAGCTTCCCGGTCATGCCCTCGCGGCCTATCCCGCCGTGGACATGCGGGACATGCCGTATCCAGACAACTGCTTCGATCTCGTGATCCACTCGGACACGCTGGAGCATATCGCCAATCCAATACGCGGCCTGGAGGAATGCCGGCGCGTGCTCCGCCCCGGTGGGATGCTCTGCTTCACGATTCCGACGATTGTCGGGCGCTTGAGCCGCAGCCGGGAGGGCCTGCCCAGGAGCTATCACGGGTCCGCGGAAACCGGGTCGGACGATTATGCGGTGCAGACGGAGTTCGGCGCTGATATGTGGGCCTACGTGCTGCGCGCCGGGTTTACGGCCGTCTCGATCAACGCAGTGGAATATCCCGCGGCTTTGGCGCTCAGCGCACGCAAAGTCGACATTAGCGAACCGGCCACTGCGCCCTCCGCCTGAGACGCATTGTGAAAGGACTTCCTTGACCGTTGGCGCCTTGGTTACTGCGCAACAATCCGATTTGGCGTTCCTTCGCAGGGGATTATGCAATGGGTAACAAATCGATTGTAATCCACTACCACATCTTCAAGAACGCCGGCACCAGCGTCGATGAGATGCTGGAGAGATCGTTCGGCGAAAGATGGTCGCCGTTCGAAGGCGCCCACGCGAGCGACGTCCAAAGCTCGTCCGCCCTCAGCGACTTCTTGCAAGCCAGGCCGGAAATCGAGGCGGTCTCGACTCACCTCGGGCGTCCGCCGCTGCCTTGGCCGGAGTGCCTTCCGATCGTCTTCCTCCGGCACCCGATCTTGCGGGCTTGGTCGGTTTACGAGTTCGTGCGCCAAGACGCCTCGCAACCCTATTCCAAGTTCGCAAAACAACAGAGCTTTGCCGGTTATGTCCGGTGGGCGTTGGACGGCGGCGGAAACGGGATAGTCATTCGCAATTATCAAGTCGTCCACCTGTCGGACGCATCGTTCCGGACGGACGATCTCTACCAGGCCAAAGCCACTGCGGACGACCTCCGCCAGAGCTGCGGCCTACTTGCCAGTTGGGGCGTCATTGGCATCGTCGAGAGGTTTGCAGAGTCATGCGCGCTATTTCAGGCGGCTTATGGCAAGCACGTTCCTGCATTGAATTTCGAGCCAGTTTGGCTGAACCGGACCAATATGGAGTCTAGTACAACTCAGCAGAAATTGACGGAGCTACGAGATAAGATCGGACAGAACCTCTATGACGAATTGCTGCAGCATAATGAACTGGACATGAGGCTCTATCAGTTTGGACGCGACCTCCAGGACAATGCTTTGCGAAAGCATCTGCTAAGCGCTGACGGCCGACCGAGCTACTTAAGCCCAATCGCGCCCTGATGCACGCGAAGCACATGGCCGCGGCGGATCTTGTGGCTGGGCGTCAGCAGTCCGTTCTCGATGGTGAAGGGCGGCACCAGGCTATGGCGCCGGATACGCTCGGTGACGGATAGGCGGGCGTTAAGCCGGGCCACCGCCGCGCCGACGCTTCGGGCGTCGGCGTCCTCCGCCGGCACCAACAGGGCCGACAGCCCGGCCTGGCCATCCCCCGCGACCACGGCCTGCGAAATCTCCGGCTCCTGCATCAGCAAGCCTTCGAGCCGCGCCGGAGAGACGTTCTCGCCGCCCGAGAGCACGATGATGTCCCGTTTGCGGTCCGTGATGGTCAGCACGCCCTCCGGGTCCAGCCGGCCGACATCCCCGGTGTGCAGCCAGCCGTCCCGGATCGCCTCGGCCGTAGCCTTGGGCTGGTTCCAGTAGCCGTCCATGACCAGGTCGCCACGCACCATGATCTCGCCATCGTCGGCGATGCGCAGGTCCACGCCTTCCAAGGCCCGGCCGACGCTGCCGACGTCCGGGTTGTCGGGCGAGTTGGCGCTGATGACCGGGCCGGCCTCGGTCTGGCCATAGCCTTGCATGACGACGGGTCCGAGCGCCCGGAAGAACCGCCCCACTTCCGGGTCCAGCGGCGCCCCGCCCGACATGGCGGCACGGAACCGGCCGCCGAGCCGGGCGCGCACCGGGCGCAGCGCCAGACGGTCCAGCAGCGGCCCGGCGACGTGGTCCGCGAGCGTCATCCGGCCATCGACCCGGCGCAACCCGGTCTCGATCGCGCGGTGGAACAGCGCCTGCTTCCAGCCGGGCTGCCGCGCCACTTGCAGCAGGACCCGGGTGCGGATCATCTCCAGCACGCGTGGCACAACCGTTAGGATGGTCGGGCGTATGGCCAGCATGTCAGCCGCGAGGTGCTCGACGCCACGGCAATAGACGATCTCGGTCCCGAGGCTCGGCAGGAAGAACTGGCCTACCGTGTGCTCGAAGCTGTGCGATAGCGGCAGGAAAGACAGATAGACCTCGTCGCGCAGCCGCAGCGGGCGCACCAGTTCAAAGGCGCCGGCGCAGTTGGACAGGATGGCGCGGTGCGGCAGCATGACGCCGCGCGGCAGGCCGGAGGTGCCGCTGGTGTAGATCAGGCAGGCGAGGGCGCCGGATGCGATCTCGTCGGCCTCGGCGGCGATGTCGCCGGGCGGGGCGCGGTCCGCTTCGAGCGTGGCAAACAGCGTGCCGCGCCCGGGCTGCATGCACAGCAGCCGGTCGAGTCCGCCGGTCAGCGCAGCCCCGGCCAGCACGCGGTCCGCCAGCGCCGCCGTCGAGGCGACCGCCACCCGGGCGCCGCTGTCCAGCAGCAGATGCGCGTGGTCCGCGGGCGTGTTGGTCGCGTAGCCCGGCACCGGAACGGCGCGTATTGCCATCAGCGCGGTCTCCAGGATCGGCACCTCGGGCCGGCTCTCGCTCACGATCAGCACGCGGTCCCCGGCCGAGACCCCGGCCGCCCGCAAGCCGCGCGCGACCGAGGCCGCACGCCGCGCGAACTCTCCCCAGGTCACGCTTCGCCAAGCGCCGTCGTGCCAATGGCGCAGCATCGGACGGCCGGGCCATCCGCGCGCCAGGCCGAACATCATGGCCGCGAGGTTAGGCCATCGCGGATATGCCCCTATCCGGGTGTCTTGCACGCCCGCTCCCTAGCTTGCCCTGCGGGTCCCACGCCCCACCTAAGTGTCGACGTATCAGCACGACGGGACGAGCACCAGATGGACCAGCCTGCCAAGTCAGCAACACACGCGCACGCCGGCGAAGCGCTGCCATCCTGGGACCTGACAGACCTTTACCCAGCCCCCGACAGCCCAGAGCTCGCTGCGGATTTTGACCGTGCGGCGGCTGCGGCGCAGGCGTTCGATGCCAAGCATGCCGGCCGGGTGGCGGCGCTTTCGGGCGATGAACTGGCGGCGGCGCTGGCGGAGTATGAGCGCATCGAGGAAACGCTGGGCCGGCTGATGTCGTATGCCCAATTGCAGTTCAGCACTGACAGCTCGGACCCGCAGATCGGCAAGTTCTACCAGTCGGTGAACGAGCGGGTAACGACCATCAGCTCGCATCTGCTGTTCCTGTCATTGGAGCTGAACCGCATCGACGAGGAGGCGCTGAATGCCAAGCTGGCCGGCTCGGCGCTGGCCCGCTACGCGCCGTTCCTGCGCGACCTGCGGGTGTTCCGTCCGCATCAGCTCGACGACAACCTCGAGAAACTGCTGCACGAAAAGGAGGTCACTGGCCGCAGCGCCTGGAGTCGCCTGTTCGACGAGACGATCGCCGGGCTGCGGGTGCCGGTGCGGGGCGAGACGCTGACGGTCAGCGCGGCGCTGAACAAGCTGTCGGACCGGGACCGGTCGGTGCGGGCCGACGCCGCCGCGTCGATCGGCGCGGTGTTCCAGGGCAACCTGCGCCTGTTCTCGCTGGTGACGAACACGCTGGCGAAGGACAAGGAGATCATCGACGCCTGGCGTCACTACAAGCGGCCCACGAGCCAGCGGAACCGCGCCAACATGGTGGAAGACGAGGTCGTGGACGCGCTCAGCGCCGCGGTGTCGGCGGATTATGGCCGGCTGTCGCATCGGTACTACGCGCTCAAGGCCAAGTGGCTTGGCCTGGAGAAGCTGGAGCATTGGGACCGCAACGCGCCGCTGCCGGACGACAGCGACCGGCCGATCGCCTGGAGCGAGGCGCGGGACCGTGTGCTGTCGGCTTACAGCGGGTTCTCCAAGGAGCTTGGCGAGGTCGGGCGGCAGTTCTTCGACCGGCCCTGGATTGACGCTGTGTTGCGGGACGGCAAGGCGGGGGGAGCGTTCGCGCATCCGACGGTCCCCTCGGTGCATCCGTACCTGCTGGTGAACTACCACGGCAAGACGCGCGACGTCATGACGCTCGCCCATGAATTGGGCCACGGCGTGCACCAGGTGCTGGCGGCGCGCAATGGCTACCTGATGTCCGGCACGCCGCTGACCCTGGCGGAGACCGCGAGCGTGTTCGGCGAGATGATGACATTCCGCGCCCTGCTGGATGCCGAAACCGATCCGAAGCGCCGCCGGATTATGCTGGCCGGCAAGGTCGAGGACATGCTGAACACGGTCGTGCGCCAGACGGCGTTCTACCAGTTCGAGACGCTGCTGCACGACGAGCGGCGTTCGGGCGAGATCGTGCCGGAGCGGATCGGCGAGCTGTGGATGCAGGTGCAGACGGCGAGCCTTGGCCCGGCATTCCATTTCACACCGGACTATAGCGTTTACTGGTCCTATGTGCCGCACTTCATCCACACGCCGTTCTACGTGTATGCCTATCCATTCGGCGACTGCCTGGTGAACGCGCTGTATAGCGTGTTCCAAAATGGGCACCCCGGCTTCGAGCGGAAATACCTCGACATGCTGCGCGCCGGCGGCACCAAGCGGCATAAGGAGCTGCTGGCGCCGTTCGGCCTCGATGCGTCCGACCCGGCCTTTTGGCGGCGGGGCCTCGACATCATCAGCGGCTTCATCGACGAGCTGGAGGCAGCCTGATGGCCGACACCAGCCGTCCCAACCTGTTTGGCGAATTCAAGCGCTTTGCCCGGACCTCCGGCGCCGTTGGCGGCATTGCGGCGCGCGTGGCGGGCGAGAAGGTGTTCGGCTTCAAGACCGACCGTGCCGCACATGCCGAGGACCTGAAAAGCATCCTCGGCGGGCTAAAGGGTCCGTTGATGAAGGTGGCGCAGATCCTGTCCACCATCCCGGACGCGCTGCCAGACGAGTATGCGCAGGAACTGGCGCAGTTGCAGGCCAATGCGCCGGCTATGGGCTGGTCGTTCGTGCGCCGCCGCATGGCCGGGGAGCTGGGGCCGGACTGGCAGGCCAAGTTCTCAAGCTTCGGCCAGGAGGCCGCCGCCGCCGCCAGCCTGGGCCAGGTGCACCGCGCCACCCTGCTGGACGGCACGGAGGTGGCGTGCAAGCTGCAGTATCCCGACATGCCCAGCACGGTGGACGCCGACTTGCGGCAGCTTCGGCTGGCGATGAGCGTGTTCAAGCGCGTCGACACGACGATCCAGGGCGACGACGTCTACACCGAGATCGCCGAACGCCTGCGGGAAGAGCTCGACTACAAGCGCGAGGCGGCGCAGATGCGGCTTTACGCGCTGATGCTGCGTGACGAGCCGACGGTCAGCGTGCCGGCCGCCATCGACGGCTACACGACGCAGCGGCTGCTGACGATGACGTGGCTGGCGGGCAAGCCGATGCAGCAGCGCATCGACGAGGAGCCGCCGCTTGATGTGCGGAACCGCATCGCGACGGCGCTGTTCCGCGGCTGGTATGTGCCATTCTACCAGTATGGCGTGATCCACGGCGACCCGCATTTGGGCAACTACCAGGTGCGTGACGACGAGGGCCTCAATTTGCTGGACTTCGGCGCCATCCGGGTGTTCCCGCCGAAGTTCGTGCGCGGCGTGATCGACCTTTACGAGGCCATACGCGACGGGGACGTGGCGAAGGCGCATCACGCCTACGAAGGTTGGGGATTCGAGAACCTGACCAAGGAGCAGATCGCCAACCTGAACCAGTGGGCGGCCTTCGTCTATGAGCCGCTGCTGCAGGACCGCGTGCGGCGCATCCAGGACAATGACGATCCGCAATATGGCCGCGCAGTGGCGGAAAAGGTGCACGCCGGCCTCAAGCAGGCGGGCGGGGTGCGTCCGCCGCGGGAGTTCGTGCTGATGGACCGGTCGGCGCTCGGGTTGGGCAGCGTGTTCACCCGGCTTCGGGCGGAGGTGAACTGGTATAAGCTGTTCCACGAGCTCGTCGAGGGCTTTGACACCGAGGCGGTCGCGCAGCGCCAGGCGGCGGCGCTGCTGGAAGCGGGCGTGCCCCCGAGCGCCTAGGGCTTAGCAGTTGGGGGGCCTTGCCTCGACCCTGGCGCGCGGGGCATGGTGCGCGCGAGGGAACGAAGGATGGACGCATGCGCCTCGCGGTGCTGAAGGAACGGGC
This sequence comes from uncultured Acetobacteraceae bacterium, assembly GCA_964236715.1. GTDB lineage: Bacteria > Pseudomonadota > Alphaproteobacteria > Acetobacterales > Acetobacteraceae > CAHJXG01. The sequence goes on along the minus strand of CAXSGE010000090.1, from coordinate 4,508 downwards.
TGCCGTTGAAATGCGCGTGGCCGCCACGCCGGATACGGTCAGAAAACTGATTGCACTGGGGCTCACCGTCGCGGTCGAGGTTGGCGCCGGGCAGGCAAGCGCGATCTCCGACGCGGACTTCCAGGCCGCTGGGGCCGAAATCGCGCCAGATGCGGCGGCGGCCCTGGCCGGGGCCGGGGTCGTATTCGCCGTGCAGATGCCGGGTCCGGAGGTCCGGGCGATGATACCGCGCGGGGCGTTGCTGGTCGCAACCAGCGGGGCGCATAGCGACACGTCCCTGGTGCCGGCGCTCGCGGCGGCCGGGATCGACGCCTGCGCCATGGAGCTGCTGCCGCGCATCACCCGCGCGCAGAGCATGGATATCCTGAGCAGCCAGGCGAACCTTGCGGGCTACCGGGCAGTCATCGAAGGGGCGGCGGCGTTCGACCGCGGCTTCCCGATGATGATGACCGCAGCCGGGACCGTGCCGCCGGCGCGCGTGTTCGTGATCGGCGCCGGGGTGGCCGGACTGCAGGCGATCGCGACGGCGCGCCGCCTGGGCGCCATCGTGTCCGCGACCGACGTGCGCCCGGCGGCCAAGGAGGAGATCAAGTCGCTCGGCGCCACCTATGTCGGCGTCGAGGACGCGGAAACGGCCGGCCAGACCGGCGCCTACGCCAAGGAGATGAGCGACGCCTTTCGCCAGAAGCAGGCCGAGCTGATGGCCACCACGGTCGCGAAGAACGACTTGGTGATCTGCACCGCCCTGGTGATGGGCCGGCGCGCGCCGGTGATCGTCAGCCAGCTGATGGTGGACGCGATGCGCGCCGGCAGCGTCATCGTGGACCTCGCGGCGGAGGCCGGCGGCAATTGCGCCGCGACGGTGCCGGGCGAGGCCAGCACGACGAAGAACGGGGTCAAGGTGCTGGGCTGGACCAACTGGCCCGGCCGCATCCCCGTCGCCGCCAGCTCGCTCTATTCGCGCAACCTGCTGACATTCCTGACCACGTTCTGGGACAAGGCGGCGGGCGCGCCGGCGTTGCCCGACAGCGACGAGATCGTGCGCGGCGTGCTGCTGACCCGCGGCGGCCAGGCCGTCCACGCCCAATTCCAATCCGCAGCCGCGGCATAGAGAGGCCCCATGAACCCCAACCTATATGCGGACGAGGCCGTCCGCATCGCCGAGCGCGCCGCTGCGCTGGCCGACCAACTGCGTGCCGCGAGCGCCGGCATCGAGCCGGTGGCGACTGCGGTCGAGCCGTTCATCTTCCTGCTGGCGATCTTCCTGATGGCCTGCTTCGTCGGCTACTATGTCGTATGGAACGTGACGCCCGCGCTGCACTCGCCGCTGATGGGCGTGACCAACGCGATCTCGTCCGTCATCGTCGTCGGCGCCATGCTGGCGGTCGGCCTGTCCGACAGCGCCTGGGCGCGGGTGTTCGGGTTCCTGGGCGTGATGCTGGCGAGCGTCAACATCTTCGGCGGGTTCGTCGTGACGCAGAGGATGCTGGCGATGTTCCAATCCAATAAGCCGAGGGTGCGCAAGTAGTATGAGCGCCTCGCTGACGTCACTCGCCTACCTCGTCGCCGCCGTCTTGTTCGTGCTCGCTTTGCGCGGGCTGTCCAGCCCCGTGACCGCGCGCGCCGGCAACCAGTTCGGCATGATCGGCATGGCCATCGCCGTGGTCGCGACCCTGCTGCAGCGTGGCATGTCCGGCTCGGGCTTCCTGCTGATTGCGCTGGCCATCCTGATCGGCGGCGCAGTCGGCGTCGTCGTCGCGCGCCGCATCCAGATGACGGCGCTGCCGCAACTGGTCGCCGCATTCCACTCGCTGGTCGGCTTGGCCGCGGTGTTCGTGGCGGCGTCGGCCTTGAACGCCCCGGCGTCGTTCGGCATCGGCATCCCCGGCGCGATCCACCGGCAGTCATTGGTTGAGATGTCGCTCGGATTGGCGATCGGCGCCATCACCTTCTCCGGCTCGCTGATCGCCTTCGCCAAGCTGCAGGGCACCATGAAGGGGTCGCCGATCCTGTTCCCCCGGCAGCACCAGCTCAACCTGGCTCTCGGCATATTGCTGCTCGTGCTGATCGTCGTGTTCGTGCTGTCGGGCAGCCAGGCGCTGTTCTGGCTGATTGCATTGCTGGCGCTTGGCCTTGGGTTCCTGATCATCATCCCGATCGGCGGCGCGGATATGCCGGTCGTGGTGTCGATGCTGAACAGCTACTCCGGCTGGGCGGCTTGCGGCATCGGCTTCACCATTCAGAACCTCGCGTTGATCATCACCGGGGCGCTGGTCGGCGCATCGGGCGCCATCCTGTCCTACATCATGTGCAAGGGCATGAACCGCAGCATCCTGAATGTGCTGCTGGGCGGCTGGGGCACCGACAGCGGCGGCGCAGCCCTGGCCAACCCGGCCCATGCCGACCGTGCCGTGCGCGCCGGCAATGCGGACGACGCGGCATTCATCATGAAGAATGCGTCCAAGGTCATCATCGTGCCGGGCTATGGCATGGCGGTGGCGCAGGCGCAGCACTCATTGCGGGAGATGGCGGACACATTGAAGAAGGAGGGCGTCGAGGTGAAATACGCCATCCATCCCGTCGCCGGACGCATGCCGGGCCACATGAACGTGCTGCTGGCCGAGGCCAATGTGCCGTATGACGAGGTGTTCGAGCTTGAGCAGATTAACAGCGAGTTCAGCACGGCCGACGTTGTTTACGTGATCGGCGCCAACGACGTGACCAATCCATCGGCCAAGACCGACCCGAAGTCGCCGATTTACGGGATGCCGATCCTGGATGTCGACAAGGCTAAGACGGTGCTGTTCATCAAGCGCAGCATGGCCTCCGGCTATGCGGGCGTCGACAACGAGCTGTTCTTCCGCCCGAACACGATGATGCTGTTCGGCGACGCGAAGAAGATGACGGACGAGATTGTGCAGGATTTGGCCCACTAGTGAGCGGGAACGGCGTTGATCTTGGCGCGATCTACCAACTGCTGTCGCAAGTGGCCGAGGCCGTCACGCGCCACGACCGGGCGCTTGAGGCGCTAGGCCGTGACATGGCCGAGATGCGGCGGGACATTACGACAATGCGGCAGTCGATGAAGGCGGAGTTTGCTGATCTGCGCCAGACGGTGACGCACTACCATTCCTCGGTCGTCGGCCACGGCATCCTGATCTCCGACCTGGAAGCACGGGTGCGGCGGGTCGAGGAGCATCTCGACCTGCCCACGGTCTAGCCGCTCAGCTCACCCGGACTTTCACATAGCTGCCCGGCGCATCCTCGATCGCGGGCAGGGCGCCATCGCCGGGCACGCGCGCCGAAACATGCTTGCCGTCCAGCGCCGTGACCCAGCGTTGCCAGTCGGGCCACCAGCTTCCGGCCATCTCGGTCGCGCCGGCCATCCAGGCGTCGGGCTCCGTCGGGAGCTCGGTGTTGATCCAGTGGCTGTATTTGCCGCCCTCCGGAGGATTGACCACCCCAGCGATATGGCCGCTCGCCGCCAGCACGAAGCGGTTCTGCCCACCCAGCAACTGCGTGCCGCGATAGGTGCTCCGCCACGGCGTGATGTGGTCATCCCGCGTCGACAGGAAATAGGTCGGCTGCTTGACCCGGCCGAGGTCGATGGGCTGCCCCGACAATTCGATCCCATTAGCCTCGCACAGCAAGTTCTCCTGATACATTCGCCGCAGATAGAAGCTGTGCATGCGCGCCGGCATCCGGGTGCTGTCGCTGTTCCAATACAGCAGGTCGAACGGGAACGGGTCGTTGCCCAGCAGGTAGTTGTTCACGACGAACGACCAGATCAGGTCGTTGGCGCGCAGCATGTTGAAGGTCGCTGCCATGGCGCTGCCATCAAGGAAGCCGCGTTTCTCCATTTTCTCCTCAAGCGACCTCAACTGTTCCTCGTCGATGAACACGCCGAGTTCGCCGGCCTCCTTGAAGTCCATCATGGTGACAAAGAACGTCGCCGACTTGATGCGGTCGTCGCCCACCGCTTCCATCCAGGCCAGCGTGCCCGCGAGCAGGGTGCCGCCGAGGCAGTAGCCGATCGCGTTCACCTCCCGCTCCCCGGTCGCCCGTTCGATCGCGTCGAGCGCGGCCAGGAAGCCTTCGGCCAGGTAGTCGTCGAAGCCTTTATTGGCCAGGCGCTCGTCGGCGTTCACCCAACTGATCATGAACACGGTATGGCCCTGGGCCACCGCCCAGCGCACGAAGCTGTTCCTCAGGCGCAGGTCAAGGATGTAGAACTTGTTGATCCAGGGCGGCGCAATCAGCAGCGGACGCTTCAGCACCGTGTCCGTCGATGGCGAATACTGGATAAGCTGCATCAATTCGTTCTGGAACACGACCTTGCCCGGCGTCACGGCAATGTTCTCGCCGATCCTGAACGCGTCGGTGTCGGTCATCTTGATCGTGAGCCTGCCGCGTCCCCGCTCAAGGTCCGACAGCAGATTGGCCAAGCCGCGCAGCAGGTTCTCGCCCCCGGTCTCGGCGGTCTTGCGCAGCACCTCGGGGTTGGTCAG
>CAXSGE010000089.1:0-14935 GCA_964236715.1 uncultured Acetobacteraceae bacterium | reverse complement strand
GGCGATCCAGGCCGGGCGCGTGACCTTGGCGGGGCCGGATGGCGTCCATGTGCTGCGGCCGGCATTCGACCTGCAATCCCCCGCCGTCCGATCCAGCGCCGTCGGCACACCCGCACTGCCGCCCGGCATCGCCAGCCCAGTTTTGCAAAACCTGCAGGGCCTGCGTGACTACCCTGGCTTTGCCGGACTGCCCGCAGCGTCCGAGGCCAGTGCCGCCCGGTAAGTCCTGTCAGGCTGCCGAGAGCCAGAAACGCAGCTCGGGCGAGTTCGGCTTGCCGTCTTGCAGATAGCGGTCCTGCCAGGCGTCGGTGGCGTCGAGCGGGCGGCCGAAACGTGCAGGGTCCTTGTGCAGCCAATAGCGCCACGCGTAGTGGTCGTAGACGTCGAGCACATGGCACGCATAGGCCTCGGCCAGGGCGCGGTGGCCGCGGATGACGACGAAGTTCTCATCGTTGTTGTGCGAGGCGCGGTAGCCGAAGTTGTTCGATCCGGTGGCGACCACGCAATCATCGCTGAACGGGTCGATGACGACGATCTTGTCATGGATGATCGCGTGCCCGGCATTGGCAAGCTCCGCCTCCCAGGCGCCGAATGCGTCGTCGGTGCGCACTGCGCCGGCGGGGATCACGCGGTAATCCGGTTCGGCTTTGCCGGATTCGCCGATCAGGGCGATTCCGCCGCTCGGGACCGCGTCGCCGCCGCGCAGCGCTGCGGCGAAGTTCAGGGCGCGCTGCGGACTGGTGAGCGCCCCGCGGACGAACAGCGACGTGTTGGCGCGGAGTGCGGCGCCGGCGGCGTCGAGGATGGAGTTGTTGCCGGGGTCGAAGGCGAGGAACAGCACGGCCTGCCGGGCCGACCCGATCAGGCTGAACAGGTATTCGAGATCGGCCGGGTGCTCCCGCGGCGGCGTGGCGAGCGCGCTGCGGGTGTTGGGCGCGAACAGTGGCTGGATCGTGCCGCCGTCAAGCGGGATCGGCGTTGCCAGCATGGCGTCGTTATGCGTCCGCGCCCAGTCCCGCAGCGGCGCTGCTTGATGATTGCCGGCGTCGCTGTCGGCTTTGAGCTGCTGCCAATAGGCGTCGTAGTGGCCGGCGACCTCCGCGCTGTCGATCAGCAGCGCGTTGTTGGTCTGGGTGCATAATGCGGTCGTCGTCCAGTTGGTCGATCCCGTGAGCACCGTCGCGCCGCGGCGCAGGAACTTGTTGTGCGGGATATGGCCGCTCGCGAGGATACGGTCGGTGACATCCAGCCCGGCCGTCTTCAGCCGTGCCCGGGCGGCCGCGTCGCTGTCCGCCGCGTCGCGCGTGCGGGCGTTGCCGAGCACGACGTGGCGGTCCCGTGGATGCGCAGCGAGGCTGGCTTCGAGCCCATCGGGATCGTCGAGTTCATAGAGCGCCGCCTCGAGTGCGCCCTCGCCGCTGTCGAGCAGCGTCGTCAGCGCGGCCATCAGCTCCCCGGACAACGCCTGCCGCAGTGGGTCCTTTGGGTTGCGGATGCGGCGCAGCAGGTCCTCGACGTGGAGGCCGCCGAGCGCCGCCGAGACGGCTTGGGACGAGATGATGCCGCGGTTGAAAACAGCGCGGTATGCGCCGCACTTTGGAGTGAGCGTGACCGCGTTGGTCACCAGCGCTTCGACGCCCTGCAACGGGGCGAGCGCGCCGGGAGCGCCGCCCAATGGCACGATCCGGTAGCGGTGGGTGCTGCCGCGTTCGGCGCCGAGGTCCTTCCACCAGAATTTTTGCACCGGCGCCTGTTCGGTGGTGAGCTTTGCCGCGGGGTCCACGCCGTCGAACCGGGCGAGCGCTGGGAGCGCCGTCCATTGCTCGCTTTTGGCCTCGCCGCGATAGACCGCGAAGCCGAGGCACCCCGGCAGGCGATGTGGGAACACCCAGGCGAATACGGCGATGTCGTTGTTCGAGAAGGCGAGTGCGGTCATGCTGAACCTCCAGGTACGTCCACGTACGTCGGCGACGGCAACCGCAGTTTGACGTTCCAGTGAAATCCAATCCGGGTTTCAGGGCCGCCCTGGGTAGTCCGCGTGGTCCAAGAAGGGGAACGGACCCGGATACCCCTCCACGAATGCGGTATGGCTGACGAAACCGTCCGCTCGGGTCCATCGGTGCATTTGATAGGCCGGCGGCTCCAGCCGGAACGCCGCCGGGGCGGTCGGGCGCAGATCCAGCTCGACCTGGTGCGCGACGCTCGGGCAGACGCTCGCGATGGCGCCGGCGAACCGCGCGGTGATCGGTCGGTGATGGTGGCCGCAGACGATGCGCCGCACCTGCGTGTGCCGCTCCAACACCGCCCGCAGCCGCTCCGGCTCGCGCAGCATGATGCCGTCCATATGCGCGATCCCCGAGACGAAGGGCGGATGGTGCATGGCGAGCAGGGTGGTCCGCTCCGGCGCCGCGGCCAGGGTGGCGTCGAGCCAGTCCAGCCGGCGGCGGCACAGTTCGCCATGGCCGGCGCCAGGGACCACGGTGTCCAGCATCACGAGCCGGACCGGCAGGCCGTCCACCGCATACTGCACGAACCCGTCCGCCTGCCGCACGCCGGGCAGCCCGGCCAGCAGCCGTTCGCGCCGGTCGTGATTGCCGGGAATGACATGGACCGGCACGGCCAGCAGCCGCGCCAGCATCTCTGCCAGCACGGCGTATTCCTCGGCCAGGCCGCATTCGGTGAGGTCCCCGGTCAGCAGCACGGCGTCCGGCGCGGGCTGCAGCCGGGCCACGGCGCGCAGTGCCCGTTCGGTCAGCATGGTGGTCTCGACGACGCGGGAGGACGCCATCCCGACCGGGCGCACATGCAGGTCGGTGAGCTGGACGATCAGGGTCATGGCAGCCTCAGCGCCGTCTGCTCGGCATAGGGTTTGAGCAGCGCGTCGGCTTGGCGCTGCCCGATGGCGACGGCATCGGCGGGCTTCACCCGTCCGGCCAGCACGCCCTGCACCTGGTCGCCCAATGCTTTGCGCACCGGGACGGTCTGGAACGTGGCGAACCATGGCCGCGCATTGGCCAGTTGGTCCAGCGCCACCTGGGCGTCCGGGTTAGCCTTCAGGTAGGCCTGCATCTCCGGCAACTCGTATGCCGCCCGGCGCGGGGCGAAATAGCCGGTGAACCGCGACCACGACCCGGCGGTTTCCGGGCTGCTCAGCCACTGGATCAGCTCCCATGCCGCGTGCTGCCGTTCCGGCGAGTTGCCGGCGGGAATCATCAGGCTGCCGCCGCCGATCGCCACCGCCGGCAGGATGTTGTAGGGCACGAAGGCGACGCGGTAGGGCTGCTTCATGTTCTCCCGCACAAAGCTCAATGCGCCGGTGCTGTTCAGGATCATTGCGGCGCGGCCAGAGAAGAACGCCGCCGCCATGGCGTTCGCGTCGGTGATGCCCGGCGGCATGACCTGGTGCTTGTGCGCGAGGTCGTCGAGGAACTGCACGGCGCCGAGGGTGCTGGGCTCGTTGTAGTACACCTCGCCGCCCCAGCTCTCGTCGAAGTAGCGTCCGCCGTTGCTCATCGCGAAGCCGCTGAGGAGCCACATGAGGTTGTCCTCCACCCCGTTCATCATCAGGCCCCAGCGGACGACCTGGCCGTTCTCGCGTGTGGTGAGCTTCTTGCCGGCGTCCACCCACTCCGCCCAGGTGCGCGGCGGATGGTCGGGGTCGAGCCCGGCTTCCTTGAACGCTTCCACGTTGTAGTACAGCAGCGGCGTGCTGTTCTGGAACGGCACGGCGTAGACGTGGCCGCCCTCCATGGCGTTGGGCCGCAGCGCCGGCCAGAAGCGGTCCATGTAGGCCGCCGGGGACATGCCTCCGTCTGCCGCGATCAGCCCGTCGAGCGCGATGGTCTCGTTGTTGATGGCGTAGTCGCGTATGTAGTTGGCGCTCTGCAGCACGGCCGCCGGGGGCCGCCCGCCCTGCATCGCCGCGCGGGTCTTGAGCGACGTGTCGTCATACGATCCGGTGTAGACCGCGGTGGCGTGGATGTCCGGATGGGTGCGGTTGAACTCGCCCACCAGCCGCTGCAGCTCGGCCGAGAGCTTGCCCTGCACCGGCACCGGGAAGAACAGGTCGATCTCGGTGGCTGCCCAGGCTGGCGCCATTGCGGCCGCTATCCATAAGGCCGCGGCAAGTTTCCAGATTCGCATGGTCGCTCCTACTTGGTTCCCGAGAAGACGAAGGCGTCGGTGATGCGCCGCTGGAACAGCACGAACAGCACCAGCAGCGGCAGCGCCACCAGGGCAGTGCCGGCAGCCACCAGGCCCCACTGGCCCCCGGCCTCGCTGGCGCCGGCGAAGCTTGCCAGGCCGACCGTCAGCACCTGGTTTTCCGGCGAGCTCGCGGCCATCAGCGGCCAAAGGTATTCAGTCCAGTGCGCCGTGAGGCTGACCACGGCGAAGGCGGCGAGCCCGGGGCGCGCCAGCGGCAGCAGCACGTGCCAGATGACCTGCAGCGGCCCGGCGCCATCCAGCACCGCGGCCTCCTCGTAGTCGCGCGGCATGGCGCGGAACTGCTGGCGCATCAGGAACACGCCGAATGCCGAGGCGAGATAAGGGGCCGCGACGCCGGCCAGCGTGTCATACAGGCCCAGGCCCACCAGCGTGCGCAGGTTCGGCACGATCAGCAGCGGCGGCACCAGCATGAGCTGCAGCAGGAATAGGGTGAACAGCGCTCCCTGGCCGCGGAACCGCAGCCGGGCGAAGGCATAGCCGGCGAGCGTGACGGTGACGCTTTGCACCAGCAGGATGCCGCCGCAAACTAGCGCAGTGTTGAGATACCATAAGGGGAAATGGCCGCTGTCCCAGGCCTCGGCGTAGTTGGCCAACGAGAGTGGCGGACGCGGCAGCAGGCTCGCGGGATCGGCGGGGTAGCCCGGACGCACCGACGCGACCAGCATCCAGGCGAATGGGGTCGCCCATAGCAGGGCCACGGCGCAGGTCAGCCCGCCGGCCAGCCAGCGGGGCTTAGCTCTCATAATACACGCGCCGTTCCAGGGCTCGCAGGCCGCCGAGCGCGATCACCGACAAGGCGCCGATCGACACGACGGTCGCGGCGGAAGCGGCGCCGACGTCCAGGTTCTGCTGCGCGAGCTGATAGATGTAGGACAGCAGGAGGTTGGTGCTGTCCGCCGGGCCGCCGCCGGTCATGACCAGCACGTGGTCCACCTGCACCAGGACGTTGATGATGGCGATGGCGCCGACGAAGGCGAGCGTCGGTCCGAGCAGCGGCAGGATGACGTAACGCAACCGCGCCCACGGCCCGGCCCCGTCCAGCACGGCCGCGTCCAGCGCCTCGCGCGGGATGCCGGCCAGGCCAGCGAGGAAGAACAGCATGTAAAAGCCGGTGTTCTTCCAGATCGTGATGACAATGATGCTGGGCAACGCGAGGTCCGGGTCGCCCAGCCATTGCGTCGCGCCAAGGCCGAACAGCATCAGGTGATGGTCGAGCAGCCCTTCGCCGGGCAGGAAGACGAAGGTGAAAAGCGCCGCAACCGCCACCAGCGGCACCATGGTCGGCAGCACCAGGAGGGTCCGGCACAGCGCCGTCCACCAGCGCCGCTGCTGCAGCGCCAGCGCGAATGCCAATGCCAGCGCGATGCTGGGGACCACGGTTCCCAACGCATACATCGCCGTGTTCGACAATGCGGTGGTGAAGCGCTGGTCGGCGAACAGCCGCGAGTAGTTCTCCAGCGAGATGCGCGGGGCCAGGCCATAGCGGGACACGACCAGGCTGCGCCAAAGCACCTGCACGACGGGCCAATAGGTGAACAAGGCCAGCAATGCCACCGATGGCGAGAGCAACAGCAGGGCAAGGCGGCTTTCGGGACGCCAAAGGCCGGCGCGGCGGCTAGGTCTGGGCAGGGAAGGTGCAATCGGCCATCGTGGCGCTATAGCCGACGTCGATGACAGGGAGGTTGCGGTAAAATGGCGTGCGCGTGACAGTCTCCTGATGGATGGAGGCGTGCCGCGAGTGCGCTGCCTATCGCTGCACGGCGCTGCGGATCAGGTCTGCGCCGCGTTCCGCGATCATCAGCGTCGTCGCATAGGTGTTGGCCGACGGCATGTTTGGCATGATCGAGGCGTCCACCACGCGCAGGCCCTGCATGCCGTGCACCAGCAGATCGTCGCCCACCACTGCGCTGGGATCGGACGCCGGACCCATGCGGGCCGTGCCTATAAGGTGGTAGCAGGTCGTCCCGTTGGCCCGCGCGAAGTCCAGCAGCTCGTCATCCGTCTTCACGTTCGGCTGTCACTCATGGCGGGCGAGGGGGATCACCGCCTATCTCGAAAACGGCGGGCTGCTCGAACACGCGCAGCAGATGGCGGCGCATAGCTCGGCGCGGACAACGAAGCTCTATGATCGGCGGGGCGAGGCGATTTCGCTTGATGAGGTGGAACGGATCAGCCTTTAATCGAAGCGTTCAAGCAAGGTGATTTGTTCATTTTGAAACCACTTTTTAAGATTGGTATTTGCTCACCCCTTTGACGTTCAGTCGAGGGATGGACGATTGATCGATGGCTGTATGCGCTTGAAGTGGGCTGCGAGCATGGTATTGGCGGTTTCGATGACGAACACCTCCGGGTCGAACTCTTCACCGGTCCACTCGACTTGCTCGGCGTGTTCGGGGTGCCCGGGGTCGGCGAGAACAGCCATGAGATGCTGGTAGCCCCACGAGCCGCCGCAGTCCTCGGGCGGGCAGTTGCGCTTTCCAGCGACGCAGGCCGGATAGGAAGTCCCGTTGGCCGCCGGCTGGATCTTTTCGATGGCGACCGTGTGTTCCCAGGTGTCGCCGAAGTCGTATGTGTAGCCGAAGCGGGCGATGCCGGACTTCGGAAGGCCGTTCAGGGTCAAGCGGGTTTCGTCGGCGACGTCGTCGGCGGTGCGCCGGTCGCCATACTGCTGCCCGTCGATGTCGAAGGCATGGAGGTGGCCATCACGCCAGCCCATCGCCGCCTGGATCGCCTGGTGCAGGTCGCCCAGCGTCATCGTGCCGGGCATGAGCAGGCGGCGCCAGACCGGCGGCCTCACGCCGCGCAATGTCACCTTCAGACTGAGGACGCTTGTGCGGGCACTGCTGCTCGGAAGGGCCGGCTTGGCCATGATGTCCAGGTTCCGCTGCCTTGGGCATCGGCCGCGATGCCCGTCCATCGGCGCCTTTTGCGTGACGCCGTGTCTGACGGCAAGCGGACTATGGGCTGATGGGCAGAGGCTGTCCGTCCAAGGTCAGGCGAATGGATCGCAGAACCGGTATGCCGCGCCGTCGGGCGGTCTCGAACACGGATCTGACGTCGGCATAGAGCCTGGCGCCCCAGTGCGAGCGGAAGCAGTTGGTGACTTTGCGGAAGACGAACGCGCCGCAGCAGACGGGCGAGCTGCTGGGCCAGCTGCAGTTGGAGCTGCGGCGCCAGCGCCGGCCATGGCCGCGGTCGCTGCTTCCGGCGCGGAGATGGTGGAAGTGGAAGTGCATGATCGTGGGGACGAGACGGCATGAACGATCTCCGTGCTGGAGGCGGTCATCAAACCCTGAATATGCCGTGCCAGCGGCAACAGCGTACGGGCAGACACCCTTGGAACCGCAGGGTCCGTTCCGGTCGGGTGTTCAAGATCCGTTGCGCCACGCCGGATCAGGCGCCGACGGCCATCCGGCAAAGCAACGGCGATGAAGCGCGGGCCACGGGCACAAGCAAAAGACAGAACCGCCAGGCGCTGACCATATAAAGGATGGCGCGGGTCAGTGACCGTCACCGCAGAGATCAGGCGATCCACCGGTGTGGCAGATCGCCGTGTTCGGCAACCCGACGCTCGCCGACGCCATCCTCGACCGGATCCTGCACAACGCCCATCGCATCGAGCTCAAGGGCGAAAGCCTGCGCAAGCAGCGCACCGCCGGATGAGAACCCCACTGCAATGCGTTACAGTAACGGAGAACAAGGCCATGCCGAGAGGCCGCAAACCGGATGGCGAGCACGCGCTGAGCAACGCCGGGCGCCAGGCGCGCCATCGCGCCCGCCGCGTGACGGAGCCAGCGGCCGTCATGGCCCGGACGAGACGCCCAGTCGATCGCCGCAGCCGCCCGCAGCGTTGGCGGGACGCGGTCGTCGAACTGTTGGCGCTGCAGGCCGAATATGCCGCGTGGCTCGAGGTGTTGCCCGACAGCCTGCGCGACAGCGCCACGGCCGAGGCGCTCGAGGCCATCGCCGATCTCGACCTCACAGCTCTCAACGAGACCGAGCCACCGCGGGGCTACGGACGTGACTAGAGTTCCGCGAACCAAAACCAGCAGAGCACTGCCGCTTGACCCAAGCTCCACCATCGTGACATGACGAAACCGGCCCACGAGACGACACCACCCTGAGCGCCATCAGATTAGAATGGTGAGCGGCATCAGATTAGAACGGTGCGCGGAATACGTTCGGAATACCCGGGCGGCATCGTCGGAATCCGCAGCCGACTCCCCAGCATCCGAAGGGACCGTGGCGGCGCTGCTTGCTGACGCCGGGTTCGGGCGACCGACTTGGTTCTTCTCCAGCCTGTTCTGGGGCGCCTGCATCGTGCGGCTACAGGCATAGGCGGAAAGCCAGGCTGGCTGCCCGATCCTGCCAGATTTGCACGGTGCAGAACTTGCCGACACCGGACAGACCAGCCACAAGGCCCACGCTACCCCGTCCATCAAACGAACCCTGACGGACACTGTGCCGAGCGTGCGCCGTACCATGGTTCGAACCGTGCTAGGATGCCGGCCGTGAACACGCTCAACCCTGCCCATATCGCCTTGGTTGTCATCGACGTGCAGTGCGCCTTCGACTTGTGGGAAGCAGCCGGCAAGCGCCGGAATAACCCGGACGCGGTGGCTCGCATCTCGGATTTGCTCGCCGCCTTCCGGGCAGCTCGCGCACCCGTCTTCCACATCCGTCATCGCAGCGCACGGCCTGGCTCCTCGTTCGCCCCGGACGGTCCTGGCTACCCGGTTAAGAACGAGGCGCGTGAGTTGGCAGGTGAGCCGGTCGTGACAAAGGAGGTGAACAGCGCTTTCATCAGCACGGACCTGGAAGCCCAGTTGCATGCGACCGGCGTGCATTCGGTTGTGATCTGCGGAGCCACCACGAACCACTGCGTCGAGACCACCACCCGCATGGCGGGCAACCTGGGCTTCGACACTTGGCTCGTGCGGGATGCGACATGGACGTTCGACCGCACCGGCCCGGATGGAGACGAGCACACGGCTGAGGCGATCCACGCCATGACCCTTTCCAACCTAAACGACGAGTTTGCTCACATCACATCAACAGCAGAAATCGCCAGGGTGCTATCAACGCCTGTAAAGGCGGCATAGCCATCCTACCAAGGAAGGTAAGTGGAACAGGTGTCCGCCAAACCAACGCAACGTCTGCCGTTCACCCACAGAGGAAGATGAGCGATGTGGCCAAATAGACGCTTTCTGGACCTTGTGGGCGTCGAACACCCGATCATCCAAGCACCGATGGTCGGACCCAAAGGGACCCTTGCTGCAAGCGTCTCGGAAGCTGGCGGGCTTGGGTCCCTCGCCTGCGCGGCGCTGACGCCAGAACAGGTGCGGTCCGAGGTCGGCATTATCCGGCAACGCACGAGCAAGCCATTCAACCTGAACTTCTTTTGCCACCTGTCGATGCCAGCTGACGACGAGCGCGAGGCTGGCTGGCGGATGAAACTTGCGCCGTATTACGCCGAGTTCGGGATCGACCCGTCGCGACCCGTCGCAACAGCCACCCGCGCTCCCTTCGGAGAAGCCATGTGCGACCTCGTGGCGGAGCTGCGCCCAAAGGTCATCAGCTTCCACTTTGGACTGCCGGATGACCGGCTCCTGCGCCGGGTAAAGGACGCAGGCTGCCTTGTCCTTGCGTCCGCGACCACAACACGAGAGGCACGGTGGCTTGCCGAACGGGGGGTGGACGCAGTGATCGCGCAGGGGGCAGAAGCAGGCGGGCACCGCGGCATGTTCCTGACCGAAGACGTGGCATCCCAAGTCGGCACGATCGCGCTCGTACCGCAGATCGCGGACGCCATTGATGTCCCTGTGATCGCCGCTGGGGGCATATCCGACGCCCGCGGCGTCGCGGCAGCTTTCATGCTCGGGGCTGCAGCAGCACAAATCGGGACAGCCTACCTGCTATGCCCGGAGGCAGGCATCTCAGCCCCCTTTCTGGCCGCCCTGCGTGCCGCGCGGGACGAGGACACAGCGGTGACCAACGTGTTTACCGGACGGCCTGCGCGGGGGCTCCTCAACCGTGCGATGCGCGACCTTGGACCCATTAGCGAAGAGGCGCCGGCCTTCCCGGTCGCCGCGGTCGCGTTGCAACCGCTCCGCACTGCAGCAGAGGCGCAAGGCTCAGGCGACTTTTCGCCGCTTTGGTCGGGACAAGCGGTCAGCTTGGCCTGTGAGGTGAGCGCGGCCGAGCTGACGCAGCACCTGGCAGCGCAGACCATCCAAGCTTTGCGGATGGCCGAATGACCCAGCCCAGTTCACCCAGGCGAGCCGCGCACCCAGCTCAGTCCCAGCCAGCGTGCGCCGGGGCGGGTGTCCGGCGAACGAAGCCTAACCGGGCACGCCCGTCCTGTCCGTAAACGCCGGGGCGGTGATGGCAAGGCGGACAGGTTGATTGTCGGACGGGTAGGCGGCCACCCATTCTGGCCAGCCTGCCCTCCCGCCGTCCCCGTTCACTTTTCAACCCATCAGACGCCTATCGGGAATGGTTCGTCCGCGTGGCCGAGCTGTCACGAGCCGCCAGCTCGCGGTCGCGCGGCAGGGCCGGCGGCCGCACGCGCCAGAGCAGGCGCTTCCACAGCGCCGGCCAGCGCACCTGCCGCCAGCACGGCGTGCCGCCCCAGCGCCAAACCCAGTAGGCCGCCTCGTCGCTTTCCAGGTAGGCCCACGTCTCGGCCGGGGACAGCAGCACCATGCCCTGCCCGCGCAACGCTCGCATGGCGTCGCGCAGCCAGGGCCGCTCCCACATGGCGCTGCTGTCCAGCGCAGTCGCGATGCCGCGCAGCTCCGCGTCGTCCGGGTCCGGCCAGCCCGCAGGCGGGATCGGGCCGTGGTAGCCCTTGATCGTGGTCTGGCAGCCCGGGCCGTAGCGGGACGGCAGCAGGTCCAGGCCGGCCATGGGCGGGTCGCGATGCCCGGCGGTCCCGGGGTCCGCCGGGTCGAGCAGCGCATCCGAGTGGACCAGCGTGTCCAGCTCGCCAAAGCGCGGGATGCCGTTGCGGTCCATCATCTCCCATCGCTCGCGCAGCGCATCGAGCTGCCGGAGCGTGGGACGCGCCTCGACGCGCATCATGCCCAGCAGGTCGGAGACGGCGATCCACACCTCGCCTTGCGGCGACTGCCACGACCCGCCAGTGCCGTGCGCCACCGTGCAGGACCAGCGCAGCAGCTCCTCCGCCATCTCCTCCCAGGCCGGGCGGAAGCGCGGGCGTGCTGCCTGCGGGTCGAAGCCCAGCACCTCGCACAGGTCGAGAAACCCTGGCGTGCTTCAATGGTAGGTGACGAGGCCGGCCTGGCGCGTGAACACGGGATGCGCGGCGTCCAACTCTAGCGGCAGGGTGGAGGCGGTCAGCGTCTGCCGGACGAAGACGGGGTTGACGCCGTATGCGACGAGCTTGAGGCCCACGGCCTTGCGCTGCCCGTCGCAGTCTAGCTCGAAGGCGGCCATGGGGCCGGGGCAGGCCAGGAACGACGCCATGGCTGGAGAGGGAAGTGGGTTGGGCAGGCCGGCGAGATACTCTTCGGCGCTGACGCGCGGGAGGCCGCCTTCGGCGCCATATTGCTCGATCTGCCAGCCGCTGCAATCGTCCGGCCAGGTTGCGACGAAACGGGTGCCGAGAGGGTTGGGAATGGGGGTGGTTGGCTTCGGGTTCATGGGGCCGCCTTGCGCTGCGAACGTTCACCAGGAGCTTACGCCAGGCGCTTGCGAACCAGGAACAGGGGATGTGTTGCCATGTACTCTGTCGTTCCTGGTCAGGCAGACTTAATGGCGAAGGCGAAGGCCACGGAGGAGACGGCCGCGTTGTCGGGGAACTTTCCTTGGCTGTGCAGGTCAGCAAGGATCTCCTCGAATTGCCGGTATGAGCCAGCTCCTTCTGCTGCCGCATCTGCAAGCTCCCCAAGCCTGGCTGCGAGTGCCTCGATGGCCCGCTGGCGTTCTGCCGCCTCCTCTGGGGGAAGCACGTTCGGGCCGGACCGAAGGAAGATACGCGAGGTGCCGCCCACGTCGGCCGCGATCGTTCGCAAGGCCGCCGCGCGGCTCCGGAACACGACGCTGTCGCGGAGTTGGTGCAGGTCGAACAGGGTCATCCAGTCATGCTTGACCGTCCCATTGGCGAGGTCGGCGGCCAGGGTTTCCGGCGAGTACAGGGTATATTGGTTCGACTTGGGAAAGGCGGCCACGTACCGCACGTTGCCTGCTTCGGAGTCGTGGCTGCGCCAAAGCGTCTCGTCACTGGCGATGGCGCTTGCCATGCCCCAGGGCAGCCCTGCATCGAGCATCAGCTTCGTGAGCCTGAAGGAGCAAAGGTCAGCGAAGCCGAAGGCGGCCCAGCGCCAGCGCTTGGCGTCAGCGACCTCGGCAGGCACGTGTGCCGCGTAGAGTTTCGGCAGGGTGCCCGTCTCTTGGAGGAGGCCGCGCTTCAGCCACGAGCGGAAGCCCTCGTAGCCGACCCCGGCGATCTCTGCTGCCTGTGACGTCTTAACAGATAGATTGGTTCTCATAGAACCAATGTAACCGAAGAAGGATTGGTGTCAACAGAACCGATTGAGCGACGCCACCTCACACCCGAAGCAACCTGACTCTGCCGGTTCGTCTCCTGCTACACGGCAGTTGGGTCCGCTGTGGTATCCCTCCACCCATTTCACACACCGTCAAACGCTCATCTGGGTCTGTAAAAGGTGAGATTGCAGCGTGTGTGGGTCGAGATCGCTGAGCTGCCAGGTGTAGGCTCATACCTTTAATCGAGAGCCGCACGATGGCGCCCAAACCCAAGAAGACTTCGTCAACGTGGAGTGACGTGAAAAGAAAGATGGCCGAGTTCGACCGCGCGGGCCTGCTTGGAACGATCCAGGATCTGTACGCCGCCAGCAAGGACATCCGAGCGTTCCTGCACGCCCGCTTCGGCCTTGGCCCTGATGTCCTCGATCCCTACAAGGCCACGATCGCCCGCTCGCTTTGGCCTGACCTCACCAGAAATCAACTGCCATACGTGGCGGCAGCCAAGAAGGCGATTGCGGACTACAAGAAGGCCATCGGTCAGCCCGACGGATTGGCGGAGCTGATGGTGTTCTATTGCGAGCAAGCGACAGGTTTTGGCGGCGAGTACGGCTTTGAGGATGGAGGGTACTTTGACGCGCTGGTGAGGATGTTTGAACAGGCGCTCAAGGCGTCGGTCACCTTACCTGCCGAGCGGCGTGACACGATGCTGCAACGCTTAGCCTCGGTGCGCCGCATAGGCCATCGTTTTGGCTACGGGGTTGGATACGACATGGATCATCTGCTCGCGAGATACGCCAGGCATGGCGAAGCGCCCGAATGAGGGCGTCATGCAAGTCGGTGGGGCAGTCCTGCTACACTATGGCCAGGCACGGCGACGGCCACCACCTGCTCGGCACGGCGTCGTCCTGGAAGGAGGCGGCCGTAATCGCCACCATCCTGCACCTGTTCAACCCGAACTGAGGCGCGAACTGGGATTGTTCATCCACTCGGGCCGGAGACATACAGCGAACCGTGGATAACGCCGGGGATGGATCAGTGGATGTTGCCACGTTGCTGACCAGTCCCGTCCGCAGTCCAGCGTTCGACGGTGCGTGAACGGGTGAGGAGGCTGTCATGGACGACCCAGCTGAGCTGACCAGTAGAATTCTGTTCCACACAGCCGTTCCGACATGGCGTTCGAAGCTCTCAGGCCGATGCGGCGTTGTCTCTGCACAGGGTTGCAGCGGTGCCGCCGGCAGCGTCACCCACTCAGGACTCCAGCAAGGCTGGCACGCAACGCGTCCACAACCTCGGTCCGGTCCTTGGGTGGCAACTGCCCAATCCGCTCCGCATCGCGCGCTTCGATCGTGGCGATCTTGGCGGATCGCACCACGGAGGCTGCTGGGAGTCCCGCCACATGGAGGTCGGAGACAGCCACGTCACCCGGCCAACCGCGGTTGGCGGCACTGGTCACCATCAGCACCCAGAGCAGCTTCGGCGCGCCCGGGGCATCCGGGACGGCCACGACCAGGGCCGGCCGGCGCTGCTGCACCGGGCGGTTGGTATAGGGGAACGGGACCTTCACCAGGTCCCACACCTCACAGCCCGCCATAGGCCTCGATGTCGGCCGGGCTGTCCCACTCGGCGAAGGCCCTGAATGGATCGTCGGTCGCCTTGT
Source organism: uncultured Acetobacteraceae bacterium (assembly GCA_964236715.1). Classification (GTDB taxonomy): domain Bacteria; phylum Pseudomonadota; class Alphaproteobacteria; order Acetobacterales; family Acetobacteraceae; genus CAHJXG01. The sequence goes on along the minus strand of CAXSGE010000089.1, from coordinate 540 downwards.
CGGGCTGGGCTCGGGTCAGCACGACCCGGCCTGCCTCGATGGCGTAGGCGATCTCGTCGCCCTCGCGCAGGCGCAGCGCCGCTCGCACCGGTTGCGGGATCGTCGTCTGCGCCTTGCTGGTGAGCCTGCTGGTAATCATGCGTCCACGGTAAGGATTATTCTTACTTTGAACAAGTGTCGTGATCTTTCCCTTGGCAGGAAGCTATCGCTCTCCGGGCGCACAATCGGCCAGTCCGTAGAGGCGGACGATCGGTGTAGATCGGCGGAAGATTGGCTCATCCGCAACTTCGGTGCAGGCCATGGCGGCGGCTACGCGAGAACACATAGGATGAACATCCCGGAGTTCATGCTGTCCCGTGTCCAAGCGCCTTCTGCCCCTCGTGCCTGCCGACCTCGTGGTCGATCAAGTGCTGCCCGCCCCTGACCACGTCACCGTCATGTGCCGGTCCCGCATCGCCGCACCTCTCTGTCCCGGTTGCAGCGAGCCTTCATCGCGGCTGCACAGCAGCTATCCCCGCCGGCTGGCAGATCTGCCGTGGC
>CAXSGE010000088.1:0-15103 GCA_964236715.1 uncultured Acetobacteraceae bacterium | reverse complement strand
GTGCTGTTCGAAACATTTACCAGCCTCCCCGTGGTGGAACGCTTCGTCTTCGTAATCGCCGGCCAACATCGTGGCAAGCCAGCGCCTGGCAGCTCCGGGCGCTGCTTCGGCCCTTGTAGGGACTGTCACATTGTCATTCCGCGTCCTTGCCACTGCCTCAAGTGCTCCCGCTCGGCCTCGCGCACCCGGTCCTGCATCGCCGCATGCGCTCGCTGCCCTTCAGGGCGCGCGCGACGAAGGCGGCGTCCCCCGTCTTCAGCGCCGCCCTGACGTACTCGGCCCATGCCTCCTCGCTGTCCAGGAACTCGGCAGGGTCGAAGGGGTCAGTGTCCATCCTTGGCCCCCTTGCTCGGGTCGCGGGCCAGCCAGCGCATCACCCGGCCCCGCAGTCCCGGCACCTGCCGGAACCGCCCGACTTCCGCCCTGGCTTCCGCCGCAGTAACCCCCATTGCTTGCAGCTCGTCCTTGATGCCGTCCCGCTCTCGCTCGGCTGCCTCCACCCGCGCCAGCGCCGCGATGGTGCCTTCCTCGGCAGCGCGCGCCGCCTCGGCCTGTGCCAGCGCCCGCTGCTCGGCCCGGCGCTCCGCATCCCGCGCCCCGGCCAGCTCCGCCCTGACTGCCTCCACCGTAGCAACCGCGGCGGCCAGCTCCTGCTCGCCCCCACCCTGGTCGCCATGCCCCTGCCCTGGTTCGTTGGCACCGCTGGCCTGGCGCATGGCCTGGCGCGGCTCCAAGGGGTCCTGCTCGCGTGTCATCAGCCCCGCGGCCTGCCGCAGCAGCGCGTGCGCGCCTTCAGGGGCGTAGAGCTGCACAGGACGGATGCCGCGCGCCGCCAGCCCGGCCCGGTAGCGGGCCGTCCTCGCCTTGTTACCCTCAGCGCTGTTCCTAGCCATGACATGACACCCCTGCCATAGCTTGTAATGGCCAAACCCGTGATGTGTCATGGCGGAACCATGCCATGTCATGGGCGTTCGGAATGGTTCCCACTGTGGCGCGTCATGGCTGCGTCTGGTCCTGGCCTGTTTGCGCTCTCCAGTTCAGTCCGCTGCTGCCTGCACCATCATGCGGCTGGGACGCCGGACTAACTGCGTCCAAGGTGCTCCACTAAGCGCGTTGCTTCCGCCGGACTAATGCGGGGTCCTGAACCGAAACGAAATCTCACAAACGAAGTCTCACAGACTATTGCATCCGTAAACGGGTGCCCGCGGGCCGGCAGCGTTGCAAGGAACTTACCTGTTAAACACTGGTCCCATCGAACATATCCCGCCCTCGTCCCTTTGCAGTCTCCTTCGTAGGGTGGCCGGGGTTGCCCCGCCCCGACTCTGGGCGCGAGCATGGGGCAGCTCGAAGGGAGAAAGTCACATGCGGCGGAACTTGGCTGGTATTCTGGTGGCCTGCGTGGCGCTGCTCCCAGCTGTTATCACCCCTGTGTCCGCGCAACAGGCGCCGGCCCGGGTGCCGGGGGCACCTGGGCAGGACGGCGCACCTGGCCAACCCGGCGGCAAGGGTCAGCCCGGCTGTCCCGGCGGCAAGGGTGGTAGTGGCGGTCCAGGTGTGCCCAGCGTGAACAACGGCGATGGCAGTCGAGGCGGCGACGGCGGCGACGGCCTGCCCGGCTGCGGCGGAGGCAGCGGTGGGTCAGGAGGGAGGCCAGCGCCAGGCGGACGAGGCGGGGCAGCAGGGTCAGGTGGGCGTGGCGGCTGAGGAGGCAGAACGCCCTGGGAGGCGCCAGGAAAACGGAGGATAATCTGACGGTCAGTGAGCGGGGCGCCGCGAGGCATCTAAGCCATAAGGAAACCCATTCAGGTATTCAACACGCAGATGCCCGCTAGTCAGCGTCTTTCCTGACAGACGCTGTATGAGAATTTGGCCCGGATCGTCGCCATGGTCTGATTAGGGCGATCTTATAACCCCGCATAACCTCCTTCCTATATTTCTTTTCTCACTCTATCACCTCTTGCTGGCATCCGCTGCCAACTAGCAGATTAGATATTGGTAGCACATAAAAGGATGTTTGTGCGCCATCACTGTCTTTTGTGTTTATGTCAGATCTCTCTAAGCCGGTCAAATATAGGGCGGAATGCTTCAAAGCTACTTTGTGGAAGAGTTGCCACATGAACTGCAAATTGTGTCTTCATACTATCTTTCATCTTAGGTTTAAATGCATTTGCAGCAGGCAAAGGAATATAGTCGATCATGCCACTAATGTGATCTGCATCTTGAAATAACAATTCGATGGTCAAAACTGACATAGACCCCAAAGTTGCACTCGCTCTTTCTTGCCGAAAACTAGGCACAGGCAACAACATTGCCCATCCGTTGTTCGATGGATGCTTCTTCAAGAGACAAAGAGCGGCGTCACCTTGAGCCATCGTACAATTTCTATGCCAAACTCCATTCCAAGAGTCATACGCAACATCAAAATCGAATATCCCGACTATTTTCTTTGCTGGATTCTTTATGAAAACCTGATCGTCATTAAGGGTTACTCTTATTGCGTTAGCACTAAGCGCAGGCCGAAGATCAAAGAATTGACTCTCGCTAGGATATAGCTTTTTCCAAGCAATTTGGATTATTGTTTGATCTGTCACCCCCTCCGTTAAAACGACGATATCGTGCTCTGTTTTGGAAATAAGAGCATCAACGTTTAGTGCTTTTATCACACGAGATTGACCAGTAGTTGGGTAACTTGGCTCAATTTCCACCTGAACAGAGCCAGTTTGACTGTTTCTTGACAGAATAATGGTTTTTGTGTTTAGTTGCTCGTGAACTATAAAAGGTGAGTGCGTTGCAACAATCAGTTGCGTGCTTATCTGCGTAGTATTCGGTAGGAGGCGTTGGTAGAATCCAAGAATGCGTGCTTGCCAATCTGGATGAAGGCTCAACTCAGGCTCATCAACAAGAAGAATACCTCCTTGTATATTGGCTAAATCTCTGAGAACAAAACCACCTCGAAATACAATCTGCTTCTCTCCCGTGCTAAGCTGATTAATAGAAGTAATGCGGCCTAACTCTTCAAATTGTATCTGCAAAGCTCCTGACACGGGCTTCACCGTCCTCAGTCTTTTACGAGGAAACATATAGGCGATGGCCTCTTTGAACCTACTTATACGCCTACCTATCAATGACGGATCGGCGCTCAATCCTGGATTGCTTTCCGTCCAAACTGCTAGGTCCTCGTTATCAGAAGATCGAATGTCCACTAGTAGCTGAGAAATCTGTGAAGCTAGGTCTTCCCCTCCGCGACGCCCTGCAACTCCCTGATCCAACTCTGTAGCTCGTACAGCATCCGGCACTTTGGAGGAAAAAGCAACGAATGCTTCTGAGAAGAAGGCTCTGAATGGACGCCGCTCCTCGAAGGGAAGTATGTAGTCTGATGCACCCCGAGTTATGGAGTTTCCATCGTCGTTGATAAATCTAAAACTTACATTGCCCCAGTGATTAGCACCCACTCTTTGATATCTTATGTAAAACTTTCCATCCTTAACTGTTAGGGTGCTAGCTTTAAGTTTTTGCCTGATCTCAGTTAAAGTTGATGGATCTATCTGAAGCTCTATGTGAATTATACCAACGTCTCTTCCTTCTGTATTTATCTCCCCAAATATAGAGTATATCTCTTGTAGGATTTGCGTTTTACCGCATCCATTCTCTCCTGCCAGCACTACTGTGCTGAATGCAGCATCACTTCCTGGGTCAACAAAATCCAGGTATAGATCACCAAGAGCAGGATGACCCTCGAATTTTAAACTTCTAATCTTCATATCGCCTCAAAATATAGTGCTGTGGGAAGCATTGTAACTGCTGTTAGTAGCAATAAGGATAGAAGATGACAATTGGCCTTCTGCGCTTCGAGCACCCATCATGTATTTGATTTGGGGTCTGGGGAGCAAGCGAACGGAAAACCGAGGTAAGGCCGTGTCGCGCAACTTGTCGCGGAGCTTCAGCTTTATGCGACATACATTTGCGACAGAAAAGTGCCCGGCCAGCCTAGGACGCGGTGGTGGTCACGGAACTTAGGAGTTGTGCTACTGCACTGCAATTGCTGGTCCGGTCGGGCTTACATAGGTTTTCCGTTCGCTTGCTTCCTGGACGCCATTCTCTGCACGGCACGGCATGCAAGCGGAGGCCAAGGGCGGTGCCACTTGGCGCCGTGGCACGCACTAGGTCGGCCTCGCACACTCATGCCTTCACCTCGATGCTTCCACGCTGGGCCTGTGGCCATATCGTATGGCGGCAGGCGATGTGGAGCGACCGTCCCGCGACCATGGAACGACCGTAAAGCGACCATGCGGGGTGGCGGCATGCACCATTGCACCGCTGGTGCGGCAGGTCGCCGGGATTTGCACGGTGCAAATCCAGGACGGCCCGATCAGCTCCCCTCACTGCGCCTGACGCCGGAGCGGGCCGCAGGGCCATCCGGAGGGATGCAATGGTGTATGCTGCTCTTCCTGCCACGACCCTGCCACGAGTCTGCGACGCCTGTGGTACGACCCTGACACGCCAGTGACACGACTTCTGCAACGGCTCCGCGACGACTCTGCAACGCTTGCAGGTCCGGACCGGAACCCTCACCCTATTCGGGCTTGGGTTCGTCTTTGGTCCAGATCTTGGGACCACCAGCCAACCGGAACTGGTACCGGCCCTCAGGCGGGTCCGGCTCCACCGGCTCGACGCCGGGCGGGAGCATCCCGTACGCGCCAGCAGGGCCGGCACTGGCCGGCGACGGCGGTAAAGGGGCGGCCTGCCCCTGCTTGGCCCGCCGCCGCCCGGTGGTGCCGGCCGCCACGGCTTCCCTGTCGCGGCAGACCTTCCACCAGGTCTTGCGGACGGTCTCGGCAGATGTGGCCGCCAGCGCTTGGCCGGCGCCGTCCAGCACGCCCTGGTCGCCGAGGGCTTGGGCCACCGCCTGCCAGTTCGGCCGGCGGTGGCCCAGCTCCGGCGCCAGGCGGGCGTGGTGGTCCCACATGAGGTCATAGACCGGGGAGCGCCCGCCCCGGTGCCCCAGGGACCGTTGCCGGGCTGCGGCGACGATGCTGTCCAGGTCCACGTCTGCCTCGCCATCCCCCACCATCGGCCCCACATGCTCCCTTGCTGTCTGCGTCCAGCCTAGCATCCGTCGCAGCTTTGTCGCACCCTAGAGCGAGTTTGGCGCGAACATGGCCCAGCTTAGACCCGAGTTAGACCCATACGGAAAGCGCAACGGTCTCTCACAGACCAAGTGACCGCTCAGCGGAGGGGTGTCGCAGGTGTTGGCGCGCATTCCTGGCCCGGTGCGATGGATCGGCAGGACCCGCAAGCGGGGCAGGATGGGAATGCTGAATGTCGGGAAAAGGGCTTGACGCACACCAAAGGTGCCTTGGCCTGTAGAAACCTGAAATCCACTCTGGATGCCCACGGAACGTCCATGCAAAGCCCACATGACGACCATACGATCCCCGGCCTTGGCTTGCCCGTGCGGGCCTTGCCTGCCGCATCCTGCGGCGCCACAAGCGGCAGTGATGCACCTCCTGGACTTGCCACCTGCCCGGACGCTGGTCGGCCTGCTGCTGGTCGCCGCCGCTATAGTCGCCACGCTCTACATCGCCCGGCACTGGCGCTAGGCCGCAAGCGGGGCAAGCCGCTCAGGAGGCCGTAGAAGCCCCTTTGGGGGTCTGGACGTGGTTGGCGACCTGCCGATGCCTGAAACCGCCTCAGCGGCCTCCTGAGCGGCTTTCTGGCCCATGCTAGCCGCGGGATAGGAAGGAGAGGGAGAGTCGGGTGGCCCTCCCCTGCTTGTCAGCCCTTTGTTCGACGCCCGGCCCGGCAGGGCCTCTTGGGGCGTCGTTGTGGCGGGACGCCCTTCGTCCCGACACCCTCCCCACGACGCGGCGCGCAGCGGAGGGCAAGGGCGGCGCCGCTTGGCGCCGGGACCGGACCCGCGCGCAGCCACGCGCAGCCGCCCCTTGGCGGCGAGCATGGCGAGCACGGGGAGGACCCACCCCTTGCCCGCAGCGAGCACCGTGGCACTTCTTGCTGCTCAGCCGCGAATGGCTGCAAGCCACCACGGCCAAGTGCGTTATCCACAACACCGGTCAGCCCACTACCGGTACGTATCGGATTCTAACTATAGGTTTGCGCCCCAAAGTGCTCGTGCCCAAACGCCCCAAAGTGCCCGTGCCTAGCGCCCCAAAGTGCCCGTGGATAACTACCACTTTTCCCCGGATTTCAGGGAGTGCGGACGACGATGCCGGTGCGTCCCTTCACCGGGGGCGGGCTATGCCGCAGCGTCATGCCCTTGTCGTCCAACTCCACGTCGGCCGCCCGGTACTGGCCGTGGACGAGGCGCAGGGTCTGTCGGAACACCTCGCGAAACTTCCGGGTCCGGTCATAGTGCCAACCGAATTGGGCTTGCAGGACAGGCCAGGGCACCAGCACGCGCTGTCCCCACTCGATCCGGTGCAGCCGCTGGGCCAGCCAGGCATACACGTCCAACCCCATCGCGGAACCTGATAAGGCCATCAGTGCCTGCTCGTGCAGCGGCACGGCATGCCGGCTCAGGCTGTCGAAGTACTCGGAAGACAAGCGTAGCAGCTTGGGCCAGAGAACCCGGCCATCCTCCTCCTTGGGAAACCAAACGTCGAAAGCAGAAACGATGTGCGCGTTGACAGTGATCGCATGGCCGTCGTGGATCAGCCCCAAAGTGATCGAGGACGCTGCTAGGCGGGCGAGCTGATCCTTGATGGTGCCGATGGTCCGGCCACCAGTGTCGAGCTGCAATCGTTTCACAAAGGCGGTTAGGCTAGCCTCGACCTCGACCACAGGCGAGCATCGCCGCAAGGCCTCGCTGTTCAGGTGCGCCAGAATCAGCCGCGGCTTCGGGCCATATGGCAGACCCAAGGGCATCAACTCGCCCATCTCGGGGTGCATCGCCTCACCCGCCTTGATCTTGAGCCGCGCCGTGCCGTTGCGCCGTTCCCAACTCCGCACATCGTCGCCCGGGTTTCGGTAGGGCAGGCCAGTTTGGCATAGGATGCTGTGCTGGTAGAGGATCGCCGTCGGCTCGGTTTCGGTCCCACCCAGCATCTGAAGCCGTTGCTGGCGGTTCTCGGCGCTTCCCTGTCTGCCATCAATCATTGCGGTCCTCCCTCAATCAACCCTGCCCGCCGCGCTGGGCTGGCGAAAGGCCCCGGCTCAGGCAAGCCCGATGAACAATGCCAGGGCGCGATTGACAGCAAGCATGGTCGCATCGTCCAGGTGTCCGAAAGAGGCGCCCACCTTGCCCCGCGGCGGGGTTTGCGGCTTGTCCACCATAATCTGCGAGCGCTTGGTCAGGCCGTTGGCGGCACTCGGCTCCACCTCCACCCGCAGCAGGGGCGCCTCCAGCAGCGTGCCGGTGATCGGCAGCACCGTGACCCCTGCAAGGTCGGCGAAGGCGTCCGCCTGCACCACCAGGGCCGGGCGCGGCTTGCCCTGGTCGCCTTGCAGGGCGACCGTCACCAGATCGCCGCGCCTCACGCCGTCCAGCCTGTCGTGTCGGAGGTCTCGAACCAGGCTTCGTCCTCGGCCTGGCTCTCGGGCGTCTCGGCCGCACGGATCAGCCGCGCCTGGCGGACGCATTCGGCGGCGAAGCCCGGCGCCCGCATATCCGGCACCCAGATCTGAACCGGCCGCATTCCACTCGCCCGCAGCTTGTCGCGCCGGCGCCGGACGCGCTCGGCGCTTGTTTTCGTGCCTGTCTTTGTGCTCGTCATGCGCTACATGTAACACATTGGGCGGGGTAGCACCAGAAGTGCTGGAACATTGTTCGAAGCCCTATTTGTGCGTTTATTGCAACGACCTCAGCAAGTCCCCGCGCCCCTCCAGGTGCCTTCTGACGCTCCCGAATACTGCTTCCCGCCAAGTCCCCACGCTGCCCGGCCCGCCGCGTCGTCTCCACGACTGCCCGGGAACTTTGGCAGGACTTCCCACCACTTTCCATAATGCACACTCTGCGTTGCTGCGGTGCAGCATTTTAGCGCAGCCTGCCGAACCGAAGGGCACTTACAATTTTCTTCGCCTGAGCGACCAGGTCGTGACGGAAGGGTTGTACCATGAGCACCACCATCCTCGCCCTCCTCCTCGCCCGCACCACTTTCCGCTACGGCGTGGCCGTCCTGTCCATCCTGCTGGCTTACGCGGTTGCCCGGAACTGGTAGCGTCGACGCCAGCCATGTCAGTTCTGTCGCTCGATCACATCCAGCTCGCCATGCCGCCCGGCCGGGAGGAGGAGGCGTGCGTCTTCTACGCCGGCCTGCTCGGCATCCCAGAAGCGCCCAAGCCCGCCAACCTCGCCCGCCGCGGCGGCTGCTGGTTCGAGCGCGGCGCGCTCCGGGTCCACCTGGGCGTGGAGGCTGATTTCCGGCCGGCGCGCAAGGCGCACCCAGCCTTCCTGGTGGGTGACCTAGTCGCACTGGCCGCGGCGCTGGCCGCCGCCGGGCACCCCGTCCGCACCGACGAACCCCTCAAAGGCTACAAGCGGGCGTATGTGGATGATCCCTTCGGCAACAGAATCGAACTGATGCAGCTTCTGTAGCAAGCTGACTGCTCGCCGCTCTCCATAACACCCGTTATGCGTTCCAGCTCGCGTTATACTCCCTTAGCTTTGCTAGACCTGTGTCATCAGCCAGCAGAGCTGCGGAAATTTCCGCCCCGAACCGCCTACACGCCGCCTGGGTGGCTTCTCTAAGATTGGGAGCATGGCCCATCTGATCTACCACGTCCGTGCAGCGACCATCTTCGTCAAGCCGTCTCCACGCCCATTGTCCCTCAGCACCATCGATGTCGATCAGGACGTAGGGCTTTGCGCCATCAACAGGGCGAAGGATGTAGCGTGGCATATGCAATCCTTTGTAACTTGAGACTTACTGTTCTTATCATAACCGCCGTTATCGGACTCAAGCAACGTACATTTCCAAACTACGAACCAGAAAACACAGTGCATCTATCTTTGTTGTGCATCCTGATCCTTCTTGATGAGAGCAACAACTTCGACAATCTTACGTTGTACACTGACTGCATGTTTGGATATCTTGTTGGAGGCTTCGATGATAGCGGTGATACAAGCACCTTTATGTATTTCTCTATTTTCAGCATTTTCTATTTCGTGATTTCTAAGTAGTTCCTCTTGATTGCCCCAAAAAATATTCATAGCGCCGTAAATTGTAGATAGACTATCCCTAATTTCAATACGATACTCTTTGTATTCTGCTAAATACACATCTGTCATTGCAATGGATTTGTTTACATTGCTACAATCTTCTCTGTACTTATTTCTGAATTCAGTTCTATCAATCATATCTGTCCAGTCAAAATGACTACGAGTTTGCGAGTATTCTCCAGCCATTTTAGATGCAGTCATATGGACTTCTAACAATCTTTCAGCAATGTCTAGTGTTCGTTTCTGGTCGATTTCATTTCTAGCTTTCTCCTGCTGTAAAAATACTTCCTTCTCTGCATTTATTCTTGCAACTTCAACTTGCGCCTTTGATGTTCTTATGTTAAAAAAACCTGATATTATTGCACTCAAGAGGGCTATCACTCCTCCAATCAGCGCACTAACAATGGCTAGAGTGGCTTGGTTTGTCATTTAGCACCAGTGTCCTTGAAGCAGCTTCGTGTGAAGGCACCTTCGGGTTCGGAGACTGCCTGCCCCACAGCTTTGCGTTCACTTATCAGCCTGCGCTTCCTCCTGCCCCGTGTGGCCGTCCGGCGCCTGCCAAGCGCAGCAGCACGCCCCGCCAGCCGCCCTGGCCCCTGATCTCTGCCAGTTTGCTCCATACCCGCAAGGCGTCAGCACGCCCCTGCGCGGCTTCCGCCTCGGCCCGCACCGCTACTAGCTCGCGTACGACCTCTTCTCGCCCCCGCTCGGCTGCCTCCGCCCGCGCCAGTGTCACAGCCTCGGCTGACCGGGCCTGCTCCGCTCGATGGTCGCTGGCAGTCTTGACCTCTTCCAGCTCCGCCCGCATCGCGGCGGCATCGGCCCTGGCTGCGTCCAGCTCCGCCTGCCGCCCCGGGTCGGGTGGCAGGGCGTTGGCGCCCGCCACCGCCGCGTGCAGGACTTGGCGTGCGTATGCCGCCCGCTCCCGCGGCACCCAGGCTTGGATGCGGACTTGCCCGGCCTGCTCGCGCCGCTGCCGCAGCTTGGCGGCGCGGCGCCGATCAGCAGCACGATGTTCGGCACGGTCGCCTGCTTTGGGGACGTAATCGCTCACAGCCTTCCTTTCCCTGGCTAGCGTGATTGGTCACACCCTACGGCGTGAGAGGTCACAATGGGCAAAGTGAGAGGTCACGCCCTCGCCGTGAGCGGTCACACGTTGCGCCAGGGACACAGTGCAGCGTGACCACTCACGCCGCCACTCGGTCCGCACCGGTGGTGCAATGGTGCATATAACCTTTTCTGACTGCTCCGTTGCTGATGCGCTCCTGACGCGAAGGCGATGCGCTCCCGCGCCGTTTTCGCTGCACTCCCGAGACGGCTGGCCGCCGTTCGCGCCGTCGCGCGCGATGCTGCCGACATGAGCAGAAAGCGTGAACAGATCGAGGCCGTGGTCAGCTACCTCCTACAAGGGCCGGAGCGATCTACCTTGTTCTGGTGGCTGGTCGAGCACCATGACGAGCTGATCGAGGCCAAAGGCCACAAGCGGACGCGATGGGGGCCGTTAGCCCTGCAGCTGGCCTCCTACGGGCTGACCGATCGGGAGAACAAGGCTGCAAGCCCTGCTGTCGTGCGGCTGACCTGGCAACGGGCTAGGAAGTACGTGGCAGGTGAAAATGCGGCGAAGGCCCTCCGAGAAGCTAAAGGAAATGGAGGGAAGCAGCCCTCACGTCTGCCCATGACTTGGCGTCCCCAGGAAACACTTCCATCACAGCGCCCTTTTGCGCCCGGGTCGCCCAGCGAGGTGAGCACAATCATCAACAACGAGGATTGCACGCCCGAAGAGGCTCTGGCCGGACTACGCCGCATTCTTGCCGAACGTAGCGGACGATGAGGGCACATTATCGACCTGGACAGTAGCCCTCATGCCCGTTCGTAGAGATGGAATGCGGGCCAGCGTCCCCGGTCAGCAGGGAAGGAGGAACAGGAGGGAGGGAAAGACCGGGCCTAGCTGCGTTTTCGATGGGTGCAGCAGCCCTGCAAGAACTAGATCTGTACTGTGCACATAGAGGTCTAATCTGCATAGTGGTCTTATCCGTGATGGAACCCTTGTTTATGCAAGGTTCAGGACATAAAGAGTATCTGAGTTGGCTTAAGGTCGGCAAAGATCTTATGTTTTTACTGCAGCACAAAGCTTCGAAGCTAAAGTTTCCACTCCGAGTGTTGACGGAAGCCCAACTCTGTCAGCAAGGCTAGGGCAATAGCTGTAAACTTCCGATGGGCCTACGTTATGCCACACAGGAAGAATAACGTTTTTCTTTTCTATCAACTCACGTGTGAAAATGGAGTTGAATTCCGTCTTTCCCCAACCTGTGTTGGAAAAGAAATTAGGAGATAAGACGATAATGCATTTCTGAGCCTCCTTAAGCCCTTTCTCGATACTAGCTCGCAAGCTGTCGCCAACATTCAGAGAATATTCATCATACCAGACTGAACACTTAAGTTTGGTCATTTGCATTGCAAGGTCACGCACAAGGATATCTTTGTCTTTGCTATCATGGGATATGAAAGCTAACGGCTTCTCGTTGGCCGAGCGCTCTTTCGCATAGATTGTATCCCGTATAATGACACGAAGACCTTGTTGTCTCGCAAACTCAATAATGTTCTTTCTGGTATCCACCGTAACTTCATAATCTAAATAAAGGATTATGCTTTTTGTGAACGTTGCCGTGTCTGACATGATACTCTCGCCGACACCGTCACCACCTAATAAATCTGAAAACGACTTGTGGGCGTCAGAAACTGGATCAAAAGAACTTCCTCCGACCACAACTCCGAAGCCCGGATGTGACAAAGTGCCATCAATCACATCAGGTGTTGAAAGAATCGCACGAATGCAGTCTCCTCCATCCGGCATGGGAGGAATGTAGAAGGATAGGTGCTTCGAGTTAGCCTTAACGTTCATAAGTATTTTGGATTTGATCTCCGTAGATGTTCCGTTTCTTACCCACTGCCTTTTGAAGGCGAATATGCATTCATCTGTTTCATCATCGAAGTACTCTTCTATCGTCGCCATAAGTCCTCATTGGTTTATTGCCCAGCAGAATTAGATGTTTGTACGCTTCTGAGATGTCTCAGCCTACAGGCAACAAACCCTTGTCTCCTTACCTAGTCCCAGTCAAGTGCAAGATGTTACAACCAATCCTATTCGTGTTTGGGTTCGTCCTTGGTCCACTTCTTGGGACCGCTAGACAGCCGGAACTAGTGCCGGTTTTCGGGCGGGTCTGGCCCCACCAGCTTGACGCCAGGTAGGGGCAGGTTGCCTCCTCCAACTGGACCGGCACTGGCCTGCGATGGTGGAAAAGGGGCGACCTACCCCTGCTTGGCCCGCCGCCGGCCGGTGGTGCCAGCTGCCACGGCTTCTCTGTCACGGCAGACCTTCCACCAGGTCTTGCGGACAGTCTCGGCCGAGGTGGCTGCAAGCGCCTGGCCGACGCCGTCCAGCACGCCCTGGTCGCCGAGTGCCTGGGCCACCGCGGCCCAGTTCGGCCGGCGTGGGCGGCCCAGCTCCGGCGCCAGGCGGGCGTGGTGGTCCCACATGAGGTCATACACCGGGGAGCGCCCGCCCCGGTGCCCCGGGGACCGTTGCCGGGCTGCGGCAAGGATGCTGTCCAGGTCCACGTCCGCCTCGCCATTCCCTGCCATCGGCCCACATGCTCCTTGCTGCCCACGTCCAGCCTAGCATCCGTCCCAGCTTTGTCGCACCCTGAAGCGAGTTTGGCGCGGAGATGGCGCGAGTTAGACCCGAGCTTGGCGCACCTCGGAATCGCAACGGTCTCCTACAGACCAAGTCACCGCTCAGCGGAGGGGTGTCGCAGGTGTTGGCGCAGGCTGTTGGCGCGCATTCCTGACCCGGTGCGATGGATCGGCAGGACCCGCAAGCGGGGCAGGATGGGAATGCTGAATGTCGGGAAAAGGGCTTGACGCACACCAAAGGTGCCTTGGCCTGTAGAAACCTGAAATCCACTCTGGATGCCCACGGAACGTCCATGCAAAGCCCACATGACGACCATACGATCCCCGGCCTTGGCTTGCCCGTGCGGGCCTTGCCTGCCGCATCCTGCGGCGCCACAAGCGGCAGTGATGCACCTCCTGGACTTGCCACCTGCCCGGACGCTGGTCGGCCTGCTGCTGGTCGCCGCCGCTATAGTCGCCACGCTCTACATCGCCCGGCACTGGCGCTAGGCCGCAAGCGGGGCAAGCCGCTCAGGAGGCCGTAGAAGCCCCTTTGGGGGTCTGGACGTGGTTGGCGACCTGCCGATGCCTGAAACCGCCTCAGCGGCCTCCTGAGCGGCTTTCTGGCCCATGCTAGCCGCGGGATAGGAAGGAGAGGGAGAGTCGGGTGGCCCTCCCCTGCTTGTCAGCCCTTTGTTCGACGCCCGGCCCGGCAGGGCCTCTTGGGGCGTCGTTGTGGCGGGACGCCCTTCGTCCCGACACCCTCCCCACGACGCGGCGCGCAGCGGAGGGCAAGGGCGGCGCCGCTTGGCGCCGGGACCGGACCCGCGCGCAGCCACGCGCAGCCGCCCCTTGGCGGCGAGCATGGCGAGCACGGGGAGGACCCACCCCTTGCCCGCAGCGAGCACCGTGGCACTTCTTGCTGCTCAGCCGCGAATGGCTGCAAGCCACCACGGCCAAGTGCGTTATCCACAACACCGGTCAGCCCACTACCGGTACGTATCGGATTCTAACTATAGGTTTGCGCCCCAAAGTGCTCGTGCCCAAACGCCCCAAAGTGCCCGTGCCTAGCGCCCCAAAGTGCCCGTGGATAACTACCACTTTTCCCCGGATTTCAGGGAGTGCGGACGACGATGCCGGTGCGTCCCTTCACCGGGGGCGGGCTATGCCGCAGCGTCATGCCCTTGTCGTCCAACTCCACGTCGGCCGCCCGGTACTGGCCGTGGACGAGGCGCAGGGTCTGTCGGAACACCTCGCGAAACTTCCGGGTCCGGTCATAGTGCCAACCGAATTGGGCTTGCAGGACAGGCCAGGGCACCAGCACGCGCTGTCCCCACTCGATCCGGTGCAGCCGCTGGGCCAGCCAGGCATACACGTCCAACCCCATCGCGGAACCTGATAAGGCCATCAGTGCCTGCTCGTGCAGCGGCACGGCATGCCGGCTCAGGCTGTCGAAGTACTCGGAAGACAAGCGTAGCAGCTTGGGCCAGAGAACCCGGCCATCCTCCTCCTTGGGAAACCAAACGTCGAAAGCAGAAACGATGTGCGCGTTGACAGTGATCGCATGGCCGTCGTGGATCAGCCCCAAAGTGATCGAGGACGCTGCTAGGCGGGCGAGCTGATCCTTGATGGTGCCGATGGTCCGGCCACCAGTGTCGAGCTGCAATCGTTTCACAAAGGCGGTTAGGCTAGCCTCGACCTCGACCACAGGCGAGCATCGCCGCAAGGCCTCGCTGTTCAGGTGCGCCAGAATCAGCCGCGGCTTCGGGCCATATGGCAGACCCAAGGGCATCAACTCGCCCATCTCGGGGTGCATCGCCTCACCCGCCTTGATCTTGAGCCGCGCCGTGCCGTTGCGCCGTTCCCAACTCCGCACATCGTCGCCCGGGTTTCGGTAGGGCAGGCCAGTTTGGCATAGGATGCTGTGCTGGTAGAGGATCGCCGTCGGCTCGGTTTCGGTCCCACCCAGCATCTGAAGCCGTTGCTGGCGGTTCTCGGCGCTTCCCTGTCTGCCATCAATCATTGCGGTCCTCCCTCAATCAACCCTGCCCGCCGCGCTGGGCTGGCGAAAGGCCCCGGCTCAGGCAAGCCCGATGAACAATGCCAGGGCGCGATTGACAGCAAGCATGGTCGCATCGTCCAGGTGTCCGAAAGAGGCGCCCACCTTGCCCCGCGGCGGGGTTTGCGGCTTGTCCACCATAATCTGCGAGCGCTTGGTCAGGCCGTTGGCGGCACTCGGCTCCACCTCCACCCGCA
>CAXSGE010000087.1:0-16104 GCA_964236715.1 uncultured Acetobacteraceae bacterium | reverse complement strand
TGTCGTTCAAGGGCATCGACAACGCGTCGTACTACCGGCTGCTGCCGGACCAGAAACGGTTTTATATCAACGACACCGGAACCGGGAACACGCTCAACCTGTCGCATAGCCGCGTGCTGCAGATGGTGACGGATAGCCTGCGATATTGGGTGCAGGAGATGCACGTCGACGGTTTCCGCTTCGACCTCGGCACCATCCTGGCGCGGGAGACGCACGGCTTCGACGAGAGCAGCGGTTTCCTGCACGCCTGCCGGCAGGATCCGGTGCTGAACAGCGTGAAGCTGATCGCCGAACCCTGGGACTGCGGTCCCGGCGGGTATCAGGTTGGCGGATTCCCGCCGGGCTGGGCGGAATGGAACGACAAGTTCCGCGACGAGGTGCGGCGGTTCTGGAGGGGCGACGAGGGCATGGCGTCGGCGATGGCCGTGCGGCTCTCGGCGTCGGCGGACATGTTCAACAAGCGCGGCCGCAAGCCGTGGGCGACGGTGAACTTCGTCACCGCCCATGACGGGTTCACCCTGCGCGATGTCGTCAGCTACAACGCCAAGCACAATGACGCCAACGGCGAAGCCGGCCGCGACGGCAGCGACAGCAACTATAGCTGGAACCACGGCGTCGAGGGTGAGACCAAGAACGTCTTGGTCAATGAGATCCGGCGGCGTCAGATACGCAACATGCTGGCGACCTTGCTGCTGTCGCAGGGTACGCCGATGATCCTGGCCGGCGACGAGTTCGGCCGCACCCAGGGCGGCAACAACAACGCCTATTGCCAGGACAACGAGGTAAGCTGGCTCGATTGGGACATGCCGGAGTGGGCGAAGACCCAGGTGGCGTTTGTGCGGCGCCTGACAAGGCTACGGCACGAGTATCCCATCCTGCGCCGTGGCCGCTTCTTTACCGGCACGCCAATCGACGCCTTGGACGTGAAGGACGTGACCTGGATCAACGCGTCAGGCGCCGAGATGGAGCATGGGGATTGGCACAATCCCGGCATGAAGTGTTTCGGCATGCTGATCGATGGCCGGGCGCAGGCCACGGGCATCCGCAAGCCTGGCAGCGACACGACCATGCTGATTGTGCTGAACGCGCACCATGGCCTCGTGACGTTCACGCTGCCTGAATGCACCAATGGCAGGGCATGGGACCTTGTGTTCGACACAAATGTGCCCGACCGCGACGATCGGCAAAGCTTTGCGATTGGGGACACTTATGACGTCACCGGCGGCTCGTTGCTGCTGTTCGCCTTGCAGTCCTGATATCGCCCGCCGCTATGGGTGGATGTAGTTTCTATCCGCTTATGTCCCAAGCGTAAATCCAGCACCGTTCCTATGTCGTGACTTCTGCTATGAGGTTCCGTTGCGCCGTTGCCGGACAAACCCGACGCCTAGGAGTCCCAGTGCGAGGATCGCGATGGACGCAGGCTCCGGGACTTCTGTCAAAGTGAAACTTATTGGTTGGTTAAAACCAGTATTATCGTAGTGAATGTAAGCGTCCGCGCCGGTGCTGTATAGGTTCACTTCTCCGCCTGTCCCATTAACAAACAACAAGCCGTTTGTATTAATGCTCGGATCGGAGCTATTAAACAACAGATTGTCATAAATGAAATATCCGGTGGGGCTGTATTCGGCAGCAGGGCTGCCCGGGTTGGAATATAGGGTCAGAGTGCCATTGACAGCGCCGCCAGTCACGGTGTCCGTGCCGGAAATAGCCTCATACTTGCCGGGTGCAATTAGGTTTGCGGTGAGCGTCCCACTGCCGGTCACTCCATTGCCGATATAGCTGAAATCAAAATAGCTAGCGTGGGCACTGCCGGCGGCACACCAGAAGGCCATAGCTGCCACAGCCGCGTAAACTTTCCGCATAAAAATTTCCTAATTGGCCATATCGAACCGCAAACGCAATATTTCATACTGATTGCTTAATTGCAATAAGATTATGCGAATTTACGTCAACTCAGCGGGTTGAGATGACATTTTTGGGACGCGCGCGAACGATAGCGAGCATCATTAGAGTGCGTGCCGACATTCTCACCGAGGCCCGCCGGCCCGTTACGGCGCTCCCAGGTGACTGAACCAGACCTCAGCCGGCCATCATACCCGCCAGGGCTCGGCCGGACAGGAACGCGGCCTCGACCCGTGCGCCTAGGCACCAATCGCCGCATACGCCGATACCGGCCACAGAGTCCCACAGTGCGGGAACGCCAAGCGGAGCGTCGGCCAGCGCATAACGCCAGCGGTGCATGGCCGCATAGGATGGCGTTGACCCAATCCCAGTCGCAACCAGGAAAGCTTCTTGCAACAACGCCAACACGGCTTCGGCAGGCTGTTCCAGATGATCGCGGGACCACTCGGGCGTCGCGTGCCCAACCCAGCATTCAGGCAGCACGGCGCGGCCGGGCCGGGAACTGTCGCGGGCAATCCACCGGAGCGGGCCGGCCTCCGGGCGCAGCACGTCGGGAGCGTCCGTCGCCTCGGAAAAGGCCAGCATCATCGCCCAGCACGGCGCCATGCTGGCGCGGGCGGCTTCATGGGCAAAGTCATGCGAGTGCAGCAATCCTCGGGCCTGAGGCGCCGGGATCGCGACCGCCACCGAGTCGAATGGCCCGGCAAGTTCCCCGCCCGTGTCCGACACCAAGCCCGGCGGCGTCGTAGCGGCGTCCCTATGGCGAACCATCCAGCCCTCGGCTTCACGATGCAGGAACGCCGCGTGCCGGGCCGTCCGCAGGGTTCCGACGCCTTGGCGCTCCATGTGCCGGGCCAGCGCGGACATGCCGGGCACGCCGCACCAGCGGCCTTCGCCGGCCGAAGCCCAAGGACCGGCGTCACCCGTTGCCGCCATCGCCTGCATCGCCGCGGCGAATGCAGGGTCGCGGCTGGTCGCATACTGGGCGCCATGGTTGAACACCAGGCCCTCCACCCGCCGGGTCGCCAAACGGCCGCCGACGCTGCGCCCCTTGTCGAACAACGTGACATGGGCGCCAGTGCCGTGCAGCGTGGAGGCACAGGCCAGGCCCGCCATGCCGGCGCCGACGACTGCAACACGGAGCGTATGGGATTGGGGCATGTTCGATGCTGTCCTGCCTCCCTCCTTTGCAGGCGGGCTTCGGTTTGCGGTTGCACGGCGCGACCGGGCTGCCGATAACAGGGACCGCACAGCCACAGGATTGACCATGAGCCGGCCCGCCCTTCGCATCACCCGGCACGATGCAGCAGATGGTTCCGCGCGCTTTGATTTCGAGGTCTGGAACCCCTGGACCGCCGCCTACGAGCCGCAGCCGGATTTGCCCGGTGCGCTCCGCCAAGTCGACGCCCTGCTGGACCGGGTGCGCCAGGCCTGGATTAGCCAGGACCCGGTCCAATCCACGCTGCACGATGTTCCCAACCCCGACTTGCCGGAGGACCTGGAATGGGCGGAGTTCCGTTGCAGCGCGCAGGCCAACCGGGTGCATGAAACCCGCAACTTCGACGCGCTGCACTGGCGCAAGGCGATGGGCGGACGCACCGGCGCACTCGAGACCACTTGTAACGAGGTCGGCTTCCGGCCTGGCTAGCGCCATGCGGCCGCTCAGGATCTTGTCGTTCTCGACCTTGTTCCCGAGCGCCGCGCAGCCGCGCCACGGCATCTTCCTCGAGCATCGCCTGGCGCATCTGGCCCGCGCCGGGGACCTGGAAATCCGGCATGTGGCCCCGGTGCCGTATTTCCCTTCCCGCAATCCGCGGTTCGGCCGCTACGCCCAGTTCGCCAAAGTGCCGGCGGCGGAGTCGCGCGCCGGGCTGCCTGTCACCTATCCGCGCTACCCGCTGCTGCCGAAGGTCAGCATGTCGGCGGCGCCTTGGCTGTTGGCGGCCGCCATGCTGCCCCACCTGCGCCGCATCCAGCGCAGCGGCTTCGCCTTCGACATGATCGATGCGTATTACCTTTATCCCGACGGCGTCGCCGCTGCGGCGCTCGCCCGCATCCTGCGCAAGCCCTTGCTGCTGACCGCGTTCGGCAGCGACGTGAGCCAGATTCCCACCTATGCCCTGCCGCGCCGGGCGCTGTTGTGGGCGGCCCGGCAAGCGCCATTGATGACGGTCGTTTGCCAGGCGCTCAAGGACGAGCTGGTGCGGCTCGGCGTGCCCGCAGGCCGGATACGCGTGATCCTGCACGGGGTCGACCTGCAGATGTTCCGACCGCCGGCGGACCGTGCGGCGCTGCGGGACAGCCTGGGGATGACCGGGCCGACGCTGATCTCGGTCGGCCACCTGATCGACCGCAAGGGCCATGACTTCGCCATCCGCGCCATGCCGGAACTGCCCGGCCACACGCTGTTGATCGTGGGCGACGGCCCGCGCGAGGCGGCGCTGCGGCAACTGGCGCAAGAACTGGGCCTTGACGCCCAGGTGCGCTTCCTGGGCCACGTGGACCAGGCCCGGCTGCCGGCGTTGATGGGCGCCGCCGACGTGCTGGTGAACTGCAGCGACCGCGAGGGCATCGCCAACGTGCTGATCGAGGCGATGGCCTGCGGCACCCCGGTCGCCGCCACCGCGGTCTGGGGCTCGCCCGAGGCGGTGACGACGCCGGACGCCGGCCTTCTGCTCGCGGACAGGTCCGTTGCTGCATTGGTCGCGGGTATCCGCCGGCTCCAGGCTGATCCTCCCAACCGGGCAGCCACGCGGCGTCATGCCGAGAGCTTCACCTGGGAACGCACCGCCGCCGAGCACCTGCAAGCCATCCAGGATACCCTAGCCGCTTGAGCGACGATTTCCTTACCCTGGGCTTCAGCGCGGCCTGTGCGGCGGCGGAGGTGCTGTCGCAGGAGCCGTCGCTCACTTGGTGGAAGCCTTGGCCCAGCGTTCTCGTCAACCTATCGGGCCAGCCATTCGACCCGGCGCGCCTGAATGCCGGGCACCGCCCGTCGCACGCGCGCCGCCTGGAGTGCCTGCGCTCGGTGCACCTGCTGTGGTCCGACTTCTTCATTGCCGACGGCGTGGTCAGCACGATCTACGACGCCGATACCCGCGCGGCGGTGCAGCAGGTCGTGGCAAATGCCGAGCTGTCCCGCTACATCGGCATCACCCAGCGCGGCGAAGACTTCATCGTGCTGCACGCCCGCCTGCACGGTGCGCAGCGCATCCTCGGACCCGTGCTGTTCGCCACGTCGGACGAGCCGCATAACTGGGGCCTCTGGCTGCTCTATGTGCTCCCGGCCGTCGTCCATTTCACCCGCAACCGGCAGCTCTACCGCAAGCTGTTCGTGTTCGCCGTGCATCCCAACATGCGCGCCTTCCTGGCGCTGCTCGGTGTGCGGGAGGACGAGATCATCCTGCATGACTGCGGCACGGCCTATTGGTTCGAGGAGGCCCACGTCTTCCGCCAGTCGATGCGGGATTTCTACATCAGCCCGGCTGCGCGCCAACTCTATGTCCAGGTACGCGACGGGATCGTCGCCCGGCACGGCGCGTCGGACATCCGCAAGCTGTATGTGGCGCGCCTGCGCCGCACCCGGGAGCTGAACGCCTATCGCGGGTTGCTGGACGAACAGGCGCTGGCGGACCGCTTGTCGGCGCTCGGCTACGTCGCGATCGAGCCGGAGTTCATGTCCGTCGAGGACCAGGTCCGCCTGTTCGCCGGCGCCGGCCGCGTGGTGGCGATCGGCGGCGCCGGGCTGTTCAACACCGTGTTCTGCCGTCCTGGCACGCGGCTCATGGACATCGAGAGTACGCCTTTATACCTTGATGCCCACTCGAACATCTTTGCCGGATGCGGGCTTGACTACGGCTTGATGATCGGCCGCGAGGACGAGGCCGACAGCAGCCTCGCCCATAGGCGTTGGTCCATCGACCTCGACGCGGCGATGCCGGCAATCGTGGACTTCATGGAAAAACGCTAACACTAGCGGCCATGCCGTCCGAGTCGCTGCTGATCCTCGCCTGTGGGCTGCTGGCCATCCTGTGCCTGCTGGTGCTTGCGCTGTTGTTCCGCGGTGCGCCGGGTTTGCAGCATTTGCTGGTGCTGGCCGACCAGGCGGTCTCGGGCCAGCGGCAGGAGGCGGAGACGACCCGCACGCAGTTGGCCCAGGTCGAGCGCGCGTTGTCCGTCCGCGCCGAACAGGCCCGGCTGGAGCTGCAGGCGACCCTCGGCACCCTTTCGACCAGCATGGCCCGCGACCAGGGCGACGCGCGCGCCTTGCTGGAGGCGAAGCTGCGGGAAATGAGCGAGCAGGCGGCGGTCCGCCTCGGCGCCATCCAGCGCAGCGTGACGGAGCAGTTGCACCAGGCGGTCGAGACGCAGATGCAGGGCAGCTTCCAGCGCGTGATCGACCAATTCGCCCAGGTGCAGCGGGCCATGGGCGACGTGCAGGCCATGACCGCGCAGATCGGCGACCTGAAGCGCATTTTCACCAATGTGAAAACCCGTGGCGCCTGGGGCGAGCTGCAACTGCGCGCCCTGCTGGAGGACGTGCTGCCGGCCGGCGCATGGCACACGAACCGCAAGCTGCGTGAGGACAGCGACGACATCGTGGAGTTCGCGGTCATCATGCCGATCCGCGGCGAAACTCGGCCCTTGCTGGCGATCGACGCCAAGTTTCCGGCCGAGGACTATGACCGCTTGCTGCTCGCCGCCGAGGCCGGGGACATCGAGGGCGAACGCGCCGCCCGCCGCCGGCTCGAGACCCGGCTGCGGCTGGAGGCGAGGACGATCAGCGGCAAGTACATCAACCCGCCGGTCACCGTCGACTTCGCCGTGATGTACTTGCCGACGGACGGACTCTATGTGGAGGCGGCGCGGATGCCGGGCCTGATCGAAGGGCTGAACCGGGAGCACCGCGTATTGGTCATGGGGCCGAGCCTCGCGCCCGCGTTGCTGCGCACCATCCAGCTCGGCATGCTGACATTGTCGTTGGAGCAAAAGGCCGACGAGATCCAGCGGCTGCTGGGAGCGACACGGACCGAGATGGGCCGCATGGACGAGGTGCTCGACCGGCTGGCGAAGCAGGCCGGCACCTTCAGCAACACAATTGACGCCGCACGCCGCCGCACCCGCGCCGTCGGCCGCCGCCTACGCGGCATTGAGGCGTTGGAGCAAGCCCAGGCGGATGTCTTGCTTAATCTTGAGGAAGCCGAGGAGGAGTAGGCGTGACCCGCCAGAAAACACGGCCAGAAACACAGAAGGCTCCGGGACGCGCCCGGAGCCTTCACATTGTTCGACAGCCGCGGCCGCCGGACGTTGGTGTTCAGCCAGCCAAGACCCGAGTGGTCAGGGCCGGCGTCCAGGTCACGGGGTGCGACTGTAGGGTCAAACAATGAGACACTGGATCACCTCCTTTCATCAAGTTGAGAACCTATGTTGGGGTCTCGGCGCCGATCGTGCAAGCCTGGAAACCGGCCCTGGTCCTCGCCCGGCTCAGCCCGGCGGCAGCAGCAGCGCCGTAGCGCGCCCGCCGGCGATCACATGCGCCTGCAGCACGGCGTCCACGTCGGCCGGGCTGTCGATCCGGTACCAAACGCCTTCGGGATAGATGACAAGGCACGGACCCAGCTCGCAGCGGTCCAGGCAGCCGGCGGTGTTCACCCTGATGTTCTTGATGCCGAGTTCCTTCGCCCGTGCCTTCATGTAGTCGCGCAGGCGTTCTGACCCCCTGGCGGCGCAGGAGCCGCGCTTATGCCCGTCCGGGCGGCGGTTGGTGCAGACGAACAGATGCGCGTCGTAAAACGGTGGCGGGTCGGTTGGCAGCGGGGCACCCATGGGATTTCCTACAAATAACGTAGCGTGAGCCGGATGCGGCCACCGCCGGGTTCGAGGCGGAATGCGGCGTCGGCAAACCTTGGCGGGCCAAACCGGAACGGCGCGTCATTGCTGAAGCCGAGGCCCCCCTTCGGGATGCCGAGGACGTTGCGGGCCATGCGTCCGCTGTCGTCCTCATCCAAATAGGCCTGCACCGCCCAGATGCCAGGCGGAACTTCCATCGTGACCAGGACCTCGCCGGGAACCGCCTTGGCATTGCCGTTCCATTCGCAGGAGTCTTTCAGGAACATGCCCGCGGAGCACGCAGCGACTCGCACATGGCCCTTGCCGCTGCGGACATTGGCAACCACGACCTCCAGCTTTGCCGCCTGCGCCGTGCCGGTCAGCAACACCATGAGTGCGGCTACTGCGCCGGATAGGCCCGGCCGCGCCAGGTGGCCGGACGGCCGCGGGCGGCGCGGATCAACGACCACCACTGCACGGCCAGCAACGCCGCCACGCCCAACGGATGCAGCACGGCGGCGATCCAGGGCTGGTGGAACCGTGCGGCCAGCAGCAGCCGAAATCCAACCGACGCCAACAGCGCCAGGGCAGCCGTCCAGCCCGGCGCCAACAGCATCAACACGGCTGGCAGGATCTGCCCGCCGCCCAGTATCACCGTCCAAACCGGCAGTGCCCGGGGCTTCGCCATGCCCTCCGTGGCGTTCTTGCATAAACCCTCCCAGACCTGCGCGGCATTGGCATACATGCGGCATTGCGCGAAGCCGCTTGCGTCGAACAGCCGGGTCATCGAGCCCGCCCGGCGGAAGGCGCGGGGCAGCGTCAGGCCGTCATGCAGCGACGCCTTGATCGCCGCGTGGCCTCCGGCGCGGATATACGCGTCGCGCCGGACGATGAACAGTTGCCCGCAGCCAGCGCCCAGGCCGACCGCGGGCAGCCGCAGCATCGCCGCGATCGGCAGGAACCCAAGCAGCAGGAAGTGGATCAGCGGGATCAGCAACTGCTCCGACCAAGTCACCGTCACCTGCGCCGGGAAGCCGCTGGCCAGTCCGGCGCCGTGCCGCTGCATCGTGCCGGCCATCCGGCTCAGCGCGTCGGGCGCCAGGCGCACGTCGGCGTCGACGAACACCATGAGCTCATGCCGCGCCAGGCCGCTCAGCACGTGGCAGGCGTGCTGCTTGCCCGACCATCCCGGCGGCAGCGGCGGCGCGGTCGCCACCCGGAGGCGCGGATCGCCGATGGCGGCCAGGATCGCCGACGTCCGGTCGGTGGAAGCGTCGTCGAGCACGGCCAGTTCGAGATCGACCCCGTCGCTGGCCAGCACGGCCGCGCAGGCAGCGCCGATGTTGGCCTCCTCATTGCGGGCCGGGATCAGCACGGAAACGCCGGGCCGACCGGTGGCCGGGGCAGGCGCCCGGTAGAGATGCAGGTTCCACAACCCGAGCAACAGCGGCCCCACGGCCAGGAACAGCGCGAGGCCGGCGAGCATCGTCATTCCCGCTGCTCATGCCGTGGATCGAACCGGCGTCCGGCGGCGAGCGCCCGGCTGCGGCGATACAGGTCATAAATCCCGCCGACCCCTGCGCCGCCGTGCAGCAGCGTCTGGAACAGGCGAGGCTCCCGCAGCATCGACTCGGCCGCGAGCGTATCCATCGAGCGCGCCAACTCGCCCTCCAAGTGGCTGGTCCACTCGGCCACGCTTCGGTGCAGCCCGGCCTCGATAGGCTGGCCGAACCGGACCAGCGCCTCGGGCCGGCTTTCGTTCCAGAAGGTGTATTCAACTGCGAGCGGCAGGATGACGGCGCCGGGCACGCGGCGCGCCAAATGGGCGATGCCGGGACGGAGCTGGAGCGGCCTACGGCGCGTGTCGGCGAACTCGCCCTCCGCGGTGATCCAAAGCACGCTGGCGGGATCGGACAGGATGCGCAGACTGGTGGACAGGAAGCGCGCCGCGCCGCGCGGGCTGTCGAGCGCGATGCCGAACACGCCCATGCGCTCGAACACCCCATAGTTGCCGAGTGCCTTGGCGTCCATCGGGCCATAGCCGCGGCGGCCGGGAAGCAGCTTCACGCATAGCAGGATGTAAAGCGCCGGGTCCCACCACGACGGATGGTTGCTGTAGATGATCAGCGGACGGCCCTCGAAGCCGTTTGGCGGCCCGCTGCAGGATAGGCGAACGGCATGAAAACGCCGATAGAAGAACCACCGGAGATACCAGCCAAAGGCCCAGAACGCCCGGCCCGACCGCACCGCGACCGGGTCGGCCATGAGCGCTTCAGGCACCGACGGGCACCACTGCCCCACGCAGCGCCGGGTTCGCCGCCATGTCCTGCGACAGGCTGTCGGCGGCGGTCCATCCGCTCATCAGCACCATCGGCATGCCGGGTCCGGGGTGGGCCGCGCCGCCGGCGAGATAAAGGCCCTTGAGGTCGCGCGACCGGTTGCCCGGCTTGAAGGCGCCATTCACCTTGCCGTGGCTCGCCAGGCCGTAGATCGCCCCGTTCAGCACCCGGTAGCGTTCATGGATGTCCTGCGGCGTCAGGTGATGCTCGAAAACGATGCGTTCCTCCAGGTCCGGCATCCCGGCGCAGGTCTTGAGCTTGTCAAGGATGACCTGGCGATAGGCCGGGAACATGGCGGCCCAATCGTGGTGCGGGCGGAGGAACGGGGTGTGCACCAGCACATACAGCGCCTCGCCCCCCGGCGGCGCCACGCCCGGCTCGGTGCCCGACGGCGCGGCAACGTAGCAGGTCGGGTCCGGCGCTGGTTCGCCCTTGTTGTAGATCCAGTCGAACTCCTCCTCCGGGTCGCGGGAGAACACGAAGTCGTGGTGCGCGAGATGATCGTATCGCCGGTCCAGGCCGAGGTAGAGCACGACACCCGAGCAGGCCGGGTCGCGTTTCCAGCGCCGGGCAAAGCTGGCCTGGGCCTTGCCGCCGACCAGTTCCTTGTAGGTCCGCACGCTGTCCATGTTGCTGACGACGGCGGACAGCCGCACGGTCTCGCCGGCCTCGGTCCGCACTCCGGTCACGCGTCCGTCCTCGGACAGGATTGCCTCGATGCCGGTGCCGGGCCGCAGGTCGACGCCGAGTTCGCCCGCCAGCCGTTCCAGCGCCAGCGGCACGGCGCGGGTGCCGCCCATGGGATACCACACGCCCTTCTGCGTCTGCATGTGCGCGATGGAGCACAGCACGGCGGGCGAGGCGTAGGGCGAGCTGCCGACATACTGCACGAAGTGGTCGAGCATCTGCGACACACGGGCGTCCGGCACCCGCTTCCTGATCTGCGCCGCGACCGAAGTTCCCATGCGCAGGCTGAGCACGTCCTTGAGCGTCGCGAGGTTCATGCCCTTGAATTCGAGCGTGTCGGAGATGCCCTCGACCGACTTCCAGAAGAAGAACTTCTCCGACACCTCGTGCAGCTTGGCCGACATGCCGATGAAATCGACGAAGCCCTGCTCGCTGCCGGGCGCGTATTCGGCGATGACCTTGGCCATGGCCGGCACGTCCTCCTGCAGGTCGAGCACGGAGCCATCCTCGAAGAAGCAGCGCCATTGCGGGTCGAGCCGGCGCAGGTCCAGGTAGTCGGACATCTGTCGCCCGGCCTCGGCGAACACCCGCCCCAGCACGTCCGGGACGGTCAGGATGGTCGGCCCCATGTCGAAGCGGAAGCCGTCCTGCTCCAGCAGCGCCGCCTTGCCGCCCAGCCATTCGTTCTTGTCGAACAGGATGACCTTGTGCCCGCGCGCCGCCAGGGTGCAGGCCGCGGCCAGGCCGCCCAGCCCAGCGCCGACGACGCCTATGGGCAGGGTGCCGCCGATTTGATTGATGGCGTTCATAGTGCCTCCACGATGGCGGGTTCGTCGCGCCAGAGGCGCGCAAAATCTAAGGAGTACGAGACTGTCATAGCGCTTCTGCTATGGCTGGCTCGTAATAATCGTGCGCCATGGCGGACGGCGCTTCCCAATGGGCGTCGAGGCCCAGGTCATCCGCCATCAGCCGTGAGGTGATGCGGGCGCTCTCGAAGATGACCGGCAGGCCCGAGCCGGGGTGGGTTCCGCCGCCAACCAGGTAAACGCCGTCCAGGTCCTCGAAGCGATTGCGCGGGCGGAAATGCAGCATCTGGCCCAGGTTGTGCGCCAGGTTGAAGGTGGCGCCGCGGTAGATTTGCAAATCGTCCTCCCAACCCTGCGGCGTCAGGATCTTCTCGAAGCGGATGCGGCGCTCGATGTCGGGGATGCCGATGCGCCCCAGCCGCTTGAGCGTCAATGCCCGATAGCGCGCCTGTTCCGCCGCCCAGTCCACGCCCTCGCCGATCCGGTGCCCGACGGGGACCAGCACATACAGCGTCGAGTGGCCCGGCGGCGCCAAAGCCGGGTCGGTGACGCAGGCGTTCTGCACATAGAAACTGGGCTCCGCCGGCGCCATGCCTGCCTCAATCTCGGCGATGTTGCGGCGGTAGTCGTCGGCCAAATAGATCGTGTGATGCGACAGGTCCGGCAAGTCGCCCTCCAACCCCAGGTACATCATGAACGTGCTGCACGAGAACTTCTTGGCCGCGATCTTACGGTCCGACCAGCGGCGGCGGATGGCGTCCGGCACCAGCTTGGTCATCGTCTGCGCGAAATCGGCGTTGATCACCAGCGCATCATAGCGCTTGGACTCGCCACGCGTGCGTACGCCGACGGCGCGGCGGCCCTCGAAAAGCACCTCCTCGACCGGTTCCGCTAACTGGATCTTAACCCCGAGGTCGCGGGCGACCCGCGCCATGGCCCCCATCACGGCCCCGGTGCCGCCGCGCGGGTGATAGACGCCGAACTCGTATTCCATGAACGACAGGATGGTGAACAGGCTCGGGCAACGGAACGGCGACATGCCGAGGTATTTCGACTGGAACGAGAACGCGAGCCGCACCCGTTCGTCGCGGAAATAGGTGCCGAGGTCGCTGTCGACGCTGCGGTGCGGGCGGAGGCGGGACAGGCCGCGCATCACCTCGGGCCGCATCAGGTCGCGCATGGAATTGAACGCGTTTTCCAGCACCGGGCGGAACACCGCGAGCTTCTTGCGGTTGTCGGCCATGAAGCGGGGCAGGGCGGTGGCGTCGCTGGGCGAGAAGCGCGCGATCTCGGCGGCCATGCGCTCCATGTCGCCGGTCGCCTGGATTGCGCCGCCGCCCTCGAACACAAGGTGGTATTGCGGATCGAGCCGGATCAGCTCCACCTCGTCCTCGAGCCGGCGGCCACAGGCGGCGAAGATGTCGGCCAGCACGCGCGGATACAGGAAGAAGGTCGGCCCCATGTCGAAGCGGAAGGTGCCGGAGGGCGTCGGCGCGGTGATGGTGCTGGACCGTCCGCCCACGACGTCGCGCGACTCGTACAGCGTCACATCGACGCCCGCCTTGGCCAGCAGCATGGACGCAGCCAACCCGCCCGGCCCGGCGCCGACGATGGCGATGCGGCGGGTCATGCAGGAATCCAGTGTTGGAGCGGCGGCGAAATTTGAAACGATGGATGATTAATCGGGCAAAACGACATGCGGCGAAACCTAATCCCTCTCTCGATGGGCGGATAGATGCGAGGTAGAGGTGGGGCCATGAACGATCTTGTCATCACCGCAACCCTCGCGCGGGCCCGGACAGCCGGGCGAACCTGGGCGGACATGGGTCTTCCAGCGCGGCTCGCGGTCATCGGTTGCGTGCGTAGGTTGATCGCGCGCGACGCTGCCGCCCTGGCTGCGACCGTCAAGCGCGCGCCGGCCGACACGCTGGTTGCGGAGGTGCTGCCGCTGGCCGAGGCCGCGCAGTTCCTGCTGCGCCGTGCCCCAGCGCTGCTTGCGCCGCGACGCCTGCGCGGCGGGCGGCCACTATGGCTGTTTGGCGTACGGGCACGCATCCACCGGGAGCCCTGTGGCGTCGTACTGATCCTGGCGCCGGGCAACTATCCGCTGTTCCTGCCGGGCGTGCAGGCGCTGCAGGCGCTGGCGGCCGGCAATGCCGTATGCGTGAAGCCCGCGCCGGATCGCGAAGCGCCGATGCATGCGCTGGCGGGCCTGTTGCGTGAGGCCGGGTTGCCGGACGGCGTGTTCCAGGTCCTGGACCCGGCGATGGGCGAGGCAGCGGTTCGCGCCGGGTTCGATCACATCGTGCTTACCGGCAGTGCCGAGACCGGCCAGCGCGTGATGGAGGCCGCGGCCGCGACGCTCACGCCGACCACGATGGAGCTTTCGGGCTCGGATGCCGTGTTCGTGCTGCCGGGCGCGGACCTGGAGCTTGTTGCCTCATGCCTGGCCTATGGGCTGCGGCTCAATGGGGGCGCGACCTGCATCGCTCCGCGGCGCGTATTCGTGATGCAGGCGGACGCGGAGGCACTGGAGGCGAAACTGCTCGCCCGGCTGCCGGCCATCCCACCCGCGGATGTCGCCCCTGCCGTCGCCGTCCGGCTGTCGACGCTGGTGGATCAAGCCCTGGCCGGCGGCGCCCGGCTCGCGTCGAGTGGCGCCAATCGGCCTACGGTGGTGGCCGACGCCCGGCCCGGCATGGGATTGCTGCAGCACGACGTTTTTGCGCCATGGCTGGCGTTGATCCCGGTCGCGAACCCGGAGGCGGCCTTGGCGGCGGCGGCGGACTGCTCCTTTGCGCTGGGCGCGAGCGTGTTCGGCCCGCCCGGCGCGGCGCAGGCGATGGCGCGGCGGGTCTTTGCCGGATCGGTCTGCGTGAACGACCTGATCGTACCGACGGCCGACCCGCGTATGCCCTTTGGTGGCCGTGGCCGCAGCGGGTTCGGCAGCACACGGGGCGCGGAGGGGCTGCTGCGCATGACGGTCGCGAAAACCATCAGCGAGCGCCACGGGCGGTTCCGGCCGCATCTGTCACTGCCGACCCGGAACGATGCGGCTCAGTTCGCGGGCATGACGGCGATATTGCACGGCGGATGGCGGGCGCGCTGGGGTGCGCTGCGCAGTATTGCCGCCCAGCAAGACCCCATGGAGTCAGACTAGGAGGCTTTTACGGGTGCCGGATCGGCGATTGCGGTCATAAATCCACATCCAGGGTCACACAAGGCGCACGAACGAAGGCCGCACTGTTTCTAAATCGTAAAGGAAGCCCGTCCAGCCTGCGCGGCGTGCGTTAGCCGACAATGGCTTGCGCGGCTTGAACATGCCCGCTCGCTGCAAGTCGGCTGACAAGTAGTATATCGCATATGATTTCCACTCAGCCATTGCCAGCACAAGGAAAAGCGGAAAATAAATTCCTGCTGCCATCCGCTCGCGCTGTGGTTCCCAAGCGCCGCCGAGTATCTGCGCCGGGATTAGATCCACGCTCTTGACAGTCGTTGCCTTCACTTGGGCAAGATAACCACAAAAGTCACAAATCACGCCGGCACATTTGAAGTTCCTGGGAAGCTGGACGAGCGTTCGCGAACGCTTGCATTGAGGGCACCCGCACTCCTTCGTGACGCGGCTTTCGCCGAAATCCCCAAGCTTCTGCCGCTTTGTAGGCATCGCCGCATCCGCAAGCACGGTCGATTGGAATATACGTATTGCCCAGTCCGTATGCGGATACGCTACCAATAACGTTCATATTCGTATCGATATAAAAGCTAGTTGGCTAGGAAAAACGCATTGGCTGCACTTGGTCCAGCTCCAAGGGCGCTTTCAGGCGCATAGTCCGGTTCAAACCGGTAAAGGACCGCCCGCCAACTCCCAAACCTTGCCCCGTGGCCCATAAACCGTCAGCCTCAGATGGGCAGGCGGGAGGTCAGGCATGGACGGGACCAGGGTTGGGGCGATCGGCCGCGCAATGGCGTTTTTCGACGACGGCGGCTTCCAGCAGCGGCTCGCTGGCCTGGTCGCGGTCCCCAGCACATCGCAGGACCCGGGCCACGATGCGGACCTGGCCGGGTACCTCGATGCGAAAATCCGGCCTTGGCTCGAACGTATGGGTTTCGCGGTCGCCGTGCACGCCAATCCCGTGCCGGGTTTCGGCCCCATCCTGCTGGCCGAACGGATCGAGGGCGATGGCCCCACTGTGCTGACCTATGGCCACGGCGACACCGTGCGCGGCCTTGCCGACCAGTGGCGCGCGGGGCTCGATCCTTGGGTGCTGACGCAGGAGGACGGCCGCTGGTATGGCCGCGGGTCCGCGGACAACAAGGGCCAGCACGCGCTAAATCTATCGGCGCTGGAAGCCGTGCTGGCCGAGCGCGGCGGACACCTTGGTTTCAACCTCAGGCTGATCCTGGAAATGGCGGAGGAGCGCGGCAGCCAGGGCCTGCGCGAGTTCGTCGCCGCAAACCGCGACCGGCTAGCCGCGGACGTGCTGATCGCGAGCGACGGCCCGCGGGTGAACTCGGCCACCCCCACCGTCTCGACCGGCACG
>CAXSGE010000086.1:0-16525 GCA_964236715.1 uncultured Acetobacteraceae bacterium | reverse complement strand
AGTTCCGCGAAAGCTTCAAGATCGCCGGCGACGACGTGCTGGAGCGGATCATCACCACCGTTGCGCTGCCGGCATTCGCTGCGGCATTGCGCGAGGCCGGGGTCGCCGACCCTCGCGCGCTGCTGAGCCGCACCCTTGGTCAAGACCAGGGCGGCCAATCGGAACCGGAACGGCACCAGCGGCGGCTTTTCGTCTCCATGGTGCTGGAACCCGTCGGGATCGCGATCCTGCGCGGCTACGAGGCCATCGAGGGCCGGGCGGCGGGCGAGGTGCTGCGCCGCACGGTCGGAGACATCATGGGCGACGGCCTCGACCGGTCCGGCCGCGCCATGGCCTACCTGGAGCGCGCCGCCGAGGCTGCGGGCGCGCAGGGCTTCCGGGTGGCGGACGTTCTCATCGCAGTCACCACCCAGCAGGTCGAGCCCGTGGTGACCGCGGTGCTCGGCCCCGTGCTGGCCGACCTGTGCGAGGTCGTTTGGGCCTATGACTGCGACGTGCTGCTGCTGTCGGGCCGGCCGTCGCGGCTGCGCATTGTCGGAGACATGGTGCTGGCGAAGGCGCCGGTGCCGCCGCACCGCATCGTCGGCATGCATCGCTACCGGGTCGGCGAGAAGTATCCGTTCCGCGACGCCGCCAACCGGATCGACGACCCGAAAACGACGGCCGCGGTGGGTGCTGCATTGTGTGTGCAGGCGGAGGGCCGGCTGCGGAATTTCACGCTGCGCACGACCAAGCTATCAATGCGGTCCACGGCTCGTTACATTGGCAAAATGGATAACAACGGCCAAATCCGCGAAGAAAACGTGCTGTTGCGCAACCTGGACCTGGACGGGCCGCCCGCAGGGGACGTGGCGTTCAAGGTCGCGTTCCAGACCATGACGCATCTGGGCTTCCGCCAGTTGCCAATCGCGCGCTGGACCGCGACGCCGCTGTATCTGATGGAGTTCGCCCACCCCGACGACGCCCACCGCATGGACCTGCCGCTGACCGTCACCGTTGCCCGGCGCGAGATCGACCCCGACGGCGCCGACGCCGAGATGCAGCGTGAGAGCTTCGTGGTGGACGAGGTCGTGGATGCTTCGGGCGCCACGCAGCGCAGTGAGGATGTGCGGCTGCGGCTGCAGACCATCGATGACCAGGACGGCTATTGGCGCGACACCGGACGGCTGGCGATCCCATGAAAACGGCGGTCGCGCGTGCCGCCGCTGTTGCCGATGTCGCCAAGGGTGGCGCAGCCTGGCTGGAGGCGAACCGCACCCGGCTGAAGGAAGACCCGGTGGCGCTCACCCGCGACTTCCGGCGGTTCGGCCGGCGCGCTGCCCGGCTGCGCGCGGCTGCGGAGCGTCCGATGTGCGTTGCGGTGTTCGGCGCATCCCAGGCCGGAAAAAGCTACTTGGTGTCATCGCTCGCCACCCGTCCGGGCCAGCCGCTGGTGGCGGCATACGGCGACAAGCGGCTGAACTTTTTACAGGATCTTAACCCGCAAGGCGGAAAAGAGAGCACGGGGCTGGTGTCGCGCTTCACGATACGCGGCGTGGCGGCTGCGGAGCCCGCGCAAATCGCAAGTGCGATTTCGCTGCGCTCCCAGCGTGCGCCGGCGCATGCGCCCGTGCCGGTGCGGCTGATGTCGCAAACCGACATCGTGAAGATTTTGGCCAACGCCTTCCTGGAGGATTTCAAGATACGCGACCTGCGCCCGCCGGACCCGGCCGCCATCGCCGCGCTGTTCGCCGGGCTGTCGCAACAGGCGGGCGGCGCGGCGCAGGGCGGGCTTGTGGCCGACGACATCGAGGAGTTGCGCGAATACTTCGACCTGCATTTCGGCAGCCATCCGATGCTGCAGGCGCTGGGTCCCGCCTACTGGGCACACGCCGCCGCCGTGATCCCGCGGCTGCCGCCCGAGGCGCGGGCCGAAGCCTATGCGCCGCTTTGGAACGGGACCGCGGCCTTCACGGACGTGGCGCGGCAACTGACGGCGGCGCTCGCGGCGCTCGGCTTTCCCGACACGGCGTTTTGCGGGCTCGACGCACTGATGCCGCGCGAAACCAGCGTGCTGGATGCGGACATGGTGTTCGGCCTGGGCGACGCGGGGCGCGGCACGCTGTCCGTCGTGTCCGCGGCTGGCACGTCGGCGATGATCGACCGTTCAGTGGCGGCTGCGCTGATCGCCGAGATCACGGTGCCGCTCACCGAGCGTCCATGGGACTTTTTCGAGCACACCGACCTGCTGGACTTCCCCGGCGCGCGGACCCGGGAGGAGATCGTCGATCCCGAAAGCTTCCTGGCGCAGCCGGGCCGGCTGGGCCGCGTGTTCCTGCGCGGCAAAGTCGCCTATTTGTTCCAGCGTTACAACGCCGAGCAGGAGATCGCGGCGATGCTGCTATGCGTCGGCCCGTCGAACCAGGACGTGCAGACGCTGCCCAACATGATCGGTGACTGGATCGGCCAGACCATCGGCGCGACCCCGGAAGCGCGCGCCCGGCAGCGCAACAGCCTGTTCTTGGTGCTCACGAAGTTCGACGGCGAGTTCGAGGACAAGGCCGGCGAGGATGTCGCGAGCGGCCAGCGCTGGACCGCGCGGGTGCAAGCGTCGCTGCTGGAGTTCTTCGGCAAGGCGCACGCCTGGCCACGCGCCTGGTCGCCAGGCCGTCCGTTCAGCAATACGTTCTGGCTCCGCAGCACGGCCATCGGGTTCGCGGCGGTCATGGACTACGCGGACGGCGCCGAGACGGGCATCGCGCCCCGGGCGGCGGCGGATGTGCTGCGGCGGCAGAAGGCATATCTCGGCAACGGCCTGGTCCGGGCGCATTTCGCCGATCCGGCCCGGGCCTGGGACGCGGCGCTGTCGCCAGGGGACGGCGGCATCAGCTACCTGGCCGAGGCGCTGCGCCCGGTTTGCGATCCGCAGACCAAGGCGGACCAGGTTGCCGGACGCATCGAGGAGCTGGCCACCGACATGGCGCACCGGCTGCGCCCGTATTTCCATACCGGGGACCTGGCGGCCGAGCTGGCACGGGCGAAGCGGGATGCCAGGGGCGTGGCGCAGGCCTTGCTGGCCTGCGCGCAGGCGCAGATGTTCGGCCCGCTGATCCGGCAGATGCAGGT
Source organism: uncultured Acetobacteraceae bacterium (assembly GCA_964236715.1). Classification (GTDB taxonomy): domain Bacteria; phylum Pseudomonadota; class Alphaproteobacteria; order Acetobacterales; family Acetobacteraceae; genus CAHJXG01. Next base: position 13,420 of record CAXSGE010000086.1, on the reverse strand, counting down.
GACCCAGGACCTGATCAGCTCGGTCTATTGGGAGTTGCAGTCGAACGCGGACGACGCCCCGACGCCGATCGGCACCGTAGGTTCGCACAACGATTACCTGAGTGCCTTGGGCGGCCTGTTGGACGATGAACCCGCCCCGCCCAAGCTCCAGGCCCGCGATCGGTTCGACCGCTTTGCCGACCTGGCGTTGGCGGAGTGGAACCGCCAGTTGCTGGCGCTCGCCGACGACCCGGCGACGCCGAGCGTGTTCCACCTGCCGCGCGAGCAGGCCGCCAATCTGGTCAACGAGATCATGACTGCGGCACGGCGGCTCGAACTGCGCGATCGTATCGCGCAGGACCTGCGGCTGCGCGCCAGCTTCCAGCATCGCAGCCCGAGCGCGGCGCAGAAGCCGATCATGCTGGTGGAGGCCGGGATCAACGGCTTCGTCCACCAGTTGGACTTCGACCGCATGCCGCTCGACCGCCGTCCGCGGCCTACCGGCAGCGACCGCGCGGTGTTCACGCCGCGGTCGCCCATGCAGGGCCAGCCGATGCTTGGCGAGACGCCAGCCGCATACGACTACACGTTCCACGTCGACTGGATCTTCGCCATGGCCCGGCTGTTCGAGGACAATGTGCAGGACCCGTCGGCATCGGGCCTCGACATTCCAGCCAACGAGGCGTTGGGCGGCATCTTGCGCCAGTTAGAGGCAGCTTGACCGCGCGGGCCGAAGCCGATCCCAGGCACCCAGCCGGCCATGCGGTGATATGGGTGACGGATGCGGCTGCGGCTGTGGGCACGCCGGGCTTCCGCATGCAGCGCGACGCCGGGTGGGGCGACGACAAGCTGGGGCCGGGCGGATGGCAGAGCAGCGACGTGCTGCTGCAGCCCGACCGCGCGGAGGCCAGCGGACCCGACCTCGTGCTGCATGTGGGCTGGGGCGTGTGCCAGCATCTGGAGGCCGGGGTCTATGAAATCTCGGTGCCCGGGGCCGGCTTGGCGCAGGTGGGCCTATCGTGGCCGGACATCGTGCCCCAGCACACGGGCGGCAGCCGGCTGCCTGAGCCGCCAGCCGAGCCTCCGGTGGTTGAGCAACCAGCCATTGTGGATAAGCTGCCCCTGCAGGCCCCGCCGCTGGTGCAGGGGCCAGATTTAGCGTCAGCCCGCCCGTCCTCTGGCCTGCCTTCGATGAAGGTTTTGCGGACACTGGTCCTTGCGACCAGCGCTGTCGCGCTGCTGCTTGGCACCGGCCTCAACTACTGGCGCAGCCACGGGACGGATCGAACGGCAGTGGCGGAAGTGCCCGCCATTGCTCCTGCATCCGACGCGCCGGTTCCGCCGACTGCGGCCGCTGGGCTCGGCGGGCTTTCGGTGCCGGACGTGCTGACCCGCGCGCCAAACCCGGCTGCCATCGCTGCGGAGGGTGAACGGCGCCTGCAATCGGATCGCCGCGACGATGGCCTGCTGTTGCTCGAGGCTGCGGCCGACCGCGCCGACCCTGCCGCCGCCGCGGCATTGGGCCGGCTTTACGATCCCGTCCTGTTCCAGCCCGGCGGTCCCATTCCCCGGCCCGATCCACGCCAGGCCGCGCGGTATTACCGGGATGCCACCCGGGGCGGCGCGGACGTGGCGGCGCCGCGGGAGGCCCTGCGGCAGAACCTGCAATCGCGGGTGCAGGCCGGCGACCTCGGCGCAAACCTCAGCCTGAAGGATTTCTGGCCATGACGCCCCGCCTGCTGATGCCGCGCCTGCTTTGCGCCGTGCTGGCGCTGCTGCCGGGCATAGCCTTCGCGCAAGTGGCCGCGCGGACGCCCTTGCTCATCGACGGCAAGCAGTCGTTGTTCCAGCGCGTCATCGCCCGCCCTGGTGCCACGCTGTCGGCGCAGCCCGATGGCCAGAACGCCCATCCGGTGCCGGGCTTCACCGTCTATTATGTCTATGCGAAGCCGCCGGGCGCTGGCGACGCCGCACGAATTGAGGTCGGGCGCACCGCCGATGGCCATCCGGAGGGCTGGCTGCAGGCCAGCAAGGCGATCGAGTGGAAGCACACGATGGTCGCCGCATTCACCAACCCGGCCGGCCGGCAGCCGGTGCTGTTCCTGCGCTCCGAGCGCGACGAGCGCCTGCTGATGATGGACGGCCAGGCGGGCCAGCGTGCGAACGCGCTCCGCATCGCCGCCACCGCGCCCGGCGCCGATCCCGGCCCGGTGATGGCGATCGAGCCCGCAACTGCCGTTGATTTCGCCCGCAATTTCTATTTGATGCCAATCCTCTCGGCCGAAACGATCGAGCGCGAGATCGGGCCGCCGCTCCGCTTGCTGGAAGTGGTCTCCGCCCCTGCCGAAACACAGCGCCCGCCCGCCCCGCCCGCGCCGCCTTCGCAGTTCAAGGCCGGCGTCGTCTTCGTGCTCGACACGACGATCAGCATGCAGCCCTACATCGACCGCACGCGCGAGGCGATCCGCGGCATCGTCGCCAGCATCGGCAATACGCCGGTGCGGGACAACTTCCGCTTCGGCCTGGTCGCCTACCGGGACAGCCTGGCCGACAGCCCCGGCCTGGAATACAGCACCAAAATCTGCGGCAAACCGGATTTCAGCCAGCCGCCGGACAGCATCAATGTCGGCGTGGCGACCGCGCAGGAAGCGACGGCCAGCTCCAACGGCTTCGACGAGGACCCGATCGGCGGGATCAAGGCGGCGCTGGACGGGATCGACTGGTTGCCGATGGCGGGCCGCTACATCGTGCTCATAACCGACGCTGGCGCCAGGACAGCGCAGCATCCGCATAGCCTGACGCACCTCAACATCGCGGAAATCCGCGAGTTGGCAAAGGCCAAGGGCGTCGCCGTGTTCGCGATCCATCTGCTGACGCCCGAGGGCCGGGCCCGGCACGACCACGAGCCGGCGGCGGCGCAGTATCGCGAGCTCACGCAGTTCGGCGCGGCCGGGCCGCTGTATTTCCTGGTTTCGAACGGTGCGCCGGACGGATTTGCCCGCACTGTGCAGGAACTCACCCATGCCTTGCTGAGCCAGGTCGGCGAGGCGGCCGGCCGTCCGGTGGCGGGACCGGCGCCCGGCAACCCAGCCATGCAGGAGGCCGTGCGCGTGGTGGGCGAGGCGATGCGCCTGACCTATCTGGGCCGGGCGCAGAACATCCAGGCGCCCGACGTGGTGCGGAGCTGGACCACCGACCGCGACCTGCAGGACCCGGCGGTGTCCAGCCTGGATATACGGGTGCTGCTGACCCGCAACCAGTTGTCCGACCTGGCGCACAGCCTGCAGACGATCTTGCAGGCCGGGCTGGCGGGCCGCACCGAGCCGCGCACGTTCTTCACCCAACTGCGCGCGACCTTCGCCGCCGCGGCCCGGGACCCGCAGCGCATCACCGGCGCACAGCGCATCGGCGCGCTGCTGGGGGAATACCTGGACGACCTGCCCTACCAGTCGGAGATCATGGACATCCAGGAGGCCGATTGGGTCGCTATGGGCGCCATCGCCCAGCGCACCGTGCTGAACAGCATCGAGGCAAAGCTGCGGCTGTACCAGGAGTTCCAGTCGAACACCGACCTTTGGGTGGACTTGTCGGGCTCGCGCACCGCCGGGGAGGCGCTGTTCCCGGTGCCGATCGAAGCCCTGCCTTGAACGTCGCATTTCGCCCGGCGCCGCTCCGGGCCGAGGGGATCAGCCGCAGCGTCGCGGCCGCTGGCAGCCGGTTCACCCTGCTGATCGAGCGGTTCGAGGTCGCGCAGGGGTCGCGCGTCGCCGTCGTGGGACCGTCCGGCTGCGGGAAAAGCACGCTGCTGGCCTTGATGGCGCTGGCATTGCGTCCCGACGCCGGCGATGCGCTGACGCTCGCAGGCATCGACGCGCTGGCGTTGTGGCGCACGGGCCAAAACGATGCGCTCGCGGCACAGCGGGCGCGCCATGTAGGTTTCGTGCCGCAGACCGGCGCATTGCTGCCGTTCCTGAGCCTGCGGGACAACATCGCGCTGCCGCAGCGCATCCTCAACCGGCCCGACCCCCGGCGCGTCATGGCGCTGGCCAAGTGCCTTGGAATCGCGGCCATCCTGGACCGGATGCCGGCGGCCGTGTCGGTCGGACAGCGTCAGCGGGCCGCCGTCGCCCGTGCCCTGGCGCACCGGCCCGGCATCGTGCTGGCGGACGAGCCCACGTCGGCGGTCCATCCCGCACAGGCTGACGAGATCCTGGATTTGCTGACCCGCATTGCGGCCGAGGACAGCGCGGCGCTGGTCATCACCACGCATGATGCGGCGCGGGCGGCGGCGGCCGGCTATGCCATCGCGCCCTGCCGGCCCGACGCCGACGCGGTGCAAACCCGGTTCTGCTGGCCCGCATGAAGCAGTGGGGCACCGCGATCCGGCTCGCGATGGCGGACCTCCTGGCCGAGCGGCTGCTGGCGTCGTGCACCATCTTGGCGCTGGCGGCGGTACTGGCGCCGCTGGTGATCCTGGCCGGGCTGCGCGCCGGCGTGATCCAGGGCCTGCGCGAAATCCTGCTGGAGGACCCGCGGGCGCGTGAGATCACCACCGCGTCCAACCGCAGCTTCGATGCGGCCCTGCTTGCCCGTCTGGCCGCCTGGCCGGATGTCGTGTTCTTGGCGCCGCGCACCCGCACGCTGGCGGCAAGCCTGCTCGTTGAGCGCCCCGAAGCGCCCGGCGCCGGCGCGCGGGTCGAGCTGATCCCGACCGCGCCGGGCGACCCGCTGCTGCCGATTGGTCCCACGGGGACCGACACCGTCGTGCTGACCGCGTCCGCCGCGGCACGGCTGCGCGTCGGCGCGGGCGACGCATTGGTTGGACGGCTGGCCCGGGTACTGGATGGACGGCGGGAGAGCGTCGTTTTGGCCCTGGTGGTGCAGGCGGTTGCGCCGCCGTCGGCCTTCGCCCGGGATGCGGCTTTCGTGCCGCTGGCCCTGGCGGTGTTGGTCGAGGACTTCCAGGACGGCCGGGCCGGCCCGCCGGACACGGTTGCTGCGCTGGTTGCACCCGACCAGGCGGAATATGCGGGTTTTCGCCTGTATGCCCGGCGGCTGGAGGCAGTGCCGGCGCTGGATGCGGCGTTGCAGGCCCAGGGGATCGAGGTCGTGTCCCGTGCCGCCGATGTTTCGGGGCTGCTGCGCATCGACCGCAACCTGGGCCTGCTGTTCGGCCTGGTGGCGGGGCTGGGCGGGCTTGGTTTCCTGGTGTCGCTGGGCGCTGGATTATGGGCGAATGTCGAGCGGAAGCGCGTGCCGCTGGCGCAGTTGCGGTTCCTGGGGCTGCGGGCCGGGTCGTTGCGGCTGTTCCCGATCGCGCAGGCCGCCGTGCTGGCCGTATTGGGCGTCGCGGCGGCGTTGATGGCGGCGTTGGCGGCCTCGTTTGTCGTGAACCGCGTCTTTGCCGGCACGCTCGCGCTGGATCGCCCGCTTTGCCTGATCACGCCGGGGCTGGCGGCTGTGGCCGCGGCAGTCACCCTGCTTGGCGCAACGCTGGTCGCCGCCGCCGCGGGCACCCGGGCGGCGCGGGTCGAACCTTGGGAAGGGTTGAGCGCGCCATGAAACCGATGCGCCTGGCGCTGGCGATCCTGCTGTTTCCCGGCGGCGCCCAAGCGGCCGAATGGGACCCGCGCTGGTTCAACCCGCAGCCAGCGGAGGGCGATTTCATCCTGCCCCTGCCCTGCGGCGGCGCCATGGCGTTCCGTCCGGTCGACGTGCCATCCGGCCCCGGGCCGCTCGACGACCGCGCGCTGATCTTGGGCCAGGCTGATACCGAGCTCGGCTACAGCGATTACCTACGCGGCGCGTTCCTCGCCGCGCCGTTTCCCATCCCTGGCGGCAGCGGACGGCGGTTCTACATCGGCAAGTATGACGTGACGCAGGACCAGTTCGCGGCGCTTACTCCCAAGTGCCCGGAGCCGTCGGCCGCAGGGCGGATGGCCAAGACGTCCGTGTCCTGGCAGCAAGCATTCGGCTACTCCGTGGAATGGTCATCCTGGCTGCTGAAGAACGCACCCGGCAAGCTGCCGCATCGGGGCGTTGCGGCCGGCTATGCGCGGCTGCCGACCGAGGACGAGTGGGAGTATGCGGCCCGTGGCGGCGACCAGGTGACGCCAGAGGAGTTCTTGGCGCCTAACTGGCCGATGCCTGAAGGGCCGGACCGTTACATCCTGGCCGGCGGCAGGGCGGCGGGGGGCCGGGTCGGCCAAGTCGGGCAGCGGCTGCCGAACCCGCTTGGCCTTTACGACATGCTGGGCAACGCCGGGCAGATGATGCTGGAGCCTTACCGCCTCAACCGCGTCGGCCGCCCGCATGGCCAGGCCGGCGGCATCGCCGTGCGCGGCGGCAACTATACCATGTCCAATCCGGCCAGCCTGCACACGGCGATGCGGGACGAGATCTCGCCATTCGACAGCACGACGGGCGAGCCGACCCGGCTGCCCACAATGGGTTTTCGCCTGGTCCTCTCCGCCCCGGCAGTCGGCGACCTGCCGGAGGTCGAGCGCGCCCGCGCCGCCTTTGCCGACGTGAGCGGCGCGCGTCAGCAGGCAGTCGACGACCCGCAGGTCATTCTCAAGGCAATCCGGGAGCAGACGGGGGACGAGGGCTTGCGCCAGGGCCTCGACCGGCTCTCGGCGCGGCTTGCAATCAACGAGCGGGAGCGATTGGACGCTGCCGGCGTCGCACTGCTGGCGCAGTTGGAGGCCGGGGTGCTGCTGGCGCAAAACGTTTGGGATTTTACCAACCGCGCCCGCATCCAGACCGAGATCGGGCGAGACCTGACCAAGCCGGACGACCAGCGTTTCGCCAAGGAGGCGGCGGCGCGCAACCTGGCGCAGGCGGATGCGTCGATGGACGGCTACATGCGCCTGGTGCGGCAGATCGCGACCGGCCCGGCGCGGCTGGCGATCGCGACGCAGTTGGGGATCCTGCGGCAGGAGGTATCCGCGCGTTCGCAAAACACTATGCTGCCGTTCCTGCCGCTTTTGCAGCAGCACGCGGCGACGCTCGTGGAGGGGCATCCGATGCAGCGGGACGCGGCAAAGGCGCAGATCACGGCTCTGACGCGCGCAGAAGTTCAGGGGGCACGTTAAGCTCCAGTAAGTTGATCCCGCAGTCGCCGTTCATGATCCTCCAACGCACGCATCTGCTCGTCGGTGGCACCCCCTTGCAGCCTGGCACGCTCACGCTGCAGGGCATTCAGTTCGGCCTGTGCGTCGCTCAATCGGATTTGGCTCATATCGCCGCGGGCGTGAGCAGCATTGAGACGTGTCCGAAGCTGGGCAGTCTGCCGGTCGACGGCGCCCAGACGAAGGCGGGCCTGGTCACGCGTGAGCAACGCCTGGCTGGCGCGCGCGCCCTCGTTCTGCGCCTGGGCACGGCTCTGCGATGCGGCCATGTTTTGCTGTGCAAGCTCGGACTGTTGGTATTGGTTGCGCGTGGCATAGCTGCCGGAGGCTGCACAGCCTATGCCGCTAAAGAAGCCAGCCTGCGACGGATCGCACTGCTGCGGCGTGCATGCAGCGAGGCCGAGCAACGCGCTTCCAACTAATAACGCCCTCATGCCTCGCCTTCCATCATCTTGCTCAGCCGAAGCTGATTCTGCTCGGCCTGCCGTGTTGACCTTTCGATGTCAGCAGCCGAGTTGGCTAGCTGAGTGCGATTCGAACCAGATGCGACCTGGCTTTCCTGTCGAATCGCCGCTGAGGCCTGCCGTGCCTTCTGAATGTGATTGAGCAAAGCATCATTGTCGGTTTGATACCTCGCAAGGCCAGCACGATATTGCGCCTGACTGATTTGGTGAGCGCGATATTGGGTTCTGAGCCTTGCAGCGTCGGCATTGGCGTCATCAGCAATCTGTGCCGATGATGCGGCAGCATCACGATAAACCTTCGCCTCGGCGCCTGCCTGCTGGATCGCGTCGCTGTACTGCGCCTCGGTGCTCGACCGGTTCAGATTGTTGCGCGCCACCGCATATCCCGCGCCGGCGCCCAGCGCACCACCAGCGGCGGCCCCGATCAGCGCAGCCTGCCCACGGTTCCTACCACCCAGCGCCAAGCCGGCGACGCCGCCCAGCAATGCGCCAGCCCCAGCACCTTCGCCAATGGTCTGGTTGAACCGTGCGTTGGACTGGCGAAGCTGGTTTTGCGCGGGGCTGAGGCTTGCATCGTAGGCTCCGGCTCCTCCGGCGCAACCGCTGAGCAGGAGGCCGGAAACCGCCGCGAAAGCGATAGCCCTCAGCCGAAGCGGAGAGAACCAGGAGATCATGCGACAACCTTCCGAAGAACCATATCGACGGAGGCTAGCACATTAATTGCAATATCGGAATGTATTTAGCGGAGGCTCACCGGCGTGCGACCGTCGTCTCCACCGGCAGGTCAGGCTCCCAGCCACCCCCCAGCGCCTTGTAAAGCGCCACCAGGTTGGCCGACACCGTGGCAGTGCTGTCCGCAAGCTGCTGATCCGCCGACAGCAGCGTGCGTTGCGCCGTCAAGACCTGCAGGAAGTCGGAGATGCCGCTGCGGAACTGGCTCCGCGCCAGATTGAGCGCCTGGCGGCTATGCGCCGCCTGCGCCATCAGCCGGGCGCGCCGGCGCTGCTCCGCCGCATAGGCGATCAGCGCATTGTCCACGTCGGTGAACGCTTGCAGCACTGTCCTTTGATAGTTGATCGCTGCTTCCTGCTGCTGCGCCTCACGCAGATCGACGGTGCGTCGCAGCCGTCCGCCCTCGAAAATCGGAATTGTCAGGCTGGGGCCGAACGAATAAGTGCCGGCCGACCAGCCGAGGTTCTTGATCTGCGTCGCCTGCAACGCGACGCTGCCGGAAAGGGTCAGCTTCGGATAGAAATCCGCCTTCGCCATGCCGATATCGGCGGTCGCGGCATGGAGCTGCGCTTCCGCTTGGCGGATGTCCGGACGGCGCCGGGCCAGTTCCGACGGCAGGCCGACCGGCACCTTGGGCGGCACTGGCGGCACCGGCTTTCGCGGCGACAGCTCGGCCCGCAGCGCCGCCGGCGGCATGCCCAGCAGCAGGCCGATGGCGTTGATCGACTGCGCTTCCTGCTGCTCCAGTTGCGGGATGCTGGCGGCGGTCGCCTCGACCTGCTCCTGCGCGTTGGCGAGGTCGAGGTCGGTCGCGAGGCCGCCACGGTAGCGCGCGTTGGTCAGCCCGGCGCTGTCCTGGGCACTGGCAAGGTTGTCCCGCGTGATCCGCAGCGTTTCCTGGGTGCCGCGTAGCTGGACGTAGTCGCGCGCCACCTCGGCAATCGACGACAGCAACTGGGATCGCCGGGCTTCGGTCGAGGCTTCGAGGCTGGCGTCGGCGCTTTCCACCGCCCGGCGCACCCGGCCCCAGAGGTCGAGCTCCCACGATGCGTCGAAGCCGCCCTGGAACAGGTCGAACGGGGGAATGCCGGCCCCACCAGTTGGGAAAGCGCCTTGCTGGCCGCCAAGCCCGTTCGACTGCGTGCCGGGCGAGCCGCCGCTCGACCCGCTGCTGCCAACCACGGTGATGACGCCCTGGCGGCTGATGCGCTGGCGGGTGTAGGAGGCGTTGCCGTTGATCTGCGGGAACTCGTCGGCGGCGGTGATGCCGCGCTGGGCCCGGCTCTGCGCCAGGCGGGCAGTCGCGGCGCGCACGTCCAGGTTGCTGGCGGCGACCCGGCGCACCAGGCCGGTCAGCTCCGGATCGTTGAACTGCTTCCACCATTCGGGATCGACCGGCTCGGCCACCGGCATGCTGGCTTCGAGTTTTTGCGGCGAGGCGGCCCGCGTCCCGAACCACGAGGACGGGGACCAGAAGCTGGGCCGCGCGAAATTTGGCCCGACAGTGCAGCCGCACAGCAGCACGGCGCAAAGCAGCGGCGGCGCGGCGGGTGAAAACCTGGTTGTCATCTGGCCGCCGAGGTTGCGCATCAAGTTGGCAAAGTTACTTCGTTGTTTTGTGCGGAGTAGCCCCACTCGCCAGGCTGGGGCGTCATGGACCGCCCTGTTCTCGATCCGCCGTCCATACGCAAATTCCTTCGCTGCGTCCGCCGCAACAGATACGTGATCGCACAACACGGGAGAGCAATGCTGGTTGCGGCGGGATAGCGACGTGGGACCGGCTAGACCCTATGTGTCGCCTCAAAGCCACTGCGTATGCCTGGACGGTTGCTGCTCGACTGTGTCCTACGCGGGTGCACGGCGGCCCGGCCTACTCCGCGGCAAATGAGCGGGTTTCAGTTTTCCCGGCTGTCCCGCACCATCACGCAGTCAAACTCGACGGCCCGGTGATCGCCGTCCGTCGAGACTAAAAACAAGTCGGCGACCGCGAACCCCAGTTCGGAGAACGCCTTTATCGACTCCTCCATGGACGGGCCATTGAGATAGAGCCGCTTCAGGGAAACTTCCGTTTGCAGGGCGGGGAGCTTTCGCACACTCTCCCGGCCGCCCTTCAACACCTCAAGGTCGAAACCTTGCGTGTCCACCTTGAGGTACGTATGCGCGAGGTCAGGGACGATACCGGCCATCGCGTCCAGCGTCCGCACCTCGACGTCGACCGTTTGCGCCACGGCATTGCCATTGCCGTGGTGGGCCAACTGCGCCAAATCTGGTGCATGGAATGAGTTATAGACTGAGTTTTGCATGACGTTGAACGCCATCATCCCGGCGGCAGCGCCAAGTGCGACTGGGAAGACAGTCCATTCCGGGTCCGCCGCGGCACGCTGCGCCAGCCCCGCAGCTAGGGCCGGGTCGGGCTCAAATGAATAGATCGGCCCGGCAAAACCGACTTCGGCGCGCATCTGATCATGGAATTGCCCGGCATTGGCGCCGACGTCGATGATCGACGTGATGGCAAGATCCTTAAAGAGAGTCTGCAAACGGCGTGTGTAAGCCAGGTTCGGCATTCGCCACTTTGCGACCATCTCGAACCCGGCACGTCCGGCGACATGCCCGACCACATGTCTCAGCATCGGCGCAATTTCCATCCGTGCATTAGGCATATCAGGCGGTCGGCAAGCGCTGAACGAATGGCATGCGCCTGGCGGCCTCGGTTGCGGCGACCCTGAGCAAGGATGCAATCAGTCGTGAGTCTAACCTCGCAAGACCGGCCACAACCCGCCAAGCTGGCGCTTGCCCATGGCGCAGGCGGGCCAGCATGGCGACGCAAAAACTCCGGCGGTTCTGCGCCATACGCGCTTCCAGGATACCCCGTTGCTCAAATGTCAGGTCGAACTCGCGAGCAACGTGCGTGAAGATGCGATGATAGAGGAAACACGTCCTCAAGGCCTGCTGCGACCGCCAATCTTGGGCAAGCGTGATGTCCCCATGCCCATAATGAACCTGCAGCGTGGCATCGAACGCAACTCGTATCGGTCGCCTTGCCACGTCGAACCAGAACAGCAGGTCCTCGAACACCATATTGGAAAAACGCAGCCCGGCTAATGCGCTGGCCCGCATCACGACCGTCGATATCGACACCGGCGATATCTGCAGGTTCTGCGTCAGGAAGTCGCCGACGAATTGAAACAGGCCCGGCATAACGCCGATGGGCTCATGCAGGCTCGACTTGAATGCGGCGGCCTGGAAATGCGTCAGCGTTTGCGGCTCGCGCAGCGCGTCGGCGAAGAAGAAATCAAAGCCTTCCCGCAGCGCTGCCACCGCCCGGGCGATGTGCGATGGCTCCCAACGGTCGTCGGAGTCGAGGAAGGCGATCCATTCGGTGCCGGGCGGCACGGCGTCGAGCGCCGCGTTGCGTGCAGCGCCGACGCCGCCATTGGCCTGCCGAACAAGGATGACCCGCTCGCACTGGTCGGGGGCAAGCGCAGCCAACTCGGTGCCGGCCGGGATGGGCGACGCGTCATCGCACACCACGACGGTGATTGGCCCGGCGGCCTCTTGGGCCAGCGCCGACCGTATCGCCGCCGCCAAAAGCCCGGGCTTCCGTTGGAAAAACGGAATTATGACAGCGGTGCCGCCGGGTGCCTGCTCCGTCATGGCAGCGACATGCCCAAGGCTGGCTGCTGGCCCGAGCCGGGCTGGGCGAACCATCGAACTGCCGGCGCGTGCAGCCAAACCATTGTGCCTGGCATCCTCAAATCTTTTCGTAAGTGATATAAATCACTTTTGGCCAGAATACGCCAGCGCGGCGATGCGGATCGTCGACTAATCGCACCATGGCCGCCTCCACTCGATGGCTTGGCGTTACGGCCCGCTTGTGGCAGTCAGGCGCCTCACTGCCGACTAGGAGCCGATCCTTGCATACCAAACTGATCGCGACGCTCGCCGCCGTCGCCTTGTCCGGCTGCGCCGCGAAGCCAACGCCGACCGAGCAGGCCGTCGATCTCCAGAACGACGGCATTGCCAAAACCTGCACCCCGTCCAAGGTCGACCTGGCGGCGGCGACTCCGGCGACGATCACCATGAGCAATGACGGCTGGTGCGGGGTGTTCACGGCGGAAAAGGACGGGCAGCCATTCAGCCTCGGCCTGGTGAAGACGCGCCCGGCGCATGGCCGGGTGTATATCCAGGCGGTGAACCAGCAGACCCGCATCGAATACACCGCCAACGCTGGCTATGCCGGACCCGACAGCTTCACCGTGGCGCTCCGGGCGCGCACGGCCGGGGCGTCCGACACCCCGTTGCGGGTGGACGTGACCGTGCTGCCGGGCGAGGGCCAGCCCGTCGCCGCCCCAACTGCCGCGCCGGCCAAGAAGCCAGCCGCCCCAGCCCGCACCCCAGCCCGACGGCACACGACGCGGGCGCGTTAGCTCCTATTCCGCCGCCTGCTGCCCGGCGGACGGCGGGGCTGCCGGCTTCACCGGCTTGTGGCGCTGGGCCGGCGCATCGGCGTCGCGCGGCGTCAGCAACCGGCCGAACAGCCGGCCAGCCACGCGCGACGCGTCGTCCATGACCGTGTAGAACGACGGCACGAACACCAGGGACAGCACCGTCGAGACGATCAGGCCGCCGATCACGCCGATCGCCATGGGCGAGCGGAACTCCCCGCCGTCGCCCAGGCCCAGCGCGCTCGGGACCATGCCGGCGACCATGGCGATCGTCGTCATCACGATCGGACGCGCCCGCTTGCGCCCGGCGTCGATGATGGCCTCGGCGCGGCTCATGCCCTCGGCCCGCCGCTCGATGGCGAAATCCACCAGCATGATGGCGTTCTTGGTCACGATGCCCATCAGCATCAGCACGCCGATCACGACCGGCATGCTGATCGGCTCCCCGGTCAGCAGCAAGGCAAGGATCACGCCGCCCAGGCTCAGCGGCAGCGACAGCAGGATGGTGATGGGCTGGAACACGTTGCGGAACAGCAGCACCAGCACGCCCAGCACCATCACGAGCCCAGCGCCCATCGCCAGGCCGAAGCTCGTGAACACCTCCGACATGATCTCGGCGTCGCCGCCGTTCTGGATGCGCACGCCGGGCGGCAGCGCGGTCGCCTGCGGC
>CAXSGE010000085.1:0-16748 GCA_964236715.1 uncultured Acetobacteraceae bacterium | reverse complement strand
TCACGCGCATAGCGCACCCGCCACTTCGAGGCCGTGCCCGTCGTGCAACCGACAAACCGGCCGATCTCGCGCGTCGGCATGCCTCCTGCCGCCAAAAGCACGATCCGGGCGCGCGTCCGCATACGAACCTCGGACTTGGTGGAACGGCTCAGTGCCTCAAGCACTGCCCGCTCCTCCACCGTCAGCGTGATCGTAGTCGCGCAAGGGATCGTCTTCATCCAGAGCTTGAATCACGACTCCCGGTCCAGTGATAGTGGGTACTAGGCGCGCTCGCCATGACGGTTGGGTCGTCGAAAGCTTCATTGGATCCGAGTACTAAAGCATGACGTCCCCCCCATTTGGCGACAGAGTCTGGCCCACGTAAAAATCCCCACCGGCGGAGGCCAACAGCACCGCGGTTGGCGCGATCTCCTCCGGAGTGCCGAACCGTCGCAACGGCAAACCGCCGATCTTCCAGGCCTTCCACTCCGGCGAAAGCGTGTCGTTCAACCGCGTATCGACTGGGCCCGGTGCAATCGCGTTCACAAGTACTCCGTGCGCCGCCGCCTCCTGCGCGAAGGCTCTGGTGAACCCGATGACGCCCGCTTTAGCGGCGCTGTAATGTGCAAGGCCCGGCGCGCCCTTGTAGGCGAGCTGCGACGAAACGTTGATGATCCGGCCGAAGCCCCGCCGCTTCATTCCAGCATAAGCCAGCTGCGACAAAACGAAGGTCGCCCGCAGCAAGACGGCCAACATTCGGTCGAACGAGGCCAGACTGATGTCCTCGACCAACGCTTCCTCGCTGACGCCGGCGTTGTTGACCAGGATGTCTATGGCGTCGAATGCCGCCTCGGCTTGGACGAATAACGTATGGCATGCGGCCGGATCCGCGATGTCGCACTGGCTCGACCAGGCGCGCCGGCCCAACGCGGCGATCTCTGCGCAGACCGCTTCGGCTCCGGCGGGGTCGTCATCGTGGCAGAACGCAACGTCGCAACCCTCTTCGGAAAAGGCCCGCCCGATTGCAGCGCCAATGCCGCGGCTGCCGCCAGTGATTAGTGCCGTCTTTCCGCCTAGCTTCGGCTCCCTCAAGATCTCTATCCCTTCCCGACCAGTTTCCGCATAATCGCATGGAGCGTACGGAACTCCACCGCATCCAGATCCCCGAATAGGGCGTCGTTCACCTGGCGCTGCATCGGCGCCAGCCGCTTCAGCGCCGCCCGGCATTGCGCCGTCAGCGCCAGCCGCACCCGCCGCCCATCCTGCGCGTCGGCCCGCTTTGCGAGCAGTCCCGCCGCGATCAGGCACCGGTTCTCCGCCACCACGAATGGCACGCTGACGCCGAGGATAGCCGCAACCTCGCTGACGCTGGGCCCCTGCGCCGCGGAACGCGCGACCGCCATCAGAATGGCGTATTGCGGCGCTGAAACGCCCATCCCTCCGGCGATCCGCTCCCGGGCCTGCTGCAGCGCCGCACCGAAGTGAAGCAAGTCGGTGACCAACGTCCGGAACACATCGTCTGCCCCGTCTTCTAGCAGGTCCTTACGCGAAACGGTCAGTGGAAGTTTGGGCGGCATTGCGCCTCCGCTGCGAAGCTCGGAGCTTGACATAGCTAACTAGGTTAAACAAATTACCCCGGTCCATCCGGGAGCGATACGCGTGCCGAAATCTGGTGCCGACCACCTGCGAAGCCTGGTTGACGGCCGCTGCGTTCTTCTCGATGGCGGCCGGGTTGCCTCGGTGCCGGACCATCCCGCCTTCCGTAACGCGTGTCGCAGCATCGCAGACCTCTACGACTACCAGTGCGCGCCGGCGAACCTGGAGCGAATGACGTTCGAGGTGCGGGGTACCGGCCGCAGGGTCAACCGCGCTTGGGAGCTGCCGACCTCCTACGACACTCTGGTCCGCCGCCGGCAGGCGCTGACCGAGTGGGCGGAGCTGCACCACGGCTTTATGGGCCGCTCCCCGGACCACGTCGCCTCCACGATCGGAGCGATGTTTATGGGCCAGGACGTGTACGACCGCCATGGCGGCGGCCGCTCGGGCGCGGTACGCGACTATTACGAGTACGCCAGGGACAACGACTTGTACGTGTCCTACGTCATCATCGACCCACAGGGCGATCGCTCGAAGGGCACCAGCGAGGCGCAGAACGCCAGCCTCGCTGTTGCCATCGTGGACGAGGATGAGGGTGGCATCACCGTGCGCGGCTCCAAGATGCTCGGTACCGGCGCAGTCCTTTCGAACGAGGTGATGGTCACCACGCTGCGCCCGCTGAAGCCTGACGAGAGCCGTTACGCCTTCACCGCCATCGTCCCGCTCGGGCAAAAAGGGGTGAAGCTGCTGTCCCGCCGCTCCTACGAGCAGGCCGCGACCTCCGGGTTCGACTACCCGCTCTCGACCCGCTTCGACGAGAACGACGCGCTGCTGTATTTCGACGATTGCCGGATCCCGTGGGACCGTGTCTTTGTCCACCGCGACCCGGCGGCGCAGCTCGCGCAGTGGCATGAAACCCCCGCCCATTCCTACCAGAACTACCAGGCCTGCATCCGGCTGATGGTGAAGCTGCGCTTCCTGCTGGCGCTCGCACGGCGGATTGCCGAGACAATCGGCACCACCGCCTTCGGCTCGGTGCAGCAGACGCTGGGCGAGTTGGCCGCAGATGCCGTCATGATCGAAGCCTTCGTGCACGGCATGGAGGCGAAGGGCGCTTTCTACGGTCCGTACTTCGTGCCCGACCGCGGCCTGCTCTATGCGGCGCAGGTCCAGGCGCAACGGCTCTACCCCCGCATGGTCACGACCATCCGCGAGCTGGCCGGCGGCGGCATGCTGATGCTGCCATCCTCGGTGGCAGACTTCGCCGACCCGGAGACCGCTTACCTCATCGAGCGCACGCAACGGTCCGCGGCGGGAGACAGCGTGGATCGGGTGAAGCTGATGAAGCTTGCCTGGGACGCGCTGGGTTCCGAGTTCGCATCCCGCCACGTGCAGTACGAGATGTTCTACTCCGGCCCCCGCACCACGACGGCGGGCATGGCCTACCGCACTTGCGACTGGACAGGCGCGGCCGGCGCGCTGGACCGCATGCTGAACAGTTATCACTCGCCGGCGCTGGCGCAGCAGCAAGCGGCGGAATAGCATGCTGGAGATCGAGGGCCTCATGGTCCCGCTGGGCCAGGAGCGACGGGGAAGCATCCCCGTCCTGAGCCTCGGCGACGGCTCGACCATGACCCTGCCCTTGCGGATCATCCACGGCGCACAGCAGGGTCCGATCCTGTACCTGGGCGCCTCCATCCACGGCGATGAGGTGAATGGCATCGCCATCCTGTCGCGCGCGCTGTCCCGGCTCGACGCGCAGCGCCTCCGCGGCAGCGTGGTGTGCGTCCCGGTGCAGCATCCCCTGGCGCTGCTGGCGGACCATCGCCTGCCGCTCGCGCAGTTCCTGAAGTCCCCGCTCGACCAGGTTCCCTCGGACGCCTGGACCTGTTTTCCGGGTGACCTCCGGGGCAACGTTGCCCAAATCGTCGCTGCTACCTTGTTCCGGGTCATCTCACGCTGCACTGCTGCGATCGACGTCCACACCCCCACACGCGGCGGCCGCTACGTGCCGATCGCGATTCTGCCTGGGCCAGGCCTGGCCGCGTCCGACGCCTCGACGAAGCTGGGCGAGGCAATGGGCACGGGCTGGGTCGTAGCGGGCACCGAGGGCATGTATGTGGCCCCTGGCATCCTCTGCGTCGAGGCCGCACGGGCCGGCATCCCAGCGCTGACGTTCGAGATCGGCGAGGGCGGGCGGCTGGAGGAGGCGTGCGTGGCAACGGGCGCGCGCTGCATCCTGAACGGCATGCGTCACCTGGGCATGCTCGATGACCCGGCGGAGCTGCCCGTGGTGAGCCATACGATGCGTGGCCTCCTCGGCCTGCGAGCTAGCTTTGGCGGCCTGCTGACGACCGTTCCGGAGCTGGGCGCCGCATTGCGCCAGGGCGACGTGCTCTGTCGGATTAACAGCGTGTTCGGCGACGTACTGGAGACGGTCACGGCCCCGCAGGATGGACTGTTCGTGCGTGCAACCACCATGGCGACCGTGTCGCAAGGCGAACGGGTGGCGACGCTGGGCCTGCTGTGATATCACGGAGGTAATGGCCTTCCCCACGCTGTTCGCCCCGGCCCGACAGCGTGTCCTATGCGGCATTGGGTTTATGGTGCTCGGCAGCTTCCTCTTTGCCGTGAACGACACTTTTGGGCAAGCAGTTGGTCGGCACCTACACCGTCGGACAACTCATGCTCGTTCGCGGTGTCGTCGGGCTCGCGGTGATGCTGCCGCAGCTCAATCGCGCCGGCCTGCCGCTTCTGGTCACCGGCGATCGCCCCTGGCTGCAACTCCTGCGGTTTGCGCTCGCGCCCGCCGAGGCGTCCCTGTTCTTCTGGGCACTCATTACCCTGCCGCTTGCGGAGGTGATCACCTACTACCAGGCCAGCCCGATTTGGGTCACCGTGCTGTCCGCATTTTTGCTGGGAGAGCACGTCGGCTGGCGGCGGTGGACCGCAGTGTTCATCGGCTTCTGCGGCGTCGTGGTCGCGTTGCACCCGGCGGCGGGACCAATGTCCCTCGGCGCGCTGTCCGCCCTGCTCGGGAGCTTCCTTTACGCGGGCTTCCTGATCGCAACGGGGCGGCTGCCGACCATCCCCGCCTCGGTCCTAATGGCTCAGCAGTTGTTTGCCACCGTGCTGATGCTGGTGCTAGGCTTCGGCTCCTTGAGCGGCAATCTTTGCGTCAACATGGCGCTCCGGCTCGGCCCGGCGGTCTCGATCGTGCCGTTCCAGTACACGATGCTGCTCTGGGGCATCCTGCTCGGGTTCCTGGTGTTCGGCGGTCTGCCGGGCGCGTCCGGCTTGTCCGGCGCCGCGATCATCATCGCCGCTGGGCTGTTCATTTTGCTAGGGAGCATCGGCTCGCCATCGCCACAGCGTTGCCAGGGGCAGCGGGGAGTGGGATTATTGGTTATTGATGCCGCTCAGCCGGAGGATCACCCCAGCCGTGACGGCTAAGTCCAATCCGCCGGGAGACCTGCCCCAGATCGGCCGGCGTATCCGGGCCCTTCGCAAGCTGCAGCGCCTGCGTTTGCTTGACCTGGCCGAACGGGCCGGCTGCTCCGAGAGCCTCCTCTCCCGCATCGAGACTAGCCGCGTCATGCCGTCCCTGAGCACGCTACACCGCCTCTCGCAAGCGCTGCGCGTGAACGTGGCAGTGCTGATGGAAGACCCGCAAGACCAGACCTGCACCGTGTATTCACCGGAGACCCGGCCGCAGACCGCTCACAGCGTTACTGCCGAGGGGGACGGATCAACCGCTGAAAGTCTGGTCCCATATACGGCAGAGGGCAGGCTGGAGGCCCTGATCGTGCTGCTGCCGGCAGACGGCGTGCCATGTGGTCCTTTCAGCCACGAAGGCGAGGAGGTCGGCCTAGTGCTGGAAGGCACGCTGGAGTTGATCGTGAACGGCGAGGCGCATGTCATCCCCGCAGGGTCGAGTTTCTATTTTATGTCCGACCATGCCCACAGCTACCGCGCCGCTTCGGCCACACCGTGCCGAGTGGTATGGGTCAACACGCCGCCGACCTTCTGACGTCATACGGGCTGACGTCACACGGGATTGCCCGGCGCAGGATGGACGGCCCGCCAATGTTCGGCGATCTCCCGTCCAGTCGCGACCCAAACTTTGTCATGTCGCCGAACGTGCTCCAGAAACCGCACCAGACCCGCGATCCGCCCCGGCCGGCCGATCAGCCTGTCGTGCACGGCGAGCGACATGAGCCGGGGCCGCTCCGCACCCTCCGCATAGAGCACGTCGAAGCAGTCGATCATGTAGCGCGCGAAATCGTCGGCACAGGAGAATCCATGGTTCTGATCGAACCGGTTGTCATTGGTCTCGAACGAATAAGGAATGACCAGGTGCTGGCGCCCGCCGACCTCGCGCCAATAGGGCAGCTCGTCGTTCAGCGCGTCCCGGTCGTATAGCAGCCTCCCGGTCTCGGCCAGGAGCCGGCGCGTGTTGGCGCTTGGCCGCCCGGTCATCCAGCCGACGGGTGCGGTGCCGCAAACCCGCTCGAAGCTCTCGAACGCCAGACGGATGTGCTCGCGTTCCTCGGCCTCCGGCATGAGTTGGTAGTCGAGCCAGCGGTAGTGATGGCTGACGAGTTCGTGCCCGTCGTCGAGATAGGCACGGGTCAGCGCCGGATTGCGCTCGGCGGCACGCGCGACCGCCAGCAGGCACACCTTCATCCCGAACCGGCGGAACAGCTTCAGCAACCGCCAGCCACCGACGCGGGAGCCATACTCGAATACGCTTTCCACCATCGGGCTGCGCAGGCCGGGCAGTGCGGGCGCGCCAATATCGGTCAGCACGCCCTCGGACGTGCCATCGCCGTCCATGAGCGAGCGCTCCCCGCCCCCCTCGAAGTTGACGTTGATGTTGAGCGCGAGCTGCGCGGCGCCGGGCCATTGTGCGTGCGGCAAATCGTCTGCGTAGCCGACGTAGTCGCGGTCGTCGAAGGGTAGATCAGGCAAGGCCCATCCCCGTTCCCACAGCATTGGCAATACGCTTTTCAAACGAATGCACGCAGGCCTCATGATAAGGCGAAAAGCGCGGGTCCACGTAGCCCGGCGACGACCGGCCGCGTTGCATCGCCTCCACAACGCCGACGTCCTCGAGGTTGATGCTGTGCAGGTTGGTCTCGACCACCTCCCGTGCGCGGGCCAGTTCCGGCGTCATCGCCGCCTCATTCGCATAGAAGAAGTGGACCCGTTCCAGCACGCGGTCGGGGCCGATCGGGTAGAGACCCCAGACGTTGATGTGGTCGGCATGGACGCCGAGCAGCAAGTTGGGCATCAGCGAGGGATATTCGGCCCGGATCTGCCAATGTTCGCCGAGGCGCGGGAACATCGGCAGCTCGCCATGCCCGGCCTTGTCCCGCTCATAAAGGTCGCTGCCCTGCCCGGCGATCGGCTCCTCGACCACGCTGTAGTGGTTCGCCATCGACGAGACCGAGTTGAGGAACGGATGGGTCCAGGGCAGATGATAACCCTCGATGAAGTTCTCGATCGGCAGCTTCCAGTTGGCGGCCAGCTCGAAATCCATGACCCGGCCCAGGCGCATATTGGCGAAGTCGTGCTCGGGGTAGCGCCGTTCGATGGGCGCCATGTGCTCGGAAAGCGGCGGTGCCGCGCCGGACAGGTTGACGAAGATCAGCCCGTTCCAAGTGTCGCAACGGATGGCCCTGAGGTCGAGGCAGTCGCGCTCGATCGGCCCGGTGCTGTGGTTACCGTCGCCGCTGAAATGCGGGGTCTTCAGCAAGGTCCCATCCAGGCCGTAGGCCCAGGCGTGATACGGGCAGACCAGGGTTGGGCGCTGCTGCTGCGCGTTCTCGATCAGCACAACCCCGCGATGGCGGCAGACGTTGTGGAACGCCTTAATGCCGCCGTCCCGTTGCCGCACGACGACGACCGGCCGGCCGAGGAGATCAAGCGGCATCACGTCGCCGGGCTCCAGGATGCTCTGTGCCGCGCCTACGAAGACCCAACTCGCATCGAAGACGTGCTCGCGCTCGAGCGCAAGGAAGTCAGCGTCTGTATAGGCCTCACGCGGCAAGCCCCGCGCCTCGGTGACCGGCTGGTTGATGGAGCGCAGCACCGTAGGGCTTAGGACATTGGGGATGGCCGGCATTACACTCTCCGTTCACCGTTGCCCCGCACTATGAAAGCTGCTTGCATATTGAGCAAGTCCTGCCGAAACCGGGCAACTCGGCCTGATGACGCGAACGATGCTCAAACAATGTGCAGAGAGGCCGAATGGACCGGGTTTTGGTGACGGGCAGCAGCGGACTCGTCGGCTACCGCGTTGCTGAGCGCCTGCACGAGGCGGGGGTGGATGTGCTGGGGGTGGACCTGCTGGCCACCGAGGGGCCGTTCCCTTCCGTCGCCGGTGACGCGGCGGATCTGCCGCTCATGCGCCGGCTGGTCGAGGGCCGCCCCAACGTGGTGCATTCCGGCGCAGTATCGGGTCCGATGCTCATGCTGGACAACCCCTACGGCATCGCGCAGGCGAACCTGGGTGGCGCGATGGGGATGTTCGAGGCTTGCCGCCAAACTGGGGTGCGTCGCCTCGTGTGGCTATCCTCGATCGCGGTCTATGGCGACCAGCCGACACTGGAACCGATTCCAGAAACTGCGGTGGTCAACCCGCAAAGCTTTTACGGCCATACGAAGGCCGCCGGGGAGCTCCTGCTCCATGCCTATGTCGCGCGTTATGGCCTGCCGGCGGTGGCGCTGCGCCTGTCTTCGGTGTTCGGTCTGCGGCGGCGAACCGAGTATGGGCTGCGGCAGGTGATCGAGGCCGGGTTGGCTGGCTGGCCCGTTACGGTCGCCGCCGAGGGCAGCAGCTTTCGCCAATACCTGCACGTGGATGACGCGGCGGAAGCGGTCCTGCTGGCGCTGGCTGCGCCCGATCCGGCGCAACTCCTCTACAACGTGACCGGCGGCACGTATGTGACCGAGGCTGAACTGGCAAAGATGCTGCAGGACATGGTGCCCGGCCTGGCCATCGTGCCGGGTCCTCCAGCCTGGAATGAAGGCCATCTTGGCCCCCTCGTGATCGACGCAGCCCAGCGGGACCTCGCCTATCGGCCTCGGGTCCACTTACGGGACGGGTTGCTGGAGTTGGCGATGGAGATGAGCCGAAAAGCTTTGATGTCAGCGACAACGTCACCCATCGGCATTGGGTCTGTAAGGCTTTAGGCACGGATATTGCCCATTGCCCTGCTGGCTTTCGTGCAAGGCCGCCGAATAACTGCTGCGCGTCGGTTGCGCTGGCTGGAGGGCTGACCGGCTGGAACTGATAGGGATCGTCGCAAAAGCAGAAATCTTGCCCTGGTACGCAGCATCACTGGCTTTGGCTAGGTCTGGGCCACCATCGTGTTGGCCGAACCCTCAGCCTGTCAGAGCGAAGGCGGTTTTCGGCAGAGTTTGCGGAGTCAGCATTGCAACGGGAACTACAGCATCGCGGCCTACTTGCGGCTGCGGGCTCATCCTCATTACGTGCTTGGCAGCTCGTTGCGCCGCCGTCAGCTTACCCCGCAGCGCCTCCGCCACGCACGCCCAGAATTCAGACCGACGTTCAGACGGGCATTGAGCCAGGCATTCAGCCGACCGGCGGGCGGTGCGCGGCGTAGCCGAACCGGCGCTCCAGCGCCCGTCCGACTGCCAGCGCTGGTGCCTCATCGAACAGGCCGCTCCAGAGGCAAATCGTGTGCGGCACGTCGTGCTGCGGCCCCGGCTCCTCCTCGCCGAGATCGAGCCTGGCGCGCGCGAGCGAAAGTTGGCCGCGTGTGGGCGCCCGCTGCAACCCGGTCGGCAGGCACAAACAGGGGTGGCCAGTGAAATTGGTGATGACCAGCATCGGGCCGGTCAAGCTGGGTCCGATCACGGCGTCCACGCCACGAAACAGCTCGGCCGTCACCTGCATGACCATGCTGCGGAACCGGTCGAGCTGCACGTGGTCCACCGCGGACAGGAAGCGCGCCTTGCGGAAGGCGTTGGGCCACGCCTCCTTGGATTGCCAGGTCAGGGCGTCGTCGCGGTCCGACAGGGTCAGCGCCTCGAACGACGCGGCGGCCTCGGCGAACAGCACGCTCATCAGCGCGTCGTACGGCAGGTCGGGCCGGGTCAGCGGGACCAGCGTGACGCCGAGCTTACCCGCGGCTTGCAGCGCCGCACGGTCCAACGCGTGCCCATCGGCGAAATCCGCCTCGACATAGCCGAGCCGCAGACCGGCAACCGGGCGCGTGCTGTCCCAACCAAACGGCGCATCGATCTGGAAGGCGTCCAGCGGGTCGACGCCGCGGATGGCATCCAGCACCAGCGCCGCGTCCTCCACCGTCCGGCAGATCGGCCCGATCTTGTCGAGCGACGGGCACAGCGCCATGGCGCCGCGGCGCGACACCCGGCCGAAGCTGGGTCGCAACCCAACCGTCCCGCATCGCGTCGACGGGGCGACGATCGACCCAAGCGTCTCGGTGCCGATCGAAAAGCCCACCAGCCCGGCGGCGGTCGCGGACGCGGAGCCGGCGCTCGAACCGCTCGATCCTTCCTCGGTGTTCCACGGGTTGCGGGTCCGGCCGCCGTACCAGAGGTCGCCATAAGCCAGCGCGCCCACCGTGGTCTTGCCGAGTAGAATTGCGCCGGCGTCGTGCAGCAAGGTCGTGATGTGGGCATCCTCCGCCGGAACCTGCCCTCGGTACGTCTCGGCGCCCCAGGCGGTCTCGATCCCGGCGGTGTTGACGATATCTTTCATGCCGTACGGGATGCCATGCAGCGGACCGAGCCACTCGCCGCGCCGGGCCATCTGGTCCAGCACAGTTGCGCGCGCGCGGGCAGCCTCCGCCGTCACCGCGGCGAAGCATTCGAGGCGCGGGCCGATCGAGGCGATGCGGGCGAGATAAAGGGCGGCCAGGCGCACGGCGGTCAGGTCGCCGCGGCGGAGCCATGCGCCCAAATGCGTGACTGGCGCGTAGGCGATCGAGATGTCGTCGTTCGGAAGCGCCGGGGCGCCGTCAGAAAGGCGCAGCGCGTCCACCTGCGGCGCCACGAATCCAGGCAGCCGCGGATCGAACCGGGTGGCGGGCGGCAGCGTCGTGGGTAGCGGTACCGCGCGTCGGCGCAATGCGAGCTGGGTCTGCGCCAGCAGGTTGTCCGCCATCAGCTCGCGTTCGGCGTCGGTGTACGTTACGCCGAGCAGGCTCTCCGCGGCCGCGATGGTCGCAAGGGAGGGCGTCGCCGCTACATCAGATTCCGTCATCGAGCTTTGCACCTGTGATCGCCGTGTTGAATGGGCCGGCTCGTTGATCGATGGTGCGATAGTGCCGCCCCGCCCCGCCGGCCACAACCCACGTCGAGTCCTGCAACCAGGAATGGCACGCGTTCTGCATAGCTCCGCCCACCATGTCGCGTCGTACAGGAGTTTGCCGCATGACTACGCTACCCCGTCGACCGTTCCTTATGGGCCTCGGCGCCGCCACGCTGGCCACCGCGACGGCAATGCAGGGACGCGCGCAGACGCCGCCCAACGCGCTCGTGATCGGCCACCTCGCCGAGCTGCAGACGCTCGACCCGGCGCAGGCGATCACGGTCAGCGACTTCCGCATCCTGTCGAACATGTACGACGGGCTGACCCGGTTCCGCGACGCGTCGCTGGAGATCGAGCCCGGCCTCGCCGCCTCATGGTCGATCAGCCAGGACGGCAAGACCTACACGTTCAAGCTGCGCGACAACGTGCTGTTCCACGACGGCAGCCGCTTCGATGCCGAGGCGGTAAAGTTCAACTTCGACCGGGTGCTGGACAAGAGTCATCCATATTACCACACCGGCCCGTTCCCGTTCATCTTCACGCTCGGCCCGATTGAACGCACAGAGGCGGTGGACCCGACGACCGTGGTGTTCCATTTGAGGGAGGCCTACGCGCCGATGCTGACCATGCTGGCGGCGGGCGTTGGCAGCATCGCCGGCATCTCCCCCGCCGCCGTGAAGAAATTCGACAAGGAATTCAGCCGCCACGGCGGGGGTACGGGGCCCTTCGCGTTCCAGTTGTGGGAAAGCAGCCAGCGCGTGGTGCTGGTGGCGAACAAGAAATACTGGCGCGGCGCCCCCAAGCTCGACGGGCTGGTGTTCCGCCCCATCGTCGAGGAAACGTCGCGGGTCAGCGGCATGCTGTCCGGCGAGACCGACCTCACTATCGAGGTGCCGGCCGACAACGTGCCGGAACTGAAGCAGGACCCACGGTTCCAGTATTACGAGCAGCAGGGGCCTCATCTTTGGTATCTGATGCTCAACACCCAGCAGAAGCCGTTCGACGACAAGCGGGTGCGGCAGGCGGTCAACTATGCCATCAACCGGCAGGGCATCGTCGACGACCTGCTGAAAGGCACGGCAACCGTGGCCGCCAGCGTGACGCCGCCCGCCTTCGGCTGGGCCTATGACAAGAACGTGGCCCCCTATGCATACGACCCCGCCAAGGCGAAGGCACTGCTGGCGGAGGCGGGCTACCCGAACGGCATCGACGTCACCTTTTATGTCACCCAGAACGGCTCCGGCATGCTGTCCCCGGTGCTGATGGCCAGCGCGATGCAGGCGGACCTGGCGGCGGTGGGCGTCCGTGCCAAGATCGAGAGCTACGAGTGGAATACCTATCTCGGCCGACTGAACGGCGGCATGAAGACGGCCGACATCGCCGAAATGTCGTTCATGACCACCGACCCCGACATGCACCCGTCCTTGGCGCTCCGCACCGGCGCCGCGGTCAACTCGGGCTCCTACTCCAACCCGGAGGTCGACCGGCTGATCGATGCCGCACGCGCCGAGACGGACGAGGGCAAGCGGGCCGGGCTTTATGACCAGCTCGAGCGCCTGGTGCACGAGGACGCGCCATGGGTGTTCGTTTGCCACTGGAAGCAGAACGCGGTCGCGAGCGTCCGGGTGAAAGACTTCTTCCTGATGCCGTCGTTCGGCACTCGCTTCGACAAGGCGTACAAGGCGTGACCTTCGCCATCCGGCGCTGGGCTGCCGGCCGGTGACCGGCTTCATCCTCACCCGTGTCGCGCTGCTGGTCCCGGTGCTGCTGGGCGTCACGGTCATCGTGTTCGTGGTGATGTGGCTGGTGCCGGGCGACCCGGCCACCTCGATCCTCGGCACTTTCGCGACGCCCGAGAACCTCGCCAAGGTCCGGTCCGAACTGGGGCTGACCGAGCCGATGCCGGTGCGCTATTTGATCTGGCTCAAGGGCGTGCTGCACGGCGACCTCGGCCAGTCCTATATCCTGCATCGCCCGGTGCTGGACGAGCTGCTGGACCGGCTGTTCCCGACGTTGCTGCTCGCCGGCATTTCGCTCGCGCTGTGCAGCGTTGTTGGCATCCTGCTCGGCATCGTCGCCGCCATGCGGCAGAACGCCTGGCCGGACCGGCTGATCACTCTCGTGGTGATGCTCGGCGTCTCGACCCCCTCGTTCTGGCTTGGGATGCTGCTGATCCTGTGGTTCGCCGTCCGGTTCGCCTGGCTGCCCGCCGGCGGCATGCAGGAGATGTTCGGACCTGGCGGACCCGGCGAGATCGCACGGCACCTGGTCCTGCCGACGCTCGCCTTGTCCGCGGTGCCGGCGGCGGTACTAGTCCGGCTGACCCGCACCGCGATGCTGGAGGTGATGCGGCAGGACTACGTGCGCACCGCACGGGCGAAGGGCCTGCGCGAGGGCCGGGTCATCCTGCGCCACGCCTTCCTCAACGCGCTGGTCAACGTGGTGCCGATCATCGGGATCGAGGCCGGTTACGTCCTGGGCGGCGCGGTGTATATTGAGAGCGTGTTTCAGTGGCCGGGGATCGGCCGTATGCTGGTGAACGCGATTTCCACCCGCGACATCATTTTGGTGCAGGGCGGCGTGCTGATCGTTGCCGCCGCCTACGTGGTGATCAATCTGCTGACCGACATCGTCCAGGGCCTGCTCGATCCCAGGATCCGCAGCGCGTGAGCGGTGCGCAGGAGGCGGCTATCGCGCCAGTGCCGACCCCACGTCCGCCGACTTCACGCTCATCGGCAAGCGTCGGACTATGGCGTCGCTTTGCCCGCGGCGGCCCGGCGGTCGCCGGCGCCGTGCTGCTGCTGGCGGTGGTCGCCTGCGTGCTCGCGGCGCCGGTGCTGCCGCTGCCCGACCCGGACCACACTGATATCCTGCACCGCATGGCAAAGCCGCTGGCCACAGGGCACCCGCTCGGCACTGACGAGCTGGGCCGCGACCTGCTGTCCCGGGTGATCTGGGGCACCCGGCTCAGCCTGCTTGTCGGCGTGGTCGCGGCGGCGGTGTCCTCGGTCATCGGCTCGGCGCTCGGCGTGCTGGCGGCATACTACGGCCGGGCAGTGGATACGCTGGTGATGCGCGGCGTCGATATGCTGATGGCGTTCCCCTATCTGCTGTTGGCTTTGGCGATCGTCGCGGCGCTGGGTCCCAGCCTAGGCCATGCCATGCTCGCCATCATCGTCGTCAACGTGCCGTTCTTCGCCCGCGCAGTTCGCGGCGCGACCGTCAGCCTGCGCCAGGCCGACTTCATCGCGGCCGCCCGGCTGATGGGCCAGTCCAACCTGCGTATCATCGCGACCGAACTGCTGCCGAACGTGTTGCCGGTCGTGGTGGTCACCGCCTCGACGTCAGTTGGCTGGATGATCCTGGAGACAGCCGGCCTGAGCTTCCTGGGATTGGGCGCGCAGCCGCCGGTGGCCGACCTCGGGGGCATGCTGGGCAATGCGCGCAACTTGATCAACGTGGCGCCGCACGTCGCCGCGGTCCCCGGCCTGGCGATCCTGCTGATCGCGATCGGTGTCAACCTGGTCGGCGACGGGGTGCGCGACGCGCTTGACCCAAGGCTGCGCGCGGGCGGGCTGGCGCGCATCCGTGCGGTGACCGAGGCGGTGCCGGGTCGCCTGGTGCCGGCGACGCCCCCGTCTGACGCGCTGCTGTCTGTGCGGGCGCTGCGGACCGAGTTCCATGTCGGGGGCCAGTCTGGGGGCGAGGTCTGGCGGGCGGTCAACGACGTGAGCTTCGAGGTGCGGGCCGGCGAGGCGGTCGGACTGGTGGGCGAGTCCGGGTCGGGCAAGACGGTCACGGCGCTGTCCATCGCCGGCCTCGTTGCCTCGCCGCCGGGCCGCATCGCGGGGGGCAGCGTCCGGTTCAAAGGCCAGGAGCTCATCGGCGCCTCATTGGCCGAGTTGCAGGCGGTCCGCGGCGACCGGATCGCCTACGTGTTCCAAGACCCGCTGACCACGCTCAACCCGCTGCTGTCCATCGGAAGCCAGGTGTCGGAGACGCTGCGCCGGCACCAGGGGCTCGGCCCCCGTGAGGCGATGGCACGCACGGTCACGCTGCTGGAGCAGGTGGGGATCGCCGACGCCGCACGCCGCGTGCGCTCCTACCCGCACGAGCTGTCCGGCGGCCAGCGGCAGCGCGTGGGCGCTGCCATCGCGCTGGCGAACAGCCCGGACCTGATCGTGGCGGATGAGCCGACGACGGCATTGGACGTCACCACCCAGGCGCGGGTGCTGGCGCTGATGAACGAGCTGCGCCACCAGTTGGGCGCTGCTCTCGTGTTCATCAGCCACGACATGGGCGTGATCGCCGAGCTGTGCGACCAGGTGCATGTCATGTACGCCGGGAGCGTCGTCGAAAGCGGGCCGGTGGCCGAGGTGCTGTCGCGCCCGGCGCATCCCTACACCATCCGCCTGCTCGCCTGCGTGCCGCGCCCGGGACAGGCGCAGCGCGCCGTGGAGCCGATCCCGGGCCTGCCGCCTGCGACCAACGCGCTGCCGCCGGGTTGCCCCTTCGCGCCGCGCTGCGACCTCGCCATCGCCGCATGCAGCGCCGGCCCGATCCCGATGGTCGAGGTCGGAGGGGAACACGCGGCGCGCTGCATCCGCACCCGGGCCGCGCAGGAGAGCGCAGCGTGACCGGCGCCGCGGCGCTGGAGCTGGTGGAGGTCGTGCGCGAGTACGGCGGTGGGCGCAGCCTGCTGGCCAGGCGTCGGCCGGCGCACCGTGCGGTGGATGGCGTGTCGCTGACGCTGCGCCGGGGCGCCACGCTTGGCATCGTCGGCGAGTCCGGCTGCGGCAAGTCCACGCTGGCAAGGATGATCGTAGGCCTTCTGCCGCCCACCGACGGGCGCATCCTCGTCGATAACCACCCGGTCGAGGACTACGAGCGCCTGGCGCTGCACCGCAAGGTGCAGATGGTGTTCCAGGATCCGCTGGGCTCGCTCAACCCGCGCAAAACGGTGCGGCAGATCCTGGAGGTGCCGCTGCGCAGCCTGTGCGGCATGGCCGCGCCCGCGCGGCGCGACCGCGTGCAGGAACTGATGCGCCTGGTCAGCCTGCGCGCCGAGTTCGCGGACCGCTACCCGCACGAGTTCTCCGGCGGGCAATGCCAGCGCATCGGCATCGCCCGCGCGCTCGCCGCGGAGCCGGAGATCATCGTGCTGGACGAGCCGGTGTCGGCGCTCGATGTCTCCGTGCAGGCTCAGGTCCTCAAGCTGCTGCAGGAGCTCCAGGTCCGGCTCGGCGTGGCGTACCTGTTCATCTCGCACGACCTGGCGGTGGTGGAGGCCATCGCGGACACCGTCGCTGTCATGCATGCGGGGCGGATCGTGGAGCGGGGCCCGGCCGCGCACATCTTCTTAAAACCGCAGCACGCCTACACCCGCGAACTGATCGGCGCGATCCCAGGGATGAGCCGCCTGGCGGGTTAAGCAGCCACGCCATCGAGGCGTTCGACGACTAGCATTACAGTTGCACATTTTGTTTCATATGTGAGCGTTGAGCGGCGGCTTGGTGTGCTCGTCGCCAGAGCGACCAGGCGACGATGTGAGCCGGGCGAATATGTTGTTGCGCAAGGCGGGTGGGGTCAGAAGGCCCATCGCTGCGAAAACGTACGGTAAGAAACGAGAACACGGGTGGGATCCCGCCGATTTCGGGCGAAAAGTGCTGATCCCATTCTGAAGGCGGTCTGAACTGCTTGTTTGTTGCGTGCAATCATGCCGTGCAATCCGCATTGCGTTCAATACCGCGGTTCGATCTGGCGTATTGCACGCAGCAAATGGGGGGTCTAACGCAGGGGATGACTTTGCGTGAAAATGGATAACGTTCTTTACGCCATCCCTGGCGCGGCGGCTGCCCTGCGAGGCGCA
>CAXSGE010000084.1:0-17182 GCA_964236715.1 uncultured Acetobacteraceae bacterium | reverse complement strand
AGCTCACCGCACGGGAAAGCGGACACGATGATTAACGGACGGGAAAACGGACACACACGCAAGCAGACTAGCGGAGTCGGAGGCTTATGAGGGATGGGTGAACCCGAGTTCACAAAACGGTTTACTGCGGCAGTTGCTGATCCTTCGAGGCCGCCTCCCACAGGCGTGCAGCGCGCTCGTTCGGCAGCCAGGAGGTCGCGTAGGGCGGATTGCTATTCTCCCCCGTGCCAGCTTTTTGGGCGGTGAACGACTTGGGATCGCCGATGAAGCCACTCGCTTCGGCAAGCGGCAGCAATCCGGACGGGGCTGTCGGCGAGGGCGAAGCGAGGCGCAGCGGGATCAGGTCGTCGAAATACATCTCCGCTATCTCGCGCGACCGTCCGACGACGTGGGTTGCCGTCGGCTCGGCGATGAAGGCCCAAAGCGCTCCGCCCCGCCGGTTGATGGCGAACAGGCCGCGTATGGCCTCCTGCCGGCTTTCCAGGTCCTTGCCGCCGATGAAGAACAGCCCCGGCACCTGCCTCGCCTCGGGCGACAGCAGCGCCGAGTAATAGAAGCCCCCCTTGTTGACGACGAAGCCAGCGACGCGTTCCGGCTTCCAGGCCACGAACTCGTAGTTGAACTGCCCGCCCGCCGACATGCCCCACAACAGCAATGGCGCGGCTGCCAGGTCGGGGCGGCCCAGCCGGGCGCCGAATGCCGTCAAGGCGTCGAGCAGCGCCTGCCCGCTGCCGTGGGCGGCGTCGGCATAGGACTCGATGAACATCTGCGGATGCGGCTTGTCGCTGAACCAGCAGCCGAGCAGGGCCATGTCGTGCGTTTCCGCGAAGGCCTGCCAACGCGGGTCCTCGACCAGCCCGCGGCCGTCTTCATTCGAGCCCGGCAGCAGCACGAGAACGGCATGGGCCGGTCGTGCGGCGTCCGCCTGCCAGAGCCTGAACTCCGCATGATCGTAGTTCTTTCCGGACGGCGCCGTCCAATCGAACCTGGTTCCGGGTGCCAGGGCGCTGGTGCGCACCGAAAAGATGAGCAGGACGAACGTCAAGATGGCGCCAGGGCGCAGCCTACGGTCCATGGCCCTAAAAAGCCTGCGCATTCCGCGGAGCATTATAGTCGGTTCCTCAAATGCGCAGCCGGGTCGACGACCCTTGACCCTAGCTCGCCAAGATGTCCGCAAGCGGGTCCGCCTCGGGATCGTCCGCCAGCGGGTCGCGCGGCAGCACGCGGTGGCGCAGGGCCATCTCCGCCATCGCCAGCCGGGCCGGGTCATGCGCCGCCGCCGCCTCCCACGCCAGCGCCGCAACCGAAGTCACGTGATACAGCGCTGATGCAGCCTGGCGCGCGAGGCGCGTGTCGCCGGCCTGCGCTGCGTCGGCCAGCCTGATGGCCCGGTCCAGCGCCGGGAGCGCTGCGGGCAGGGCGCTTGCGGCCAATAGCTGCTGCACATGGGCGCGCAGTGCCGGCAATGCGTTCTCCCGTTTCGCGGCCCGCAGCACGTCGAGCGCCACCACGTTGCTCGTGCCCTCCCAGATCGAGCCTAGATGCGCGTCGCGCACGAGGCGCGGGTCGGCCCATTCCTCGATGTAGCCGCAGCCGCCGCGGGCCTCCATGGCGTCCCCGGTCACCTTGCGGGCGTCGCGGCAGGCGCGGAATTTTAACAATGGGGTCAGGATGCGGAGCAGGGCATAGGCGCCGGGTTCGCCCCCATCGGCGCGGCGCAAGGCGTCGGCGGCCTGGAACATCATGCTGCGGGCCTGCTCCGACCAGACCAGCATCTTGGCGAGCTGACGGCGCATCAACGGCATGTCGACCAACCGTGCGCCAAAGGCCTCGCGGTGCCGGGCGACATGCAGCGCCTCGGTCACGGCCCGGCGCATCAGGCCGGCGGCGCGCACGCCGTTCGACAGGCGGGAGTTGTTCACCATGTCCGCCATCTGCCGGAACCCGGCGCCGGCGTCGCCCAC
This sequence comes from uncultured Acetobacteraceae bacterium, assembly GCA_964236715.1. Lineage (GTDB taxonomy): Bacteria > Pseudomonadota > Alphaproteobacteria > Acetobacterales > Acetobacteraceae > CAHJXG01. The sequence goes on along the minus strand of CAXSGE010000084.1, from coordinate 15,218 downwards.
CAGCCAGGCGGCCGCACCCTCCAGCCGGATCTCGCCGGAGGCCATCGACCGCGTGCCCAGCTTGTCCTTCAGCCGCACGATGCGGTGGGCATTGGGCGTGCCGTCCGGGCGGGTGCGCGGCAGCAGGAACAGGCCGACGCCCTTGATGCCCGCCGCAGCGCCCATAGGACGCGCCAGCACCATGGCAAGGTCCGCATCTGGGTTGCTGCAGAACCACTTGTCGCCGTGCAGCGCCCAGCTTCCGTCCGGCTGCGGCGCCGCGGTGACGGCGGTCGCGCCTACGTCGGAGCCGGCGCCCTGCTCGGTCATGAACATCGCGCCTTGGTGCAATGTGTCCATGTCCTGGGTCAGCAGCGCCGGCAAGTAGCGCGCGACCAGCGCCGGGCCGCCGAAACGTTTCAGGGTGCGGGCCAGGCTGTCGGTCATGCTGACGGGGCACAGCAGGCCAAACTCCGCCTGCACGAACAAGTAGGTGATCAGGTACTTGGCGGCGGGCGGCATCGGCGCGGGCCAGCCAAGCACGCCGCCGCGGTGGGACAGCGCGGCGAGGCCGTAGTCGCCGAACGCCATCCGTTCCATGGCGCGGTAGGACGGATGCTTTTCCACCGTTTGCCGGTCCTCGCCGCGGCGAGTGCGGTGGCGCAGGACCGGCGGGTTGCGGTCCGCCTCACCGGCCAGGATATCCAGCTCGCCCCCCGCCAGCGCACCCAGGCGGTCGAGATGCGGGGCGAGATGGGCGTTGAGATCGGGCGGCAGATACAGCGCGGCGAGGCGTGCCAGGGCCGGGTCGGCGCGATAGAGGTTCAGGCCGTGGCTGTCCGGCACGGCATGGGCGATGTTCGGGGTGCCGCCGTCCATGGTCAGGCTTTCACCATGGGGCAGCCGCCCTCGGACAGCGGGCGGAACGCCTGGGCGCCCGGCGTTGTCGAGACATACTTGAAGATGTCCCAGGGGCCGTGGCTCTCGCCCGGGGATTTCACCTGGAATAGGTGGGTGTCGCTCAAGAAGCGGCCGTCGGCGCGGATACTGGCGTGGCCGAAGCAGTCGTCGTCGGTCGGCATGGCCTTCATGGCGGTGATGGCGGCGCTGCCGGACCGCATCCGCTCCGGCCCGATGGACACGGCGGCCTTCATGTAGTGGGTCGTGGCGCTATAGGCGCCGGCGTGCAGGCTGCTCGGGTAGTTGTCGCCAGCCTTGGGCAGAAAGCGCTTGGTGAAGGCCCGGGTGCGGCCGTTCAGGTCCCAGTAAAATGGTTCCGTGATATACAGGCCCTGGCCCGTTTCCAGCCCCAGCGCCTTCATCTCGGTGACGAAGCCGAACATGGGCGCCACCGTCTTGCCGCCGCGGGCCAGGCCGAACTCGTGCGCCTGCTTGACGCTGTTCTCCATGTCGCCGCCGGTGTTGCAGAACGCCACCACGTCGGCGCCGCTGGATTGCGCCTGCAGCAGGAACGACGAGAAATCGGTCGTGCCGGGGAAGGGGTAGGCGACACTGCCCAGCACCCGGCCGCCGCCGGCCTGCACCAGGCTCGCCACCTCGGCCTGCAGCGTATGACCGAAGACGTAGTCGGCGACGACCAGGAACCAGGTCTTGCCGCCCTGCTTCAGGATGGCGTTGCCGGTCGAGTGCGCGTCGCCATAGGTGTCGGGCGCCCAATGCACCATGTTCGGGTTGCACCATTTGCCCGAAAGGTCGGCGGACGCCGCGCCTGTCACCAGCAGCGCCTTGTCGCGCTCGATGACCTGGGTGCGGACGGCGAGCGCGATGGCGGTGTTGTTCACGTCGGCGATCGCGTCCACCGCCTCGCGGTCGAACCATTGGCACGCGATGCCGGCGCCCACGTCCGGCTTCTGCTGATGGTCGGCCGCCAGGATTTCCACCCGGAAGCCTTTTGCCTCTGGCTGAAAATCCTCGACGGCCTGCTTGGCGGCCAGCACGGACGTAGGCCCGGAGTTGTCGCGATACTGGCCCGAGAGATCGGTCAGCACTCCAATGCGCAGCGTAGGCGGCGTTCCCTGCGCATACAGGCGTCCCGGCCGGAGTGCGGCGCCCGCGAGCACGCTGTGGCCGAGCAGGCTGCGACGGCTGATGAGCATAGCGGCGTCTCCCGATGCTGGATTGCAGGATATCCTTTCAAACCCTGCTGTCGAGAACTTCACGCATCGCCGTCGCTAACTCGGCCAGGCTAAAGGGTTTGTTCAGGGATTTGACGTCCCGGTCCAGTATGCCCGGGGGCAGCTCCGGCTCCGGCGTGTCCAGCTTAGTCGCCTATGTCCGGGCCTGCCTCGCCTAGGTGGCCGAGGCATTTCCTCGATTGCCCGCCACCTGCTTCTAATGGCGCGATGCGATTATCGCAGGACCCTTGTTCAACTAAGGGCCGCAACGGCCAGCGTGCACGTCCATTGCTTGGAAATGCCGGATGGTAAGCGTCAGTCGATCTCGTCGGTGATGACCTCGAACTTGGCGAGGCCGCCGGTTGTGCCGAAGCTGGTCACCAGCGCCACGTCGGTCGCATCCCGGCCCTGCGCCATCAGCAGGCGGCCAATGCGCGGCGTGTTGAAGCGGGCGTCGAAGGTATACCAGCACCCGCCCTCCGGTCCTTCCAGGAACACCTCGAACCACGCCGAGAAGTCCATGGGCGCATCGACCGGCGGCAGGCGGATGTCGCCAAGGTATCCCGTGCAGTATCGGGCCGGGATGTTCATGCATCGGCACAGCGTGACCGCGAGGTGGGCGAAATCGCGGCAAACGCCTTGGCGCTCGTCATAGGCATTGCGCGCTGTCTTGTCGGGCCGGGCGTATTCATAGCCGAAGGTGATGCGGTCATGCACGAAATCGCAGATCGCCTGCACCCGGGACCAGCCGGGCTGGGTCGAGCCGAACAAGGACCAGGCCGTGTCCCCCAGCAGGTCGGTGTCGCAGTACCGGCTGCCCAAAAGATAGACCAAGGCCTCCGACGGCAGGTCCTCGACGGGGATTTGCCTGGCCTCGGGCACGACGATGTCTGGGTTGCCGTCGTCCTGGAATTCGAACAGGGTCGAGATCGTCAGCGGACCCGCCGGGGCCAGGATGCGGTGGCAGCTATTGCCGAAACTGTCGGCGTAGCGGCGCGCCTCGATCGGCGGATCGAACTTGATGACCTCGGGCGTCAGCAGCCTGGACGTGCGCGATGGATACACGCTCAACAGCAGGAGCATCGGCACGGGATGCGGGCAATTATAGGCGATGTTGAAGCCGGCTTGGATGCGGATCATTGATACCTCTTGAGAGTCCCCTGAAAAATCATTGTTTGCCATTGTAGCCTGGAATCATATCTTCTGATGTCACTTGAACAGCAACTTCCATGCCGATGCAGTCCGACGGGGCTCCGATCCAACTGCCCGCGAGCGGGACGGCCTGCCGCGCGTCGCGCACGACGGTGACGCGGACCAGGTCGCGGCTGCCGATGATGCTGTTGGTCGGGTCGAACTCGACCCAGCCGGCGCCGGGCAAATAGACCTGCAGCCAGGCATGGGTGTTGCCGCCGCCGTTGTGTTCTGGGGCGCCTGGGGCGTCGCTGCTTGGGATATGGATGTAGCCGCTGACGAAACGCGCGGCGAGGCCCAGGCAGCGGACCGCCTCTATCATGAGCACGGCGAAATCCCGGCAGGTGCCGGTGCCCCGGCGCAGCGTCTCGGTGGGGGGCTGGATGCCGGGCTCCCGCCGCACCTGATAGGTGAATTGCCAGCGGATTTGCTGTGTCATCGCGGCCAGCATCGCCCAGGTGCTGGTGGGGCCGTCGGTGCGCAGGAACGAGCGCGCCCAACGGTCGAGCTGGTGCGACGGGTCCGGATACTGCCGCTCGATTGAGCGCAGCAGGTCCGCCATCTCGTCGGGATCGTAGCTGAATGGATAGACGCGGGCGTAGCTTTCGAGGCACGGCTCGATGTCCGTGGGGTCCAGGTGGGCGTGGTCCAGGCGCAGGGTGCTGATGAATGTCAGTTCCTTGGCGCGTCCGCTGAAGCTTGCGATGGCGATCTCGTTGCCGAACACGTCGTGGACCCAGCGCAACTGGACCGGCTGCGGCGTGATGTCCAGCCGTGCGTCAAGATGCCGCTGGTCGTGGCTGTCCCGTGGGCGCAGCATCATCCGATGCTCCCCGAATGCGACCAGGCGGCGGTAGCGGTAGGTTGTCCGGTGGTGGACGGTCAGGACTGGCAACAGGCGCCCGGCGTCAGCAATGAGAGGTGGATGACCATGCGATCAGGATACTTTCCGGGGATAGCGCCGTAAACCGACCGTCTCGGCTCGGCTGGGTTGCGGGAATTGGCAGCGGGCCGGCATGGCTCGACCGGCCTGCGAAGACGTAGCAAGTTCCATGCCGCCAGTGAGGGGGACCGTCATGCGCAGTGTTCGAATAGGCTCAGGTGCCGGCTACTCGGGCGACCGCATCGAACCCGCCGTCGAGCTCGCCGAGCGGGGCAACATACAATACTTGGGCTTCGAGTGCCTGGCGGAGCGGACGATCGCGCTCGCGCAGGGCGAGCGGCTGCGTGACCCTGAAGCCGGCTACGACCCGCTGCTGGCCGCCCGCATGGCGGCAGTGCTGCGTCCTTGCGCCGACCGGGGGATCAAGGTCATCACCAACATGGGCGCCGCCAACCCGGCGGGCGCCGCAAAGGCCGTGGCCGCTGTGGCGCGGCGCTTGGGGTTGGCCGGGCTGCGGGTTGCGGCGGTGGCCGGGGATGACGTTTTGAGCCTGTTGGGCCAGGGCGAGTACCCCTTGCTGGAGCGGCCTGGCACCGTTGCCGGCCTGGGCGGCACGGTGCTGTCGGCCAACGCATACATGGGCGTGGGCGGCATAGTGGAGGCGCTGCGCGGCGATGCCGACGTGGTCGTGACCGGCCGGGTCGGCGATCCCGCGCTGTTCCTGGCGCCGCTGGTGCACGAGTTCGGCTGGGCGCTTGACGACTGGGACCTGCTTGGCAAGGGCACCTTGGTCGGCCACCTGCTGGAATGCGCCGGGCAAATCACTGGCGGCTACTTCGCCGATCCCGGTTACAAGGACGTGGCCGACCTGGCCCGGCTCGGCTTCCCGATTGCCGAGGTCGCCGAGGACGGGTCGGCGGTCATCACCAAGGTCGAGGGGTCCGGCGGGCGGGTGAGCCTGAAGTCGTGCAAGGAGCAACTGCTGTATGAGGTGCTGGACCCGGCAGCCTATCTGCAGCCCGACGTCACCGCCGACTTCTCCGCGGTGCGGTTCACGGAGATCGGGCCGAACCGGATTGCCGTGTCGGGCGCCGTCGGACGGGCGCGTCCGGACACGCTGAAGGTCTCGGTCGGCTACCGGGACAGCTTCGTGGGCGAGGGGCAGATTTCCTATGCCGGCCTCGGCGCCGTTGCACGGGCGCGGCTGGCGCTGGACATCGTCCGCGAGCGCCTTGAGCTGACCGGCGTTCGCACGACGGAGACACGCTTTGAGCTGATCGGCGTGGATTCCGTACGTAAAGGTGGCGAGCCGGGGCCTGCGGACGGTTTGGCCGAGGTCCGCATCCGGGTGGCCGGGCGCACGGACAGCATGGCGGAGGCGGTCCGGATCGGCAACGAGGTCGAGACGCTCTACACCAATGGCCCGGCGGGTGGCGGGGGCGCTTGGAAGTCGGCGAAGCAGGTGGTCGCGGTCCTCTCGACGCTGCTGCCGCGTGGGCTCGCGGCCGCGACCGTGCAGTATGAGGTGGCGTGACCATGAAGCTGCGCGAACTCGCCCATGCCCGCGCCGGCGACAAGGGCAACACCTCGCAGATGTCGGTCATCGCTCACGACCCCGGCGACTATGCCTACCTGGCCGAGCACGTCACCGCCGAGCGGGTGCGGGCGCATTTTGCCGCCACCGCGGCCACGGCGGTCGAGCGCTATGAACTGCCGGGTTTGGGGGCGCTGAACTTTGTGCTGCACGACGCTCTGTCCAGCGGCGTCACCCGCTCGCTGGCGCTGGACGCGCATGGCAAATGCCTGGGCGCCGTGCTGCTGGAGATGGAGTTGCCGGACCGCCAGCGGCCGGCTCCGCCCTGATCGTTGCTGATTGGCGAATCAGGCCGGGTCGATGGGCGAGGGGGGTGCGCCGCCGGCCTCGATCGCGGCGCCGGCCAGCAGGCAGAGGTCCTCGCGATAGCGGCCGGCGATGAGCTGCACGCCGACCGGCGCGTTGCCGACCATGCCGGTCGAGACCGTCAGCCCCGGCAGGCCCATCAGCGGCAGGCCCGTCTGCACCAGTTGGGCGGCGAGCACGCGCTGCCATCCGGCGTCGCCCTGCAGGTCCAGCCCATCCGGGAATGGCAGCTCCGCCGAGACGGGCAGCAGCAGGACGGGATAGCGATCCAGCAGGAGCAGCCATTCGCGGGTGAGCGTCGCCCGGCGCACCAGGGTCTGCGCGATCGCGTCCGGCGGCAGGCTGGTGGCGCCTTCGCGCATCGCGCCCAGGATCGTCAGCGCCCCCGGGTCGCCCTCCCGCTCCGCCGCTTCATACAAGGCGGCGAAGCCGTCGCCGAGCCATAGGCGGCTTTGCAGGTCCGAGGATTCCTGCAACGACGGCGTGTCCTCGATCTGCTCGACGGTCCATCCGGCAGCCTCCAGCCGGTGGCCGGCGTCGAGCAGGGCGGCCTCGATTTCCGGTACGATCGCCATGCCGCAGGGCCGCAGGCAGAGCGCGGCGTGACGGCGGACCGGCGGGCCTTCGAGCGGCGCCGGCACCCACCAGGGGTCGCGCATGTCGGGCGCGGCCATGGCGGCGAGGCCCAGGCGCAGGTCGGCGATGGTGCGGCCGATCGGGCCGGAGACCGCCATGAGCTGTGGCCCGATGGCGCGCTCCGGGCCGGAGGCGTTGAACGCGGGCACCCGGCCGAGGGTCGGGCGCAGGCCGTGCACGCCGCAGGCATAGGCGGGATAGCGGATGGAGCCGCCGATGTCGGTGCCGTGCGCGAGGTGGCCGATGCCCGCCGCGACCGCCGCCGCCGCGCCGCCGGACGAGCCGCCGGGCGTGAGCGCCGGGTCGCGCGGGTTGCGGGTTGCGCCGTATAGTTGGTTGTCGGTGAACCAGCGCAGCGAGAACGCCGGGGCGTTGGTGCGGCCGAGGATGACCGCCCCGGCACGGAGCAGGTTGTCCACCACGGGGCTGTTCGCGGTGGCGATCAGGTCGCGCTGCGTGGTCAGCCCGTTGGTGGTGGCGAACCCGGCTTGGTCGGCGTTGATCTTGATGGTGATGGGCACGCCGCCGAGCGGCCCCGGGTCCTCGCCGCGGGCGATCTTGCGGTCAACCGCGTCGGCCTGCGCCAGCACCTGCTCGGGCCGGTGGTCGACGACGGCGTTGATGCGGGGGTTCACCTGGTCGAGCCGGTCGAGCGCCGCCTGCGCCGCCTCCCGCGCCGAGACCGCGCGCCAACGGATGCGGTCGGCGAGTTGCGTTGCGGACAGGCGCCATAGGTCGGTCAATACGGGGTGCTCCTTTGCGTGGGCGTCATCGTTGGTGCGGCGTCTAGTGTTGAACAGAACGCGTCCGCCTCGCAAGCCGACGGATGGAAAGGCGCAGGGTGATTGCATTTGCCCCTTTCCGTCATTGCGAGGAGCGCTTGCGACGTGGCGGTCCAGGGCCGCACGCACAAATGTTGGCCCATGCGGCCCTGGATTGCCACGCCGAAGCCGGCTCGCAATGACGAGGTGCTTTGTGGCCGCAGGCAAACCGGGCCAAATGCGATAGCCCTGGGGAAGCCCATACCGAAGGTGGCGAGAGTGGATAAGCCTATATTACAACGGGCGACTCTGGATGCTGTCCCCGCCATCCGCGAGCTGTCCCGCGCAGCCTATGCTAAGTGGGTTCCGCTGATTGGCCGCGAGCCGCAACCGATGGTGGCGGACTACGCCGAAGCGGTGCGGCATCATTTCGTCGATCTTTTGTATATAGGCGTGAAACTGGCCGCCCTAATCGAGATGCTGCCGAAGGCCGACCATCTACTCGTCGAGAACGTAGCCGTTTCGCCAGCATTCCAAAAGCGTGGATACGGTCGAAAGCTCATGGCCCATGCCGAGCAGGTCGCGGCCAGCATGGGGCTGAGCGAAATCCGGCTCTACACCAACAAACTATTCGCCGCGAACCTTCAGCTTTATTGCAGGCTTGGCTACCAGGTCGACTATGAGGAGCCATTCAAAGGCGGCTTCCGCGTGCACATGAGCAAACGGCTCTGACCGTCAGCGGGCTGCATCAAGCCAGATCGAGCATGGCTAGGATTTGGCCAACCCGGCGCTGCGCTGCTTCGGAGAGTGGCAGGATGGGCCGGGGTGGCGTAGCACGGCAGATGTCGAGCAGGTTCACTGCCGCATACATCACGCGCAGGCTGCTGAATTCGGTGAACAGGTCCCATAGTGGCTGCAGGCGTTCGTTCAGCCGCCGGGCCTTGTCCGCATTCCCGTCCCGAGCGGCCGCGATGATCTGCATGCCGAGGTTTGGGAACAGCCCGCCCACGACGCTGTACCAAGCGTCGCCTCCGGCCAGCATCGCCTCGGCCGCGTTCGCATCCACGCTGAAGCCGAGCGAGAACCCCTTGGCTGTCGTGGCGCGCAGTTCACGCAAGAAGTCCGGGATCGCGCTGGCGGCGGGCGCCGGGTTTTTCACGGCGACGATGTTCGGCACATGGCTCAGGCGCGCGACCAGGCCAGGGCTGATGGTGAAGTGGGTGGTGCCGGGGTTGTTATAGACGCATAGCGGCAGGCCCACTGCCCCGGCCACGGTCTCGAAATGGGTGAACACCTCGTCATCGGTCAGCGGCGTGTAGGAGACGGGGGCCAGCAGCACGGCGTCGGCCCCCGCGGCCTTTGCGTCCTGGCCGAACTGCACGGCGTCATTGGTCCGCAACGCGCCGATCCCGACCAAAATCGGCGTTTTGCCACCGACCTGATCCACCGCGGCCTCGATGGCCCGGCGCCGTTCGCCGCGGTCGAAATAGGGATAGGACCCCGTGCTGCCCAACAGGCCGATCGAATTGACCCGGGCGTCCGTCAAGCGCGCCAGCAGCGTCCGCAGCGCGCCGGTGTCGACGCGGCCCTGCTCGCCGGACGGGGTGATCGGGAAGGCGGAGAGACCTTGGAACATCGTCACAGCTTGTCTGACATCACCGGCTTAGCTCGCGGATCATGTCGTCCAGGCCACCCGGCGTCAGCGGATACATCCGGTCCTCCATCAACTGCCGCACCATGCCGATCGAGTGCGCGAAATCCCACTCCGACCGCGGCACCGGGTTCAGCCAGGCACTGCGCCGCCACTGCCCGAGCAGCCGCGTCATCCAGGCCCCGCCGGGCTCGTCGTTCCAGTGCTCGACGCTACCGCCCGGTGCCGCGATCTCATATGGGCTCATGGTCGCGTCGCCGACGAAGATCGCGCGGTAGTCGGGGCCGTAGGTGCGTATCACCTCCTCGGTCGGGATGGTGTCGTCACGGCGGCGGTGGTTGTGCTGCCAGACGCGCTCGTAGGGGCAGTTATGGAAGTAATAGAACGCCAGATGCTTGAACTCGCTGCGCGCGGCGGAAAACAGTTCCTCGGACGCGCGCACATGGTCGTCCATCGATCCGCCGACATCCAGGAACAGCAGCACCTTCACCGCATTATGCCGCTCCGGCACCATCTTCAGATCCAGCGACCCGGCATTGTGCGCCGTCGCGCGGATGGTGCCGGGCATGTCCAGCTCGGTCGCCGCACCCTGGCGCGCGAACCGCCGCAGCCGCCGCAGCGCCAGCTTGATGTTGCGGGTGCCCAGCTCGACGCCGTCGTCGAGGTCGCGGAACTCGCGCTTGTCCCACACCTTCACCGCCCGGCGGTGGCGGCTGCCGTCCTGGCCGATCCGCACCCCCTCGGGGTTGTAGCCATAGGCGCCGAACGGCGAGGTCCCCGCGGTGCCGATCCACTTGCTGCCGCCCTGGTGCCGTCCCTGCTGCTCCGCCAATCGCTGGCGCAGGGTTTCCATCAGCTTGTCGAAGCCGCCCAGCGCCTCGACCTGCGCCCGTTCTTCGGCCGTCAGGTGTTTTTCGGCCATCCGGCGCAGCCATTCCTCCGGCAGGTCGCGCATGGCCGGCTCGCCCGGTGCGCCCTCCGCGGCCGTCGCGTCCAGGCCGCGGAACACTTGGCCGAACACCCGGTCGAAGCGGTCGAGATGGCGCTCGTCCTTCACCAGCGCGGCGCGGCTGAGGAAATAGAAATCCTCCACGCTGTAGTCCGCCACACCCTGCTGCATCGCGCCGAGCAGGGTCAAGTATTCGGTGATGGACGCCGGCACCCCCGCGTCGCGCAGGGCGAAGACGAACTGCGCGAACACCCTAGCCGCCGCGGCGGTTGAGGAACGCCAGCCGCTCGAACAGATGCACGTCCTGCTCGTTCTTCAGCAGCGCCCCGTGCAGCGGCGGGATCACCAGATGCGGCTCGCGGCTGCGCAGCGCCTCGGGCGGCAGGTCCTCGATCATCAGCAGCTTGAGCCAGTCCAGCAGTTCGGACGTCGCGGGCTTCTTCTTCAGGCCGGGCACGTCGCGCACTTGGAAGAACACGTTCAGCGCCTCCCGCGCCAATTCGTGCTGCAGGCCCGGGTAGTGCGCCTCGACGATCCGCTCCATGGTCGGGCGGTCGGGGAAGCGGATGTAGTGGAAGAAGCAGCGGCGCAGGAAGGCGTCCGGCAGCTCCTTTTCATTGTTGGAGGTGATGATCACCACCGGGCGATGCTTGGCGGCGACGGTCTGCCGGGTTTCATAAACGAAGAACTGCATGCGGTCGAGTTCAAGCAGCAGGTCGTTGGGGAACTCGATGTCGGCCTTGTCGATCTCGTCGATCAGCACGACCTGCGGGCCGTCAGCGTCGAATGCGTCCCATAGCTTGCCGCGGACGATGTAGTTGGCGATGTCCGCCACCTTTGGATCGCCGAGCTGGCTGTCCCGCAGGCGCGACACGGCGTCGTATTCATATAGGCCCTGCTGCGCCTTGGTGGTGGACTTCACGTGCCACTCCACCAGCGGGTAGCCCAAGGCGGACGCGACCTCATGGGCGAGCACCGTCTTGCCGGTGCCGGGCTCGCCCTTGACCAATAATGGCCGCTGCAGCGCGACGGCGGCGTTGACCGCGACTTCGAGGTCGCGGGAGGCGATGTAACGCTTGGTGCTCTTGAAGCCGTTCACTCGGTATTCCCTTCACGCCGACCCGATGGCGGTATGCTACCCAACCTTCGGGCGCGGATGAAGGGCGTCCGGACTACTGCGGCTGCGCTTTTGCGGCGCGGCCCCGCTTTTTCGGCGGCACAGCGACCTCGAGTTCCGCCTTGCGGCCCAGCCCAAACTCCTTGGCGAGCGCGGAGCGGCGCTCGGCGTAGTTGGGCGCCACCATCGGATAGTCCCGCGGCAGGCCCCAACGCTCGCGATACTGCTCCGGGGTCAGGTTGAAGCGCACTTTCAAGTAGCGCTTCAGCATCTTCATCTTCGCGCCGTCCTCCAGGCAGACGATGTAGTCGGGGAACACCGACCGCTTGATCGGCACCGCCGGCTGCAGCAGTTCGGGCTCGGCCACGGCCGGCTGCTCGACGCCGGCCAGCGCGGCATAGACGTCGCGGATAAGCCCAGGCAGCGCGTCGGGCGCAACGGCGTTCTTGACCACATGCGCCGAGACGATCTGGGCCGACAGGCGAAGCAGATCGGAAACGGGTGATTGTACGATATCAGACATCAAATAATACTTCCGGTAAAGGTTAGCCGCAATACTGCATCTAGGGAGCGAACGCCGCTTCCACGGTCTCGGTGGAATCACAATAACGTATGGCACTATTGATATTGCAAGATGATACCGAACACTAGTGCCGCGTCCCGTCTCGGCCCAAAATAAATCGTCTGTCCTTTGTTGGCGGAGGCGGGCCGATCTGTGGGCCGGGCAGGCCACAAGGAAAACTTGCGGCGCGGCGTTCCAGCCTCAGCTAAACAGACTGCCGCAACGAAGGAATCCTTGATGTCCAAACTGGCCTTAGCCTTGCTCGCCACCTGTGCATTGACAGGGATCGCCCATGCAGCGGACCCGGCGCCAGTGCGCATCACGGTCATCGCCGACCTGGACGACGATATCTACAATGCGCGGTCCGGGCGCGGCGGCGCGGATGCCACGCGCATGGCGGTGGCGGATTTTGGCGGCACGGTCCTTGGCCGTCCGGTCGTGGTGGACGCGTTGAACGACCACAACAAGCCCGGCGAGGCGCCCGGGCTCGCTGCCCAGGCCTATGACGCCGGGGCCGACCTGATCATGGACGTGCAGAACTCGCCGATCGCGCTCGCGGTCGCGAAGGTGGCCACCGAACGCCGCAAGCTTGCGATCAGCACTGGTTCGGCCGTCCCGGCGCTGACGCGCGCGGCGTGCAGCAAGTATGTCTACCATTACTCGTTCGACTCCGTGGCGATCGAGACCGCCACGGCCGCCTATGTCGCGGCCCAGCCGCATGGCAAACGCTGGGTGGTGATCGCGGCCGATGCCGGTTTCGGCCGCGGGGCGCTGGCGACCGTCACCCCAGTCATTGCCGGGCACGGCGGCGAAGTCGTGAAGTCGTTCATCGTGCCGCCGGACACCACGGACTTGTCGGAGATACTGGCCGAGGTGAAAACCCTGAAACCGGACGTGGTCGCCGTGTTCAACGCTGGGGCCAGCGCCGATATCGAAGTCACCGCCGTCACCGAGGCCGGGCTGCAGGCGCAGGTGACGACGGCGCTGCTGTACCTGTCCGACGTGGACCGCACGCGCGATGGCTATGCCGGCGTGCAGGCGGCGGTGCCGTGGTACTGGAACCTCGACCCAGCGGCGCGCGCCTGGGCCGACCGGTTTGCCGCAGCGCATGACGGGCTGCGTCCCACTGCGGCACAGGCCGCCGACTATTCGGCCACGCTGCAATGGCTGCAGGCGGTGCGCAGCGCCGGCACGACCGAGGTTGACGCCGTGGTGCGCACGCTGGATGGGCATCGCTTCGACGATATGTTCGCCCATGGCGGCGAATGGCGGGCCAGCGACCACATGGTGATCCATGACCTGTATGTCGTACAGGTTTTGCCATCGGCGCAGTTGGCGGAGCCGCATGGTTGGTATCGCGTGCTGGCGACGGTTCCGGCCGCGACCGCGTTTCCGGCGGGAACGCAGTGCCGGATGACGCCGTGATGGAGGCAAGCGCGCCGGCGGTGACCGCCGTGAACGAAGACGGAGCCTCGCCGTATGTGCTGCTGTGCGAGCATGCCTCCAACTTCATCCCGGCCGAATACGCTGGATTGGGGCTGCAAGGCCCCGACCTGCGCCGGCATATCGCATGGGACATCGGCGCGGCGGACCTCGCGCGCCTGCTGTCCCGCCGGCTGGATGCGCCGCTGTTCCTGTCGGGCTATTCCCGCCTGCTGATCGACTGCAACCGGCCTTTGCTGACGCCGACCAGTATCCCGACCCGGAGCGAGGACACCGAGATCCCCGGCAACCACGGCCTGGCCGCGGAGGAACGGGCGCGACGGGCGGCGGCCTACTTCACGCCGTTCCAAGACCGGGTCGCCTCGATGCTCGACCGGCGGCAGCGCTCCGGCACGCCCACCATCGTTTTCGGCGTCCACAGCTTCACCCCCGTGTTCCGCGGCGTCGCCCGCCCGTGGCAGTGCGGCGTGCTGTATGCCGCGGCGACGGGACTCGGCCGGGGCTTGGTCGACCGCCTCGCCGCCGACCCGGGCCTGAACGTCGGTGACAACCAGCCGTATCAGATTGGCGGCGACACGGACTACACCGTCCCGGTGCACGGCGACCGGCGCGGGCTCACGGCGGCGCTGCTCGAAATTCGGCAAGACCTGCTGGCGACCGCGGAGGGCATTGAGGAATGGGCGCAACGCCTGGTCCCTGCCCTTGCCGGTATCGCGGCAGAGTTCCAAGCAGCGGCGAAGTAACCGGCCGCGTCGCAGAGGTTTCTTGCAATGCCGGCGGCAGGCTTTGAAGCCTTGTTAGCCCGGCTCGGGCAGGCCCAGCTCCACCAGCCGCGCATAAAGCCCGGCGCCATGAGGGATCGCCGAGTCGTTGGACACATAGCCCGGATGATGCGGCGAGAAACCCTCGCCGTTGCCGACATTGAGGTAAGCGCCCGGCACCTTCTCCAGCATGAACGCGAAATCCTCGGAGCCCATGACCGGCGGCTTGTCGGTTGCGAGAACGCGATGCGGGCGGCGGAAACGTCGAGGCGCCCGGCACGATCGCGCAGCAAGCCGCCCCAGTGCGCGAGCCAGCCGAAGCTGCGCTCCACCACCATCGCCGCAGGCGATCCCCTGGAAGGGTAAGGACGGCAAAGCCGTCTCTGCGGCGCTCGAGCACGACAAAGCCCTTCTGCCCGGGGTCGCGCTGAACCACACGGTGCCAGGCACTTTCGCTACGCGAAATGCCGAGCATGCCGTGCCTGTTCGACCAATCGCGGCAGCGCCCGGCGACAAAGCCGCCGTCGAGGATGGCCTCGCGCAGGCTGGGCCATTCTGCCTTGCCGGCGTCGAGCGCAGGAAGCGTGTCGCGCTCGGGGGTGGACGCGGGGACCACGGCAACGGCAAGCCAGGCGCCGTCGGCATCGACCCGCAGGCAGTTGGTGACGGTGCGTGGTCCGACCGCCAGCAGCGCACCCGTGGCCAGGGCTGCCGCCGTGGGCCGGGTCCGGCGGGAGAAGGCGGCCAGAAAGGGCGAGAGCCAGGCCAGGAAGCTGGGCGGCAAATGGAGATCAGGGCGGACCATGGCAGACCTGCTGGACTATTCTGGCGTCGCAGGCCCAAACACGCGACAGCACAGGAGGATGCAATGCCGATCAGCGATCCCGTGCTGGAGCGGATTGCAGCCTACCCGTGGCCGCGTGGTGGCGTGCAAGCGCGTCGTGTGAGGGGCGGCTACACCCTGGCGTCCGCTCGCACCGGCGCGCCCGTCGCCCGCTTGAAACCGCTCCCGTCGGGTGAGCTCGTTGAGGTGCTATGGTGGCGTCGTGACGCCTGGGGACCTGCCGGACCGTTCGGCGCTGTCCTGCCGCTCGACGACGCACTCGCATTCGTCGCCGCCGAGCCGGCATTCTGGATCCGGGCCTGACCCCTCAAGACTTCTCGATCCCGTGATATGGGCAAAGTCGAGGCACTCTGATCGACTCCGTCGACCTGCATGCCAAGGCTTGGCAGGACGCGTTTGGCGAGTA
>CAXSGE010000083.1:0-17232 GCA_964236715.1 uncultured Acetobacteraceae bacterium | reverse complement strand
TACGCGACACCCGCCGCCGAATCCCAGCTATGCGGTGAATAAGATGGGCTAGCGCCTTGGTCCGTTTTGTTCTTACCATTCATAATGTCATCTCCGATTGGCTACGTAGCATACATCGATGAGGCAGGCGACGACGGCATAAGAACCGTGGCCCCAATAGACCCAGGCGGTGCGTCCGAATGGTTCGTGCTCGGTGCTTTCGTGGTTCCCGTACACGAGGATGCATTTGTACAGCAATGGCTGAATGAGGCGCTTCACAGACTCAAATCACACCAGCGGACAGACATCCACTTTGCTAAGCTGGACGATGGGCGAAAGGAGACGATCTGCCGCTACCTGGAAAGTCTAAATTTCCGATGGTTTGTCTCGGTGTCACACAAGCCGAACATGCGTGGCTACCAGAATACTAGAGCGGAGTTGGTCCGTTCAAAGAATTACTTCTATAATTGGATGGCACGCATATTGCTGGAAAAAGTGACACAATATTGCCGCAAAGACAGTCTCACGCGATATCGCGGCAAACCGCAACACAAGCTTCGTATTGAATTTTCAAGCCGCGGAGGTATGTTCTATCCACACACTCGCGACTATCTGGCGAAGCTCTGGCTCCAGAGCCAGGGAAAGAAACTCCACGTTAACCGTGATGATCTCGCTTGGGACATCTTCGACTTCCAGCAGGTGCATCATTTTTCTCACAAAGAACGGGCGGGCTTGCAATTAGCTGACGTAGTGACGAGCGCGTTTTATCGCGGCCTAGGCCACGCTAACGGACGGCCAGGGGACGTTCGATATGCAACGATTTTGAAGCCCAGGGTTGCAGAAGGCGACAGCGGCGCGTTTGGGTTCGGGGTGAAATTGCAACCGGATCACTGGGATCGAACCCTCCAAGATCACCAACGAGAAATCTTCGAACTGTTTGGCGCACCCGAAAATGGTGGCAGGCACCCGGACCCATTTGCCACCGGCCGTTTGTAGGCCACCCGTCAAGGATGACCATCGGATCGGCTGCCTCCCAAAGGGGAGACTTGGGCTTACTCCGGCGCTGCCTGCCTAGTCTAATGTAGGCGATTCGTCGTTTAGAATCAATGAATTATCCGTCCTATGGATGACCCGACTCAACTCGTTGATTTAAGACTCTTTTTGGCCTTCTTGGGTTCTATCAGTGCCACGATAGGTCAGCCGCTTGCCGACGATCCCACGCAATGCCGCCACCGTCCGCTCGGCATCATCCACACCCAGCCTAATTCGGTTGTTGTAGCGAAAGTCGAACTCCGCCACGCAGCGGTGCAGGTGCTTCTCTGAGCAGTGCTGATAGACGCCCTTCATGCCGCGCTTGAACACGCTGTAGAAGTCCTCGACCGTGTTGGTATGGACGATCCCCGGCCATACTCTCCAGCACCATGCCGCACAAAGTCATGCTCGGCAAAGTGCTTGTTCAAGTGAGCATACTGACCGGCTTCATCCGTCATAACGTTGGTGCCGGGCTGGACGTTCGCCTTGATAATCGGAAGCAAGTCCGCAGCCTTGGTCCCGTCCACATGAAGGACCGAAAGCCGCCGCCGCGTTGCACCAGCGTCAGGATGGCATGTTTGTGGGCATAGCCGCGCTGCTTCGGCATGTCCTTACTTGTTGCCGATGAACGTCTCGTCCACCTCGACCGTCACGCCAGCGCCACCCATCGGCGGCAGGACCGTGCCAGCCTTCATGGCCTCGCGTAGCCGGTGGGACATGAACCAGCCAGTTTTCACCGTCACGCCAAGCGTGCGAGCGAGCTGGTTGCTGCTAATGCCCTTCTTGCTGCTGCAAATCAGATACATCGCCTGGAGCCAAACATGCAGCTTCACATGGCTGGACTCAAAGACGGTGCCGACCGTGACCCGGCTTTGCTGACGGCAGGCATAGCACTTGTAGAGGCCGGGGCGGGTCGCCGCGCCACCCATTTTCTTCATACGATCCGTGCTGCCACAATGCGGGCAGGTCGCACTGTTTGGCCATACGATGGCCTCCAGCTTGGCATAGGCGGCTTCTTCGTCTTGGAAGTAGGGCTGGTTGAGAACGCTGGCCCTGTGGTTAGCTCCGTCGATAAAGCTAACCTACACCGGAACAGCGGGTTTGGCAACTACCATAACACCCAATCAGCTGGTGAACGCACGCATGAACAAACGCAGGCAAATGCGCTGGTCGCCCCGAGGCGCCCACCGCGTGTTTCAGGTCAGGGCCGCAGTGCTGGACGGGCGCTTCGGCCAGCACGCAATCCAAATCGCCGCATAATGCCCCAGGTTTTTGACACTCCCGCCACAAAGGCCAGCAAACTATCACATCTGACAGCTATCTCAATTTAGAACTCTCCAATTTTGCATGCTCTCGTCTTCGGTTGAGCCATGTGCCACGCATTGCGAGGTGGCTTGCGCGGCCGCCTTTATGAGCATCTCCTGTCAACGGCGGGAGGGCGCCGCAATTGCCTGCTTATTGGAGCAAAGGCCATGACCTTCGAAACCTGGGTGGCTGAGGTTCAGGCCATCGTCACCTTTGTCATCGATCCCGAGGAATGGCGCAGGTACTACGACGCCAAACTGTCGCCCGTCGACGCCATCGCGCAGCACCGCACCGACGACGAGGTCTGACCTGGCTCCCCCCATGCCCTGATCCGCTTGCTTCGCAACGGGTCATCGAGACCGGGACTGCACAGGGGTGGACAGGGCATGGCGTCAGACCAGCGCTCCTCGATATACCCCATGATGACGGTGGACTCGAAGATGCGCGTCGGCCCGTCGACGAGCACCGGCGCCTCGGCGCGCGGGTTGGCAGCAGCGAACGGCCCACCGATGCGCCCGGTGCCAAGGCTCTCGGGCAGCTCCAGATCGAACGCCACGCCCTTCTCGCGCAAGGCGATCTGACCTTCTGGGCGTAGGACGAGAGCGGGTGCTCGTAGAGCAGCATGGCCATCAGCGCGACTGCTCCAGCACGTAGACATGCGGCGCGTCGCCCGGGAGCGTTTCGGGCGTCAGTTCCAGCTCTGTGCCCCCGACCCGCGTGATGGACTCCGGCGGGAGGCGATCAAGGAACCGCTCCACCGGCTCGATCTTTAGCACGCCGCGAGGGTTGAAGTAATGCATGGGAATGACGACGCGCGGGCCGATCGCCTTGATTGCGTCGCCCAAGTCGTCGAGCGCGATGGTCGCGTGCTCGCCTGTCAGCGCCAGCAGGATGTCGACTTGCCCTCGCAGCGCCTCCAGGTGCTCGCCGGCGACCGGATTGCCGATATCGCCCATATGCAGCACCCGCAGCCCCCCAAGGGTGAAATGGTAAAGGGCATTGGCGTCGGGATCCCGGCCGAACTCCGACTGGTAATCGAACGTCTTGCTTTCGTAGGCGCGGAAGGAGCGGATCGGGATCCCGCGCACCTCGGCGCCCCCTGGCGGCAGTTCCAGGGCGTTGACGACGACGGGCTCGCCCCGCACGTGGCTCGGGTCGGAATGGAAGTCGTCTGTCGCCGAGCTCATGATCACGACATCGGCGGCCTCTCCGATCGGGTCGAAGCCGCTGTGGCCGGGTCCGGGCGTGTAAGGGTCGGTGATGACCGCCAGGCCGTCCGCTTCCAGCCGAAAGCTCGCATGGGCGTAGAACTTGATCCTCACAGTTGCCTCCAGATCATCTGGCTGTTGGGTTCGGCCTTTCAGAACTTCTCGCCCACGAACAAGTCCCAGCTTTCCGTCAGGGCGCCCTGCTTCTCACCAAACGCCGCGAGATGCGGCGACTTCATGTGAGCTTCCCAGAGCGGCCGGCTTTCCCAGTTCTCGTAAAAGATGAAAAGACCGGGGTCCTCATGCGACCGGTGCAGGTCGTAGTTGATGCAGCCCTGTTCAGCCCGGGTCGGCCCGACCAAGCTTCTCAGCACTTCGCCGAGCTGCTCTTCGCATCCGTTCTTCGCTTTGAGCTTGGCAACAACAGTTAACGGCGTCATGTCCCATCCCCTTGCTTTTTCATCGCGGCTCGCCCCTGGATATGCGGCCCAGGATCGCTTCCGCCATTTAGCGGAAATAGAGGGGTCGCCGTAAGCCCTTCGAGTCATCGCCGATCCCAAGGCGATTTCGCATCCAGATACCCTCCCAAGGATCCTGATCCGACGCGTTGGACCGCAGGACGATTGTGTGCGGCCGCTGTCGGTTCGCGTCGCTCCATCCGTTCGGTCGAACGCAGCCCGTCAAGGCGTCGCCGCCGCGCGCCTACGTGGCTGCAGATTTCGATCTTGGTCGCCCTGGCACGAAAGACCCTCCACATGGCGCGCCTCCCACCCATGCTGCGCTTGCACGGCGAGCTTGCACATGCGCGGCGGTGACGCCGCCGATCCGGGCCGTTCCCAGCAGGGTCATCGCGTTGTCGAGTTCGTCGCGCAGGATCGTGATCGCGCGGGTCATCGGGCGAACCGGTGCAGCTCGCTGCAGTCGCCGCTGCGCGGCAGAAAACTCGGCATGCGCTGATTCAGGTGGTAGGATCTGGCGCAGTCGCGTTATGATCGGTGGATCGTGGGGCCAAGCGCGCGGGACAGTGGCGCGGCTGCCGCGAACGGCGGGTTGCCGCAACGACAAAGGAACGGAGACGGGAGATGACGAAACTCGCGTTGCTTGGCGCTGGCGGAAAGATGGGCGTGCGCCTGGCCGCCAATCTTCAGGGTTCACCCTTCGAGGTCGCCCATGTTGAAATCTCGCAAGACGGGCGCGAGCGGCTCCGCATGGAGGTGGGTGCCGACTGCATCGAGCAGGACCAGGCGCTGGCGAGCGCGGAGGTGGTCGTCCTTGCGGTACCGGACCAGCTTATCGGCCGGGTCGCGCACGGCATCATCGACAAAGTCGGGCCGGGAACCGCGCTCATCGTCCTCGACGCCGCCGCGCCGCATGCGGGGGAGCTGCCGGAGCGCAAGGACGTGACCTACTTCGTTACCCACCCTTGCCACCCGCCTATCTTCAACGACGAAACGACCCCGGAAGCCAAGCGCGATTACTTCGGCGGGATCGCGGCCAAGCAGCACATCGTCTGCGCACTGATGCAGGGGCCGGAGGCGCATTACGCGCTCGGCGAGTCCGTCGCCCGCACGATCTACAAGCCGGTCATGCGGGCGCATCGGTGCACGGTCGAGCAGATCGCCATCCTCGAGCCGGCGCTCTCGGAGACGGTCGCCATCACCCTGTGCCTGGCAGTGCGAGAGGCAACGGAGGAGGCCGCGCGCCGCGGGGTTCCGCACCAGGCGGCGATCGACTTCGTGCTTGGCCACCTCAACATTGGCCTGGCGATCGCGTTCGACCAGCTGCCAGGCGGCCGCTTCTCGGACGGGGCGCTGCACGCGATCGAGCAAGCCAAGCCGCAGATCTTCAGAGAGGGCTGGCTGGAGCGGGTGTTCGACCCCGCTGCCGTGCTCCGCTCGGTTCAGGACATTTGCGCGCCCCCAAAGGCGGCGTAGCACGAAAGCAGCCCGATGTGGGCGCGCTCCCTACCCCGCCAAGGCGTGCACGGCCTCCTGCACGGTCATGCCGTCACGCGCGCCGTGCCGGGCCGCCGCGCCATTCACGCGCGAGACGACGCCGTGCTGCCACATGTCTGCGGCGTCGCCGATGCGTCCGCTTTCATGGCTGACGGCGCAGGCCGGAACGCCTTTCCCCTCCAGCATGGCGAGGGCGGCGACCCCGGCCTCGTCTTTGCCGATGCCGGCGTCGTTGAAAAAGACTGCCGTGAGCGGCACTTCCAGCGCGAACTCGCCGGAGCTCTGTCCGCCATGCGAGGCGGAGATGACGATCGCACCCGCGTCACCCTTCTCGATCTTGGTGATCGAATCGACCAGGATCACGGGATGAGCACCCGCATGCGTCACCGTCTCTCTGAGCACGTGCTTCTCCCTTTGAGCAGGCCAGTCGGCCGGGCTTGCGTGTTCCCTTCTGATACCAAATCGCCTCCACCATCGCCAGGGTTCCTGTCATGAGCGTCGGATCGCGCATCGAGGCCGATTACCTGATCGAGACCGCCCTCGATCCGCATGCGGCGGCGGAGGCGATGGCCGGCGAGCAGTCCAGCGGCACCTTCGTGCCTGTCCCGGGCGAGACGCCGGAGCTGAAGGCGCGCGCCGCCGCCCGGGTGGAGGCGCTCGAACCCCTGGATACCGTGCCGGAGCCGACGCTGCCCGGCGCGCGGCGGCCCAAGGAAGCCGCGTCCGCCTGGCGCCGGGCCCGTGTCACCCTGTCCTGGCCACTCGGGAATTGCGGTCCCTCGCTGCCCAACCTGCTGGCGACCGTCGCCGGCAACCTGTTCGAGCTACAGCAGCTCTCGGGCCTGCGGCTGGTCGACCTCCGTTTGCCGCCGGCCTTCGCGCAGGCCTATCCCGGCCCTCGCTTCGGGATCGAGGGCACGCGGCGCCTCGCTGGCGTGCACGGGCGCCCGCTGATCGGCACCATCATCAAGCCGAGCGTCGGCCTCACGCCGGAGGACACCGCCGCGTTGACCCGGACCCTGTGCGAGGCCGGCATCGACTTCATCAAGGATGACGAGCTGCAAGCGGATGGTCCCGCCTGTCCCTTCGAGGATCGCGCGCGTGCGGTGCTGCCTGTCATCACCGAGCACGCGCAGCGGACGGGCAAGAAGGTGATGTACGCGCTCAACATCACCGGCGAACTCGATCAGATGCGCCGGCGGCACGAGTTGGTGCTCGCGCTGGGCGGCACCTGCGTGATGGCGAGCCTGAACGCGGTTGGGCTTGCCGGCATGATCGAACTCGGGCGGTTCGCGCAGGTGCCGATCCATGCCCACCGCAACGGCTGGGGCGCCCTGTCGCGCCACCCGGCGCTCGGCTGGTCGTATATCGCGTGGCAGAAAATCTGGCGGCTGGCCGGGGCAGACCACATGCACGTCAACGGGCTCGCCAACAAATTCGCCGAGGACGACGACAGCGTGATCGCCTCGGCGCGTGCCTGCCTGTCGCCGTTGTTCGACGACAAGCCCTGCCTGGCGATGCCGGTATTCTCGTCCGGACAGTCGGCCCGGCAGACGCATGGCACATTCGCGGCGTTGGGCTCGACCGATCTGATCTTCGCGGCCGGCGGTGGTATCATGGCCCATCCCGATGGACCCGCTGCCGGCGTGCAAGCCCTGCGCGAGGCCTGGGACGCGGCCGTCGCCGGCGTTCCCTTGGCGGACCGCGCCCGGACGCATCCCGCGCTGGCCCGGGCGCTGGGCGAGGCGGCCTGACATGGCCCGGCAGCTCGGCTGTTGACCGTGGACGCGCTGCCGGACGGGCTGCTGCTGAGTTTCTATGGCGACGACTTCACTGGGTCGTCGGCGGCGATGGAGGTAACCGCATTCGCCGGGTTGCCGACGGTGCTGTTCCTCGACTCGCCCACGCCCGAACGCTTGGCGCGGTTCGCGGGATATCGCGTCATCGGCGTCGCCGGCATCTCCCGCTCACAGAGCCCCGCCTGGATGGACGGGAGCTTGCCGCCGGTGTTCCAGGCCTTGCGCGCGATGGGCGCGCCGATCGCCCAGTACAAGGTCTGCTCCACCTTCGACTCGGCCCCGGACGTCGGTTCCATCGGGCGGGCGATCGATCTCGGCGCGCCAATCCTGGGCGGCGCCTGGCATCCGCTCATCGTAGGGGCCGCGGACATGGGCCGCTACCAGGCGTTCGGCAACCTGTTCGCGACCGTGGGGGATTTGGGCTATCGCCTCGACCGGCATCCGACCATGTCGCGCCACCCGGTTACACCGATGGACGAGGCGGATCTTGGCCGCCATCTCGCCACGCAGACAAAGAAGCGCGTCGGTCTCGTGCATTTTGTCGCCATGAAGCACGGCTGGGCCGACGCGGCCCTGGCGCGCGAACGGGAGTCCGGGGCAGAGATCGTCTCGATCGACGTGCTCGACCAGGAGACGCTGCAGGAGGCCGGGAGGCTGGTGTGGCAAGGCCGCGGCGACCGGCTGTTCGCGATCGGCTCGCAGGGGCTGCAGCAAGCGCTCGTCGCTTATTGGCGGGCCGCCGGGTTGCTCGAGGCGCCGCGCTCGGCGTTCCGCGCTGCCGCCGTCGAGCGGATCGCCGTCGTGTCCGGTTCGTGTTCGTCGGCAACGGCCGGCCAGATTGCGTTTGCCGGGCACCGCGGCTTCCGGCCGATCCGCCTCGACGCGATGCGTGCGGTTGACGCCGCGGCCTGGGGACAGGAACTCGGCGCCGGCGCAGACCGTGCCCTCGCGGCGTTGGGCGAGGGTGCGGACCCGATCGTGATGACCGCGACCGGTCCGGATGATCCGGCCGTCGCCGGGTTTCGTGCTGCGGTGGAGGCGAGCGGCGCCAACCCTGCCATCGTCAACGACCGGATCGGCGCCGGTTTAGGCGAGATCCTCGACCGCGTGCTGCGAACGGCACGGTTGCGCCGCGCGGTGATTTCAGGTGGCGACACCTCCGGCCACGCCACGCTGCGGCTCGGGGTCTACGCCCTGACCGCGATCGCCCCGCTCGCCCCCGGTGCCCCGCTCTGCCGTGCACACGCCGACGGGTCGGTTGGCGACACCTATGAAGGCCTGGAACTCTCGCTCAAAGGGGGCCAGGTCGGCGGAGCGGACTTCTTCCTCGCCGCAAAGAACGGCGGCGCGACAGTCGCCTGACACGGTATGGACCTCAGCTCAGATACATGCGCTGCAGCGCCCCCTCATCTGCTTCGTCCGGCTTGGCGTGCATCGCCACCCGGCCACGGGAGAGCACGTAGATGTCGGTGGCGAGCTTGAGCAGCCGGGGCACGGTCTGCTCGGCGACGACCACGGTCATGCCGAGTTCGCGGTGCATGCGCTCGACGACATCGAACACCGACTGCACCATCACCGGCGATAGACCCAGGCTGGGCTCGTCCAGCAGCAACAGCTTGGGGTTTCCCATCAACGCCATCGCGATCGTCAACATCTGCAACTGGCCGCCGGACAGGAACCCGGCTGGGCGCTCCCGCATCTCGCGCAGCACCGGGAAATAGCTGAATACCATGTCCAGGCGTCCGGCGGCAGTCTTCGGCGATAGGAACGAGGCGGCGCGGAGGTTCTCGCCGATTGTCAGGTTGCGGAAGCACTGCCGCCCATCTTGCACCAGCGCCATGCCGCGCCGCGTGATCGTGGCGGGGTGCGCCCCTTTCAGCAAGGCGCCGTTGAACGTAACCTCCCCCCGGACGATTTCGCCAAGCTCGAACGGCAGCATGCCGGCGACGGCCTTCAGCAAGGTCGTCTTGCCGGCGCCATTCGGCCCCAGCAGGGCCACCAGCCCACCCGCCTCGACCGCGAAGGTCACCCCCTGGAGCGCGACAATCGCCCCGTCGTAATGGACCTCCACGTCGGAGACCTGGAGCATCAACGCGCATCGATCCAATCGCCGATGGGCACGTATTTACCGCCGTTCACCTCGGCGATCCGGGCTTGGACGAAGCCCTGATGGTTGGAGAAGTCGAGCGGCGGCGTGATGCCGCCGTCATCCAGCTTCGTCTGCGCTTCCATTTGCTGGCGGACCGCTTCGCGGAACTGCTTGATGTCGGCGGGCACCTTGCCGCCGTTCTGCTTGATTGCGTCCTCGATGGCGGTCGCGATCGCAATGCCCTCCATCCATCCTTTCATGTAGTACATATCTTTCTTCTCGATCGGCGCCTTCGCGCCGAACGCCTCGATCTGCTTCATCGCCGGGATATCGGCGCCGTAAAATTGGTATGCCTGGATGGCGCGGAAGCCCTCTGCCGCTTCCCCGAGCTGCTCCGGTATGGTAGGGCTGATCGTGTAGAGGTTGCCGATGAAGAGCTTGCCCGCGAGCCCGGCTTTGGCCGCGTCGCGCAGGATCACGATCGCTTGCGGCGTCGAGGCCTGGATGTAGACCATGTCGGGGTTGCGAGACTTCACGCGAAGCATCTGCGCGGTCAGGTCCTGCGCGTCGTAGCGGAACTCGACGGTATCGACCAGTTGCAGCCCGAGTTGGTTGATGACCTTGGACTGGCGTATGACGTTCACGGGGCCGCGACCGTATTCATTATCGGCATGCATG
This sequence comes from uncultured Acetobacteraceae bacterium, assembly GCA_964236715.1. Taxonomy (GTDB): domain Bacteria; phylum Pseudomonadota; class Alphaproteobacteria; order Acetobacterales; family Acetobacteraceae; genus CAHJXG01. The sequence goes on along the minus strand of CAXSGE010000083.1, from coordinate 7,187 downwards.
ATCACAACCCGCTTGCCGCCCTTCGCGGCCAAGTCGCGGAACGCAATGATCATCTGCTGCTCGTAGGTCGGTCCCGCCATGAAGATATACGGGAATTTCTTCGGGTCCAGCACTTCGCTGGCGTAGGACTGGGTGATGAACGGCACACCGTCCTGGGTGATTTGATCGCTCAGCGCCTTCACCGACCCCGTGGACCAGCCTGTCCGCCATAGCCGATCAGCAGGTTCAGCGAGAGTGCACCGATGCCGGCGATCGCGACCGCATTGACCATATATGCGCCGAAACGGCCAAAGGCGAGGCTGAGCGCGCCCATCAGCAAGGCGACGGCAATCGCGATGACGAGATGACGGGTATTCATGGCTCAGACCCGTTCCGTGCCGCGCCGGCCGAACAGGCCTTGCGGCCGCACCAGCAGCATCAGCACGAGCAGGGCATACGGGACCACCTGCTGCAACGCGCCGACCGAGTAGATGCTGGTGTGTTCACGCAGGAAATCCTCGAGCACCGGTGAGAGCAGGCCGTCGGTGAAAGATTGCAGCAGCCCGAGCAGCAGCCCGGCCACGAGCGCCCCGAACAGGCTGGACAGCCCGCCCACCACGATCACCGGGAAGGCGATCATGCCGATCCCAGCGAGGTCCAGCGAGAGGCCGTTCAACGTGGCGAGCAAGGTTCCAGCGAGCCCCGCCAGCGCCGCCGACATGGCCCAGGCAATCGAGACCTGATTGCTGACATGAATCCCGATTGCCAGCGCCGCACGCGTGTTGTCCGCCGCGCAGCGCTGCTGCAGCCCGATCCGGGTAAACTGGTAGATGGCGAGGAACCCGAAGCACAGCACCAGCGCCAGAATGCCCGCAGCGATGTAGTTGTAGGTGACGAAGATGCCCGCCGCGCTGATGGCGCCTTCCGGAAACACCTTCGGGAACGCGATCTGGTCGGGTCCCCAAATGATGAGGCAGGTCGCGCGTGCGACGATCAGCAGGCCGAGGGTGACCATCATGACGGCGACGAGCGGCGCCTTCAGCATCGGGCGCAGCACGAGCCGCTCGGTCAAGCTGCCCAGGCCGCCAAGAACGGCCATGCATCCGATGATCGCCAGGACCGGGTGCAGGCCGGCGCGGAGCAGCGCGTAGCTGACATACGCGCCGACCATCGCGTAGGCGCCCTGGGCGAAGTTGACCACGCCCGAGCATTTGTAGATGAGGACGACCCCGATCGCGATCAGCGCGTACACGCTGCCGATCGCAAGCCCGGCGACAGCGAGTTGCAGGACGAGAATCATGGCTCCCCCAGATAGACGCGGCGGACCTCGGGATCGGCCTGGACCTCGGCCGGCAGCCCCTCGAAGATCTTGCTGCCGGCCGCCATCACCACGATCCGGTCACAGGTGCTCATGACGACATCCATCTTGTGCTCGACCATGATAACTGCGCAGCCGAGCCGGTCGCGCACGTTGCGCACCACCCCCGCCATCGCCATGCCCTCGTGCGACGTAAGGCCGGCGACCGGCTCGTCCAGCAGCAGGAGCTGGGGATAGGCGGCCAGCGCCCGCGCCAGATCGACCGCCTTGCGCCGTCCATAGGACAGGGTCTGGATCGGCTTGTGGGCGACGTCGGCTAGCTCGAGCGGCACCAGGATCTGCTCCAGCAGCTCCCGCTCGAGCGCGCCGTCGGAACGGAAGAAGTCGAGCAGATGACCGCCGGACCGCCGGTCCTTGCGCGCGCTGGCGCCCAGCTTGGCGATGTCGAGCACCGTCAGGTCGTGCAGCGAGGCGACGTTCTGGAACGTGCGGGCTACACCCTTGCGCAGCAGCGTGCTGGGCGATAGTCCGAGCAGCTCGTCGCCCTGCCAGCGCACGGTCCCCGTATGCGGCCGATACGTTCCCGAGACGCAGTTGATGAAGGTGGTCTTGCCCGCGCCATTAGGCCCGATCAGGCCGACGATTTCTCCGGGTGAGACTTCGAGGGCCATCCGGTCAACCGCGACGACTCCGCCAAACCGGATCGTTACTTCTTCAGCGACCAGACTCATCGCCTGCGCATGCCCTGTTTTCGACTGCCTGCCGCACGCTAGGCCGAAGCAAGTTGCAGCTCCAGCGCCGCGCGGATCTCGGTTGCCGTCGCCGGTTCGCCCCCGGCTTGGCGGACCAGGCGGGCCGCCTGCTCGACCCAGCGGAGGTTGCCGAGCTCGCTGCCCCAGGGCGCATCTTCGAGACCGACGCGGACATGCCCGCCCCGCTCGGCGGCGACCGGCAGCAGCGGCCGGATATCGACGCCAAGCCCGGCCACCATCCATGGCGCGCCAGGGGCCGTCTCCTCCAGCAACCGGAGATACGCCTCGAGAAAGGCCGGCTTTGCCGGGTAACCCCAAGCGAACTCGTCGGAGAACATGAGCCGGTAGATCGGCGTCGGCGTCTGCATGGCGCTGGCCAACGCGGCGCCGAGCCGCATGAAGCCGGGCTCGTAGATGGCGAAGCTTGGATGCAGCTTGTGCTGTTTGGCGATCGCCATGCCGTCGCGGATATCGGCAAGCGGGTTCTCGTAGATGAAGCCGGCGGACGACCCGGCCAACTCGTCGAAGCGGACAAAGGCGACGGAGCCCGGGTCGACGACCGTCCATTCCAGCAAACTCCGCCGGGCGAGTTCGGCGACGTGGCCGAACCGCCGCGCAGCGGAACCCGCGTATTCGGAGCCGGCGAGCGGGATGGTCGGATAGACGATCACGTCCGCCTTCGCCCGGATGCCTTCGATGATCCGCGCATACATCGGCCACTCGTCACGTTGCCGACCGGTGGCCTCGTCGTAGGCATGCAGATGCACGATTGCCGCGCCCGCCTGCGCAACCGCAATCCCGTCGGCGACAATCTCGTCGGCCGTGATCGGCATTCCCGGCTGCCGTTCCCGTCCCCACGGGCCGTTGAGCGCTGCTTCAATCCAGACCTTCCCCGGCGCGGCCATCTGATCACCCGTGCTTCGTCACAATCGTCTCGGTCATGCCGAACGCACGCATGACGATTCTTGTCGATGCCCCGAAGGGAATGCGGAACAGCAACGAAGTCCGGCACCGGGCCGAACACGTCTTCCCAGGCCAGCGTGTTGCTGCGCGGCATGGCCCTGATCGGGGTTCATTCTCTGGGTGCTTACCGTCTTGGACGGGTCGGCAAATCGTTTTCCCTGGCCAGCAAGGGCGCGAAATCGCGCGCGAACACGCCGACTTTGCGATCTTTCATGCCATCCTCCCTTTGGGCCATGCGTGGAGCGCTGGCCCTTGCGCCAACCATAAGTGGACCGCTGATCCTGCGAAAGTCATTTTTCTCCGATCGATCTAAGAAATTCCCACTCCGCTGGATGACTTCTTCGGGTCCCCTTCGGCCGTCCTTGGGACTGGTGCGTGGCGCGGGCCGACGGTTCAGGTCCGAAATGGCCGGCTTGCTGTCAGATATCGGCCACTTGCCTCAGGCCAACGGCCGCAGATAAGCTTGGGCATGTCCAGTCGCCGCATGCCGGTGAATGCCCTTCCCGCTTTCGCGGTCGCCGCTCGCCTCGGCAGCATGGCGGCTGCGGCGTCCAGGTGATCGTGCCGGATGCGCTCGCGAACGTCATGGCCGAGAACGGCGCGCGCGTGATCGTCACCGACGTGGTGGAGGAGCGCGCCCGACAGGCGGCCGAGGCGCTCGCCGGCGCAGGTCTCATGTACCCCTTGAACAAGCCGTCGAACACGTAGCGGAAAAGCGGGCAGATGGGCGACAGGAGACTTCAGGACAAGGTCGCGATCGTCTTCGGCGCGGGCTCGGTCGGCGAGGGCTGGGGCAACGGCAAGGCGTCGGCCGTCGCCTATGCGCGCGCTGGCGCCCGCGTGATCGCCGTCGACATAAACGAGGCCGCGGCCGAGGCGACGCGTGGCATCATCGCGGGCGACGGGGGCGAGGCGATCGCGGTGCAGGCCGACGTCACCCGCTTTGACGAGGTCAAGCAGGCGGTCGACCAAGCCGTCGCACGCTTCGGGCACATCGACATCCTGCACAACAATGTCGGGATTACCTCGAAGGGTGGCCCGATCGAGACCAGCGAAGAGGTCTGGGACCGGGTGATGGCCGTCAACGTCAAGAGCATGTTCCTGACGACCAAGGCCATCTTGCCGATCATGATCGAGCGGCAGGCCGGCGCGATCGTCAACATCTCGTCCCTGGCGAGCATCCGATGGACCGGCTACGCCTATGCCGCCTACTACGCGTCCAAGGGGGCGGTGAACCAGTTCACCAAGGGATTGGCGATCCAGTACGCGGCGCAGGGGATCCGGGCCAACTGCATCCTGCCCGGCCTGATGGACACGCCCCACATCTATCAGCAGATCACCGGCTTCTACGGCACCCGCGAGGAGATGGTCGCCGGCCGGCACGCCGCCTCGCCGACCGGGCGCATGGGCGATGCCTGGGACATCGCCAACGCGGCTGTCTTTCTGGCGTCCGACGAGGCCAAATACATCAACGGCGTCGAGCTCTGCGTCGACGGAGGCATGCACGTGCGATCGGCCTGAGCCCGGCCCCGGGGCGCCGATCCCGCGAGAGCGCCGCAGGACCGCTGGAGACAGGATGGACTGCACACGATCAGCGGGCGCGCGAGGCGGCGAAGCACATAGAGGACGGTCCGCTGGCCATGGCCGGCGCCGGTGAGCCAGCGGCGCGCGTGGATCGTGTACGGCTCCCCCAGGTCGACGCCGCGCCCGGGCTTGCGGCCGATGTTCCGGCAGCGTGCCTGATCGTTGCCGGGATCGTGGTCCGCCTCGCCAGCGTGATCAGCGATTACGTCGTCGAACATCCCCTGATGTGGTCCGACGAGCTTGCTTCGACCCGCTTCATCTGGCTCGCAATGCTCGGCTCCGTCGGGGCCTCCCGCCGCGGCGAGCGCATGCAGATGACGGCATTCGTCAGCGGCATGCCGACGCTTGCGCAGGCCGTATTCGACGCCTTCGCCCGTGTCGCCAGCGCGGTATTTTTCATCCTGCTGCTGCTTCCCGCTTACCGCGTCGCGATGGCGCAGGTCATCATCAGCGGGACGTAAAGAGAGGACACGACGATGAAGAAGGTGATCTTGGAGGCCCGGATCAACGAATACGCAATGCGGGACGACAACCCGCACGTGCCCTGGACGCCGGACGAACTCGCCGAGAGCGCGGCGCGGTGCCGGGAGGAAGGCGCGAGCATCGTCCATTTCCACGCCCGCAACCCCGACGGCTCGCCGCAGCACTCAGTCGAGACGTACGCCGAGATCATCCGCAAGATCAGGAGCAAGTGCGACATCCTCGTCCATCCGACGCTCGGCTGGTTTTCGAACGATGGGGATCCGAACGCCCGCGCCGCCTGCGTCACGACACTCGCCCAAGACGCCGCGACCAAGCCGGATATCGCGCCCATCGACACCGGTACCGTCAATCTCGAGACCTACGACCCGGCGAGCAAGACGTTCTCGCATGGCGAGCGGGTCTACACGAATCGCACCGACACGATTGAGCATTATGCGCGCGTGTTCCGGGCCGCCGGCATCAAGCCGGTGCTCGTGTGCTGGTCGGTCGGGTTCGTCCGGCGCGCGGCCGCCTTGATCGAAATGGGGCTCGTTGCGGAGCCTGCTTATTTCCTGCTTAACATGACCGACGGACCCTACCTCACTGGGCATCCGGGGACGCCGGAGGGACTGGAGGCGTTTCTTCGTTTTCTACCCGCGAAGCGCCGGATCGAGTGGGCGAGTAACGTCGTGGGCGGCAATCTGCTCGATCTCACGGAGATCTCGGCCAAGCAGGGCGGGCACCTGGCGCCCGGGATCGGGGACTACGCCTATCGGGAGCTTGGCTCGCCAACGAATGAGGAGGTCGTCCGCATGGCCGCTGAACGTGTGCGCGGCGCCGGCCGTGAGGTCGCCTTGCCCGACGAGACGCGGGAGATGCTCGGCCTCTGAGGCGCTGTGTCACCCACGGCGGCGATGTCCGGCGAACCTCTCGGTTCGACGCTGAGCAGCAGCCGGCCGACCTCGTTGCGTTCGAGCAGCACGTCGATGTCGCGCTCGATCTCGACCAGGCGCTTGCGCCACATATTAAGGTCTTGGCAGATGTGGCGGGCCTGCAGCCGATACGCTGGCCCGTGGTGCTGGCCGATGGAGCGCTTGGCGGCCTCAATCCTCACTGCCGAGGACAATGCCTCCACCGCGACGCGGCAACCCTCTCCCAGCGACCGCCGCACCACATTAGCCGAGAGGTCCGCCGGTGAGTGGAAGAGTTACAACCGCGAAGCTGATGGTGTGGACGCCGCCTGCACCCCGATTGTGCGATGTGGCATTCGTTGCTGAGTTCAGTGATCCGGGAGCTGTTCAATGCCCAGCCTCATCATCGGCCTTGATATTGCCAAGCACGTCTTTCAGGTCCACGGGGTCGGCGAGGCCGGCCAAGTAGTATTCCGGCGTAGGCTGAAGCGCGTCGAGGTTCTGCCGTTCTTCTCCGAACAACCTGCTGCGCTTGTCGGCCTTGAGGCATGTGGCACGGCGCATCACTGGGCGGAGGTGTCGAAGGTTCCAGCAGCGTAGCTGATGGAATGACACCGGAGGGACGAGAGATCGGTCAGCTTGGCCATGAGGTCCGCCTCATGCCGCCGGCCTACGTCAAGCCGTATCTTAAGCGCGGCAAGAGCGACGCGGCCGATGCCGAGGCGATCGCGGAGGCGGTCTCGCGCCCGACGATGCGCTTCGTCGCGGTGAAGTCGACCGAGCAGCAGGCAGTGTTGATGCTGCACCGGACGCGCGATCTGTTTATCCGCCAGCGCACGATGCTCGTGAACGCGTTGCGCGGCCGCTTGGCCGAGTTCGGCGCCACGGCAGCGCAGGGCATCTATGCGGCGAACAAGCTGATCGAAGCCGCAGCCGATGTGTGCCGGTCGGGGTTGCCCGATATCGCGCGACGCTGCGTAGCCGTGCTCGCCGCAAGCCTCGAGCAGCTTGGACAGAGCATCGCCGCGGTCGACCGGCAAATCCACGGATGGCATCGCAACAACGAGACAAGCCGAAGGCTCGGGACGATCCCGGGCGTGGGTGTGATCACCGCCTCTGCGCTCGCGGCAACCGTCGTCGATCCGCACCGCTTCAGCTCGGACTGACCATCCCCCACTACGGTGGACCCGGGTTATGGCCTACGCGGCCGCGGCGAGC
>CAXSGE010000082.1:0-17337 GCA_964236715.1 uncultured Acetobacteraceae bacterium | reverse complement strand
CAGCACCAACCTCCTGCTGTCCTACATCTATCAGCTCGCGCAGCAGAACCTGGACATCGGCGCCGCTTCCGCCGCCACCGTCGTGTCGATCGGCGCCTTGTCGGTGATCGCGCTCGGCGGCCTGCGGGCCCTGGAACGACGCGTGTATTATGAGAGCTAGTACCGTTGCACAGAGGTTTTGACGGGTTGAACGGTGGGCCGCACTCGACCCAAAGCCGCCGCTTGCCGCTGCGTCCTGCGCGCCCGTAAGCAGACATCGTCGACTGACAGACACTGTTCTAATCTGACTGGCTACAGCCCATAAAGGTCAGGTACATGTCGTCCGGGTACATCATCTAAGATTTTTATAAGAAGCATTCTAATAGCGGAGTGCCTGTTCACATTGCTTATTCAGAAGGGGAAAAGATTTTCTGACGCTGAGATTTGACTTTAGCGAGCCTAGCGCTCCATCCTTCAAGAAAAGTTGTTGTTGAACTTACTTTTATCGATACATGACGGTTGATGCAGCAAGGCAAGGAATTGGTGGTGCGATGAGTGTAATCCCCGAGGCGGTTGCAAGGTTCAACGAGGCAGTTGCGTATCTCGAGAAAACGACCACAGCGGCCGTTATCGTCTCTGAATCGAACATGGGTGTGCATCACACCGGACGGCAAAACCGCGCGCTCTTTCTTTTGGCGAAATTGATTGCGCACGCCATGTCGATGCTAGTGATTATCAACCGCTACTCAAACTCTCCCAAAGGAGCAGCTCTCCTTGATCATTTTTCCATTGCATCTCTAGCTCGTGTCATTCTCGACGCGAGTTTGATGACTATGTACATCTCCCATCCGAGCCTTCAGCGCGACGAATGGAACCTTCGGCGTTATGTGCTTTACCTTCACGATCTGACTAATCGAAAGCGCTTTCTGACCGCTGGTCAGGGCGCAGACGAGGCGTTTCTCAGCAGCTATCCAGGTAGAAAAGCCGCATTGATCTCGAAAATTCGGCTGTTCGCGACTTCGGCAAACGTTAAGAGTGAGATCGTCGAAGATCTTATCAAAGGACAAAAACCCTTTGTGTATGGGTCGCGGGGAGCGGTTAGGGAAGCGGATTGGAACGTAGGCCAGTACGATTTTATCCAATCGTACTTATCTGCTTATGTTCACTCGCATCCGGTCAGCTTCATGCGTGCAGAAGAACACCAAATATCTTTCAGTGATCCTGCAGATTTTCAGCTGAACTTCAGCGGTTTTGCGATTAGTACAGCAGCAAACTATGTGGACCAAGTTCGGGACCGCATGACGGCCTTCAGCGTAACAGGGATCGGCGACCCGCTCGGGCAAGTGGACGATTAATCCCAGGGCGCCGTACGTCCGCATCTGGGCGATGATGTTTATAAGCCGATTGGCCGCTACCCACCCAAAGCCGTCCATCCGAGAGAGACTTGAAGCCAGCGACATTTGGCCGGGGTAGCCAGGATAACTATCATCGGCAACCCATCAAAACCTCTGTGCAGAGGTACTAGCGATGCCGGGCGGCAGTGCGGGTGTGCCGACGGCGTTGGATCGGACGGCGGGGGATTGCGGGCCGAATGCCAGCCACAGCACATGGACGCCATCCGGCCCCGCCAAGGTCACGCGCCCGGCCTGGATCGCCTGCACGGTGTAGCCGCCGACCACCGCGCCCTCATGCGCGACCAACGGCTTGCCACCGCTGGCGGGCACGAAGATGACGCTGCGGTCGGCGCCATGGACGATCGTGCCGGAAAGCCTGGGGAGCGCAGCCGGGAGGGCAGCGCTTGCCGTCGGGAGTGCGGCCGGGCGTCGGCCGGGGCTGAACAGCGGACGGGCTAGGATCGCCGCCATTGCGTCCCGCTGCACGCCGGACGGCGCCGCGGCCGGGTGGGATTGAATACGTAACGGCGTTGGGGCGAGGATGGCCGGCTGGTCGTCCACAGACAGGGATCGAAGTTCTACCGCCAGCACGCCAATGAGCGCCGCCGTTCCAAGCAAGGCCATGAACGCGGCAATCCGCACGATCCCTCCGCTGGCAGCGTCCTGGTGCTCAAGCGAACATCTGGTCTAGCGAAAACCCGGTCCATGCAGTCTTACAACCTGATGACGTTGCCCGGTGAGATTGAGTATGGGCGTACGTCGCCCCGACGCGCCCTAGGCCGGAAACCGTCACACTACGGTCATTTGCCACCGCTGCGCGCCATGCCTAACCCGCTAAACGCAACCGCCGTGGTGTCCCTGATGCTCCGCTTCCTGCTTGTCCCGTTGATGCTGCTTGCTGCCTCGTCCGCCTCTGGCGCGACCGTCGACCGGGTGCGTGCGGCTGGCGTGCTGCACTGCGGCGGCGTGCCCCGCCCGGGCCTCGCATCCCCGGCGGAAGATGGCGGGATGGCAGGGCTCGAAATCGATTTGTGCCGGGCCATCGCCGCTGCGGTGCTGGGCGACGGCGCCAGGATCGAGTTCCATCCCTACGCGCTCGGCCAGGATTTCGAGCGTTTGCGCCGGGGCGAGGACGCGGTCGCCTTTCTCACGGGATCGGAGCTGCTGGCCAATTCCCTGCTCGACGCCGTCGTGCCCGGCCCGGCGGTGTTCCACCAAACCAACGGCGTCATGGTCCCGGCCGGCAGCCGCGCCGAGCACCTGGCCGACCTGGCGGGCACCATGGTCTGCGCCGAACCCGGCACCGGGCCGGAGCGCACGCTGCTGGCCTACGTCCGCAGCCACGGCCTGGCGATCAGCTTCTCCGGTTGGCAGGAGGAGGAGGAAATGCTGGACGCCTTCGAGGTGGGCCGCTGCCCCGCGGTCGCGCTGGAAACGACGGCGCTGGCGGCGCAGCGGGCCGATGGCGAGGCGCGAGGGCACCCGATCCGCATCCTGCCCGAACCGCTGTCGGCTTCGCCGGTCCTGGCCGTGTCGGGGCTGGACGACGCGCGATGGGCGGCCATCGTGGCCTGGGTCATGCAAACGGTGATGCAGCCGGACGCCGCATCCGGGGCGTTGCCCATCCCAGGGCCAGGGCTGGGATTGACGCCGGGCTGGCAGGCCCGGGCGACGGCCGCAGGCGGGTATGCTGCCCTCGTCGCCCGTAACCTTGGCGCGCAATCCCCGTTGCAGTTGCCTCCGGCGCTGGATGCCTCCTGGAGCGATGGGGGCGTGCTGTGCCCGCCCAACGCAGAGTAGCAGCGTAACTTAATGTGCCTGTAACACAGGCTTAACAGATTGTGCCGCATGGCATGGCATGGTCCGGCCGTGAATTTCAGAAGGGTCCGCCAAATGCTGCGTTCGCTACTCCGGGGCTGTTCCGCCTTGATCACCGCCAGCCTGATCCTGCAGCCCGTGATGCTGCCGGCCGCACACGCCGCAAATGGCCCTAAGCTCATCGTGACCGGTCAGCCCGACCCGAACGGAGACGTCGCGCAATACTACGCGGACCCCGCCGCCGATCCCAAGCTGTCGGACGCGGAGCTGATCGCCTTGCTGCGGCAGCGCGTGAAGTATGTGTTCGTGCTGTTCCAGGAGAACCGGTCGTTCGACCACTATTTCGGCACCTTCCGCGGCGCCAACGGCCTGTTCTCCGATGGGACCAATCCTCGCGTGCCGGCGGCCAACACCCAGGCGATCCTCAACACCGACGGCAGCGTGGGCAGCATCCAGCCCTTCCGCATCGGCAACGCCGAGAACGCCGCCGACCTCGACGACATCGACCACGGGCATCCGCGCATGGCGGCGAAGATGCATTTGGTGAACGGCGTGCCGGCCATGGACCGCTTCGCGCTCGACGAACAGGCGAAATACTTCCCGGGCTCGCCGATCGACCCGGCGACGCCGCCGACCACCGTTTCGCTGAAGTCCAAGCAGTTCGGCGAGCTGGCGATGGCCTACGTCGATTGCGACACCATCCCGTTCCTATGGAACTACGCCAACAAGTTCACCCTGTTCGATAATATCTTCCAGACGACGATCGGACCGTCGACGCCGAACGCGATCGCCATGATCGCCGGGCAGTCCGGCGAAACGCAGTGGGTGAAGCATCCAGAGACGACTTCGGCCAAGACCTACGGCTCGGTCGCGGTGCCGATCACCAACGACCCGATCCCCGGCCTGCCCGCGGCCAACGCCCAGTATTCGGGCCTGCCAAGCCAGCCGACAAACATCCAGCCCGCGGCGAACACCGGCGCCGGCAGCGGCACGCCGCAGCGCAAGAACGAGTCCGGCGCCCCCACCAACGTCGCCCCGAACCTCACCTTCGCCGGGCTGCCGCTGACGCTCGCGGGCCGCACGCTGCTGGATGTCGCGACGCACGACGCCAATCCGGGCCTCGACCTGCAGGATATCCAGAACGACATCCTGTATATCACCCAGCGGGGCCGCGCGCCCTATAGCTGGGGCTGGTACCAGAACGGCTACACGGCGGAGGGCGGGCTGCCGGACAGCAACGGCATCAACACCGTGCCGCACGCCAGCTATATCGGGCATCATAACGGGCCGCAGTATTTCGGCTATGTCACCAACAACCCGGTGCAGAACGCCAACCTGCATGGGCTCGGCGACTTCTTCAGCGACATGCAGAAGTCGGCGCTGCCGAAATCAGGCGGCGTATTCTACGTGCGTGGTGGCTATGACAACATCATGGGCATGCAGCCGAACACGGCAAATGCCGCCGGTCCCGCCGACGCGGCCTATATCAGCGCCAACTTCCTGGGCGACGACGACCATCCCGCCTACTCCGACTCGCAGATCAGCGAGGCGCTGATCGCCAACGAGGTCAACACGATCGCCAACAGCAAGTACTGGGGCGAGAGCGCCATCGTCATCACCTACGACGAGTCCGAGGGCGACTACGACCACGTGCCGCCTCGCATCCTCAGCTACGACCCGGCCGGCCTGCCGCTCAGCCGCGGCCCGCGCATCCCGTTGCTGGTGATCTCCCCCTATGCGCGCGCGCACGTGGTGGCGCATGAGGAAGGCGACCACAATTCGGTCATCCGCCTGGTGAACTCCCTGTTCGGCCTGCCGCCGCTGGCCACCCTGCCGGACGAGGCAGCGGCCCGGCTGGCAGGCGCCCAAGGCGCGCAGTTCCAAACGGGGCCAGCCGGTTTCACCCAGGCCTTCCTAAGCCCGCATGACGCGCCCGGCATGCCGACCGGCGCGCTTCTTTCCGCTTTCGACCCCGGCCGCCTGATCGGCTATCGCACCCCGCTGCCGGCGTCCTACGCCACCATCCCCGCCGCAACCATCGCCTCGTTGCCGCACTATGGCGGCCAGGGCTGCTCGGCGCTCAACCTGACGACCGAGGACCGGGTGCAGGGCCTGACCAACACTGTTCCCGCCGACTTCTTCGCGCGGCCGAGCCAGACGGTGAACTGATGCCGGAACCCTCATGATGGCCGGATCACGGTCATCTTGAAGGGACCGCCATTGTCGGCGGCGTGCGCGACGGCCTCGTTCGCGTCGTCCAGGCCGAATGCCGTGATGTCGAAAAGGTCCAGCCTTAGCAGACCGGACCGCACCAGCCCGGCCAATCGGATGACCGCCTCAGGCGGATACATCCATTGGCCGCGTATGGTGATGCCGTTCCGCATGATCCACGGGTAAGGCAACCCGAGATCGTCGCCGCCCAACATGCCGACGCCGCCCATCAGCACGGCCCTCCCATGCGGACGCACCGTCATGACGGCAGCCCGCACCGTTGCCGCGCCAACCGACGGCGGCAGGATGTCCAGCACGCAATCGATCGGCCCGGGCGCCGCTTGCCGCATCCGCTCGCGGTCGTCGTCCTCGTTGCCGGAGAGTCGCACGGGTCGCAGGCGGGGGCCGAAACGACGCACCAGGTCATCCAGCACTTGCTCGTTCCGGCCCGGCGCGATGACGCATCCTGCGCCCATCGCCAGGGACACTGCGACGGCGGCGCTGCCGAAATGCCCGGTGGCGCCACTGATAAGGATCGTCTCCCCTGCCTGCAGGTTCGCGGCAAGCAGGCCGCCATACGGCACGAGACACGTACCCAGCGCGCACCATTGCGCCGCGTCCGCCGTGTCGAGCGCGCCAATCCGGATGGCGTTCTCCGTCGGCGCCATGATCCTTTCGGCGAACGGGCCATGGTGGAAGTATCTTTGCAGGCGCAGGCCGCCTTCGCCACGGGCGCTCCAGCCTTGCAGGGTTATGTCAGGCCACAGCGCATCGTCGCGCGACCGTACTGTGGGATCGCAGAAGACCCAGTCGCCAACGGCCAGGCGCGTTGCGTCCGGTCCGAAAGCGCGCACGCGGCCAATCGCGCCGCAGCCCGGCGCCACGGGTAGGTTCAACAGATATTTTCGCGCGCCGCTGAAAACCTCGTTCGCATAGGACAGGACAGGCGCTGCCACGACATCGACGATGACCTCCCCCGTGCCCAGGACCGGGTCAGGCAAGGCCTCGACGGCGAGTGGAGACCCGAACGCCTTCAGGATCGCAGCTTTCATGATCGCTCTCCAAGTGGAATAGGACCATTCTCACAGGCATTCCCTTCGCAAGAAGACCTGGTAGTATCCTAGGACTGGAAAATACCTCCTTGGCGCGGGAGCGTAAGTCATGCCGGGCTCGGGCCGCAGCGAATTTGGCGACTTCCTCCGGTCGCGGCGAGAAAAACTCAGCCCCGAGCTGGCCGGCCTCGCGAATGGGCGGAGGCGCCGGACACCGGGCCTGAGACGCGAGGAAGTGGCCGAACTCGCGGGCATCGGCGTCGACTGGTATATCCGGCTGGAACAAGGGCGAAACGTCACCCCTTCTGTCACCACCATCGATGCGCTGGCCCGCGCGCTGCACCTCGGCAAGGTGGAGCACGCCCATTTGCGGGCCTTGGCGCAGAACGCCGACCGCCGCGCATTCTCTCGCGAGAGCGTGCCCGAAACGATCCGCCGCCTGGTCGAGAGCCTCAATCAACCGGCCTATGTCACCGGCCGCCGCTGGGACATCCTGGCGTGGAATGCCGCTGCGGTCGAAATCTTCGCCGACTTTGGCCGTCTCGCCGACGAGGACCGCAATATCCTCATCTATGTGCTGACCGATCCTGAGGCCCGGCGCCTGTTCGGGGCAACCTGGACGGATGAGGCGAAACGCATGGTGGCCCAATTTCGTGCGACGCATGATCTTTGGGCTGGCGATCCAGCGTTTCTCGACCTCTTGGCCCGCCTTCGACACGACAGCCCAGAATTCGCAGCCTGGTGGGAGGCGCACGACATCCGCGGCGTCGCGTCCGGCCAGAAACTGCTGAGCCACCCCAAGAAGGGCTTGCTCCGGTTTGAACATGCGAGCTTTCAGGCCAATGACGACCCTGCGCTGAAGCTGGTCATCTACACGCCGGCGTGACGTGGCTCGCAAGCTCCGGCGGCGCTCAGTTGCCTAACGGGCTTGGGCCGGGTGCTTGGCGAGCCATGCCTGGAACTCACGGATTTCGCGTTCCTGGTCAACGATGATCCGCTGCGCCATGCGACGGATGGCCGGGTCCTTGCCATCCCGCAGGTAGATGCGCGCCATGTCGATCGCGCCCTGGTGATGCGGCATCATCATGACAACGAGGTCGCGGTCCGGATCGCCGGTCATGGGTCCGGCCATCATGGCGCGGTTCATCCGTTCCATCGCCGCCATCATTTCCTGCTGGTTGGCGGCCATGCCCGGCTTAGCGGCAGAAGCCGCTGCGCCTTGCTGCATGCCACCATGGCCCGGCATGGGCATCGGAGCCTGGGCGGAAGCAGGGACGGCCGCCGCGAGAAGGCTGCTGGCGATGAAGGCAACGAGAGTGTTCTTACATTGCATTGGTTATTCCATGACGTTATCGGGGCAAGGCGGTGAGGTTCAGACGTTATCCGGCGGCATCGCCTGGTTCATCAATGAGCGCCGCCTGCTTGACCACAGGCGGCAGTCCCCGGGCCAGCGGACCCAAAACCCGACCCAGGTACTCTCCCATACCGTGTTCGGTTGCTGGCGTGCCAGTTTTCGTGCGCGGACCCGGCAGCCTGTATAAGCCCACGCACGCGCCCATGCTGGCGGCAGCAACCACCACGAAGCGCCAACGCATGAAAACAAATCTCAGCTAAATCCTTCAATAGCTCATTAAGATTCTCAGCGTATGCTTCAGGCATGTCGCTTCTCCCACACATCCTCATTCCGCGGGTCAAGCGAGTTGATGCGCGGTCCCTGATCCGCATTGGGTCCGCGTTGGCCGTGGCAGCCGCCTTCAGCTTCCTCGTCTGGCTCGGCTGGACCGGGACAGGGACGCGTGACGACATGCGTTTGGCGGCACAGCAGGCCGTGCGGGTGGCCGAGCTGCGTGGGACCTTCGCTTACCTTGATGAGTGGCTCACCATGTCGGCTCATATGGCGGCGGAGTCGGGCGAGGCTCGGTGGGTTGCACGCTTTGACGAGGCCGGGCCGCAGTTGGCGGCGGCCATCGCCGAGGCGGTCGCGCTCGCGACGCCGCGGGTCAGCGCGGCACTCGCGGAAACTACGAACGAAGCGAGCCTGGGATTGATTCAGATGGAGCGGGCCTCTTTCGCCCAGGCCGCCGCCGGGGACCGCGAGGGCGCCAAGTTGCTGCTCGATAGCCCGGAGTTCGCGTACCTCAAGGCGGTTTACGCTTCGGGGATCGAGGTGTTCGGCCAGGATCTTGAAACACTCGCGGCGACCCGCGCCAAAATGCTCAATGACCGCGCTTGGATGGAGACAGCCGGGCTTACGCTGGTTGCCGTGTTCCTTGTCGCAGCCGCCATAGCGACGCACGGGCACGTGCAGTTGCGGCAGGCGCTGGCAGAAACCGAGGCGGTGGCGCGGACCGACGCTTTGACCGATCTGCCCAACCGGAGGCGCTTGTACGAAGGCTTGCAGGCGTTGGTGGCGAGAATGGAGCAGAATGGCGGCGGTGTCGCGCTGCTGTTGCTCGATCTCGATCGCTTCAAGGTCGTCAACGACGTATATGGGCACCCTGCCGGCGATCAACTGCTGCAGCTCGTGGCCGCCCGGCTCCGCGGATTTGCGCGCACCAGCGACCTGGTGGCCAGGCTGGGCGGCGACGAGTTCGCGCTCGTGGTTCCGCTCGAAGCGCTGGTTCAGCAAAGCTCGCACAGCGAGGCCGTGGCTCAGATAGCGCGGCGCATCGTCATCGCGCTTGAGGCGCCGTTCGAGCTCTCCAACGGGACCATGGTGCAGATAGGCGTAAGCATCGGATTGGCGCTGGCGCAGTCCCAGGACGAAAGCGCCGATGCGCTCGTACGGCGCGCCGATGTAGCGCTTTACCAAGCGAAAGCTGCCGGACGCGGCCGCTTCTGTTTCTTCGAACCAAGCATGGACGCGCAAATACAGGCGCGCGCACTGCTTGAGGGCGAGCTGCGGCGAGCGGTCGCAGACGACCATATCATCCCGCATTTTCAGCCGCAGGTAGAGATGGGCACCGAGCGCCTTATTGGGTTCGAGATGCTGGCGCGCTGGCCGCATCCGACCCGCGGCATGGTCTCTCCAACCGAGTTCATACCGATCGCCGAGGAAACCGGGCTAATTGGACCGATGACGGACCGCCTGTTGCGCAGGGCCTGCTGCATCGCAGTGACCTGGCCGCCCGGCATCCTGCTCGCCTGCAACGTGTCGCCGCTCCAATTGCGCGACCGTGGCCTTCCAGCGATGGTCCGGGCCGCGCTGGACGAGTCCGGGCTTCCGCCGCATCGCCTCGAACTCGAAATCACCGAAAGCGCGCTGGTCGGCGACCTCGACTTGGCGCGAGACCTCCTCAGCGAGCTCAAGGCATTGGGAGTGCAACTGGCGCTCGATGATTTTGGCACCGGCTACTCGAGCCTACGGCAGCTCAATATGCTGCCATTCGACAAGCTCAAGATCGACGCAGGTTTCGTGGGTGCGATGGCCACCAACCTCGAAAGCCGCAAGATCGTCGCTGCCGTGGTCGGTCTTGGCCATAGCCTTGGCTTGACCGTCGTTGCGGAGGGAGTCGAGCAACCTGCGACGGCAGCGCTGTTGCGCGATCTTGGCTGCGACGTCGGTCAGGGATGGCTATTCGGTCGTCCTGGCTCAGCCGAGGCGGCGCGCGCGCTATTGCGGCGTTCCCACGT
Organism: uncultured Acetobacteraceae bacterium; assembly: GCA_964236715.1. GTDB lineage: Bacteria > Pseudomonadota > Alphaproteobacteria > Acetobacterales > Acetobacteraceae > CAHJXG01. Next base: position 7,250 of record CAXSGE010000082.1, on the reverse strand, counting down.
GGACTGCGTGGTTGATGCCTGATTCCGGCCTGGGACAGGCCTTTCGCCCATCGCTTAACCTGCTAGTGGTCCGATCCTAACGCTTGGTTCTCAAGCGTTAGGTGAATCGGTCCACCAAACAAAGGCTAGTGGTGCAAATCGGACGGATGCTTCCGTCTGATTTGCACCACTAGGCATTGGCAATGCTATGCAGGGGGACTGATCGGCGCATCGCCCTATGCCAAATAATTTGTATTCCGCAAGCCACCCCGCATCTCTCCTTGCAAGGTGTAGAAACATGCCAGTTTGAGGGAGCCAAGCTATGACCTACAATGCCCCATTGCGCGACATGCGTTTCGTGCTGGCCGAGCTGATCGGCCTGGATCGCGTCGCGGCGCTGCCCGGCTGCGAAAGCATCAGTCCCGAGCTGGTCGATGCCGTGCTCGACGAGGCGGCGAAATTCGCCCGCGAGGTGCTGGCGCCGATCAACCAATCCGGCGACCGGCAGGGCGCACGCTGGCACGACGGCGAAGTGTCGACGCCCGATGGGTTCGCCGACGCCTACGCCCGGTATGTCGCCGGCGGCTGGAATGCGCTGTCCTGCGATCCCGATTTCGGCGGCCAGGGAGTTCCGGCGGCGGTCTCGGCAGCGGTCGAAGAGATGTGGCACGCGGCCAACATGGCGTTCGGCCTATGCCCGTTGCTGACCCGCGGCGCAATCGAGGCGATGCACCTGTGCGGAACGCCCGCGCAAAAGCAGCGCTATCTGCACAAGCTGGTCGAGGGCACGTGGACCGGCACGATGAACCTGACGGAGCCGCAGGCCGGGTCGGACCTGTCCGCAGTGCGCACGCGCGCCGTGCCCGATGGCGACCGCTTCCGCATCTTCGGCCAGAAGATCTACATCACCTATGGCGAGCACGACATGGCCGCCAACATCGTCCACTTGGTGCTTGCCAGGCTGCCGGACGCGCCTGAGGGCGTTCGGGGCATCTCGCTATTCGTCGTGCCCAAATTCCTGGTCAATGAGGATGGCTCGCCTGGCCGCCGCAACGACGTGCGCTGCGTGTCGATCGAGCATAAGCTCGGCATCCACGGCAGTCCGACGGCGGTGCTGGCCTTTGGCGACAACGAGGGCGCGATCGGCGAGCTGGTCGGCGAGGCTAACCACGGCCTGGAATACATGTTCGTCATGATGAACGCCGCACGGTTCCAGGTGGGTCTGGAGGGCCTGGCCATCGGCGAACGGGCCTGGCAGCAGGCGCTGTCCTATGCGCGGGACCGGGTGCAGGGCACCGAGGCCGGGGTGCGCGGCGGCGGAAAGGTGTCGATTATCCACCATCCCGACGTCAGGCGCATGCTGATGAGCATGAAGGCGCAGACGGAGGCGATGCGCGCGCTTGCCTATGTCACCGCATTCACGCTCGACACCGCCGCACGGCATCCCGACGCCGCCGTGCGCGCCCAGGCGCAGGCGCGTGCCGACCTGCTGATCCCGGTCGTCAAGGGCTGGTGCACGGAAACCTCGATCGAGATCGCGTCCACGGGCGTGCAGGTGCATGGCGGCATGGGGTTCATCGAGGAAACCGGCGCGGCGCAGCACCTGCGCGACGCACGGATCACGACGATCTACGAGGGCACCACCGGCATCCAGGCCAACGACCTCGTCGGCCGCAAGATCGCCCGCGATGGCGGCAAGGCAGCGCATGCAGCGCTTGCCGAGATGCGCGCAGACGCAGCGCTGCTGCCGGACGATGGCGAGCTCCGTGCGATCCGGGCAGCGCTGGAGTCGGGCATAGGCCTGCTCGCGTCGTGCGTCGACTGGGCGGTCGAGGTCCATGCCCAAGACCCACGCGCGACCGGCGCCGGCGCCGTGCCGCTATTGAAGTTGTTCGGGATCGTGGCTGGCGGCTGGCAGACCGCGCGAGGCGCGCTGGCCGCGCACGGCAAGCTCGGCACCAATATCGACCAGGAATTCTATACAGCCAAGATCGGCACCGCACGGTTCTACGCCGACCATGTGTTGGCGCAGGCGCATGGGCTGGCGCATGCTGTCCTGCACGGAGCGGCGGGCGTCATGGCCTTGGATGAAGCGCAGTTCGCAGCGTGACAGCCTTGTTGTCAGGCGGGTGAATGAGGGGAGCAAACATGTCGATCCCGTTAAACGGAGGGAAACAGGGCCAATCGAATATGCAGCAGGCAACACGGTGCCCCGTCCTCGCGGCGGAGAGGTAAAGCCATGCCCGACATGCATCCAATTGGCGTAAAGGCCCTGGTCTCAGAGCGCGAATGGCAAGCGCGGCAAGACTGCGCCGCAGTCTATCGCCTGCTGGCGGTCTATGGCATGAGCGACCTCGTCTACAACCACGTCACGTTACGCATCCCTGGCGAGGGCGAACGGCTGCTGATCAATCCGTTCGGCTGGCTGTACGAGGAAATCACGGCTTCAAGCCTGATCACCATCGACCTCGAAGGCGCGGTGCTGCTGAACCCGCACCCGGACCTCGGCATCAACCCGGCCGGCTACGTCATCCACAGCGCCATCCACACCGTCCGTCCCGACGCGGCCTGCGTGATCCATACGCACAGCCGGGCCGGCATGGCGGTGTCGGCGATGCGCTGCGGCCTGCTGCCGCTGACGCAGACCGCGATGCGCTGCATGCCGATCGCCTACCACGACTACGAGGGCCCGGCAGTGGACCTCGACGAACGCAGCCGGCTGCAGCGCGACCTTGGGGATCGCCGGTTCATGGTGCTGCGCAACCATGGCTTGCTGACTACCGGACCCAGCGCCGCCGAGGCGTTCAACGGCATGTATTGGCTGGAGATGGCCTGCCGCGCCCAGGTGGACGCCATGGCGGCTCGGACAGAGCTGACCATGCCGGACGCGCGCACCGTGGAGCACGCGGTGCACCAGTACCAGCCCGGGACCCGCCGCCCGTTTGGCGTCCTCGAATGGCCCGCCATGCTCCGCCTGCTGGACCGCCGCGACCCGACCTGGCGCGACTAGCCGCGCGTTGCGCACAGAGATCATCACGACTGCAAGCCGGCTCATGGAGGCCCGCCCGGCATGGGACGCGCTATGGCGCCGCGGCGGCAAGGACGTGTTCCAAAGCCATGGCTGGATCGCCGCTTGGTGGAACTCCAGGCAAGCCGAGGACAGCTCGCGCCTCTGCCTAGGGCTGTGCTGGATGGAGGACCGCCTGGCCGCCGTGCTGCCCTTCGCGACGCGCCGGCACCGCAGCGTCCGCGTGCTTGAATGGGCCGCGAAGGACTGCAGCGACTACTGCGACGCGCTTGTCGATCCGGACCTAACCGAAGGCTGGCGGGCGCTGGAGCAGGTTTGGGCTGCCGTGGCGGCGGCCGGCATCTTCGACCTCGTCTATTTAAGTCATGTCCGCCCTGATGCCGCCTTACATGCATTGCTCGACCGTCGCTCGCAGCCCTTGCAGCTCAGGCTGGGGCGCCGGTCTGCCAGCAGCCGGCAGGTCCGCTACGGCGCATCTGATGGCCGCGCCTGGTTCGAGGGCCTCGACATGGCGACGCGAGATGTCCATGCGCGCGGCATGCAGGCTTTGAGCGATATAGGGCCGGTGCGGTCGAAGATGCATACCCACGCCGACGCCGCCGATGGCCTGATCGACGGCATGATCGGCCTGAAGCGGCAACAACTTGCCAATACGGGAAAGAGCTACGCCATACTCGACAATGACGCATCGGCTTTCCATGCCCTGGCCAAAGAGCTTGCCAGCCAGCGAATGCTGCAGATCTTCAGCATGCGTTGCGGCGACCGCCTCGTTGCGGCTTTGCTCAGCATTGCGTCTGGCGCGCGCCTGCAAGTGTTCTTCGCGGCATGCAACCCGTGCTTCGAACATGCGGTGCCGGAGACGCTTGCGTTGGTCGAATTCATCATCGCTGCCCTCGATAACGGGATCACGGAGGTCGACCTTCTCTGCGTCCAGGACGGTAGCGGATACGCCTTCACCAATACTCAGGTCAGCCTCGCCTCCTACGTAGGCGCCAGAAACCTGGTCGGAAGAATTGCGCTTGCAGTCGGCGAGCGTCGCGCTTGATCGCCTGGGATTGACCCGGTTCGGTGGACACCCTGAAGCTTTCACGCGAGGTGTCCATTATGCCCAGAAGCCGCCCACCCTACTCCCCTGAGTTCCGACGCCAGACAGTCGATCTGGTAGGTGCCGGACGATCTCCGGACGACTTGGCCCGTGAGTTCGAGCCGACGTCGCATTCGATCCGCGCCTGGGTTGCCCTGGCCGACAGGCAGGAGGGTCGCCGGGAGAAGGGTGTCGCTAGCCTGGCCACAGCCGAACGCGACGAGCTAGCCCGGTTGCGCCGCGAAGTGCGCTAACTGCGGCTGGAACGGGATATATTGTCAAAAGCCGCGGCCTGGTTTGCCAGGGAGACCGGGACGCTGCCGTCCGGCTTTTCCGGTTCATGAGCGCAAACCAGGCCTGCTTCCCGATTGCCCCCATCGCGAAGCGATCCCCCGGAGGGACAGACCGCGAAGCGGTCTGAAGGGTGCGTGTGCTCGCGCGCTCCGCTTGCGAGTGCGCTCGGCGTGTCCAAGGCGGGCTACTATGCGTGGCTGCACCGATCGCCGTCCGCCCATGCTGCCGCTGATGTGGCGTTACTGAAACGGATACGGACCGTGCACGCCACCTCGCGCCAGACGTATGGGGCACCGCGTGTTCACGCCGATCTGCAGGCCGGAGGGGAGAAGCACGGACGCAAGCGGATCTCGAAGCCGAACTGCTCAGCCGTCGCCGGTTCGCGTCCCAAGCCGAGGCAAGGACGGCCTGCTTCAGCTACATCGAGGGCTGGTATAACCCGGTGCGGCTCCACTCTGGACTGGGCTACTGCTCGCCCATGGCCTATGAAGCCAATATGCCGGCCACCGTGACCGAAACGTAGCCCGTAAGCCAACAAACCGTCCACCATGACAGGTCAATCCCAGTTGCACATGCACCTACTCGGCAGCCCGCACCGAAGCGCCATACTGCGCGGCCTTCCCTGCCGTTACCACGTCGTCGGCCACGTCGCGTTCGACATCGGCCCGTGCCCGCGCGCGCGGATCGCCGAACCCCGAGCCGCCCGCGAGCTGCACCTCAACTACTCTGTCCGTCCCGGTGAGCGTCACCAGCTCGCCCGTGCCGCAATCCTGCACCACACGCCCCTCGCCGTCGCGCACCAGTCCATGCACGCCGCCGCCGGGTCCGCCGCCGAACAGACCATCGTTGGAGATGCCGACGCCCTCCGGATAGACCGAGAACAGCGTTGGCAGCCCGTCATCGTGCAGCTTGCGCAGCCGCGTCCGCACGCCGAGGCCGCCGCGGAAGCGCCCCGCGCCGCCGCTGTCCGGCACGAACGACTTCTCCAGCACCAGCACCGGCGCCCGCGTCTCCATCAGCTCGACCGACGTGTTCGAGGCCGAGGTCGGATAGAGCAGCCCGGACTTGCCGTCCGCATGCGCGCTGGCCCCCTGCCCGCCGCCCATGAAGAAGTGGTCGGCATGCAACACCCCGTCGGCCTCGCGCCCATATATGTTGATCGCATGCGGCAGCCCGGTCGCCGCCTGCACCTGGTTCGGCGCGGCCGCGGACAGCGCGCGGAAGATGTTGGGTGCGAGGTACCAGCCGGTGCGGGTGCGCAGGTTCACGCTGGCCGGCCTGTCGCAGTTTAGGATCGAGTGCGGCGGCAGCTTCACCGTGAATGGCCGGTAGCAGCCGGCGTTGCTGCGCACGCCCGGGCTCAAGATGCACTTCAGCGGATACGTTGCGTGGGCAGCGGCGTAGCTCCAAGTGCAGTTCAGCCCGCCCTGTGCCTGCTGCGGCGGCGCGCCCGCAAAATCCAGCTCGATCGCGTCGCCCGCGACCGTGACCTTCAACGGATAGGTCAGGCGTGTGCCGAGCGGGTTGTTGCTGATCTCGGATTGGTACACCCCATCCGGCAGCGCCCGGATCGCCTCCCGCACCGCAGCCTCGGAGCGGTTCTGCACGACGGCCGCGAGCGCCCGCAGGTCGTGCATGCCGTATTCGGCCATGAAGGCCAGCAGCCGCTCCGCCCCCAGCCGGTTCGCGGCGACGAAGGAATGCACGTCGCCCAGCACCTCCTCCGGCTTGCGCACGTTCGCGCCCAAGAGGGTGAGCAGGTCGACGTTGGCGACGCCAGCGCGATACAGGTGCATCGGCGGGATCTGGAAGCCCTCGTCATAGACCTCGCGCGCTCGCAGCGAGTCCTTGGTGCCGCCGATGTCGCCGACATGGCCGACGGTCGCGGTCAGCGCCACCAGCGCGCCGTCGCGGAACACCGGCGTCACCACGGCGATGTCCAGCAGGTGCCCGGCGCAGAGCCACGGGTCGTTGGTGATCAGAACGTCGCCCTCACGCAGCGTATGGGGCGGGTGCCTGGCCAGGATCGCCTTCACCGCGATGGGCACGGTTAGGTTGAACACCGGCATCGCGCGCGGCGAGTGCGCGAGGCTCTCGCCGCCGGGGTCGAGCAGGTCGGTCGCGAAGTCCTGCGCCTCCGATACAATCAGCGAGAAGGCGGTGCGCACGATGGTGTGCCACATCTCCTCCACGACGGTGACCAGGCGGGCCCACATGATCTCCAGCGAGATCGGGTCGCCCTCGATCAGCGCCATCGCTTCGGCGAGCGGCGTGGCAGGCATGATGCGCGCGGCGGGCTGGGCGCCGAGCGCGATGCGGATGCGCAGCATGCCCATCGCGTCCACGGCCACGCTGTCGCCGGGTGCGATGACCGTCGTCGCCTCGCGCTCCTCGATGATGGCGGGGCCGGCGATCTCGGCGCCCGGCGCCAGCGCGTAGCGGTCGAACACCGGCGTGTCCACAAAGCCGTCGCCGAACCAAGCCGGGCGGACGCCCTTGCGCGCGATGCTGCCCGGCGCCGGGCCGGCCTGGCGCAGGGCCAGTGCCGGGACCGGACCGCTGCAGCGCACACGAAGCGAGATGACCTGCACGGGCACGCCGTCATAGACCGAGGTGTAGCGCGCGGCATAGGCAGCGGCGAAGGCGTCCCGGATGGCCAGGATGGCGCCGTCGTCGACGCGGCCCGGCGGCAGCGGGACCGTAATCTCGTGCAACTGCCCGAACAGCCGCATGTCGGCCAGGCGCTCGCTGACGATGTCGGCCTCGGCCACCCCGTCGGCGACCAGGCGCGCGCGTGTCTCCGCTTCCAGGTCGCGCAACACGGCGTCGATCGCCTCTGCCGCGCAGGCGGCATCGAGCCGCACG
>CAXSGE010000081.1:0-17848 GCA_964236715.1 uncultured Acetobacteraceae bacterium | reverse complement strand
CTCGGCAGCCAGCTCGGCACGGCGCTCGCGGCGGTCGTGATGATCGGCGGGTTCGAGGTGTTCCGCGACCTTGCGGAATACCGCATGCTGCTGTTCGGCGCGGCGCTGGTGCTGATCATGGTCCTGCGCCCGCGCGGCCTGGTCTCGGGCCGGACGCCCAGCGTGGCGCTGGGCCGCCCCCATGAAATCTCGGCGGAACTGGTGGCGGAAGGCCGTGGATAGCCTGCCCGCTTCCACGCCGCTGCTGCGCGTCACCGACCTCACGATGCGGTTCGGCGGGTTGACCGCGGTGAACGCCCTCTCGTTCGAAGCCCGGCGCGGCGAGATCACCTCGGTGATCGGCCCGAACGGCGCCGGCAAGACGACCGTGTTCAACTGCGTCACCGGCTTCTACCGTCCCACCTCCGGCGAGCTCGCGCTGACCCATCCCGACGGCACGGCGTTCCGGCTGCAGACCCTGCCCGGCCATCGCATCGCCCGGCGCGCCCGCGTCGCCCGCACCTTCCAGAACATCCGCCTGTTCGCCGGCATGACGGTGCTGGAGAACCTGCTGGTCGCCCAGCACAACGCGCTGATGCCCAACGTCGGCTCCGGCCTGCTGGCGGTGTTCGGCCTTGGCGGGCACCACAGGGCCGAGATTGCCGCCATCGACCGGGCCCGCGGTTGGCTCGACCGCATCAACCTGCTGCCCCGCGCCGATGACCCTGCCGGCGCGCTGCCCTATGGCGACCAACGCCGGCTCGAAATCGCCCGCGCCATGTGCACGGCCCCGGTGCTGCTGTGCCTCGACGAGCCTGCCGCCGGGCTGAACCCGCGCGAAAGCGACGCGCTGGCGGAGCTGCTGAAAACCATCCAGGCCGACGGCTGCTCCGTGCTGCTGATCGAGCACGACATGGGCGTCGTCATGCGCATCTCCGACCACATCGTCGTGCTCGACCACGGCAAGCGCATCAGCGACGGCGCCCCGGCCCAGGTCCGCGCCGATCCGAACGTCATCGCGGCCTATCTCGGCGAGGGCGACGAGGATGATCCCGACGTGCCGCTCGCGGCTGCCCAATGACGAAACCTCTGCTCAGGCTGACCGGCGTCACCGCGTTCTATGGCGCGATCCAGGCGCTGAAGGGAGTGGACCTCGAAGTCGCGCCGGGCGAGATCGTGACGCTGATCGGCGCGAATGGCGCGGGCAAGAGCACGCTGATGATGACGATCTGCGGCAGCCCGCATGCGCGCCATGGCCAGATCATCTACGACGGACGCGACATCACGGCGCTGCCGACGCACGAGATCATGCACATGGGCATGGCGCAGGCGCCCGAGGGCCGCCGCATCTTCGCCCGCATGACTGTGCACGAGAACCTGCTGATGGGCGCCCAAGTCGTGGCGATGCGCAACTACGCCGCGACCCGCGACCTGGTGTTCGGCCTGTTCCCACGCCTGAAGGAGCGCTTGACCCAGCGGGGCGGCACCCTGTCCGGCGGCGAGCAGCAGATGCTGGCGATCGGCCGCGCCTTGATGAGCCAGCCGCGGCTGCTGTTGCTCGACGAGCCGAGCCTTGGCCTCGCGCCCCTGGTCGTGCGGCAGATATTTGGCGCGATCCGGCAGCTCAACCGGGAGACCGGGCTTACGGTGCTGCTGGTCGAGCAGAACGCGTTCCAGGCGCTGCGTTTGGCGCACCGGGGGTATGTGCTGGTCAATGGCGCGATCACCATGGCCGGCCCCGGCGCCGAGCTTCTGGCCCGGCCTGAGATACGCGCCGCTTACCTGGAGGGCGGGCATTAGCACCCTTCCCCGCCTTGCGGCTTCCGCATAAAGTACATCACGCATCTGTAAAGGAATGTCCCCATGCTCCGTAGAACATTATTTGCCAGCGCCGCGCTGCTGGCCGTTACCCTTGCGAACGCAACGGCGCAGGCGCAGATCCACATCGCCACCGTGGGCCCAATGACCGGCAGCAACGCCACGTTCGGCGGGCAGATGAAAGCGGGCGCCGAGCAGGCCGTCGCCGACATCAACAAGGCCGGCGGCGTCAATGGCCAGCAACTCGTGCTGGAGGTCGGCGACGACGCTTGCGATCCAAAACAGGCGGTGTCGGTCGCGAACCAGATGGCGAGCCGCAAGGTGGTGTTTGTCGCCGGGCACTTCTGCTCCAGCAGTTCGATCCCGGCGAACAAAGTCTATGCCGAGGAGGGCATCCTGCAGATCAGCCCGGCCAGCACCAACCCAAAGCTGACGGACGAGGGCGGCTGGAACACGTTCCGCGTTTGCGGCCGCGACGACCAGCAAGGCATTGTCGCCGGCAAGTATCTCGCCACCGAATTCAAGGGCCGCAAGATCGCGATCCTGCATGACAATTCGGCCTACGGCAAAGGACTGGCCGACGAAACCAAGAAGTCGCTGAACGCCAATGGCGTCACTGAAACAATGTACGCCGCCTATACTCCCGGGGAGCGGGATTACGCCGCCATCGTCAGCCGCATGAAGCAGGCTGGAGTCGACGTGATCTACATCGGCGGCTACCACACCGAGACCGGCCTAATTGCGCGGCAGGCGCAGGAACAAGGCATGAAGGTGACCATCGTCGGCGGCGACGCGCTGGCGACCAACGAGTTCTGGCAGATCGCCGGCCCCGCTGGCGAGAACACCTTGATGACCTTCCCGTCCGACCCGCGGAAGCGCCCGACCGCAGCGGCAGTCGTTGCGGAGTTCAAGGCCAAGGGCATCGATCCCGAGGGCTACACGCTCTATACCTACGCCGCTGTCCAAATCTGGGCGGAGGCTGCGAACAAGGTCGGCGCCACCGACCCAAAGAAGGTCGCCACGACGTTGCATAGCGGCACCTGGAACAGCGTGCTGGGCGATATCACCTTTGACAAGAAGGGCGACGTCACGAAGTCCGATTATGTGTTCTACGTATGGAAGAACGGCGGCTACTCCGAGATGTAGCCTGCCGCTGTCACGAGGCCCGGGCATGTCCCGGGCCTTTCCGTTTTGGTGCTGGCCGCCGGATGAGGCTGCGCGCACGGCGGTCCCCGTGCACAACCCGGCCGGCTATACGGTTTTGCTGGGGCTACGGCGCCACGGTGATGCGATGATACGACCGGCCGAAGTAGATCAGCCCTTCATGCGAGGATCCGGCCTGAATTGCATCGACCTCGCAGAAGAACACGCCATGGGTGCCGACTTCGGATATGTGCGCGATCCGGCAGTCGAACGACACCACGGCGTCAGCCAGCACAGGCGCACCCGTAGCAAGCGTCAACCAGCGCACCTGATCGAACCGCTCCGGCATCGTGTGGTCCGTGAACCCGGCGAACAGTGGCGACAGCGCCTCCTGTGAGGCGCCCAGCGTGTTCACGCAGAGGACGGCATTGGCCTTGAACGCCTCGTACGAATCGCTCCCGCGGTTCATGCAGACCAGCAACGTCGGGGGATCGTCGGTTACGCTGCAAACCGCCGACGCGGTGAACGCGCAACGCCCGGCCGCGCCGTCCGAGGTGATGACGCTGACCGCTGCCCCAAGCCGAGCCATCGCATCACGGTAGGCTTCACGGTCGACCAATGCATCACCTCAACCCATCGCGTCCAGAATATGGCGGGTCCAAACCGGAAATGGGAGGGGTGGAGCGAAAACGGGCACCCATGTAGGGTGCCCGCCTAACGGTCGCTGTCCGGAAAACTAGATCTTCTTGGCGGCGTCGCGGACCGTGTCCTTCGCACCCCCGACGGCGCTCTTGGCCGTGCCGGTGGCCTTGTCAGCCTGGCCCTCTGCCTGAAGCTTCTCATCCCCGGTCAGCTTGCCGGCGCCTTCCTTGAGTGCGCCCTTGGCCTTGTCCAGAGCGCCGCCAACTCGGTTTTCGTCAACCATTATTGAACTCCCTTGCGGTCAGATGCCGCGGCATTTGCAACGCTCAAGCGACTATTGGGTTGCAATGCGCGTAGGGCCTCATGCAGCCGAGAGCGGCGGCGCGACCTCCTCAAGCGAGCGCTTTTCGGCGTCGACGCCCAGGAATGCCTCAACCACCGCAGCCCCAATCATCAGGCCGTCGCAGAGGCTGAAAAAACATAGTGCAATCTTCGATTTGCTCTGTCGCCTCGATCCGGCTCCTCTCTCATTCGCCTGCGAGTCGAGCGCCCAGTTCGGATTGGGCGTCCACCCGCGACAGCGGGCTGGCGACATCCTCTAGACCTTTTCCCTCCGCATCTACGCCGTAAATCAAGGCGACGACGCCGCCCGCGACCATGATGACCGCGCCCACCAGGTAGCCATAGAACAAGGGCGTGCGCTCCGTCCCGTCACCGATCAGCAGCCCATAGATCGCCGGGGCGACTGCGCCGGCCAGTTGCGCGACGGCAAAGAAATAGGAGATCGCCTGGCCCCGGACCTCCAGTGGAAATATCTCGCTCACAGTAAGGTAAGCCGCAGAGGCGCCGGCCGACGCAAAGAAGAATGCAATGCACCAGAGCAGTGTTTGCGTGGTCGCCGTTAGCGCGCCGGCCTGGAACAAAAACGCCGAAACTGCGAGCACTACACCGGCAAACCCGTAAGTCAAGAAGATCATCTTCCGCCGGCCGACCGTGTCAAACAAAGACCCGAGCAACAGCGGCCCGAGCAGGTTCCCGATGGCAAATGGGAAAAAGTAATACTGGGTAGAGGAGGGAGTCGTGCCGTAGAAATTCTGCAGCACCAGCGCGTAGGTGAAAAAGATCGCATTATAAAGAAACGATTGCGTCACCATCATCGTGATGCCAAGCACGGTGCGGGTCGGATAATCCTTGAAAAAGACCTGCGCCAGTTGCTTGAGCGACACCTCTTCCTTGGCCTGCACCAGCATCGCTCTGCTTTCGGGGACCGGTTCGAGGTCAATGCCCTGTGCGCGCACCGAGGCTTCCGTGTCCTCGACAATGCGTTCGGCCTCTTCGGCGCGCCCGTGGGTGAGCATCCAGCGCGGGCTCTCTGGGATCTGCTGCCGCAGCCAGATGATGAACAGGCCCATGAAGGGCCCAATCAGGAAGCCGATGCGCCAGCCCCAATTCTCGCTGACATAAGCGGGGTTGAGCAGCCACAAATTGGCGAACGCGCCCAAGCCTGCACCTGCCCAGTAGGTGCCATTGATGGCGATATCGACCCGCCCACGATACCGGGCGGGAATCAATTCATCAATGGCGGAGTTGATGGCGGTGTATTCCCCGCCGATGCCCAGGCCCGCGACGAAGCGGAAGAGGTAAAGGAACCAGACGCTGGTCGACAGCCCTGCAACCCCGCTTCCGACGAGGTAGATGCCGAGCGTGATGAGGAACAGCTTCTTGCGGCCCCATTTGTCGGTCAAGCGCCCGAAGGTGAGGGCGCCGACAACTTGCCCGATCAGGTAAATCGTGCCGGCTAACGCCACCCCTTGCGTGCTCATGCCAAGCGTTTTCTGGAAGCCGGCGGATGCGACGAGCTGGATTTCCAGGCCGTCGAGGATCCATGACACGCCCAGGCCGATCACCACCATCCAATGGAACCTGGCCCAAGGCAGCCGGTCCATCCGGGCAGGGATGAGGCTCCTGACGACGTCGCTGGAACTAGAACTCGGCATGGGCTGACGCCTCCCTTGTGCCCGGTCTTGTTGGACGGACCCGGTCAATGGCCGGAAGCCTGCCTTTCGGAGGAAGGGCGGTCAACCAGGGGACATGCCGGGGAGGCACTTTAGTCGGTCAACTCGCGACAGCGGATTACTGCGCCGAAGCGCTCGCCTCGCTGCGAGTTGCGCCGACGCGGGCCGCCAGCGCCGCCGCCATGAACTCGTCCAGCGCCCCGTCCAGCACGGCCCCAGGATTACCCGTCTCGACGCCCGTGCGCAGGTCCTTCACCAACTGGTAAGGCGCAAGAACGTAGCTGCGTATCTGGTGGCCCCAGCCGATGTCGGTCTTGGCGTTCTCCTGCACGGCTGCCGCCGCCTCGCGCCGTTGCAGCTCGGCCTCATACATCCGCGCCTTCAGCATGCCCATCGCGGTCGCCCGGTTGCGGTGCTGGCTGCGGTCGGTCTGGCAGGCCACCACGATCCCGGTCGGGATGTGGGTAATGCGTATGGCGCTCTCGGTCTTGTTCACGTGCTGCCCGCCGGCGCCGCTCGCACGGAAGGTGTCGATGCGCAGGTCGCTCTCGTTCACTTCGATCTCGATCGTGTCGTCCACCACCGGATAAACCCAGACGCTGGCGAAGCTCGTATGCCGCCGGGCCGCGCTGTCGAACGGGCTGATGCGCACCAGGCGATGCACCCCGGCCTCGGTCTTCAGCCAGCCATAGGCGTTCGGCCCCGTCACCTGCATGGTCGCCGACTTGATGCCGGCCTGCTCGCCCTCGCTCTGTTCCATGAGCTGCACCTTGTAGCCGTGCTGCTCGGCCCAGCGGGAATACATGCGGGCCAGCATCTCGGCCCAGTCCTGCGCCTCGGTGCCGCCACTGCCGGAGTTCACCTCTAAAAACGCGTCGTTCGAGTCGGCCTCGCCGGACAGCAAGCTCTCGATCTCGCGCCGCTTCGCCTCATCCAGCAGGGCGTGCAACGTCGCCATGCCGTCGGCGACCATGATTTGATCGCCCTCGGCCGCGGCCATGTCGATAAGGTCGATCGTGTCGGCGGCGTCGCCCTCAAGCTTCCGCAAGCCCTCGATTGCGCCGGCCAGGCGGTTGCGCTCCCGCATGAGCCCCTGCGCCGCCGTCGCATCGTTCCAAAGCGTTGGGTCTTCCGATAGGGCGTTCAGCTCTTCAAGGCGAGCCGAGGCGACATCCCAGTCAAAGATGCCTCCTCAGCAACGCGAAGGTCTGCTTGAGCTGCTGGTTGAGCGCGTCGGATTCGGTCGTCATCGTCTATGATCTAGTATTCAGCCCGCACTAATACAGCCCGCCCACCCCGCTGTCGACGCCGAGCCCTGGACCTGCGCTGACGGTCAAGCCGCTCGAGCTGTCGCCGCCGCCGATGGTGCCTTGGGTGGCGCCAGGGACCTGGTCGGGCTTCCAAGCGTCCGTCACCCGGCCGCTGCCGCTGTCCCACGCCGCCATCCTCACGCCGTCCGGCATGCGGAAGGCCAGCGAGGGCCGGTTCTTCAGCGCCGTCGCCATGTAGTCGTGCCAGATCGGGGCAGAGATGGTGCCGCCGGTTTCCTTCTCGCCAAGGCTGGTGTTGTCGTCGAACCCAACCCACACCGCAGTGACAAGATCGGGGGTGAAGCCGACGAACCAGGCGTCGTTGAAGTCCTGGCTCGTTCCGGTCTTGCCAGCGATGGCCCGGTGCAGCCCGATGCCGGCCGGAACCCCGCTGCCGCGCGAAACGACGCCCTGCATCATCGTGACCACCTGGAACGTGCTGGCCGGGTCGGCGATCTGCTTGCGCGCGTCAACGATCCTCGGCGGCTTGCCGGGATCGGCGCATCCTTGGCACTCCAGCCCGCCGGCCCGCCAGATCACCTTGCCGTCGCGGTCCTGCACGGCGTCGACCAACGACGGCAGCACCTCGCGCCCGCCCATCGCCAGGCCAGCATAGGCGGCAGCCTGCCGCAGCACCGTGGTCTCGACCGCGCCGAGCGACGCCGGCAGCACGCGCGGCATGCCGTCCACGACATGGAAGGCGATCGCGTTCTGCGCCACGGCCTCCATGCCCACCTTCTCCGCCAGGCGGATGGTCACGAGGTTCAGCGACCGCTCAAGCGCGATCCGCATCGGCGTCGGGCCGTTGAAGGTCATGCCGTAGTTGTTCGGCTTCCATACCCCCTGCGCGCCCAGGTTCTGCACAAAGGGCGCATCCAGCACCCGCTGGCTCGGCGAGAGCCCGGTTTCCAACGCCGTCAAATAGACGAACGGCTTGAACGAACTGCCGGGCTGCCGCTGTGCCTGGGTGGCGCGGTTGAACTGGCTGCCCTCGAAGCTCCAGCCGCCGGACAGCGCCAGCACGCGGCCCGTCGCGGGGTCCATGGAAACCAGCGCACCCTGCACCTGCGGGATCTGCCGCAACGCCAAACGGTCCGACTTCGCGGGTCCATGGGCTTGGGCGGCGCCGGCGGCCTCCGTCATGACGACATCGCCGACCTGCAGCACGTCGGCCATCCGGCGCGGCACCGGCCCCAGCCCGTTGGCCTGCGCCGGACGCGCCCATGCGACATCGGACAGGGCCATTGACGACACGCGCGGCGTCGCGACCTCGGCCGAGCGGTCGAGCCAGCCGAGCTTGGCTTCGTCGTTCGCGGTTTCCAGCACAACGGCCAGGGTCCATTCCGGCAGCATGCCCCCCGGGCGCGGCGTCGCGGCCAGCCGGCTGCTCCAATTGAGCTTGAGGCCAGGCCCGCCCTCCAAATGCGCCACGGCGCCGCGCCAGCCGCCACGGGCGCGGTCATACGACAACAGGCCCTGGCGCAAAGCCCGGTCGGCGGCAGACTGCAGCGCCGGGTCGAGGCTGGTGCGGATGACATAGCCGCCTTGGGTCGTCGCGTCGGCGCCGAACTGCTCGATCATCTGGCGGCGCACCTCCTCGCCGAACCACTCGGCGCCGGTGATGGTCTCGGGCCGGTGGAACGCGGCGGGGCGGATCGGCGTCGCCTTGGCCGCGCTGGCTTCGGCCGCGGTGATGGCGTGGTCCTCGGTCATGCGGTCGAGCACCCAGTCGCGCCGGGCTTTGGCGGCCTCGGGGTAACGAAACGGGTTGTAGTTGTTCGGCGCCTTCGGCAGCACGGCGAGGAACGCGGCCTCCGGCAGGGTCAGGTCGTCGAGGCCCTTGTTGAAATAGGCCTGCGCCGCGGCGGCGACCCCATAGGACTGCAGGCCAAGGTAAATCTCGTTCAAATAGAGTTCGAGCACGTGTTCCTTGCTCATCGACTGGTCGATGCGCACCGCCAGGATCAGCTCCTTGACCTTGCGGGCGACCGAGACTTCGTTGCCCAGCAGCATGTTCTTGGCGACCTGCTGCGTGATGGTCGATGCGCCGATCGGCCGCCGGCCATGGCCGTACTGCATGAGGTCGAACCAGCCGGCGCGGGCGATCGCCAGCGGATCGACGCCGCGGTGGCTCCAGAACTTCTGGTCCTCCGCCGACAGGAATGCCTGCTTCACCATGTCCGGGATGGCGCTGATCGGCACGAAGATGCGGCGCTCGGTGGCGAGTTCGGCAATGAGGCGGCTATCCCCGGCATAGACCCGGCTCATGACCCGCGGCTCGTAATGGCGCAGGCCGTCGAGCGTCGGCAGGTCGGCGGCATAGCGTTCATAGGTATGCCAGGCGAACAGGCCGCCTGCGACACCTGCCAGCACCACAAGCGTGAACACGGCAGCGAACAGCCGGCGAAGCCAACGGAAACGCGGGCGCCTGGGCTCGATGAGGGCACCGCTGCTCCGCAGCCCGCTGGGAGCGCTGCTCCGCAGCCATGCCGCCCCGACCTTGCTGACCCGCACCTTGCCTGTCGTCGGCGTATCGGAGATCGGGGTCCGGTCCCGATCCTGGTCTTGACCGCTCATCACGTATCCCTTGTTCTAGCCGCTGACCCGCGCACCGTGGTCGGTCCCGGCCAAAAAACCCTCGATTGCAAGCTGCAACGCCGCAGCAACGCGCACACGATGCTCGGAGTGGCGCAATGCGGCTTCGTCCTGCAGATTAGACATGAAACCCATTTCCACCAACACGCTCGGGATGTCCGCGGCGCGCAGCACCATGAACCCGGCCCGGCGCGAAGGGTTGGCCAGCATGCCGACATCGGGCTGCAGGGCTTCGACCAGACGATGGGCGATACGCACCGATCCGGTCCGCGTTTCCCGCCGGACCAGGCTGCCCAGGATATTGGCGACCGCAGGAGGCATGTCGCGGAAATCGGGGCCGCCAAACCGGTCGGCGCTGTTTTCCCGCTGCGCAAGCGCGGCAGTTTGCGCGTCCGACGCCGTGTCGGACAGGGTATAGACGCTGGCGCCGCGCACCCTGGGATCTTTCAGCGCATCCGCGTGCAGCGACATGAACAGCGCAGCGCCCCGGCGTTGGGCGATGTCGACGCGTCCGTGCAACGGTATGAACACGTCCCGGCTGCGCGTCAGCTCGACCCGGCACCGGCCGCTGCGTTCAAGCCGCCGTTTCAGCTCAAGCGCTGCGGCAAATGCCACGTGCTTCTCATAGGTGCCGGAGACGCCGATGGCGCCAGGGTCCTTGCCGCCATGGCCGGGGTCGAGCATGACCAGCGGCAAAGGGCGAGCGGGACGCTGTGGCGCGGACAAGGCCGGCGGAACACTCCTGGCCAGAGCCCGCCCGGGCACAGCGGCTGCGGCGCCTCCCATGGCCGCGGCGGCGAGCAGGGCGCGACGGGACAGGGTGGGGGCTTCAGCCATGACGCCCCTCTAGCACACGAAGCGGCAGACCAGTGCATGCTTCGGACCTGCGCCGGATGATGTGACCTTGCGAACACGATCTGGTTGCGGCATAGTTGCAATGCTCCGGCGGTGCGACGCCGGCGAGCCAACGTGTTTGCGGCCCCGATCCATCGGACACTGCCGCATCTGCCGTAGCGACCTCGCCCACTAGCACCGTCGCCCGCGCCGCGCGGCCTCGCGCGCCGGGTGCGTCCACCGAGCCTTTTGCCTAACGGCACCGGGTTCATGGGCCAGTGCTGATGCCCTTAACCTTGGGCAGCGCTGCCGGACGCCGGCCGTGCTGACCCGCTCGCCAGGACCCTCATGCCGACTGCCGTGCTCGTCCACAATGCCTCCGGACTGAATACGTGGCAGCCTGCTCCCGGCCGCAGCGGGAACCCGACCCCTCCCCGCCCTTTTTGCCGCCGCCGCGCCGTGCCCCGCACGCGCTTGCCCACGGCGCACCGGAGTTCAAGACACGATGACGAAACGTATGCTGATCGACAGCACCCACGCGGAAGAAACCCGCGTGGTGGTGCTGGACGGTAACCGCCTCGACGACTTCGACGTCGAGACGTCGACCAAGCAGCAGCTCAAGGGCAACATCTACCTCGCCAAGGTCGTCCGCGTGGAGCCCAGCCTACAGGCCGCATTCGTCGAGTACGGCGGCGGACGGCACGGTTTCCTGGCTTTTGGCGAGATCCACCCTGATTATTACCAGATCCCGGTCGCCGACCGGCAGCGATTGCTGGAAATGCAGGAGGCTGAGGCACGCGAGGAGGAGGACGCCGAGGACCGCGCCGCCGCCCGCGACGCGCGGGATGCCTTTGCGGCCGTTTCGGAATCCACTGTCGATTTGCCTGGGGCGAACGTCGTCGAGACGTCTGATATGGGCGTCGACGCCGACATAGCCGAGACGCCTGATGTGATGGACGCGATCACCGAGGCATCTTATGCCGTCCAAGCCGACCCAGAGGCGGCGGAAGCGGCGCTGCCCCGGCCGGACCAAGTTGCCCAGGCCGCCGCTATCAGCCAGGACATCCTGGTTTCCCCACATGAGGCCGAGACGCTGTTCTCCGACGACGCGGCGCCCTTAGAGGCGCCTGGCGCGGACCCGTTCGATGAGCCGGGCGCGGACATGGCCCCCGAAGCCAATAGTTCCGAAATCGATGCACCCGCGGCTGCGGCGCATGATGTCGCTGCACTTGAGGCGTTCGACGGTCCCGGGATCGATGGGGCCGCGGTCGAGGCAGCCGTCGCCAATGGACTGCTGGATGGGGCAGGCCCCGAGCAGCCTTCGGAGAACGGCTTCGATGACGTCGTGCCGCCGCCGGAGTTGATGGGCGGCGAGGTCGAGGAACCGCGCGAGCAGCGCGCGCCGCCGCGTTTCACCCGCAACTACAAAATCCAGGAGGTGATCCGCCGCCGGCAGATCCTGCTGGTCCAGGTCGTGAAGGAGGAGCGCGGCACCAAGGGCGCGGCGCTCACGACATATATCTCGCTCGCCGGGCGCTTCTCGGTGCTGATGCCGAACTCGCCGCGAGGCGGCGGCATCTCGCGCAAGATCACCTCCGCCGCCGACCGCCGCCGGCTTAAGGAGGTCACCGCCGAGCTCGACCTGCCGCGCGGCATGGGCCTGATCGTCCGCACCGCCGGCGCCAACCGGCCGAAGCCCGAGATCATCCGGGATTGCGAGTACCTGCTCAACCAATGGGACCAGGTCCGCGACCTGACGATGAAGTCGGTGGCGCCCGCGCTGATCTACGAGGAGGCGAGCCTCATCAAGCGCGCTATCCGCGACGTGTATTCCCGCGACGTGGATGACATCCTGGTGGACGGCGAGCAGGGCTGGCGGGCGGCGCGCGACTTCATGCGCATGCTGATGCCGACCCATGCGCGCAAGGTGCAGTTGTGGAAGGACCCGCAGCCGCTGTTCGTCAAGGCGCAGGTCGAGGCGCAACTCGACGCCATGCTGTTGCCCACCGTGCAGCTTCGGTCCGGCGGCTATCTGGTCATCAACCAGACCGAGGCGCTGGTGGCGATCGACGTGAACTCCGGACGCAGCACGCGCGAGCGGGGCATCGAGGAAACCGCGCTCAAGACCAACATGGAGGCGGCTGAAGAGGCGGCGCGGCAGCTTCGGCTGCGCGACCTGGCCGGGCTGATCGTCATCGACTTCATCGACATGGAAAGCCGCCGCAACATCGCCGCGGTCGAGAAGCGGCTGAAGGACGCGCTGAAGATCGACCGGGCGCGCATCCAGGTCGGCTCCATCAGCCATTTCGGCCTGATGGAGATGAGCCGGCAGCGGCTGCGCCCGTCGCTTGCCGAAACTAGCCTGGTGATGTGCACGCATTGCGCCGGGACCGGCCAGGTGCGCAGCACTGAAAGCGCCGCGCTGCATGTGCTGCGCGCGGTCGAGGAGGAAGGGGCGAAGCGTCGCGCGGCCGAGATCGTGGTGCATGTGGCCGGGTCGATTGCGCTGTATGTGCTGAACCACAAGCGGGTGCGGCTGGCGGAGATCGAGAACCGTTACGGCATGCGGGTCGCGTTCGCCGCCGACGACACGTTGTTGCCGCCGAACACCCGGATCGACCGCGTGCGGGCGCAGGCGGCGTCTGAGCTGCCGGCGCCGATTTCACAGCTTGCCCCGCCGGAGCCGTTCGAGGACCCCGACGAGGAGCCTATGGAGCAATCGGCGGAGGGATCGGTCGACGCCGTGGCGGCCGGTGACGAAGGGGATGAGGACGACGCGCCCCGTCCTGGCGAGACGGCCGAGGAGGGTGAGCAGCGCAGCCGCCGCCGCCGCCGCCGTCGTCGTGGCGGACGCCGGGAGGATGGCACTGTCGACGGGGCCATGGTCAGCGTGACCGAGATAGCAATCGGCGCCGCGGAGCCTGCCGCGCCCCAGATCGATGGCAACGAAACCGGCAGCGAGCCGGCCGTGAACGGCGCGGAGGCTCCGGAGGTGGGAGGCGCCGTGATGGAGGCTCTCACGGCCGAGCCGACCGAGGACGATGCCCCGGCCGCCGATGGCACGAGTGCCGAAGCCGCGGATGCTTCTGGCGAGGACGCCGACCGCAATAAACGGCGTGGCCGCCGTGGTGGCCGCCGGCGGCGTCGCGAGCCCGGCGATGTTGCGGCTGCAGCCGAGCCGACCGACTCGGAACCGGCCGATTCAGACGCTCCAACAGCTTACGCTCCGGCGGCATACACGCCGCCGCCGTACGTTGGACCGACCCCGGCTGACCCATTCGGCGGCACGTCGGCGTTCGACATCTTCGACGCTATTGAACAAGCCGAACAGGAACGCGCCATTGCCGCAACTGCGCCAGGACGCCGGATGCCGGAAACCGTGGCGCCCGCGCCTGTGGCAAGGGAGCCGCATGTCATCGAGCCCCAGGATGAGCAGCAGGCCGACGAGGCGTCAAAGGAGCCGGAGCCGGTCATCGCCGAACCGATCACGCTGGAGCCGGAAACCGTGTCCTTGGCCGACCCGGACCCGGTGGTGGAGCCGAAGGCCGAGCCGGTGCCCGAACCGATTGCCGGGCCATTGATCGTGCCGACGCTGATCGACGGCGCCGAAACGCTCACCGAGAAGAAACGCGGCTGGTGGCGGCGCTGACGCCGTAGCCGGGGGGCGGAGCGCACGAAGGCGCCCCGCCCCCCGGCCCGTTCAGCGGTGATGCCGCTTACCTAAACCGCGTCAGCCGGTCCGCCGCCTCGATCATGTCGGCCTCTGGCCCGCAGTAGCTGAACCGCAGCGTCCGGCTGCCGCGGGTCCGGTCGAAATCCACGCCGGCCGCGACGGCAACGCCGGCCTCCGCCAGCATGCGCGCGCAGAAAGCCGTGCTGTCGTTGGTGCGTGCGCCGACGTCGGCATAGATGTAGAATGCCCCGTCCGCCGCCGCGATGTCCGGGAACCCGGCGCCGGGCAACGCCCTCAGCAGATGCTCGCGGGACCGCCGGTACCGCCCAACGTTGAGTTCAAGCTCCGCCGCGCAGTCGAAGGCAGCTTCCGCCGCCACCTGGCAGATATGCGGCGCCGAGATGAACAGGTTCTGCGCCAGGCATTCGACCGGGCGCACCAGGTCGTCGGGCAGCACCATCCAGCCGACCCGCCATCCGGTCATGCTGAAATACTTCGAGAAGCTGTTGACCACGATGGCATTCGGGCTGAACGCCGCGGCGGTGGCGATCGGGCGGTCGTATTGCAGCCCGTGGTAGATCTCATCCGAGATCAGCCGCACCCCATGCGCGTCGCACCACCCGGCGATGGCTGCCAGCTCGTCGGGCGCCAGCATCGTCCCGGCGGGGTTGCAGGGGCTGGCAACGATGAGGCCGTCAGGCGCCGGGTCCAACTGGTCCAGCAGCGCGACCGTCGGCTGATAGCGCGTCGGCGGCCCGGTCTCCATGATGACGGGCCGCAGGCCGAGCGCGGTCAGGATGTTGACGTAGGGCGGGTAGAACGGCGCAGCCAGCGCCACCCGGTCCCCGGGATCGAACGCGGCCAGGAACGCCAGCGGGAAAGCGCCGCTCGCGCCCATTGTGACCGCGACTTGGCGTGCCGGCACCGTGACGCCGTACCAGTCCTGGTAGTGCGCCGCGATCCGGTTGCGCAGCGACGGGCGCCCCAAAGCCTCGGTGTAGCCCAGGGCATCGCCGCCCTGCAGCGCCGCCGCCGCCGCTGCCACCGCCCCGGCAGGCGCGCCGGTGCCGGGCTGCCCGACCTCCATGCGGATGACGCGCGGGTCCGATGGCGCCAGCGCCGCCTGCCGGGCATTGGCGGCGGCGATCACGTCCATCACCAGGAATGGCGGCGCGTGCGCGCCACGGCCGACCTTGAGCGCCACCCTAGTTGCTGCCCGCTGCGAGGCCAGCGCTCCGCGGATCGACCGCCGCATTGCAGGAGCCATCGTTGTCCGGCAAATAGCGCGAGCAGGCGATTGCGTTGGCGCGTCCGGGCTCCAGCACCGGGGCCGGCATGGCGACGGCGGACCGCAGCGCATTGGCCAGGCCCACGGCGACGGCCAGCGACGCGCCCTCCTGCCCGGAGCCGGCGATGGCGGCACGGAAACCCCGCAAGTTGGCGTTCCAAGCGATGGCGGCCGACAGCAGCGGCGGAGTGGCGGCGTTGGGCGAGGCCGCGAGCAGGATGCCCGTCCCCGGCGCAATGCGGCCGGTGCCGAATAGGTTATTCATCGTCAACGCGCATGCGACGCTGTTGCCGTCTTTGTCGAGCACGGCAAAGCCCGTGGACGCCGGCAGCAACGGCAATGACCCGCTGGCGGGCGCCGCGGCCAGCACCGCCGACGCATCGCCGCCACCCTGACGCCAGCGTGCGACGGCGCCGACCGCGCGCGCTTGGGCTGCGCCGATGTCATTCGGGCTGGACTGCAGCGCCTGGAACGCCGCCGCGGCGCCGAGTCCGCCATCGGCCGGGGGCGGCAGGAACGCCACGCTGTCATTTCGGGCACGAATGACCAGCGGCTCGCCGGTGCGCGGCAGCGCGGCCCGCAGGTCGGCCAGCAACAATCCGCCGCCAGCGATGCGGGACGCCTCCTCTAAACGATGGGCCAGCGCGCCTTGATAAAGGTCGCCTACGCCCGCGGTGCGAATCTGCGCCAAGGTTCCGCCAAGGTCGTTCTGCAACAGGGTCGCGCCCTGGGCAAGCGGCGTGCCGCCCGGCGCGAACACGGCGGCCGCGTTGGGGTCCGCCGCCAGCGGCCCGGCCACCAGCGCCAGGTCGCGCAGCAATGCGCGCGAGACCGGCACGCCGAACCGGGCGAGCTGTTCGGCTGGGGCCAGCAGGCTTTCGAACGACTGCTTGCCATAGCGGGCGTGCAGGGCGAACAGGCCGCGGGCCAGCATCGGCACCGCCGCCGGGCGATCGGTATTGGGCGCGGGCGCGCTAGGGGCGACGGGGAGGAACAGGATAGCCTCGGGGCTGCCCTGGCCGGGTCCGTTGGTGCTTGGGCTATAGGCGAGGCACGCGCCGCCGCCGCCCAGCCCGGCGCGGGACGGCAAGGTCACGGCCAAGGTGAACCCCAGCGCCACCGCCGCGTCGGCCGCCGTGCCGCCGAGCGCCAGGACCTCGCGCGCTGCCAGCGCCGCCCGTGGCTCGTCGGCGACGGCGCCGCCGATGAAGCCTTTCAGGCGTTGCGGCCCATCGGATGCCGTTTGGCCGCCGAGGAACGTGTCCTTGATCGATCCGAGGGTCGAGCAGCCGGCCATCGCAAGCGCGGACGCCAGCAGGACCGCGGCGCGACGGCGCATCCCTGGGCGGCGGACGCCACAGCGCCCGCGCGGAGGCGCAGCGGCCCAGATCCTGCTACGTCCCAATGATCGATCCCCTCGTGAATTGAGGCCCGTGCCATAGCGGCCTTCGCCTCCACCGGCAACCAGTGCTATGCCGGGCGGACGCGATGCCGCCCTAGTTCGAGGATCACCCCGGATGCGCCCAGTTCTTTCCGCCGCCATAGCATTGATGCTGCTGGCCGTGCCGGCGGCCAGCCAGAGCCTTACCCCCGCTCAACGGGCGGAGGTTGTCGGCGTGCTGCGCGAGGCCCTTCGCGCCGATCCGTCCATCCTGCGCGACGCGCTGGTGGCGCTGCAGGCCGACGACGCCCAGCGTCAGGATACGGCGATGCGGGACACCATTGCGAAGCTTGGCAGCAGCCTGGTGGACCCGGCCGACCCGGTCGCGGGCAACCCGCTGGGCGATGTGACCATCATCGAGTTCTACGACACGCGCTGTCCGTATTGCCGGCGCATGTTGCCGACGCACGCGGCACTGCTGCAGGCCGACCCGAAGGTGCGGATCGTGTTCAAGGACCTGCCGATCCTCGGCCCTGCCAGCCAACTCGAAAGCCGCGCGCTGTTGGCCGCGCAGCGCCAGGGCGGTTATTTCAAGCTGCAGCAGGCGGTAATGAACGACAAAGCGCCGCCGACCCGTGACACGCTGCGCGCCGAGGCTGACCGGCTTGGGCTCGATGGCGGGCGCATGTTGCGGGACATGGACGACCCGGCGATCAAGGCGCGGCTGGAATTCAATGTCGCGACGGCCCAGCAGATTGGGTTGCAGGGCACCCCGGCGCTGATTATTGGCAAGAAGGTGTTCGCCGGGCTGATTGAGTTGGGCGACTTGCAGCAGGCGGTCGCGGCGGCGCGGGAGGAAAACTAAGCCGTCTCCCGAAACAGCTCCCGCCCGATCAACATCCGCCGGATTTCGCTCGTCCCCGCCCCAATCTCATACAGCTTGGCGTCCCGCAGCAGCCGCCCCGTCGGGTAGTCGTTGATATAACCGTTGCCGCCCAGCGCCTGGATCGCCTCCAGCGCCATCCAGGTCGCCTTCTCCGCCGCATACAGGATCGCGCCGGCAGCGTCCTTGCGCGCCGTCTCGCCGCGGTCGCACGCTTTCGCAACGGCATACACATACGCCTTGGCCGCATTCATCGTCGTGTACATGTCGGCGATCTTGCCCTGCAT
>CAXSGE010000080.1:0-18131 GCA_964236715.1 uncultured Acetobacteraceae bacterium | reverse complement strand
TCTTGGCGCCGCTCTGCTCCACGATGTCGCGGATCACCTTGCCGCCGGTGCCGATGACCTCCCGGATCTTCTCTTTCGGCACGGTGATGATGGTGATGCGCGGCGCGGTGGCGGCCACGTCCGACCGGGCGCCCTGGATGGCGCGCGCCATCTCGCCGAGGATATGCAGCCGTCCGTCGCGCGCCTGCTCCAGCGCCACCTTCATGATATCAGGCGTGATGGAGGTGATCTTGATGTCCATCTGCAGGCTGGTGACGCCCTGCTCGCTGCCGGCCACCTTGAAGTCCATGTCGCCGAGGTGGTCCTCGTCGCCCAGGATATCGGACAGCACAGCGAAGCCGCGGTCCTCCTTGATCAGTCCCATGGCGATGCCGGCCACCGGGCGCGTCAACGGCACGCCGGCGTCCATCAGCGCGAGGCTGGTGCCGCAGACGGTTGCCATTGACGAGCTGCCGTTGCTTTCGGTGATCTCGCTGACGACCCGCATGGTATAGGGGAAGACGTCCTTGCCTGGCAGCACCGGGCGAACGGCGCGGTAGGCGAGCTTGCCATGACCGATCTCGCGACGGCCTGGACTGCCCATACGGCCAGCTTCGCCAACGCTGTAGGGAGGGAAGTTATAGTGCAGCATGAAGTGCTCGCGGCGCTCGCCTTCAAGCGCATCGATGATCTGCTCGTCCTGGCCAGTGCCAAGCGTTGCGACGCATAGCGCCTGGGTCTCACCACGGGTGAACAGGCTGCTGCCATGCGCGCGGGGCAGCACGCCGACCTCGGCGATGATCTGCCGGACGGTCTTCAGGTCGCGTCCGTCGATGCGCAGCCCGGTGTCCAGCACCGCATTGCGGACCACGTCGGCCTCGAGCTTCTTGAACAGCGGCTTGGCCTTCTCGGCGTCCTGCCCCTCGCCCGCAAGGGCCTCAAGGGCGGCCTTCTTGGCGGCGCCGACCTTCTCCTGCCGGACCTGTTTCTGCCGCTCCTGATACGCTTCGGCGAGGCTCGCGCGAGCCAACTCATCGACGCGGGTGGTCAGGGCCGCAAGCTCGGGGGCCGGCTCGGCGATGGTCCACGGCTCCTTGGCGGCGTGCTCAGCGAGTTCGATAATCGCCTGGATCACCGGCTGGAAATGCGCGTGGCCAAAGGTGACAGCGCCGAGCATCACGTCTTCGGACAACTCCTGCGCCTCGCTCTCGACCATCAGCACGCCCTCGACGGTGCCGGCGAGCACGAGGTCGAGCTTGCTGCTGGCGAGCTGCTCGGCGGTTGGGTTCAGCAAATACTCGCCATTGGCGAAGCCGACGCGGGCCGCGCCGACCGGTCCAAAAAACGGAATGCCGGAAAGCGTCAGTGCGGCCGAACAGCCAATCATCGCAACGATGTCTGGGTCGTTCTCCATGTCGTGGCTCAGCACGGTGGCGACGACCTGGACCTCGTTACGGAAGCCTTGCGGGAACAGCGGACGGATCGGACGGTCGATCAAGCGGCTGGTCAGCACCTCCTTCTCGGACGGACGGCCCTCGCGCTTGAAGAAGCCGCCGGGGATCTTGCCGGCCGCAAACGCCTTTTCCTGGTAGTTCACCGTCAGCGGGAAGAAGTCTTGGCCGGGCTTGGCCGAGCGTACGCCGACGGCAGTGCACAGTACAATAGTGTCGCCGTAGCGGGCCAGCACCGCGCCATCGGCTTGCCGGGCGATCTTGCCGGTCTCCAGGATCAGCTTGCGGCCGCCCCAGTCGAGTTCCTTGCGGAAATAATTGAACATGGATGTCGTGTCCTCAATACGCGGGACGGGCGACGAGTGGACGATGCCTGGGTCCGGTGGACCGGCGACTCGGGCCACATGGGAGCGGACTGCAAGCGGTGCAGCCGCGGCGGGCCATAAGCGCAGCCCGTGGGTTCCATGTGGCCGGAGGCGCCGTTGCGGACGGGTTCGGCTGCTCGTGCCGCATCGCGCGGCGGTCGCCCGGCGCCACCATGGCGCCGGGATGGCGTTCTAGCGGCGCAGGCCCAGCCGGCCGATCAGCGCCTGGTAGCGGACGCTGTCTTTCTTGCTGAGATAGTCCAGCAGTCGGCGGCGGCGGCCCACGAGCATCAGCAGCCCGCGGCGACTGTGGAAGTCCTTGGAATGCGTTTTGAGATGCTCGGTCAAGTTCACGATGCGCTCGGTCGCGAGCGCAACCTGAACTTCGGGACTGCCGGTATCGGCGGCGCCGGTAGCGTATTCGGCAACGAGCGTCGTACGACGCTCCGCGGTGATCGACATCGGATTTGCTCCGTGAGGGGGGTTACAGGAGGCGTTCCGGTTTCAACCAGCCATCGCTGAGCCGGCACAAACCGATCACGCGCGTCCCCGCCATGGCACGGGCCAACCCGCCATCAGGGTTGGCCGTCTGTGGAATGCGGCCCATCAAGTCCACCAGGTTGATCGCCTGGCCGTTCGATAGGCCGAAGACCTCGCTTTCAGTCAAGGCCAGCGCCGGGATGTCGGCCAGCGCGGTCGCGACCGGAAGCAAGAGGTCCGGGGAAGCCGGCGCGTTGTCCGCCTGCGCAACGCATTTGTCCAGGGAAATCGCCTGCGCCGCCGTGAATGGCCCCACGCGCAACCGTCGCAGCGCGGCGACATGGCCCAGCGCGCCGCATGCCCGGGCCAAATCGCGGGCAAGGCTGCGCATATAGACGCCCTTGCCCGACTGAACCTCGAAAACAGCCGTGTCGGCGTCGGTGCGCTCGACCAGGACGAAGTGGTCCACGCGCGCCGGGCGCGGTTCCAACACAGGCGCCCGGCCCTCGCGCGCCATGTCATAGGCGCGCTCGCCCGCAACCTTGATGGCGGAATAGGCCGGGGGGACCTGCATGATGTCGCCGATGAAGGCCGGCAGGGCAGCGTTGATCTGCGCGTCAGTCGGGCGCGCGTCGGAGGTGGCAATGGTCTGGCCGTCCGAGTCGTCGGTGTCCCGCGCGTCGCCCAGGCGCAGCGTGAAGCGATATAGCTTCGTGCCGTCCATGACATAGGGCACGGTCTTGGTCGCGTGGCCGAACGCCACCGGCAGCACCCCGGTCGCGAGCGGATCGAGCGTGCCGCCATGCCCGGCCTTTTGCGCGTCGAAGCCGCGGCGGACGCGGTTCACCACATCCGTGCTGGTCATGCCCGGCGGCTTGTCGACAACCAGCCACCCGTTGAGCGGGCGGCCACGCTTGCGTCGCATTTGCAGTCCTTAAGTCTATAGGCCGGGCTACGGATCAATTTCCGCAGGGGGCGTCGGCGCCGCCAAATCACGCGCCACCTCGGGCGCACGTAGCAGGCTGTCCACGTGCATCGCGTAGTCCAGCGTCGTGTCGGGCTGGAACGACACCTGGGGCGCGACACGCAGCCGCATTTCATGCGCGAGCTGCATGCGGAAGTACGGTGCGGCGCGCTTCAGTGCTGGCAGTAGCGCGTCGATATCGCTGCGGCCGAGCCGGGCGACGAAGGCGGTGGCGTTCTTCAGGTCCGGGCTGATGCGAACCTCCGTCACCGTGATCTTGGCGTCGGCCAGGTCCGGGTCGCGAAACTCGCCGCGGAAGAACAGCGACGACAGCACATGCCGGATTTCCTCCGACACCCGCAACTGCCGTTGGGTCGGCGCCTTGGCGGAAGGCTTGCTGCGTGGCTTGCCTCCCGCTTTGCGCTTCGACGGCTCCGGTTTGGCCAGATCCGATTTGGAGTGCGGCTGCTTGCTCAACCCGGAACCATCTCGATCTCGAAGCACTCGACCATGTCGCCCTCGCGCAGGTCGTTATACCCGGCGAAGCTCAGCCCGCACTCGTAGCCGCGCGCCACCTCGCGCACGTCGTCCTTGAAACGCTTCAACTGGCTCAGTTCGCCATTGTGGATCACCACGCCGTCACGCAGCAACCGCACGCCGGCGCCGCGCTTCACCAGGCCCTCGGTCACCATGCAACCGGCGACCTTGCCGGTCTTGGTGATGTCGAACACCTTGCGGACCTCGGCGTAGCCCAGGAAGTTTTCCCGCGCCTTGGGGGCGACCTTGCCCTTAACCATCTTCTCGATGTCGTCCGACACGTCGTAGATGATCGAGTAATAGCGGATGTCCACGCCGTCCCGCTGCGCCAGCTCGCGCGCTTGGCTGGTCGCGCGGACGTTGAAGGCGATGATCACGGCGTCGCTGGCGCGGGCCAACTGCACGTCGCTTTCGGTGATCTGCCCGACGGCCGACAGCAGCACGCGGACCTTCACCTCCTCATGCGCGAGCTTCAGCACCGCGCCCTGGATGGCCTCGGCGCTGCCCTGCACGTCGGCCTTCACCAGGATGGCGACTTCCTTCAGCTCGCCGGCGACGGCCCGGGCCAGCATTTCTTCCAGGGTGCCGCGCGCGGCAGTGGCGCCGGCGGCCGACCGGTCCTTCAGCTTGCGCTGACGGAACTCGCTGATCTCACGCGCCCGCGCCTCGTTCTCCACGGCGACGAACGGCTCGCCGGCGGTCGGCACGCTGCTCAGGCCCAGGATCTCGACCGGCGTGGACGGACCCGCGACCTTGATCTGCTTGCCCTTGTCGTCGAGCATGGCGCGCACCCGGCCCCACTCGGCGCCGGCCACCACGATGTCGCCCTGGTTCAGCGTGCCCTTCTGCACCAGGATGGTCGCCACCGGGCCACGACCGCGGTCGAGCCGGCTCTCAATCACCGAACCCTCGGCGGCGCGGTCCGGATTGGCGCGCAGGTCCAGGATTTCGGCCTGCAGCAGGATCGCCTCCTCCAGCTTGTCGAGACCCGTCCGCTGGGTGGCCGAAACCTCCACGTCCTGCGTCTCGCCGCCCATCTCCTCGACCACGACCTCGTAGCTCAGCAATTCCTGGCGCACGCGGGACGGGTTGGCGTCGGGCCGGTCCATCTTGTTGATGGCGACGATCAGCGGCGCGTTGGCTGCCTTCGCGTGGCGGATCGCCTCGATGGTCTGCGGCATCACGCCGTCATCGGCCGCGACCACCAGAACGACGATGTCCGTCACCGACGCGCCGCGGCTGCGCATGGCGGTGAACGCCTCGTGACCCGGCGTGTCGATGAAGGTGATGCGCGGGCCATTCTTGTCGCCGCCGATCTTGTCCTCGTGCCCGACCAACTGCACCTGATAGGCGCCGATGTGCTGGGTGATGCCGCCAGCCTCGCCCGCCGCCACGTCCGTGCTGCGCAGCGCGTCGAGCAGGCTGGTCTTGCCGTGGTCGACGTGGCCCATGATCGTCACCACCGGGGCGCGGTGCTGCAGCGCGGTGTCGACGTCCACTTCTCCGTCGATGCCGAGTTCCACGTCGCTCTCGCTGACCCGGCGGCTGCGGTGGCCGAACTCCTCCACCACCAGCTCGGCCGTGTCGGCGTCCAGCACCTGCGTCACCGTCGCCATGACGCCCATCCGCATCAACGACTTGATCACCTCCGGCACTCGCGCCGCCATGCGGTTCGCCAGTTCCTGCACGGTGATCGCCTCGGGCAGGATCACGTCGCGCACGACCTTGACCTGGTCGCTGCGCAGCAACTCGAGTTCGGCCTGCCGACGCTCGCGCTCGCGCTGCCGGCGTACGGAGGCCAGGCTGCGCGACTTGTCGTCGTCGCCTTCGATGGCGGCCTGCACGTCGATGCGGCCGGGGCGGCGGCGGTCGTCCACGACCTTCTTGACCACGGGCAGCGCTGGCTTACGCCCGGGCAGCACCGCGCCGGGGCGGCGGCGTGGCGCTTCGTCGTCCTCGCCGGGCCGCGCGGCCTTGAGGCGCAGCGTCTCGACCGGAGTGCCGGGAGCGGCTGGCGTCGCGGGGCGCACCGGACGGCGAACCTCCTCGGCGGTCTTGGCGACCACGGGCGCTGCCGGACCGGCTGCCTCGGCAGCGACGCGGGCGGCCTCCTCGGCCTTGGCGCGGGCGGCTTCCTCGGCGGCGGCACGAGCTGCTTCCTCGGCGGCCTTGCGGGCGTCCTCCTCACGGCGGCGCGCCTCCTCAGCGGCGGAGAGGATCGAGATCTTCTCCTGCTCCCGGTGTTCGGCGTCGCGCCGGGCCTGCTCGCGCGCCTGCTCCTGCAGCACGCGCTGGCGCACGGCGACCTCGGTCGCGGTCAACGCCCGGCCGGCACCTGCGGGGGGACGGGCAGCGACCGGCGGCTTTGGCGGCGCGCCGGGTATCACCGGGGCAATCGGCGTGGCAGTGACGGGCAAGGGCGGCGTCAGGGTGGCGCGCTTCTTGCGCACCTCGACCTGGACGACCTTTGACCGGCCATGGCTGAAACTCTGTCTTACGGACCCGGCATCCACGGTCCGGCCTAGCTCAAGCCGGCCCGCAGGCCGCAGAGAAAGCCGGCCCTTGGCCGCATCCTGGTCGTTGGTGTCGCTCATGCTTCCGCCCGTTCAATCAATCCGTCCTGCCCGGCGATACCAGACAGGCGGTGTGTCTCAACACTCAGCGCCTCGGCCAGCCGGCCGTGCGCGATCGCCACATGCACTACATGGTCGCGGCCGAAGACCGCGCCCAGGGCTGCCCCGGACAGCGGCGCCACCACCGGAACGTGCTTCGCGCCGCTCAGGAAACGCGTCCGCTCATCCTGGCTGCCGTCCGTCGCCTGGACGATCAAGCCTGCCCGTCCAGCCAGCAGCCACTCGCGCGCCTTCTGAAATCCGCACACGGCCTGGCCCGCGCGCCGGGTTAGTCCCAAAAGCTCCGTGATCCGCCGGGCTAGGCCAGACTGCACCAGATCGACCAGATCGGCCGGCACGGTGACGGGTCCACGCGCAGCCCGGGCGAACGCGCCCCGGGTGCGAGCGGTTTCTAACACATCTCGGCGCGCGCTCAACCAGATTCCCCGGCCAGGCAGCTTTGCAACCAGGTCGGGGACCAAGTTTCGGTCCGGCGCAACGACGAAGCGGATCATGCGCCCACGGTAGTCCCGTTCCCGGGTTACCGCGCAGCGCCGCAACGGCCCCCTTTCAGGTTCGTCCTCGGTGTCATCGATGAAGTCGGGGGCGGGATTGGGGTCGTCAGGCGTGGGACGCCTCCTCGGCTGCGTCCACCGGAGCGTCCTCGCCGTCGAACCAATGGGCACGGGCGGCCATGATGACCTCGTTGGCGGTCCCCTCATCCATCGCCGTGCCGACGATCTCGACCAGTTCGTCCGACGCCAGGTCGGCCAGGTCGTCGAGCGTCTTCACGCCCTTTTCGCCCAGCGCCACCAGCATCGCCGGAGTCAGCACGTCGATCGAAGCCACATCGTCGGTCACGCCGAGCGACACGCGCTTTTCCGTCAGCTCGTCGTCGCGCCGGTTTAGGAACGCCTGGCCGCGGCGGATCAGCTCGTCCGCCACGCTCTCGTCGAAGCCCTCGATGTCGGCCAGTTCTTCCGGCGCCACATACGCCAGTTCCTCGATCGTGTTGAAGCCCTCGGTGACCAGCAGCCCGGCAATCACGTCATCGACATCCAGCGCCTCCACGAACAGGCCGGTGCGGCGGCGATATTCCTCCTGCCGGCGCTCGCTCTCCTCGGCCTCGGTCAGAATGTCGATGTCCCACCGCGTCAGTTGGCTAGCAAGCCGCACGTTCTGGCCGCGACGCCCGATGGCGAGCGAGAGCTGCTCGTCCGGCACCACCACCTCGACCCGGCCGGCCTCCTCGTCCATCACGACCTTGGTCACCTCGGCCGGCGCCAGCGCGTTCACGACGAAGGTCGCGTGCTGCGACGACCATGGGATGATGTCGATCTTCTCGCCCTGCAGTTCCTGCACCACGGCCTGCACCCGGCTGCCGCGCATGCCGACGCAGGCGCCGACGGGGTCGATGCTCTGGTCGCGGCTGATGACCGCCATCTTGGCGCGGCTGCCGGGGTCGCGCGCCACCGCCTTGATCTCGATGATCCCGTCGTAGATTTCCGGGACCTCCTGGGCGAACAGCTTGGCGAGGAAGGCCGGGTGGGTGCGGGACAGGAAGATTTGCGGCCCGCGCGGCTCCTCGCGCACGTCGTAGATGTAGGCGCGCACGCGGTCGCCGTTGCGGAAGCTCTCGCGCGGGATCAGCTCGTCGCGGCGCAGCAGGGCCTCGGCGCGGCCCAGCTCGACCATCATGTTGCCGTACTCGGTGCGCTTCACCACGCCGTTGACGATCTCGCCGATGCGGTCCTTGAACTCGTCATACTGCTTCTTGCGCTCGTACTCGCGCACGCGCTGCACGATGACCTGCTTGGCGGTCTGCGCGGCGATGCGGCCGAAATCGATTGGCGGCAGCGGGTCGATCAGGTGCTGGCCGAGCTGGATGTCGGGCTGGAACTTGCGGGCGATGTGGATGGGGATCTGGGTTTCCTCGTTCTCCACGGTTTCCACCGCCTCGGTCCAGCGCGACAGCCGCACGTCGCCAGTCTTCTTGTCGATGGTGGCGCGGATGTCCTTCTCGTGGCCATACTTGGCGCGTCCGGCCTTTTGGATGGCCTGCTCCATCGCCTCGAGCACCTCGTCGCGCTCGATCATCTTTTCCCGCGCGACCGCATCGGCCACCAGCAGGAGTTCGGGGCGGGAGACGGAGGTATCCATGGGTGCTCTCCTAGTTCGCCAGTTTCGGGCCGGCCGCTTCGGGCCGGGCTAGATCACCGGCCGCTTCAGGCCGGGCTAGATCATCGTCCGCTTCGGGCCGGGGCGGGGCGGTCGCCGCGATCAGCGCGTCGGTAAGCAGCAGCTTAGCACGCCGCACGTCGTCAAATGGCAGCGCCACATCGGTCCCGTCGTCAAGGCGCAGCCGGGCATGCGTTTCGTCCGCGCCCAGGATGATGCCGGTGAAGCGGCGGCGGCCCTCATGTGGCATCAGCATCTCGACCCGGGCCTGGTGGCCGGCGAAGCGCACCCAGTCCTTCAACCGGGTCAACGGACGGTCGATCCCGGCCGAGCTGACTTCGAGCGTCCAGGCGCCGGGCAATGGGTCCTCGACGTCCAGCACGGCGCTGACGGCGTGGGTGATGCGCTCGCAATCGTCCACGCTGATTTGCGAGCCATCGGCGCGGTCGGCCATCACCTGCACCGTCGGACGTTCGCGGCCCAGCACGGCCACCCGCACCAGGTCATAGCCGAGATGGGTGAGCTGCGCCGTGATCATGCCGGCGATCTTGGCTTCCAGTCCGGAATGGTTCGGCTCATCGCCGGCAGTTGGGCGTGCCATCAAAGGGTCCAAAAACAAAAAAGGCGGCCCATTAAGGCCACCCCCGAAGTCGACGGAAGTTTTTATTATTGTTCTTAGATAGTCCAGCCGCGTGCCCCATGCAAGAGGCTTAAGGCGAGCCGGTATCGTGGTCACATGCTGATAGCGCTCCAGGCGCTGAGAAGGGGGATAGAGAGTCGTGACGAGACCCTTCATGTGGGAATCAGCCGGTGACGCCGCTTCCCGCAGCACAAGGAAACCGACATGTCCGACACCCTCGACCGCATGCGCAGGAACCCAGCGGCAGACTGGACCATCAACGACGTGGTAGCCGTCTGCGTCCGCCATGGCGTGCGTTGCACCCCGCCCTCAGGCGGGGGATCGCACTACAAAGTCTCGCATCCCTCGCGGCAGGACATCCTGACCATTCCCCGCGCACGTCCGGTCAAGCCGGTGTATATCCGCAAGCTTGTAAGGTTCATCGAAGCCGTTGAAGGAGACGCTGATGCCAGCTAAATCGACTAGCGATTTGCGCGACCACCCTGACTATTCAGTCCTGATCGAGCCTCTGGCTCGTGAGGACGGCGGCGGCTACCTGGCTACTGTTCCTGACCTACCAGGCTGCATGTCCGATGGCGAGACGCGGGAACTGGCTGCCCGCAACGTGGGTGAGGCGATCGACGCTTGGATCGAGGAGGCCACCGCCCTCGGCCGCTCGATTCCTGCGCCCTCACGACATTGGGTTTCGGCTCAAAGCTGAACTTAGCCTGTTTTCGGACACCCATTCTTTAAACCCGAGAAGGAATCCGGATGACTCCTGAAGAATTGCACGCCGCACCGGAAGCTCCCGACAAGGGTGCCGCCATCCAGGCGTTGTGGTGGGCGGCGCGCAACGACTGGACTCATGCGCACGAGGCTGCCCAGTCCGACCAAGGCGCTCCGGCGGCTTGGGTTCACGCCTATCTGCACCGAGTGGAGGGGGACCTGGAGAACGCCAGGTACTGGTATGGCCGGGCCGGCAAGCCGGTGGCCATGACGCTGCTCGATGAAGAATGGCGAACGATCGCCGCGGCGCTGCTGACGCCTTGAAAGTCCGTCAGCCGGCCAGTGTCTGGCGCACGGCACGCTGCCATCCGGCGTAGCGTCGGGCGCGGCTGCTCTCGTCCATCCCCGGCGTGAACCGCCGTTCCAGCCGCCAGTCATCCGCGAATTGCTGCGGTGGCGGACATAGCCCGGCGGCAAGCCCCGCGAGATAGGCGGCGCCCAACGCCGTCGTCTCTGTCACCTCCGGACGGTCGACCGGCGCGCCCAGCATGTCGGCCAGGAACTGCATGGCCCAATCCGACTGCGCCATGCCGCCGTCCACCCGTAGCACCGTCTGGCCGCCGCCCTGCCAATCCGCCTGCATGGCCTCGATCAGGTCGCGGGTCTGGTAGGCGACGCTTTCCAACGCCGCGCGGGCGAACTCGGCCGGTCCGGTGCCGCGGGTCAGGCCGAACAGTGCGCCGCGCGCGTTCGGTTCCCAATGCGGCGCGCCGAGCCCGGTGAAGGCCGGCACCAGATAGACGTCCTGCTGCGGGTCCGCCTGCGCCGCCAGCGTGCCGGAGCCCGCCGCGTCGGGCAGGATGCCCAGCCTGTCCCGCAGCCACTGCACCGCCGCCCCGGCGACAAATATAGAACCCTCCAGCGCGTAGGTCCGCTGGCCCTTCAACTGGTAGGCCAGCGTCGTCAGCAGCCGGTGCGACGAGGCGACCGGGCTCGGCCCGGTGTTCAGCAGCACGAAGCAGCCGGTGCCGAAGGTCGCCTTGATCATGCCGGGCCGGAAGCAAGCCTGCCCGATGGTGGCCGCCTGCTGGTCGCCGGCCACCCCGAGGATCGGCACTGAACCGCCCAGCACATCCGTCGTGCCGAACAGCCCGGCGCAATCCCGCACCTCCGGCAGCATCGAGGCCGGCACCCGGAACAGTGCCAACAGGTCCGGGTCCCATGCGCCGCGGTGGATGTCGAACAGCAGGGTCCGGCTGGCGTTGGTCGCATCGGTCGCGTGCACGCGGCCGTCGGTCAAGCGCCACAGCAGGAAGCTGTCGACAGTGCCGAACGCCAACTCGCCTCGGTCGGCGCGCGCGCGGGCGCCGGGGACGTTGTCCAGCAGCCAGGCTATCTTGGTCGCACAGAAATACGGGTCGATCAGCAGCCCGGTGCGGTCCGCAACCATCTTCTCGTGCGGGCGCAACGCAGCGCAGGCGTCCGCGGTGCGGCGGTCCTGCCAGACGATGGCCCGATGGATCGGCCGTCCGGTGGCGCGGTCCCACACCAGCGTCGTCTCGCGCTGGTTGGTGATGCCAATGCCCGCCACCTCGTGCGGCTTGGCGCCCACCAGCGCCAGGGCCTCGCGCAGCACAGCGATGGAGTCCGCGGCGATGTCCTCGGGATCGTGCTCCACCCAGCCGGGGGCGGGGAAGTGCTGCGTCAAAGCGCGCCGGGCTGTGGCGAGCGGGTGCAGATGCGGGCCGCGGAAGGCGATGGCGCGGGTGCTGGTCGTTCCCTGGTCGAGCGCGATGATCAGCTCGGGCATGGTGCGTCAGCGGTCCGCCAGCTTGCCCAACAAGCGAGCATGGGCACGTAGGCCCTTGTGAAAGCACTTCCACTCGAACTTCTCGTTCGGGCTGTGCACCTGGTCGTCGTCAAGCCCGAAGCCCATCAGCAGGCTGTCCACGCCCAGCAGGCGGCGCATGCTTTCCACCACGGGGATGCTGCCGCCGCTGCCCATCAGCACGGCGGGGCGGCCATACTCGTCGGCCAGCACGTCCCGCGCTGCCTGGATGAAGCGGCTGTCCGAGGCGATCTCGATCCCGGGCGCGGTGCCGAACACTTCGATGGATGCCCGTGCGTCGGACGGCAGGCGGGCGTCGACGAAGGCTCGGAATGCGGCGACGATGGCGGCCGGGTCCTGCCCGGGGACCAGACGGAAGGAGACCTTCGCGCCTGCCTCCGCCGCAATGACGGTCTTGCTGCCGGCTCCTTGATAGCCGCCCCAGATGCCGTTCACGTCGGCAGTCGGACGCGCCCAAAGCCGCTCCAGCGCGGGCCGGCCATGCTCCCCGGCGGGCACGGACAGGCCGACGCCGCCCAGGAACGCGGCCTCACTGAAGCCCAAGCCGGCCCACTCGGCGGCAAGGGCAGGCGGCAGTTCGGCCACCCCGTCGTAAAAGCCCGGCAACTGGATGCGGCCCTCGGCATCGGTGAGGTCCCCCAGGATGCGGGCCAACAGGTTGATCGGATTCAGCGCCGACCCGCCATACAGCCCGGAATGCAGGTCGCGCTGCGCCGCGTGCACCACGAGCTCGACATAGGCGATGCCGCGGAGCCGGGTCGTGATGGCGGGGGTGTCGATGTCCCACATGTTGGTGTCGCTGATGACCGCCACGTCGGCCCGCAGCGCGCCCCGGTGCGCGGTCAGGAACGGCTCCAGGTTCGGGCTGCCGACCTCCTCCTCGCCTTCGACCAGCGCGGTCACGCGCACGGGTAGGGCGCCATATACCGAGTGCCAGGCGCGCAAGGCCTCAAGCCAGGTCATGACCTGCCCCTTGTCGTCCACCGCGCCGCGGGCGGCGACGCGGGGGCCGTGCGGACCTGCGGCCAGGACCGGCTCGAACGGCGGGCTGGCCCATAGTTCCAGCGGTTCGGCAGGCTGCACGTCGTAATGGCCATAGAACAGCAGATGCGGCGCGTGCGGGCCAGGCCCGGGGTGATGCCCCAGGACGATCGGATGCCCCGGCGTCGCATGCAGCGCTGCGTCAAATCCCATGGCCGCCAGTTGATCCCGCACCCACGCTGCGGCGGTGTCGCAGTCGCCAGAGTGGGCCGGCTGCGCGCTGACGCTCGGGATGCGCAGGAAGCTGAACCAGCGTTCGCGCGCGTCGTCGAGGGTGGCTTCGATATGGTCGAGCACGGCTTGTGTTTGCATGGGCGCAGTGTGGCCAGAGACGGCGCCGAGGGCTAGGGGCCAAGCGCTTTCAACGCCCGCCAATCTGGTTTGGTCGGCGCAATGAATTGAAACGTCATGGCAACCCGGTCGCCATGCGTCCGTTGGGTGGGGTGGCGTATGCCGCACACTCGACGGAGAAACCGACGATGTTCTTACGAATTGACAAGCTGCAAACCGAGCTTCCGGCACCGAAGAAGCAGGACCCGAACGCTGCGGCCGCGCTGCAGGAATTGCTGGGCGGCAAGTATGGCGAGATGTCCACGCTGGGCAACTACATGTTCCAGAGCTTCAATTTCCGCAGCAAGGCGAAGCTACGCCCGTTCTACAGCCTGGTTGCGAGCATCACCGCCGAAGAGCTCGGCCATGTCGAGCTGGTTTCCAACGGCGTTTCGATGCTGAATGCCGGGCCGGATGTGCCGGCGAACGAGAAGGGCGGGGCCGACATTACCGACGCTCCGTTTTCGGGCATGCAGGATATCCGGCTTGCCGGGTCGTTCCTGTCGAACGGCGGCGGCTCGATGCCGATGAACAGCAACGCCGCGTCCTGGAACATGGACATGGTGACGACCACGGGCAACGTGATCATCGACCTGCTGCACAACTTCCACCTGGAGTGCGGCGCGCGCATCCATAAGCTGCGTGTTTACGAGACCATGATGGAGCCGACCGGACGCGAGGTTTGCGGCTATTTGCTGGTCCGCGGGTCCGTGCACGCCCATGCGTATGCGTTGGCGCTGAAGCAGCTCACGGGTGTTGCGATCGAGAAGATGTTGCCGACCCCAAACATCGAGCTCGGCAAGATTCCCGAGTGCCAGAAGTACCTGGCCGAGGGTTCGCACCGCCGGCTGTATCGCTTCAGCCCCGATGACTACAAGGATATGGCGGGCATCTGGGGCGGCGGCGAGAAGGCATTGCCGGGCGACCCGCCGGGCGAGCTGGAGGTGGTCGACGGCCATCCGCAAGGCGGCAAGATCCACGACCTGATGGGCCAAGCCGCGGCGTTCTCTCCGGACTACGCCCCAGAGGAAATGTTCGAGATCGCGACCAAGCTTTATAAGGCGTCGCGCTAACAGCAGGCGCCACGCCCTAGGCAGCCGGGGCGTGGCGTCAGCTTTCGAGTTCGCTGTCCCAATACAAATAGTCGCGCCAGCTTTCGTGCAGGTAGTTCGGCGGGAAGGCCCGGCCGTTGTCCTGCAACTCCCAAGTGGAGGGCTGCGCGGGCTTCATGCGCGGGTGCATATGGCACTCGCGCGGCAATTTGCTGCCCTTGCGCAGGTTGCAGCCACCGCACGCGGTGACGACGTTTTCCCAGGTCGTGCGCCCGCCGCGGCTGCGCGGGATCACATGATCGAACGTCAGGTCGTGCGTGGGATAACGGTCACCGCAGTATTGACAACTGAAGGCGTCGCGCAGGAACACGTTGAACCGCGTGAACGCAGGCTTCCGCGCTGCCGGGATATAGTCCTTTAGCGCGATGACGCTCGGCAGCCGCATTGACATGCTGGGCGAGTGGACCTCGTCGTCATATTCGCTGAGCACCGAAACCCGGTCTAGGAACACCGCCTTCACCGCGTCCTGCCAGCACCAGACCGAGAGCGGGAAATAGGAAAGCGGCCGGAAATCGGCGTTCAAGACCAGCGCAGGGAAATGCAAACCTCCGTCCGGCAAATCGCGCTCCTCTAGGGCAGGCGCAACACCTAGGGCCAACATCGGAAGACCAGCCGCCAGACCGTGTGCGCCGCCAAACCTTGCCTTGTTATTGCACCGCAAACCTGCACCGGCAAGCCAGGCCGGCGGTTGTCACTGCTTCGTCACGCGAACAAACGCTGTAGAAACAAGGCACCGGCCGATAAGCCGGCGTCGTCGATGCCGTGGCCCAGCTTCGGGCACCATAGCGTCTGCACGGGCATGCCGAGCCGAACCAGCGCCGACTCGGCAGCGCCCGCCCGGGCAAACGGCACCACGTCGTCCTCCTGCCCATGCACCAGCAGGACCGGCGGGTGACCCGTGCACTCCGCCGCAAGGCCGGGCGTGTCGAGCAGCGCGCCGGAGTAGGCCAAGATGCCGCGCGGCGGCGGACGGCGGCGCAGGCCCGCGTGCAGCGCCATCATCGCGCCCTGGCTGAAGCCCATCATCGCCACCGCGTCGGGCGGCAGGCCCGCTTGCGCCAGCTCGGCGTCGATATACGCCAGCAGCAGCGGAGCGGCCTGGCGCGCAGCCGCGTCCAACACCGCCGGCGTACGGTCCTGAAGGCTGAACCATTGGCGCCCGGTCGGACCCTGGTCATACCGCTGCGGCGCGTCCGGGGCCACGAACAGCGCATCCGGCAGCGCACGGGACCAAGTCGGCGCCAGGTCGATCAGGTCGTGCCCGTCGGCGCCCACGCCATGGCACAGCACGACAAGCTGGCCCGGCGGGCGTTTGGACGCGGGACCCCAGCGCAATCCTGCAAGCCCTGCCATGCCGTCCCCTGCACTCATCCTGCCAGAACGCCCGCTGAGGTCTGCGCCGGCACGACCTCGACATGCCCGGGCGCCAGCGGCTCGATCAGGTCCGGCCCGTTGTTGCGAACGCTGTTGACCCGGGTCGACACCGGCCAGACACGGAGCGCCACCGGAGATGGGCGCAGCAGCGTGGCCGGGTCGCCCGGCGCCTCGCCGAGCCAAGCGGCCCAATCCGCTTCCTCCAAGATCACCGGCATGCGTTCATGCAGGTGGCCGAGCGCGTCCGATGCGGTGGTCGTCACCACGGCATAGCTGCGTATGGTCTGCTCGTCCGGTCCGCGCCAGCCCTCCCAGATGCCGGCCAGCGCCATGATGCGTCCGTCTGCACGGGCGACGGCGTGCGGCTGCTTGCCGTCGGGGCGGACCTGCCATTCGTAGAAGCCGTCGATCGGCACGATGCAGCGGCGCCGGGCAAAGGCGTCGCGAAAGGTCGGCAGTGTCGCGACGGTCTCGGCGCGGGCGTTGATGGGCTGCCGGACCTTCTTCGGGTCGCCCCGCGCCCAGTGCGGCAGCAGGCCCCAGCGCAGCAGGTCAAGCTGCCGTGCCCCGGTCGAGGGATGCAGCCGCACGACCGGGCCGTCCTGCGTCGGCGCCATGTTCCAGGTCGGCTGCCAATTCGGCGTGTCGTTCACCGTATTGAAGATGCGGTGAAGCTCATCAGGCGATGTCGTGGAGAGATATCGGCCGCACATTCTATCTTACCTCGGCATCTTACCTTGGCGCGCCCGGGCAGTCTTTCAATCGTGCTGCGTGCTGGGTAGGTTCGCGCGAGGTTTGGGAAGGTGCTGCAATGGGTTGGGGTCGGAAGCTTATTCCGTTGTTGCTGCTGCTGGCGGGGCACGCCGCCCTAGCGCAGGAGCGCGTGGTGAACGTTTATAACTGGTCCGACTACATCGACCCCAAGGTGCTGGAACGCTTCACCGCCGAGACCGGCGTCAAGGTCCAATACGATGTCTATGACAGCCTGGAGACGCTGGAGGGCAAGCTGCTCGCCGGCAAGTCCGGCTATGACGTCGTCGTGCCCACGGCCGAGCCGACCTTCTCCCGGCTGATCGCCGCCAAGGCGCTGCAGCCGCTCGACCGGGGCAAGATCCCGAACTGGTCGAACCTCGACCCGACGCTGATGCAGCGGGTGCAGGTGTCGGACCCCGGCAACCGCTTCGGCGTCATCTATCTTTGGGGAACCGTCGGGCTGGGGGAAATTCCCGAGCAAATCAAGGCGCTCGATCCCGATGCGCCCGTCGATAGCTGGGATCTGCTGCTGAAACCGGAGCACGCGAAGAAGCTCGCTGCATGCGGCATCAGCGTGATGGACAGCGCGATCGACACGATCCCGACCGTGCTGAAATACTTGGGCCACAGCGCTGAGAGCACCGACGCCAAGGACCTTGCCGACGTCGAACACACCCTGATGGCGATCCGCCCATACATTCGCACCTTTGCATCGGGCGGCGCGATCGAGGCGTTGGCGGGCGGGCAGACCTGCCTGGCGATGACCTATTCCGGCGACGTTATCCAGGCGGCGGTGCGGGCGAAGGAGGCCGGGCAGAAAGAGGTCCGCTATGTCGCGCCCAAGGAGTTCACCGCGCTGACCTTCGACATGTTGGCCGTGCCGGCCGACGCACCGCATCCGAACGAGGCCATGCAGTTCATCAACTTCCTGTTGCAGCCGGACATCATGGCCGCGATCACCAACCAGGTGCACTACCCGAACGCCGTGCCGGCCAGCCGCGACATGATCGTGCCGGCCGTGCGCAACGACCCGAATGTGTTCCCAGATACCGCGTCGCCGAGGTTCTTCACGGTGCGCGCGATCCCGCAGGCGGCGGACCGGGCACGCACGCGCAT
Source organism: uncultured Acetobacteraceae bacterium (assembly GCA_964236715.1). GTDB lineage: Bacteria > Pseudomonadota > Alphaproteobacteria > Acetobacterales > Acetobacteraceae > CAHJXG01. The sequence continues at coordinate 645 of CAXSGE010000080.1, read as the reverse complement.
GTGGGCGCGGTTCAAGGCCGGGCATTAACTGATTGGCAGAGTTGGATATCGCTGGGCTGACCGTGCGCTATGGCCCGGCGATAGCATTGGACCGGCTGGACCTTGCCATCGACAGCGGCGAGATGTTCGTGCTGCTCGGCGGCTCCGGCTCGGGCAAGACTACGCTGCTGCGCGCGCTGGGCGGGTTCATCCAGCCGGCGTCCGGGCGGATCGTGCTCGGGGGCCAGGACATCACCCGGCTGCCGCCGCACAAGCGTCCGGTGAACACCACCTTCCAGTCGTACGCGTTGTTCCCGCATATGAACGTCGCGGACAATGTCGGCTTCGGCCTGCGCCGCCAGGGCATGGCGCGGGGCGAGATCGCTAAGCGGGTGGGGGGGTTGCTCGATCTGGTGCGCCTGGCGGAGTTCGCCGGGCGCAGGCCGGATGCGCTGTCGGGCGGGCAACGGCAGCGGGTCGCGCTGGCCCGTGCCCTGGCGCCGCGGCCGCGCCTGCTGCTGCTGGACGAGCCGCTCTCGGCGCTCGACCGCTCGCTGCGTGAGCAGACCCGGCAGGAGCTGCTGCGGGTGCAGCGGGAAACCGGGACCACCTTCGTGCTGGTGACGCACGACCAGGACGAGGCGCTGGCGATGGCCACGCGGATCG
>CAXSGE010000079.1:0-18712 GCA_964236715.1 uncultured Acetobacteraceae bacterium | reverse complement strand
GCGACCGCTATAGGTGCCCGAGTGTTCGGACTGGTCGCCGCCGGTGCAGAAGGCACGATCCCCGGCGCCGGCCAGCACGGCCACTCCGATGGTGTCATCCGCATCGGCGTCTCTCAAAGCGGCCGTCATTTGCTCGATCGTTTGTCCACGGAAGGCATTCATCACCTTCGGCCGATCGATCGTGATGCGGGCAACCCCGTTTACTTTCTCGTATCGGATATCGGTGTATTCCATGCTTGCCTCCCGCATTACGCGATTGAGATAGCGGGCTCCGGCGCAACTTGTGTGAATGTCCGGTGGAGGCTGCATGAATGGCAGCATCCGGCCGCTTACGCCGCTTCCACCCGCCCTTCACATCTCGCAGCACCGGACATGCTTCAATCGTCGTGCTGAGGAAGGAAGACCGGGCAAATGGGGCGGGGAACATGAGCTCGTTCGCAGGCTGGCAGGAGGTCGGCCTTGCGGTGCAGCGCGAGATGCATTTCGGCGACCGGGTCGTTACTTGCTTCGTCGACCGGCCTTCCAACTACACGGCCATGCTGCAGGACGCGGTGCGCCAGCGCGGCGATGGGGAGGCCCTGGTCGCGGACGGCGAGCGCCTGAGCTGGACGGAGCTGGAGCGCCGCTCCACCGCCCTGGCGCGCGGTCTGTTGGCGCGTGGGCTCCGGCATGGCGATCGGATTGGCCTGCTGCTCGGCAATCATTTGGAGTTCGTGCTGGCGCTGCTGGCTGCCGCGCGGATAGGCGCCATCGTCGTGCCGATCAACATCCGCGAGCAAATGCCGGGCATCGCCGCCGCTCTGAACGCCACCAGCGCGTGCATGGTGATCTACAACACGGAGCTGTCCGCGCTGCTTCCCCCAGCGGAGCAAGCGCCGGCGCTGCGGCTGCGCGTCGCCCGGACGCCCTGCCCAGGTTCGCTCGCGTTCGCCGAGCTGCTGGATGACGGATCCGGACCCGACTGCCTGCCGGTGGCCGAAGAGGACACGTTGCTGATCCTGTTCACCTCCGGCACGACCGGCAAGCCCAAGGGCGTCGAATTCTCCCACCTGTCGGTCGTGCATTCCGCGATGCACTCGGAGGTTTGCGCCGGGCTGACCGAGGTGGATCGCAGCGTCATCGCGATCCCGCTCAGCTTCACCGGCGGCGTCGTCTCTGCTTTCACGCCCATGGTGCGGTGCGCCGGCACTGCGATTTTACTTCCGGAGTTCAAGGCGGCAGGCTTCCTGGCCACGGCCGCAGCGGAGCGGATGACCCACACGCTGATGGTGCCGGCGATGTACGAGTTGTGCCTGCGCCAGCCGGACACCGGGTTGGACCTGTCGCATTGGCGCGTCGGCGTCTTCGGCGCGGCGCCCATGCCGGCGGCAACCGTCGAACGTCTGGCGCTTCGCTTTCCACGCCTGCGCCTGCAGAACTCCTACGGCGCGACGGAGGCGGGCGGCCCGGCCGTGTTCATGTCGGCTGACGAAACGGCGCTGCATCGGGACAGCGTCGGGCGTGCTTTCACCTGTGTCGAATTGTGCATCATGGACGAAGTCGGGCGAGAGCTGCCGGCGGGCGAAACCGGCGAACTGTGGATCCGTAGCCCATCCTGCGCTGCGCGGTTCTGGGGTGATCCCGAGTCCAGCCATCGCGAGTATATCGGCGGCTGGTGGCGATCGGGTGATATCGCCAGCCTGGACGAGGCCGGACGCCTGCGGCTGATGGACCGCAAGAAAGACATGCTCAACCGGGGCGGTCTGAAGATATCGTCCACGCAAGTGGAATACGCGCTTCACGAGCACCCCGCGGTCCTTGAATGCGCCGTGATCGGCCGGCCAGATGCGGTCTTGGGCGAGCGGGTCTACGCCTTCGTTCGGCTGGCGGACCCCACCGTTACGGCGGACGCGCTGAAGGCGTTCCTGCTGTTGCGGCTGGCCGACTACAAGGTGCCGGAGTTCATCGAGATCGCGGACGAGCCGTTGCCCCGCAACGTCAACGGCAAGCTGCTGAAGCGCGACTTGCGCGAAGCCGTGCTGCGGACGCTTTCGCCGGCCTGATGCCGCCTAGCCATCGATAGCCGGGCGAGCGACAATTCGGCCAACGACAATCAAGAGAGTGACACTATGCAAAGCTTTGGTCGCAGATGGCTTCTGAGCACTGCGTTGGCCTGCGCGGTGGCGGCTGCCCCGATACAGCGCGCCGCCCGGGCGGCCGAAGAAGGGGCCGTCAAAATCGGCGTACTGGGCGACTATTCCTCGGCCTATTCCAGTGTCGGCGGCAAATTCCTGCTGGAGGCGGTGCGGATGGCGGTGGAGGATTTCGGCGGCTCCCTGTTCGGCAAACCGATCGAGATCGTCAACGGCGACACCCAGCTCAAGCCAGACGTCGCCTCCACCATCGCCCGGCAATGGTTCGACGAGGGCGTCGATATGATTACGGACATCCCGTCCACCAACATCGCCTTTGCCGTCGATCCAGTCGCCGAACAGCGCAACAAGATCGTCATGGTCACCAGTGCGGCAAGCTCGGACATCACCGGCGCGAAATGCTCATCCAATGTGGCGCATTGGACATACGACACGTATTCGGTCGCCCGATCCTCCGCCTCAGTGCTCATGGACCGGAGGGCGAAGACCTGGTTCTTCCTGAACCAGGATACCGCGACCGGCATCGCCGCGGAGCGCGACGTCACGCAGGTGGTGACAGAAAAAGGCGGGCGGATGCTGGGATCGGTCAGGGCACCGGTCAACGCGGCCGACTTCTCGTCTTTCATCCTCGAGGCAATGGCCGCCAAGGCCGACGTCTACGCCTTTGCCCCCGCTGGCTCGGCCGGGGTCACGGCCATCAAGCAGGCGTCGGAATTCGGCATGCTGCGCAGTGCCCGGCTGGTCAGCATTTTCATGATGCCGGACGATGTGAAGGCGTTGGGGCTGGAGACAGCGCAGGGGCTGGTCTACGCGACCGCATTCGACGCCAACCTGAACGATCAGACCCGCGCTTTCAGCGAGCGGTTCTTGAAGCGCGCGGGCAAGACGCCGAACATGAACATGGTCGGCAGCTACAGCGCCGTGCTGCACTACCTGCGTGCCGTGCAGGCAGCAGGCACGAAGGACACCGCCACCGTGATGGCGAAGATGAGGGACATGCCGGTGAACGACGTGTTCACACAGGATGGACATCTGCGGATCGATGGCCGGATGGCGCACTCGATGTATGTGGTGCAGGTAAAATCGCCGTCGGAGTCAACGGGTGAGTGGGACCTCTCCAAGGTCATCGCGACCGTGCCGGCGTCGGTTGCCGTGCGGCCGCTGAATGCTGGTGGTTGCCCGCTGGTCAAATAGGCTCGCCTAGTGACGGGCACGCCCGTATCCCGTCTCGGCCGGTTCGCTGCTGGCGTCAGGGTGCTGGATCTGTGCACCTTCCTCCCCGGGCCGCTGGCGAGCTTGTTGCTGGCCGATATGGGCGCGGAAGTCCTGAAGATAGAGCCGCCCGAGGGCGACGCGCTGTTGCAGGTCGGACCTAGCGACGGGGCGGGCGAGAAACTGTTTCACGGTACCGTCAATGCCGGCAAGACGGTGCAGCGGATGGATCTAAAGCAACCGGAGGTAAAAGCGGAGTTTCTCCGCCTGGTCGACGGGTTCGACGTGCTGATCGAAGGTTTTCGGCCCGGCGTGATGAAGCGGCTGGGCCTGGACTATGCTGTGCTGCGGGAGATCAATCCGGGTTTGGTGTATTGCTCGCTCAGCGGCTATGGGGCCTCCGGTCCCTCTGCGCGCGCTGCAGGTCACGATACCAACTACCTGGCGGCATCCGGCATCCTGCATCGCAACGGCCAAACGTCTCCTTTCGCCTACGATCCGCCTTTGGCCGACGTATCCGGCTCCTTGTTCGGCGTGATCGCGATCTTGGGGGCGCTTCGGGCCCGCGATGCCGACGGGCAAGGCTGCGAGATCGACGTCGGCCTGGCCGACGCGCCGATGGTGCTGCAATTGCTTGCGGTCGCAGAATATGGCGGGCTCGGGACCGTGCCGCAGCGCCGCCAGACTTACATGAACGGCGGTGCCGCTTATTATCGGGCCTACGCGACGCGGGAAGGCCGGCATATGGCGCTGGGTGCCATCGAGCCGAAATTCTGGGCCGCGTTCTGCGTCGCGATGGAGCGCCCGGACTGGATGACGCGGCAAACGGAGGCTTTGCCGCAGTCTGAACTCATCGCCGACGTTGCAGCGACGGTGGCCACCATGACGACGGACGAGTGCATCGCCCGGATCGGCGCGGCGGATTGCTGCTTCAGCCCGGTGCTCGACCTTGGTGAGGCGATCGCATCGCCCCACCATGCGGCCCGCGGCATCGTTCGAACAGCACCGGACGGACGTCTATTGGCTTTGTTTCCGGCCAAAGTTGATGGGCAGGTTCCCGCCATACGTCCGAAGCTGCGTCAGCGAGCGGGCGACCGATCGTGACGGGGCGCCCTACGACGTGGGACGGCCGTCTTCGAAGAACACCATCTCGGTGACCCGGACCGCTATCGTGCCAGTAGGATCATGCAGCATTTCGTCGCCAAGGCCGAGGAGTTCCGACAGCCACTCGTGCGTCGTCGGCGCTGCGGCATCAGCTTCGTCGCTGAAGTAGAGGGCCCAGACGGCGCTCACCGCGACGTCGTGCGACGCCCTGGCGCCTGGCAGACGGGTGCTCCCCTCCTGCACCAAGTCGAGGCTGCCGCTCACCCGCGAGGCTCCGAGTTCCGCCAAGGCTGCGCGGGACCGCGCCAGCGCCGCTTCGGCGTAGACCTCAGGGGCAAGCCGGTGGTAGCGGCGGGCGAGGACGACGAGTTTCGCGCCGTCTCTACCCGGCTGAAGTACGGTCTCAGTAGCCGTCATGGAAACCGTACGATCCATGTCGATGAAATTCAGCTCGTCGGGCCGCACGTGTGCCCGATAGGTTTCGCTCAGGGCATAGCTGTCCTCGTTCGCCCCGGGCAGCCAAAATTCGGCCATGCCGTCGTAGGTGAACGGCCGGGCGAAGGCCGAGCCGATGACATGGTTCTGGACATAACGGTCGCGCCAGGCCGCGTAACCGGCAGCGCCCGCAACGGTCGGACCGTGGATTTCCCTCCAGTGCCGGGTGAACTGCCCGTGGGAGATGTCAGGACGCCGGGCCAGAAAGGCGATCTTCTTGTAGCGGACTGGCATCCCGTTCATGGCTGTGCGCGCCTTCAATCCCAGTCTGCGCGCCCCAGCACGACCCGGCCGGTTGTTTCTCTCCGTTCCATCATCTCATGCCCTTTGCTGGCGTCCGCGATGTCCACGACCGCCGCGATCTCCGGCCGGATGCGGCCGCGCGCGACAAGATCGGTGACGCGGACGAGATCATCCAGTGTCGCATGGCTACTGCCAACCAATTCGATCTCTTTCAGGATACCGATAGCGGGATTGAACGGCACCGACCCGGGTTCGACGTTGCCGACGACGACCAAACGGCCCCCCGGCCGTAGCGAGCGGATCGAGGAAGCGAAGGTCGGTGTGCCGGTGATCTCGATGACGGCCGCAACTCCGTCTTCCTTGGTCAGGGTTTTGACAGCTTGATGGAATCGCATATCCACTGAGACGATGACGTCGTCGGCGCCGGCAGCGACGATCTGATCGACTTTCCGCGCTGAACCCGTCAGGGCCAGCACCCGATACCCCATTTCGCGGGCCAACTGCACCGTGTGCAACCCCACCCCGCCGCCGGCTCCGGTGACGAGAACGGGATCGCCGGGTTCCAGTCTTGCCCGTCCGAGTGCGTGAAAGCCGGTACCCACGGCGCAGCTCAGGATCGCACCGGTCGTAAAATCGATGCCGTCGGGCAGGTGAACGGCATTACGTTCGGTCGCGACGACGTAATCGCCGTAGCCCCCGCTGACGTCCTCGCCGTAGAAGCCGTATCCTCGGCGACAGACGTTGCTGCGCCCCTCTCGGCACGGCTGGCAGACACCGCAGGATTGGCGCTGGTTCAAAGCGACCCGGTCGCCGGGCCGAAAGCGCGTCACCACATCGCCGACTGCTTCGACGACGCCCGCGATCTCATGTCCGATCACCGCCGGCAGACGGGTTAGTGGGAACGCGCCTTGCCGGTTCAGCAGATCGTGGCCGCAAATGCCGCAGGCATGTACGCGCACGAGAAACTGGTCGGGGCGAGGCTCAGGCCGGGTCACGTCCTGGCACACGAAAACCGACGGGCTGCCGAAACGAGGCAGCACAGTTGCGCGCATCGTCGCCATGATCAGGCGTCGATCACGGCGCGTGCGTATTGCTCCCGATGGAAAGTGGCATCACCGGCCATGTATTCGAACACCTTCGCCCGCTTGAGAAAGAAGTGCAGGTCGTATTCCCAAGTAAAGCCGATGCCACCGTGAATATGCACACTTTCATTTACGACCGAGCGGGACATGTCGCCGGCATAGGCTTTGGCCAAGGAGACGGCAGCAGCTTGCCCGCTATCCCCCTGCGCCAATGCCCAGTGTGCGAAGTAGGCGGCAGAGCGGCTCGTCTCGTAGGTCACCATCATGTCGGCCAGTTTGTGCTTGATGGCTTGGAACGAGCCGATGGCGCGGCCAAACTGCTTGCGCTGCTTGGCGTAATCCAGGGTCATCGAGAGCGAGCGCCCGGCGATCCCGGTCAGTTGCGCCGCCGCCGCGGCGGCACAGCTGCGCATCCCATGCTGAACCGCGGCCCCGTTCGCCTCGCCGATCAATGCCTCTGCCGGCACATTCGCCTGGTGCAGCGACAGTGCGGACGCTCGAGCGGCCGGATCGACCAGCACGTGGGGTGCGGTGGAAATGCCCTGCGTCTCGGGATCGACCAGAAAGAATGCGAGAAGCCCGTTCTCCCCGACCCGGGCCGCGATGAGGATGCGGTCGGCCACGTTGGCGTACGGGACGATCGGCTTCTGCCCCGTCAGTTGCCATCCATTACCGGCCCGGCTTGCCGTCGTTGCGATTTCCGCCGGATCGAACGACGTGGCGGATTCGCCGATCGCGATCGCGATCTTCATGCGGCCCTCGGCGATGGCGGGAAACAGCTCGGTCTTTTGGCTCTCGGTGCCGAAACGGGCGATGAGGTCGCTGGCGAGCATCGTGTCGGTCACGATGCCTGGTGTCAGCGTCTCGCCAAAGGTCTCGAACAGCAGCGAGGCATCCGTCAGAGCGAGCCCGAGCCCGCCATATTGCTCTGGAACCAAGACCATCTGCAGACCAAGCTCGGCCAAGCCATCCCACAATTCGGCCGGCAGGCCGGAGCCGGACAAGCTGGCGCGCAAATGTGGCGAGGTCCAGTGATCATCGAGATAAGACCGAATGGTATCGCGAAGCGCGTACTGGTCTGCCGTGAAATCGAAGTTCATGCCGCGACGGGCTCCTTCGGCAGGCCGAGCACCCGCTCGCCGATGATGTTCCGCTGCACCTCGGAGGACCCGGAATAGATCGAAGAGGCTTTCGAACTCAACCAGTTGAACTGCGCCGTGCCCCCCGACAACGCGTCCGGATCAGCAGCAGCTAACGGAGCGGACGGCCCCTGCAATTCCACGGCGAGCTCCGCCATACGCTGCCACATATGCGACCAGTATAGTTTCGTGAACGAGGCTTCCGGGCCCAGCTCCTTCCCGTTCAGCACCTTGCTGAAGGCGCGCAGGATGTTGAGGCGGAGCAGGTCGACCTCGATCGCGACCGAGGCGATCTTTTGGCGCGCGACCGGATCTTCGCTGATCGGGCGACCATTCCGATGCGTCGTGCGAGCGAATTCGATCAGGCGATCCAGGTCGTATTTGAAGCGGACTTGCCGGTACAGCGCTTCCTCCGGTCCGCGCTCGAAGGTGAGCGTCGTCATCGCGATCGACCAGCCGGCGTTCATGGCACCGACCAAGTTTTCCGCCGGCACCACGACATCGTCGAAGAACACCTCGCTGAACTCGGTATCGCCGTTAATCTGCACCAGCGGACGGATGGTAATGCCTGGCGTGCGCATGTCGACCAGTAGGAAGCTGATGCCCTTGTGTTTGGCGACGGTCGTATCAGTGCGGCACAACAGGAAGCACCACTGGGCATACTGGGCGAAGCTGGTCCAGACCTTCTGTCCGTTCACAACGAAACGGTCGCCTTGAAGCTCTGCCCGGCAGCGGAGCGAGGCAAGGTCAGAACCCGAATTGGGTTCGGAGAAGCCCTGACACCAGACCTCCTCGCCGGACAGGATCGGACGGAGGAACCGCTCCTTCTGCGCTGGCGTGCCGTGCCGAATGATGGTCGGACCGGCCAGGTTGCGGCCGATGATGTTCAACCCTTCCGGCGCTCGAGCCCTGGCCATCTCCTCGAGGAAGATCGCTTGTTCGACCAAGGTAGCTCCGCGGCCACCATATTCCTTCGACCAGGCGATACCGGCCCAGCCGGCTTCGAAGAGCTTACGGTCCCAATCCTGCTTGAACCTGGCCCGCTCGGCTTCGTTGAGCGGCTCGTGCACCGTCGTGCCCCAGCCACTTGGCAGCGCGGAGCGGACCCATGTCCGGACGTCGGTACGGAAGGTATCTTGTTCCGGCGTGTAGTTGAAATCCATGATGTCGCCTCACACACTTTTGGGTTTGATGAAATCAGGCTTCCGTCGCCCTGCAAAAGCGGCAAGGCCCTCTCTGTGCTCGTCGGTGTTGGCGGCGACTGCCTGGGCCAGCGCTTCCAGCTCCATCATCTCCGCAAGACTGGCACTGGAGGACAGGTTCAGCGCGGTCTTGGTCAGTGACATGGCAACCGCCGGACCGCGGGCGAGTTCGGCAGCAAACTCATGGGCCGCATCCAACAGCTCGGCCGCCGGCACCACGCGGTTGACGAAACCGAGTTGAGCCGCTTCCGCCGCAGCGACGTCCCGGCCGGTGAAGCACAGTTCCTTGGCGCGATTGAGCCCCAACACCCGGGTCAGGAAGTAGAGCCCTCCGGAGTCTGGCACCAGGCCGACGCGCACGAAGATTTGGCTGAACACGGCGGCGTCCGACGCGAGGATCATGTCGCAGGCCAGCGCGAGATTGAAGCCGGCGCCCATCGCGAAACCGTTCACTGCCGCAATGGTCGGCTTCTTGAGTGTTGCCAGCGGCACCAGCACGGTGGATAGGATATGGTCAAGCTTGCGCTTCGTCGCCGTCGGGCCGGAGTCCGGATCCATCTCCTTGATGTCGCCCCCCGCACAGAAGCCCCGCCCCGCCCCGGTCAGGAGCAGGGCCCGCACCTCCGGATCTGCGCCGACCCGGCGGATGGCATCGGCGAGATCGCCTTTCATCGCGCCGTTGAGGGCATTCAGCGCTTTGGGCCGATTCAGCGTGATGCGAGCGACGTTGTCCCTGACTTCATACGTGATGTTCTCATACATGGCGTTGTGCTCCTGCCATCGCAGCGGCGTCGGGCGGCACGGTTCCTGGCAGAGGTCCACGAAGGCCCCGACGGAGAATCTTGCCAGTGGGGCCTTTCGGCAATTCCGGCAGGATCTCGATGGTTTTCGGCCACTTATACGGGGCAAGCTTCGCCTTGCAGATGGCAACCAGTTCCTCGACCTCCGCTTTGAGGCCCGGCTTGAATGCGACGTATGCGTGAGGCACCTCGCCGAACAGTTCGTCGTAGCCGGCCACGACCGCAGCTTCAGCGACAGCAGGATGGCCATACAGTGCTTCCTCGATGTCGGCAGGATAGATGTTCTGCCCACCGCGGATGATGACGTCCTTCTTCCGGTCGATGATCCACAGATACCCGTCGCCGTTCATAATGCCGACGTCGCCGGTATGGAGCCAGCCGCCGGCCAGTGCTTTGGCGGTTTCCTCCGGCTGCTTGTAATAGCCGGCCATCACGTTCGGCCCCCTGATGCCGATTTCGCCGGCCTGACCGTGCGGCAACACGGCAGCGTCTTCGCCCAGGATTTCAACTTGCATGCCAGGCACGGCCCGGCCGATCGACCTCTCCAGTTTCTGTTGACCGTGCTCGTCCAATTCGACCGCCATCGTCGTGACCAGCGCGGTGCCTTCTGTCAGCCCGTATCCGGTGATCACTTGGAGCCCAGGGCCGAAATACGCTCGCGCTTTCAGCAGCAATGGCGTCGGTACCGGAGCGGCGCCGACCATGATCCGGGTCAGCGAGCTCAGGTCGTAGCTGCCCACCTCCGGGTGAGACAATACTTTCTGCAGCATTGTGGGCACACACGGAAACACGGTGCAGCGCCGCCGCGCGATGGCGAGCATGCACTCCACCGCGTCGAATTTAGACAGTACCACCAAGCTTCCCCCAGTGACCGTCGTCGCATTGATGCACTGGTTCAGCGAGAAGGTGTTGAACAGAGGCAGGGCGCAGAGGATGGTATCGGCAGCCGTGTAGCCCAACCATTCCGGTGAGCAATCGTAGTTTGCCGCCAGATTGGCCTGGGTCAGCATCACTCCCTTGGCCCGGCCGGTAGTGGCGCTGGTGTAGAGCATCTGACCGAGAGCCGTTGGTGGCAGATCCACTGGAGCGGCAAAGGCGGCTGCATCGCCGTCCAGCACCGAGGCCGGACGATGAAACCCGTCATCGATATCCGTCCCGTCGAGCACAAAAATTCGTCGGACCGACGGGCATCTGTCGCGAGAAGCCGGGCTGAAACGGTCCAGCAGGGCGGCATCGGCGAGAATGTAGGTCGCTTCGCACTGACCGACCGCATGGTCGACCTCATCCGCGCGGTACATCGTATTCAGCGGCATGACGACGCCGCCTGCGGCGAAGCAGGCATATTGAAGGAACATGAACTCCGGCCGCGAGCCGACGAAGAAAGCGACGCGATCACCGGGTTGCAGGCCCTGTCGCCGGAAACCGTCGGCCAATGCCGCGGCACGACTCCACCATTCGCCGAAGCTGATCTCCCGCTTGCCGAAGACGAGGGCGATACGCTCCGGATGCTCGTCGGCTCGGCGGAACAGCTGATCGGCGCGGTTCATGGTGTCAGTCCTGCGACTGTTGCCATGCGATAGCTCCCTTTACGCCGAGCTCCCCGATCTTCTCGGTCATTGCAGTGGCACCGGCGCTGAAATGAGCGATGCTGTCCCACTCGGCGCCGAACATGGCCGCGGTGCGGAAGCCCTGAATGTCCATGATGCGGTTGATCGCGAGCTTTTTCAGCCGCAGCAGGTCGGACGGCGTGCGCGCGATCGCGCGGGCCATGGTCATGGCGGTCTCCTCGAGCGCATCGGCGGGCACCGCCCTGTTCGCCCAGCCCCACTGGAAGGCTTCCGCCCCGCTCATCTCGCTTCCAGCGATGTAAGACATCTCGCGAGCCTTCTTCGGCCCCACGAGCCAGCACCACATGGTGCTGATCAGCCCGCCCCCGAGCGGCAGGGATGGCCACCGGATGCGCGCATCTTCCGCCACCAGCGTGATGTCGCAGCAGATGGCCAGCATGGTCGACCCGGCGATGCAGAAGCCGTGCACCTGCGCGATGATCGGCTTCGGGAACTCATACACTTGCAGCCATTTGTCGATCATCCCCTGCAGGTCCTCACGATCCTGGGAAATGCCTTTCTCGTGCGGCGAGTGCTCATTGGGATCCACGTCGTAGCCGGCCGAGAAAGCGCGTCCGGCGCCCTTGAGCACGACCACCCTGACCGTCTCATCCGCCCTCGCGCGGTCGAGGGCCGCCATCAAATCCGACAACATGGCGGCATTGAACGCGTTCAGCTTCTCAGGCCGGTTCAAGGTCAGGACGGCAACGGGGCCAGTCTGCTCATAAAGCACTGTCGACATGGATGCTTTCCTCCGATTTTTTTTCGGGTTAGCATGATGCCCGGTCGCTTGTAAACGGAAACCAGAGCGCATGATCGTGAGCGATCCGGTCGCAATAATATGCCGAACCCGAATTTTTGTCGGCTATCGGAAAACACGGCCAATTTTAGGCCACGAGGGGGGACAATGAATTTCACCATCAACACGCTGCACCTTGGCGCGCTGTATCTACCCGGGGGCCATGAGAGCGGCGATTGGACACCCATCCACGCCTGGCTGCTGCACGACGGCACGACCTGGATCCTGGTCGACACCGGCATGGCCAGCGCAGACGAGGTCCGCGCGAAGTGGAAGGTCGAGGCGAAAGGCGGCGGCGAGGCGGCGCTGCGGACGGCCCTGCAGCCCCATGGGATTGGACCCGAGCAGGTCGGCCGGGTCATCCTGACGCATCTGCATTTCGACCACGCCTGGAACCTGGAGCTGTTTCCGCAGGCGCAGGTGCTGCTGCAGAAGGACGAGCTGATCCATGCGATCGACCCGGCGCCGTCGCAGCGACTCTACTACACGCGTCACACGATCAACCAAGTGCTGGACCGGCGGCGGCCGGCTGCGCTGGAACTGGTCGAGGGTGACCGGGAGTTAGCAGAGGGATTGCTGCTGCTGAAGGCGCCGGGTCACACGCCGGGGATGCAGGCGGTCTGTGTGCAGACGGAGCGCGGCCGGGTTGGCTTGGTGTCGGATCTGGGGGAGGAATACGGCTGCTGGTTTCCCGCCGATGCCCGCGCCACGCGCAAACCGCTGCGTTTTCTAGCGGACACTTTCCGCCCCGGCAGCATTCGCAGCGAAAGCGAGGCGACCTATCTCGCCTCGATGCGCCGCGTCATGGAGCTGGTGGACATCGTGGTGCCCGCTCATGACACGCGTATCCCCGGGTCGATGCCGGCCGAGTGGTTCGCGTGCCCCGATGCTTATGCCGACTAGCGGCGCGCCATTGCCTCAGCCCGGCGCTTGCAGGAGACGTCGAGGGAACAGCAGGTGGCCTCGGTGACGACAAACGAGAATGACGGACGGCCGGACGGGGCAACCTGGGCGGAGACGATGGATGCCCTGGCGCAGACCTGGCGCAGTCAGGTGCCGGAGCGCCGGCAGGGCCGCAGCCGTCGACGGGAGGAGGATATCCTGCAAGCCGCGTTGCGGGTGTTTTCCCGAGAGGGAATTGCACGCGCGCGGATTGCCGACGTGGCCGCTGAGGCCGGCATGCCGTTGTCCTCGCTTTATGAATACTACCCAAGCAAGGAGGCGATCGCCTACGCTGTGCCGGTAGCGCAGCTCGCCATGTTCTTCATCAAATATAGCGAGCGGGCATGCGACACGACGACGATGCGGGAGCGGTTGCGCCTGTTCCTATGGCTGTCGGCCGATTTTGCCCGCCGAAATCCGGATTGGGCGCGCACGCTGTATTTGGAGATTTGGCCAAGCGTGTTGGTGGGGGAATCGCCGGCGCGACAATCATTGGACGATTACGGCCGCTTCGTCGTCGATCTGGTGAGGAAGGGGGCTGCCACCGGAGAATGGTCGGCCAAGCCGGACCCCTACGAAACGGCCTCCATCCTGATCGGCAGCCATAACCAGGTGGTCATCACGTGGTTACTCTACCGCAAGCCGCACGACGTCATGCGCGCCGTGGGGTCTATGCTGGACCGGCTGCTGGCCGCAGTGCTCCCGGCGCTGGCCAAACCGGCCGCGCGCCGGTCGGCGCCTCAGCATGCTGCACTAGCGAAATAGGTTGCCGATTAACTTTCGGCTTTGTGTGAGGAGCTGAATCATCTCAACGCAGTCGCAAATTGCTTGAGATCGTCGCATGCTTCCGCTAAACCCGAAAAAAAGTTGGGTTCATGGAGGACGCGATCGTGCCAGCGGCGAGGCCAAGTCAGGCTTTCTTGTGATCGGGCAGCAACTCGCCAATGGCGTCGTGCTCGGCAGCATCTATGCACTGTCCGCCCTTGGCTTCACGCTGATCTTCGGCGCCGCCCGGGTCGTGAACTTCGCCTATGGCGAGCTGCTGATGCTCGGAGCGTTCTGCACGCTCACCATCCTTCAGATTACCGGTCTCGGCTTCTTTCCCAGCCTCGGCCTGGCCATGCTGGCGATGGCTGGCTTCAGCGTGCTGCTTTACGTGCTGGTTGTCCGGCGAGCGCTTCGGCGCACGGAGTTGCAGGTTCTCCTGGTCACGACCGGCTTGCTCTACATTCTCCACCAGGGCGCGATCCTGATCTGGGGGACCGATCCGCAGCAGCTCGACATGGGGATCGACGGCGTCGTCATGCTGGGCGACGTGGTGATCACGTTGCAGCGCCTCGTGGTGATCGGCGCCATGCTGCTGCTGGTTGGGGCACTCTACGTCACGCTCTATCGGTTGCGGATCGGTAAGGCGCTCAGGGCGGTGGCGCAGAACCGTTTCGGTGCGGAAGCGATCGGTTTGAATGTGGACCGGGTCGTCAGCTTCGCCTTCGCACTTTCTGGCGCACTGGCCTGCGTGGCGGGCGGGTTGCTCGGCTCGCTCTACGCCGTCGAGCCCTCCATGGGGCAGCTGCCGCTGCTCAAGAGCTTCGTCATCGTCATCTTCGGCGGCCTCGGCAGCGTGCCTGGCGCGATCGTCGGTGGGCTGCTGATCGGCTTGGCCGAGACATTCTCCGGCGCCTATGTCAGCTTCGCGTTCAAGGACGTGTTCACCTTCCTGATCATGCTGCTGGTCCTACTGATCTGGCCGCGCGGCCTGTTCGGTGGACGTCTCGCATGAGGCTACCGTGACGAGAGTGGCACCCGCGATCCTGCTGGCTGCGCTCGTGGCGCTGCCGCCCGTGCTCGGTGATTTCCAAGTGTTCCTGCTCACGCAGAGCCTGATCTGGGGCATCTTCGCGCTCAGCATGGCGCTGCTGCTGGGCTACATGGGGCAGATCAACCTGGGCCAGGCCGCTTTCGTGGCATTGGCGGCGTATGGCTCAACCCTTCTCCGTGCCCAGCTCGGGATCGTCTTCTGGCTTGCCGCCCCGGTCACGCTAGCGGGGGTCGTCGTGGTTGCGGTGTTGGTTGGCCTGATCACCTTCCGGCTGCGCGGACCCTATTTCGTGTTGGTCATGCTGGGCTTTGGGGAGATCGTGCGGCTGATCATCGCCAATTGGCAGGACCTGACCGGAGGCATGGTCGGCCTTCGCGGCATCCCAGCGCCGGAAGGCTTCGGCCTCGTCGATTTCGGCTCGCGGCTGGGCTTCTACTACCTCGTATTGGCTACCGTGACGCTCGCCACGATGGGCTTGCTGATGCTGGTGCGGTCGCGTCTGGGCCACATGCTGGTCGCCATCCGGGAAGACGAGGTGCTAGCCGAGTTCACCGGCACGCACGTCATGCGCCGCAAGGTCACCGGGCTGGCCATCAGCGCGTTCGTGGCGGGTCTCGGGGGCCTGCTGATCGGCCCATTCCTGACAGTGCTGTCGCCCGGACAGTTCTCCGTCTTCGCCTCGGTCGACATGATCGTCATGGTCGTCGTCGGCGGCGCTGGCACGTTGGCGGGGCCGCTGTTGGGGGCGGTGTTCCTGACCTACGTGCCGGAAGTGCTCGGCTTCCTGCGCGACTGGCGGCCGATCCTGATGGGCGGGCTGCTGATCGCGGTGACCCTGTTCCTGCCTGGGGGCCTGTTCGGTTTGGTCGACGCCGTGCTCGGCCGGCGGGCGAGCGCCCCTGCCCCGACCGGCGTGAAAGCAGAGACGAGCCATGTTGGCTGAGGCGCCGCTGCTCACGGTGAGCGAACTCGGAAAGCGGTTCAGGGGCGTGCACGCGGTCACCGACGTCTCCTTCGACGTCCGCCGCGGCGAGATCCTCGGGCTGATTGGGCCGAATGGGGCGGGCAAGACCACGACGTTCAACCTCATATCCGGGTTATACCCGCCATCGTCGGGCCGGGTCGCGCTCGAGGGGCGTGTCCTGACCGGGTTGCGGCCCGATCAGGTCGCCGACGCCGGTCTGAGCCGCACCTTCCAGGGCACCCGGACCTTCCCGAAGCTCACCGTTGGCGAGAACCTGAACATCCCGTTGCTGTCGCGCAGCAGCGTGGGGTTCTGGGCCAGTTGGCTCGGCGTCGGTGGCGGCCGGAGGCTGATGGCCGACATCGAGCAGGAGGGCGATCGACTTCTGGCGTTCACCGGGCTCGGCCCGCACGCCCATACGTTGGCGGAGTCGCTGCCATATGGGAAACAGAGCCTGCTCGGCATCGGTCTCGCGTTGGCCGGCCGGCCTCGGCTGCTGCTCTTGGATGAGCCTTTCGCCGGCATGAACCCTGGTGAGACGGCCGAAGCCGCCAGGATGGTCCGACGTATCCGGGATGACGGCATCACCGTGCTGCTGGTCGAGCATGACATGCCCGCGGTGATGGGAATCTGCGACCGCATCGTCGTACTGGATGGCGGCCGCAAGCTGATCGAAGGCACGCCGGAACAGGTGCGGAGCGATCCGCGCGTGATCGCCGCCTACCTGGGGACCGACGATGCTTGAGGTGTCCGATTTGAAGGTCGCCTACGGGGCAGTTTCCGCCCTGCGCGGCGTTTCGCTCCGCGTCGGACAAGGCGAGATCGTTACGGTGATCGGCTCCAACGGCGCTGGCAAATCCACGCTGATGCGCACGATCAGCGGCGTCGTCCGAGCCAGCAGCGGCACGGTGACCTTGGATGGCGACGCAGTGCTGGGGCTGCCGTCGTCCAAGATGATCACGCGTGGCCTCGTCATGGTGCCCGAGGGACGGCATGTCTTCGGCGACATGTCGATCAGCGACAATCTGGATCTCGGCGCGTACTATCGTCGCGACAGAGTTGCGATCCGCCAGGACCGCGAGCGTGTGCTGAGCTTGTTCCCCATCTTGCGCGAACGCTTACGGACCCCTGCCGGCCGGCTCAGCGGCGGCCAGCAGCAAATGGTAGCGATCGGTCGCGCGTTGATGAGTCGCCCTCGCCTCCTATTGCTCGATGAGCCTTCGCTCGGGTTGGCGCCGGCGATCGTGCAGCAGCTCGGCGGCATCATCGCAGACCTCAACCGTGACGGGACGACGATCCTGCTCGTGGAGCAGAACGCCCGCATGGCGCTCCGCCTCGCTCACCGGGCCTACGTGATCGCCAACGGCGTCATCGCCCGCAGCGGAACGGGCGCTGAACTGCTGCGCGACCCGTCGGTGCAGGAAGCCTACCTCGGAGGCGGCTTGGCACTCCACGCCGTCCACTGATCACGCATACCGAAATGGCCCGCGGAGATAGGCTCAACATGGAGGAATACCAGAGATGTCCGACCTGACCTTAACACGCCGCTGGACGATGGCCTCGCTCGGCGCCGGCCTGCTCCTCCCGACCCGGCGCGGTTCTGCCCAGGCCGCGACCAAGGTACTCAAAATAGGATCGCTATGCACCCAGACCGGTCCGAGCGCGTCAATCGGCAAGGAGTCGATCACCGGGCTGAATTTCGGGGTCAAGCAGCTCAACGATGGCGGCGGGGTCAAGATCGGTCCGGACACCTACCGTATCGAACTGATCAACGTGGACGACGAGAGCAAGACCGAGCGCGCGGTGGCGGGTGCCCAACGGCTGATCTCCGACGATCACGTCTCGCTGCTCTTCACCCCGCCCAATAGCAGCGGCACCCTGGCCATCCTGCCGCTCGCGGAGAAAAGCAAGACGCCGGCGATCAGCTTCGTTTCGGCGGCGCAGCCGGTCACCGGCCCGGATTTCAGCTTCAGTTTCCGGACCACCCTTTCATCGGTCATGAACGTGGCGCCGGCGGTCGACTTCCTGGTCAAGACAAAAGGCACCAAAAAGGTGGCGTTCCTTGGTCGCAACGACGATTGGGGGCGCACCGCCGCCGGCCAGATCAAGGAGATGGCACAGAAGCTGGACGTCTCTATGGTCGCCGACGAGTATTTCGAAGTCGGCAGCATGGATTTCTACGGCCTGCTGACCAAGATCCGTGCGGCGAAGCCCGATGCCGTATTGATCGCCTGCTATTCGGAGGACGGCCTATCCCTGATGAAGCAATATCGGGAGCTCCAGATGCCACCGCTCGTGATGGGACTAGGCGTGATCTGGTCATCGCCGACTTTCCTGAAGGCAGCGGGCCGGACGGTCGACGGGATCTATCTCTCGACGGGACCGACCACGAGCGGGTCGCCGGAGCTGACTGCATTTGATTCCGAGCTGCAGAAGGCGACCGGACACGCTGCCTTGCCATACGAGGTCACTGCCTACGACAACCTCATGCTGGCCATTGCCGCCTTCGTGAAAGCAGGCAGCATCGATGGGGTCAGAGTGCGCGATACGCTGCGAGATTTCGACTACAAGGGACTACTGCAAACCTATAAATTTAGCGACTCCGGACAGTCCGTCGTCCAGATAAACATCAACGAGGTCAAGGGCGGTGTTCCGACGGTCGTTTCTACCAGTCGAGCCACCTAGTCTCTTTCACAACTCGCTTTGCCGCAGGCGTACATACTTGACGTCTGTGGCAACGTGTTTGCTCCTCCTCGGGATCGCCTCGAATGAGGTCGTTTCAATTTCTCCCTCTATCCAATCCAAGCCTTCAAACCTGCCCGTCCGGTGTCGTGATGAAATTTGGACGCGACTTGGCGCAGGGAAACTCTCCAAATGACAAATCTGTGGGCCAGGAATGGCCGGTATCGAGATTAGGCGCGTTCCTGGTTGGCGGCCGCGTCCGCTTTCTTGCCGATCCCGCTTCGAACCGGATAGTCCGTTAACGGCCAAGTCGAGAGTGTCAAAAACCTGGGGCGCTACGTGTAGCGGCGCGCAATCGAAATGTGGCGGACGTGCAATCGAGGGCGGTTTCTGACGCAGATTAGGGTTCTTGGCCACTCTCGATGATTCGGCCGTGGCCGTTCCTATATAGGATGGGTGAACCTACCATCGTGCTTGTTGCCGGACGCGA
>CAXSGE010000078.1:0-19125 GCA_964236715.1 uncultured Acetobacteraceae bacterium | reverse complement strand
CCACCGTCGAGCCGACGTCCATGGCGTTGCGGCCGAGCCGATCGAGCTTGGTGACCACCAGCACGTCGCCGGCTTCCAGCCTGTCGAGCAGGCGAGCGAAGCTGCGGCGCTGGGCGGTGGCGACGCTGCCCGAGATGGTCTCGGTCACGGCTCGCCGGGGTTCGATGTTGAAGCCGGCAGCCTGAATTTCCTGGAGCTGATTGTCGGTGGTCTGGCCGGGGGTGGAGACGCGAACGTAGGCAAAGGTGCGCGGCATGGGTCAAAACCGTCCGAAAAAGGTGCCCGAAACTTAGCCTGTGTCCGGAACATTGGATAGCTGGTTTTCGGACGGGGCGCCGGAACCTGTCCGCAATCGAACGGTTCCGGACAGGGCTGCAACGCCGCTGGTCGGCCAGGAACGGCAACGCCGAAGGAAATACATCGGTGGCGTCCGATCCGCTCCAGCTTGAAAGAATGCGGGGCAAGAAAGGGATGTTCGCTGGCACGAAGATGCCGGCGGAACGCGAAATAGCGGAGCGCGGCCTGAAGGACCCGGCGCTGCTGGCCGGGCGGATTGACGCTGGCAAGCTCGGCTTTGCGGTCCAACTTGCATTATGATGCCAGCACGGCCGCTTTTCCGACGACGAGGTGGACGCGGTTCCGGCGGTGACCGCTCATCCTCGCCGCCCAGGTCGGGGTGATTGTGGGAGGGGCCGGGCGGCTATGTCTGGATGGGCCGAAGCAGGCGCTGGTACCGGGTGGCCATCATCGACCACCTTGCGGTCGCTGTGTTCAACGAAGACGCCGATGCCCAGCCCCGTCGCTGGCTGGCCAACAACGCGCTGCCGCGCGAGTTTGCGGCGTCGGCCCTGGATGTGGGACCCAGCGCCCGGTTCGCCCGCAGCCGTGTTACCTGACCCAGAGCCAAATGTGGCAACATGGTCAGCCCTTGTCCGGTTCAACGGGCAGATTGAGGATGCGGACGTATTGTTGCCCGCTGTGCATGTCCCGCTCCCATGCCGAACCTTGCGGGGTGGCGCGAGGGTAGGTGAACTTGACCACGTTCAGACTCGGCACGTCGAAGCGCCGGACCAGCGCTGGGTCTGCGCCGAAGGCGGTGGCCAGTGACCCTGCATCCAGCGACGGCGACCGAGCGTACTGGCGAAACGCATCGGCATCGCGGAAGAACAGGTCAACCGTGACCCAGAACGGCCCGGCGTTCTTGGACCGGACATTCCGGCACACGTCGCACAAGGTCGTCATGCCGCATCCCTCGCCGCGGCCTCGCCGGGCCAGGTGGTCCGCACCAGCTCCATCCCGTCCCGGACGGCGACGACATGGTTCAGCCGGAACGCGAAGACTTGGCCCCGCTCGATCTCCGCCGGGGAGAACGGGAAGCCGTAAGACGGCATCTCGATGTTGGCCGCGGCCGGGAAGTGGAAGAACAGCGGGTTGCAGGTCTTAGCGATCCGCGTCGCGAGCGCCTGGGTGGCCGCGGTCGCGACGAACAGCAGCCCGATCTCGCGCGGGGCGGGTGTATGCGGCGGGACAGGCTCGCCGGTCATGGCGTTCCAGCCATAGGGCCGCAAGGAGATGTCATACGGCTCTGCCACCGCGCCGATAACCTGCCGCACGCGCTCCACCAGGGACATGTGCATGCGCCCGAGGAACGCGTCCGGGTCCGCCAGCACGCGCGGGTCCATGATGCCGACTAGCATGATCGTCTGGAACGGACCCGGCGACGCGCCTTCCAGCTTCATCGTGTAGGGCGCCGGTTCCCAGCGTGACCCGGTGACGCGCACCACCCGGCCGTCCAGCGCTTGGTAGCGCGCGTGCGTCACGTCCAGCACGCCACCAGGTTCGGTCAGCCGGAACGGATCGCCGTTCTCGTACAGCATATGTGCGGACACCGTGTCGGGCGTGCAGCGATTGCTGGGGTCCAGCGGCTCGATTTCGAACAGGTCCGGCCCGACACGCATCATCACGCCGCTGCCGGTCGGATCAACCGTGCAGAGGCCGCCGCACTCCGCGATCTTGCCTGCGTGCCAGGCCGGCCCCAGCCCCATGCCGTGCATGATCGGCACGGCGGCGAGCACGGCGGTGTCCGTGGTGCGCCCGCCCAACACAATCTCGGCCCCGGCTTGCAGCGC
The DNA here is from genome assembly GCA_964236715.1 of uncultured Acetobacteraceae bacterium. Taxonomy (GTDB): domain Bacteria; phylum Pseudomonadota; class Alphaproteobacteria; order Acetobacterales; family Acetobacteraceae; genus CAHJXG01. Next base: position 16,996 of record CAXSGE010000078.1, on the reverse strand, counting down.
GGCAATATACGGCTCCGGCCCCATCAGCGCCACGATGTGGGCGCATTCGCGCACCGTTCCGCTGTCCAGCGGCCCGAACGGTGCGAGCGGTTGGACCTGCCCCCCCGCGATCTTGCGCTCAAGTGTGCCGGCGTCCTGCTCGGACGACAGCAGCGCGACGCGCGGGGACGTGCCCGTCTCCGCCGCGATTTCGCTAACGATGTCGTGGGTCCATTGCAGTGCCAGGTCGCAGCCGGAGGTGCCGCAGGAGCCGATCAGCAGCGGGATGCCCGCCTCCGCCTGCGCCCGCATCAGGATCGACAGGTCGCGCTTGATCGCGTCTCGGCTGTACTTCGATACGCCGCTGGCCAGGTAGTATGGCCCGCTGTCTGTTGACCCGGCGTCCACGGCGATCACGTGCGCGCCCATCGCAAGTCCCGCCCGCACGTCCGCCTCGCGCAGACCTATGCCGAGCGCGCCCGTCGGCACCAACACATTGATCATCGGGCTATTCTCCAAGTGAAGTCTGTAGGACACGGGTCGGCGCTGCGCCGGGCGGTGGGCTTTGCCCAGGCGCGTCCACCGCCGACAACTCCTCCAGCGAGACGCCCCGCGTCCGCGGTCCGAACACGCCGATGGTGACGATCACGACGCCCATGGCGCCGGCGATCAGCACGAACACGCCTGTGGTGCCGAACTCGCGGAGGCAGAAAGCGATTAGGAAGCTGGTGAAGATCGTGGACAGCCGGCTGAACGAGTAAACGAACCCCACCGCCCGGGCGCGGATAAAGGTGGGGAACACCTCTGCCTGGTAGGCATGGTAGGCGTAGGACAGCAGGCTGTTGGACAGGGTGATCGCCACCCCGAACCCCACGATCCAGGCGGCGTCCGTACCTGCGGCGAACAGCAGGCCGAAGCAGGCCGTGCCGAAGGCGGCGGACACGATCTGCCATTTCCGCTCCACCTTGTCTGCCACCAGCATGCACAGCAGAGGCCCGAACGGCGCGGCTATGGCGATCAGGAACGAGTATTGCAGGCTGTGCGTGACGCTTGCGCCGTTGGAAGAGATGAGGGCCGGCAGCCAGTTGCCGAATCCGTAGAAGCCGATTGTCTGGAACGCATTGAACACCGCCAGCATGATGACCCGGCGCCTGAAGGGCGGCCGGAACAGCGGCACCAGCCCTCGGACGACGGGCGCGACCGCCACGGCCAGGGCCGTCTGCGGTGCGGGCAGGGCACGGCCTGACCGGACCACGGCAGCCTCCAACTGGTTCATCACACGTCCGGCCTCCTCCAGTCGGGCGTTGGTGATCAGCCAACGCGGCGACTCCGGCAAGCCGCGCCGGATGAACCACACCAGGACCGCCCCCAACACCCCGGCCAGCGTCACCCATCGCCAGCCCGCCACGCCAAGCGGGTCAATCGGCACCAGCAGCCACGCCAGCAGGGCCGCGACTGGGAACATGCAGAACTGCATGGCCTGGTTGAACGCGATGGCCCGGCCGCGGGAGCCTTTGGGCACAAGCTCGGTGATGTATGTGTCAATCGTCACGGCCTCGACGCCCAGCCCGATGCCGGCCACCAGACGCCAGAGGTCCACCGAGTAGGCGTTGCTCCGCGTCGCCATGATCGCGGTGGCAGCACTGTAGAACAGCAGCGCCCAGGTAAAGGTCGGCCGCCGCCCGTAGCGGTCTGACAGCCAGCCGAACCCCAGGGTGCCAATATACAGCCCGGCGAACGTGGCCGACGCGAACGCCGCCTGGTCCGGCAGGCCGAACAGGTGCGGCGAGCTTGTGCTGAAGATGCCGCTGCGGATCAGCCCGGGGCTGATGTACGCGGTCAGGATCAGGTCGTAGATCTCGAAGCATCCGCCAATCGACAACAGGATGACCAGCCGCCACACAGGCCGGCACATCGGTATCCGGTCTAGCCTGGCAAAAAGCTGCGCGGCTTTGGCATCCATGCCTGTTCTCCCATCCGGCAGTCTGCTGCCACCATGGCACTTCGTTAGACCGCAAAGTGCCGACAGTCCACACTTGATTGGGATTGGCGGGCTGTGCGGGGAAGCGGTAGGCACGCTGCATGAGCGCACTGGCCCGCAAGGTCGAACTGTCGTCCACCGTCGCCCAGGTCGTGGAGCGGCTGGAAACGGCCATCTTCGGCGGCGAGTTGCTGCCCGGCGAGCGCTTACGGGAAGCACGCGTGGCGATCCAGTTGGGCGTCGGCCGCGGCGTCGTGCGGGAAGCGGTGCGGCAGTTGGAGGGCCGCCGGTTGCTGGTCCACACGCCCAACCTGGGCAGCCGGGTGGCGGAGCCATCGGAGAAGGAGGTGGCGGACTCGCTGGATGTGCGGGAGGCGTTGGAAGGCGCGGCGGCGCGCTTGGCGGCCCGGCACATCACCGCTGATGAGCTGATGCAGCTCCGTGTCTCGTTCCAGGGCCAGCAAACGATCCGGGACAGTGGCGAGCTGATCGCAGTCTACCGCGCGCAGTTGCCGAGCGACTTTCATTTCATCGTTGCATACGCCAGTCGCAATGAGCGCTTGCTGGACCTTCTATACGGCGACCTGTTCTATTTCCTGCGCCTGCACCGTTATCGGGCAACGCTGGCCCCAGGCCGCTCGGCGGTTGGACGGCAGGAGCACGAGGCGATCATCGCCGCGCTTGCAGCCGGCGACTCGGACGGGGCCGAGGCGGCGATGCGGGAGCATCTGCGGCACTCGCATCGGATGATGCTTCAGACATTAGGGCCTCAGCCGCGCCCGGCGTAGGTGCGCCCTCTTCGGGACGTCAGGACAACGACGTTGCCGCCAGAGCACGCAGGATCAATGCAAGGCCCACGCTCGCCGCAGTATGCCGCTGACCGGCGCGCCAAGTTGACAGATCCATGCGCTCTGCTGGTTCACTTGATGATCAGAGTTGCGTTCGATCATTTGCCCGAAGGTGTTGGATTGGCCGTCCGGCTGAGATGGCTTGCGCCGCGCGGATGATGCCTTGTGCGTCAAGGCCGTGAGGCCTGTAGGGGTCGGCGATCGTCCCGGTTTGCCCGAGTCGCTCCATGCCCAGCGACCGCATACGATGTCCGCCCTGGGACAGGCTTCCAACTTCGCCAACGATATCCGGCTGTTTTCTGGTGACACGGCCAACCCTACCGCGCTTTAGAACCGGGACGAACGGTGATGGCGTCCTTCTTGTTCAGGTCCGCTCCCTGCATGATGTGACATGTCGGCTTCTCCTTGAGCCAAGTGCGACGTACTTCGCCATCGTTTCAGGGGAAATTCTTAACTAACCAGGAGTGGAGGAAGTTCGCAATCTCCAGATTATTACGCTCGACCATCATCATGTGAGCGTTGCCGTGTATCCCATGCTCGCCCAGCCGGGCGAACTCCACTGGTACGCCGGCCTGTGCGAGGTAATCAACCGTGCAGTGATCGTAGGGTGCATGGTAGGAAGCTTCCGACGTCACCAGCAGGACACGAACAGCAGCCAGGTGAGGCAGGGTGCGCGGTGCGCCCTTCTGGTGCCAACATGCGATCAGGTCAGGCGCATCGGGCTTGCTTTCCTGTTCGAATTCGAGGCGCTCGCCCGCGGCGAGCGGCGGCTCGTACATCAGCGGGAGATCGGTCAAGCCCCACGGCCGTTCGCTGCCGGTTAGGTTATCCCTAAAAGGCGGGCCGGCAGGCTCGATCGCGACGATGCCCTTCACCGATGCCGGACGTGCGTCAGCAAGCAGCCAACCGAACAGGCCGGCCTGCGAATGCACGACCAGGATCGCCGGCCCTATCCGGTCAAGCAGGGCTGTCCCTGCAAGCTGCATCAGCTTCTCGCTTTCCACGTTGTCAACGGAAGCCATCTGGCTGGCGTAGAACTGATCGAAGATTGAGTCTCCGACATGGCCCTTGTTCGGACCGCCCGGCCATTGCGTATGCAGCTTGGCCTGGGGCCAATCGTTCCATTGTTCGGGTGCGGTGAAATAGTGTTCAATGAAAGACGCGGGAATGGATTTCAGCTCCTTGTCAAAGCTGGGTTGCCACGCTGACCGTCCGCGCGTCGGCTGGTCCACCATCACGACCTTCCACCCATGGTCCACAAACCACGACGCCCACCCCGACCGGCCATCCGGTGTGGTCAACCAGTTCATCGATGTCTGGGCAAGGCCATGGATCAACACCAATGGATATGGGTGCGTGACGTGCTCAGGCGTCAGGACCTCCACGTACATCTGGCCACGCATGACTTGCGCCGAAGCGGGGCCAGTATAGGTGCCTCCAACGTAGAAGCTTTCCCTGCTAGCAGACCCGGACTGCTCGGACCAGCCGGGTGCCACGAGAGCAAAGAAGCACGCCGTTGCCGCAGTGACGACTTTGAGCATGCGCTGCCTCCTGAATGTATCAGTTCGCATCTTGGGCCAATGCGGTTGTTAAGTCCGCGACTGTGATCACGGTCGGCTCGTCGTAGGCGGCCGCTGAAAGAGAGGCGAGAGTGGCATCATGAACCGCTGCGTTCTTGGCGGCGCAGCACTCGCCTAGAACGGCAGTCCGGAACCCGAGCCGCCTGGCGTCGTGGAACGTGGCGGCGACACCTACGTTCGTAGCGATGCCGGTGAGAACCAGGCTCTCGATGCCGCAAAGCCGAAGTTGAAGTTCGAGCCGACTTTGCGCGAACGCCGACGGAAATACCTTCTCGACCGACATGTCAGATTGGAGCGGGTCAAGGAGGCCATGCCCCGGGCTGCCCGGCGCGAAGTCGCCCGGCGCGAGGAACTCGTGCGTGGCTTTGAAATCCGGGCGGAACATCGGTCGGCCGCCCGGTCCGTAGGGAACGGTGTAATGGACAGATACGACGAGCATCGCGCGACGCCGGGCCGTCCCTAACACTTCCACAAGTCCCGACATGATGTGGTCCACGTCGAAGCGGACGCCGCCACGGCCAAACGCACCAACTGGGTCGGAAAAATCTTTCTGCAGGTCGATCAACACGATCGCCGTACTGGGCGGGTCAATCCTGAAACTCAACGCGACTCTCCTATGCGGTCACTGACGGTGACAAGCTGGCCTTCGTGTCGCCGGTTGGCCCATCAGGGCATCACGGATCAGGTGCCTTCCGCTTGAAGTTTGGCCGAGGGCGGTCGTGGTTGCAGTTCACGTGTCATCATCCGATCCAGCGCCGCGTAGCAAAGGGCGGAGATCAGGAGCGTACCAATCATGAACGCGAACCCACCGGCGAACGAGCCTGTTTCCTTTACAACGAATCCTATGACGATCGGTGCGACGACACCGCTCGCTTGCAGTCCTGTTCCTATCAGGCCGGCAAAGCCTCCCTGCGCGCCTTCTGGCGCCAGGCTGATCAACATGGCGCCGTATGAGCCCAAGACGCCGAAGAGGAAGAACGCGGCCATCGACAGGCCTGCGATGCTTTGCACAACGGTGTCCGCACTGAATGCGGCCCAAAGGCTTCCTGCTGCGAGCACGAGGCAACCGGCCACCATTGACCCACGGCGGTGATGGAAGAACTGGCGATCCACGACCCCGATCACGAACAGGCCGATCGCAGCGGCGAGATACGGGATGGAGGCAGCCCATCCCATTGCCTTGATGTCGATGCCTCGGGCTGCGCTGAGATAGGTAGGCATCCAGCCAAGAAGGCCCCAGTACGATATGTTGAAAAAGAAAGCGGCAAAGAACAGCAGCCACGTGGCCGGCCGGCGCATGATGCTGCTGAGTCCAACCGTGGAGTGCGACGGGCCAGTTGTGACAGCTTGGTTGCGGGGCAGCATGAGGGCAAGCAGGAGAGCGACGATGAAGCCGGGGATTGCACACAGGTAGAACACGCTGCGCCAGCCCTCCAATTGTATGATCGTAGCTACCAGCGGGGCGGCCAAGGCTGGACCAAAAGCGTACGATGTCAGCCAGAGGCTGTTCGCCTGCCCTCGCTCCTTGGCCGGGAAGTACTCCCCGACAGCTTTGAAGATTGCGGCTGCTGACGACCCCTCGCATAAGCCGAACAGCAGTCGGGCCGCGACCAGCGTCGCTAACGAAGTGGCCAGACCGGTCGCGCCCACGAAGACGGACCAAGCAATAGGAGCTGCGATGAGGACTGTCCGTGCGCCGAAGCGGTCTGCTAACATGCCCCCAGGTATCTGCAGAGTTGCATAGCCGACGCTGAATGCGGCAAGGACTATGCCGAAGTCTAAAGGTGATAGCCCTAAATCCCTGATGATGTAAGGGGCGGCAACGGAGATGTTTGCTCGATCAAGGTAGTTGACCAGCTGAAGCAACCACAGTAGGGCGACCAGCCGCCATTTAGCATTCATCTCGATCTCTCCCCGTAAATCTTCTTGCAGCGCGCTTTACTGCGCGCTCTATTACAGCACTCTGCTTACGCCGTTCACGTCGGACCACTGGGCAGCAACGGACGCAGCAGTGTCAGACATTGGCAGCCTGTGCGTTTGTGCTCAGTCTCGTTTGACAGCCCTGCTCGTGACGTGCGTGTCGCCATCCACGAATGTGTCGACGATATTACAACATTGTCAACGGTTGTGTCCAGCCGGAGGTCACCGGGGCAGTTGGTGGGCAAACCTCTGTGCCCGTCTGGACGGTCGCTATGGCACGAAGTTCGCGAACAGACTACCAGTCATTGTTGACAAGATTGGTCAACTGTCGACAGTATGGCAGGGAGTGGATACAGGGTTTAGCCCACTTCCGGGCTTGTCCGCAGCGACCGGCAAAGCGCCGACGCCAAGCAGCAACTGGCCGACCTGGGCCTGGCCTGCACGCTTGGCATAGTGACGCCGCACCGTTTGCTGTCACGCAACTGCTCGAAGGAAAAGGACTGATATGACTTACCTCGTCGGCGACGAACTCGATCCACGGCCAGCGGGGCACCGGTTCCGCGCGCTGCTCGGCCAGGGCCGCATCCTGCAGATCCCAGGCACGCACAACGGGTTGGCGGGCCAGCAGGCGCGTGCCGCCGGGTTCGAGGCCTGCTACCTGTCTGGCGCCGCGATGACGGCCAGCATGGGATTGCCCGATCTCGGCATGATCACCGTCGACGAGGTCTGCTTCTTCGTCCGCCAGGTCAGCCGGGCGTCGCAGCTGCCTGTATTGGTGGATGGCGACACGGGTTACGGCGAAGCGCTGAACGTCATGCACATGGTCCGCTGCTTCGAGGATGCTGGTGCGGCTGCCGTGCAGCTTGAAGATCAGTTGCTGCCGAAGAAGTGCGGCCACCTCAACGACAAGAAACTGGCCAGCGCAGACGACATGGCAGCGAAGGTGGCGGCGGCCCGCAAGGCACGAAGACACCTCCAAATCGTCGCGCGCACGGACGCCGCCGCGAGCGAGGGCATGGACGGAGCGGTCGCGCGTGCCCGTCGCTACTTGGACGCTGGCGCGGACGTCATCTTCCCCGAAGCGCTGAACACGGCCGAGATGTTCCGGGAGTTCGCCCGCCGGATGCCCGGCGTCCCGCTGCTCGCGAACATGACCGAGTTTGGCCGGACGCCGTTCTTCACGGCTGCGGAGTTCGAAGCCATGGGCTACGCGGTCGTCATCTGGCCAGTCACCAGCCTGCGGGTCAGTGCGAAGGCAGTGGCTGATCTGTATGCGGTGCTGCGGCGGGATGGAGGCGCGCACAACTTCATCGACAAGATGCAGACGCGCACCGAACTCTACACGGCCATCGACTATGCCGGGTATGAGGCGCTTGACGCGAGCATTGTCACAACCGTGGTTCCGCAGGCCATGCCGCAACAGGATGCGGCCGAATGAGGCCGCGCGTCAGCTCGCCCGGACAAGCGTCGCATTGCCTGACAAGCGCTGCAGAAGATTTTCCCGGGCGGACGCGATATGGCGCCGCATCAGCTGCTCGGCACCGTCCGGATTTCGGCTTTCAATTGCCTGCAGGATGGCCAGGTGCTCCTCCGTCGCCAACTCGGCCCGGCTGCCAATCGCGACGGAGCGCAGGCGGAAGACCCGCAGGATCGCATAAAGGTCACGGCAGAGCAGCTCGTAGAGCCAGCGGTTGTGGCTGCCTTGCACGATTTGGACGTGGAAATCGTTGTCCAGCGTGCCCTGCCGGAACACGCCGCCCAGCCCCTCGGCTTCAATGGTCCGGTCATAGGCGGTGAAGCAGGCGCGCAGCCGCCTTGTTTCGTGCAGCGACATGGTTTCCGCTGCCTGACGGGATGCCATGCCCTCCAGCGCCTCCCGGATCGTGAGCAGCTTTTCAAGGTCATCCAGCGACGGATTGATGACCCGCACTCCAGTGAACGGCGTCCGTTCGAGAAGCCTTCGCCCCTCAAGCGTCCGCACGGCCTCCCGCACGGCGCCACGACCGATCCCGAACCGGGTGGACAAGGCCTGTTCGGATACGCGCTCGCCGGGTCCTATCTCGCCTGACAGGATGGCCTCCTCCAAGCGTGCAACGGCACCATCGACCAAAGCCGGCTCCGCACCGCTAGGCTTTTGCCCGTCCGTCATGCAATCCATCCGCAAAGTGTTGACTATCGCGTGTTAGTGTCGACAATAAGGCTTGAGCAAGCACTTGGCCAGGCGCCTTGGCCGGAAAACCTTCCCAAGTCGGCGGGATAGGCATGAAGCCCGCCCAGGGCAGGCGGTTTGGGAGCAGCGCAAACATGAACAACAGCTTCGGCACACGCGACGCCCTCGCAGTGGAAGGGCGCGCCTACGCCATCCATAGTCTGCCTCGGTTTGTCCAGACAACCGGCTTGGCTTTGCGATCCATGCCGTTCGCATCGCGGGTTCTGCTGGAAAACCTTTTGCGCCACGAGGACGGCGAGACGGTCACTATGGCAGATATCGCAGCCTTTGCCCGGCTGCCTGGGGCCGATGCGGCTGAACGCGAAGTGGCGTTCCATCCCGTTCGCGTCCTGATGCCCGACAGTTCCGGCATCCCGCTGCTCGTGGACCTGGCGGCAACGCGCGATGCCGTGGCGGACCGGGGACTCGACCCGCGCCGGGTCAACCCGCTGATCCCAGCCGACCTGATCATCGATCACTCCGTTGCGGTGGATCACGCCGGGTCGGCAGACGCGTTGGTCCGCAACATGGCAGTTGAACTTGAGCGCAACCGGGAACGCTACGCCTTTGTGCGTTGGGCGGAGGGCCAGTTCGACAACCTGCGCGTCCTGCCGCCAGGAAACGGCATCCTGCACCAGGTGAACGTCGAGCACCTTGCGACGGTCGTGGCCGACCAGATGGTGGATGGGACAGCCTGGGCGTTCCCCGACTCGCTCGTCGGCACGGACAGCCACACGACCATGGTCAACGGCCTCGGCGTGTTCGGCTGGGGCGTCGGCGGAATAGAGGCGACGACCGCGCTGCTCGGCGAACCCGTTGGCATCCTGCCGCCCGTGGTCGTCGGCTGCCGGCTCGTTGGGGCTCCGCGCGCCGATGTGCTCGCCGCCGACATCGCCCTGAGCCTGACGGAACGGCTGCGCGGCACTGGCGTGCTGGGCACCGTGGTGGAGTTCTTTGGCCCTGGCCTCGACACCCTGCCCGTTTCGGACCGTGCGACGGTCGCCAACATGGCGCCGGAATACGGCGCGACCATGGGGTTCTTTCCCGTGGACGGGCGGACGCTGGACTTCCTGCGCCAGACTGGACGCCCGCCGGAGCGCGTGGCGCTGGTTGAAGCCTACACGAAGCGCCAAGGACTGTTCCGCGAACCCGGCGACGAGCCGGAGTACGCACGGACCATCGAGTTCGACCTGTCCTCCGTCGAACCCGTGATGGCTGGCCCGGCCCGGCCTGAGGCGCGCGTGCCGCTCTCCCGTGTGCCCGCAAGCTTCCACCAGGCCTTCTCCAGCGCCGTGGGCCAGCCCCCGGCAGGAGCGGAGGTGTTGAGCAATGGCGATATCGTCATCGCCTCCATCACCTCGTGCACCAACACGTCCAACCCGCGCCAGATGCTCGCTGCCGGGCTGCTGGCACGCAACGCCCTTGCCCGTGGCCTACGGCCGCGGCCTGCCGTCAAAACGTCCCTATCGCCGGGTTCGCGCGTGGTGACATCCATGCTGGAGCGGGCTGGCCTGCTCCAGCCGCTTGCCGATTTGGGCTTCGACGTGACAGGCTATGGCTGCATGAGCTGCGGCGGCATGGCTGGCCCACTCCCCCAAGCCGTCACTGACGCCGTGGCCAGCCGGAATCTGGCCGTTTGCGGGGTGCTGTCAAGCAACCGCAACTTCGAAGGGCGGCTTCACCCGTCTGTCCGAGCCACCTACCTCGGTTCGCCGCCCCTGGTCGTCGCCTTTGCGCTTGCTGGGTCGGTGCTGCTCGATCTCCAGCACCAGGCTCTCGGACTCGATCGTGAGGGAAGGCCGGTGATGCTTCGCGAGCTTTGGCCATCCAGCGTGGAGCTGGACGCCCTTGTCGAAAGTGTCGTCACGCCGGAGCTGTTCCGCGAGCGCTACGACGTTCCGGCGGACGGTGGCTCCGGCTGGAAGGCTCTGCCGCGCGGCACCCGACCCGTATTTGGCTGGGACCCGTCGAGCGAGTACCTGAAGCGCCCGCCTTTCCTCGACGACGCGGGGCAGGCTGCCGGCCCGGGTGAGGACATCGTAAGCGCGCGGGCACTGCTTCTGCTCGGCGACGACATCACCACCGACCATATCTCTCCTGGCGGACCTATCCCCAGCGCTGGTGCGGCCGGGCGTTACCTGGCTGGGCAGGGTGTGAACCAGGCCAGCTACGACACCTACATCGCCCGTCGCGCCAATCACGAGGTGATGATCCGCGGCACATTTGCCAACACGCGCCTGTGCAACGAGCTTGTTCCAGGCCGGCCTGGCGGCCTGACACGTCATATGCCGGATGGGGCCGAGATGACCATCTTCGACGCTGCGATGGCTTATCGGGCGGCGGCTGTGCCGCTCGTCGTCATCGCCGGTCGGAACTATGGGTGCGGCTCCTCCCGCGACTGGGCGGCGAAGGGCACCCGGCTGCTAGGCATCCGGGCCGTGATCGCCGAAAGCTTTGAGCGCATTCATCGCTCCAACCTTGTGGGAATGGGCGTGCTGCCGCTGCAGTTTCAGCCCGGCACGACACGCCGAACACTGGCGTTGACTGGTGCCGAGCAGATCGATCTGATGGGCCTGGGCGCGGGTGCCACGCCGGGCATGACAGTGGCTGCGAAGTTCCTTCGGCTGGACGGCAGCGTGGTCGAGGTGCCTCTCACTTGCCGGGTGGATACGGCACGCGAGGCGGAGTGGGTCCGGCACGGCGGCATCCTCCCTTGCGTGGCTCGCTCCCTTCTCGCTGCCGCCGAGCAGGCTGAGCCGATTCCCATGGCCACCGCGACCTGAGCGGTTTGGAGCGAAGCCACACACTCATGACCCGACCCAAGACCGAGTTCCTGGCTGCGCTGGAACGCAAGCTGCTATGGCTGTCCACCTGGACGATCCACAACGCCAACCACCTGCGGCCCAGCGACGATGACCTGAAAGTGGGCGGGCACCAGTCCTCCTCAGCCTCGCTGGCGACGGTGATGACGGCGCTGTACTTCGACGCGCTGCGTCCGGAGGACCGGGTCGCGGTGAAGCCGCACGCAAGCCCGGTCTTCCACGCCATTCAGTACCTGCTCGGCAACCAAACGCTTGAGAAGTTGCAGACCTTCCGCGGCCTGGGCGGAGCGCAATCCTACCCGTCCCGTACGAAGGACACGGACGACGTGGACTTTTCTACTGGGTCGGTCGGTTTGGGCGTTGCGCAGACGCTGTTCGCCTCCCTCGTGCAGGACTACCTGCGCGCCAAGGAATGGGGCACCGTCCTGCCGGAGGGCAAGATGGTGGCCTTGATCGGCGATGCCGAGATGGACGAGGGCAACATTTTCGAGGCGCTGCTGGAAGGCTGGAAGCACGGGCTGCGGAATACCTGGTGGGTGGTGGACTACAACCGCCAGAGCCTTGATGCGGTGGTGCGAGAAGGGCTGTGGTCCAAGTTCGAGGCAATGTTCCGCAACTTCGGCTGGGACGTTGTCGTGCTGCGCCACGGCTCGCTGCAGGAGGTGGCATTCCGCGAACCTGGCGGCGACCGGCTGCGGGCCTGGATCGAGGCCTGCCCCAACCAGCTCTACTCTGCGCTGGTGTTCAGCGGCGGTGCGGCCTTCCGCCGCAGGTTGCTGGACGAGTTGGGAGACCAGGGACCCGTCACCGCGCTGATCGAGCGGCGTGACGATGCCGAACTGGCAGCATTGATGAGCAACCTCGGCGGCCATGACTTGCCGACGCTGATTGACGCCTTTGAGCAGGCACGCACGCATGACCGGCCCGTCTTCTTCATTGCTTATACCATCAAGGGCCTTGGGCTGCCGCTGGCCGGGCACAAGGACAACCATGCCGGGCTGATGACGCCAGCCCAAGTGGACACGCTGCGCGAGGCATTGAACGTCCGTCCCGGACACGAGTGGGAGATGTTTGAGGGGCTCGACGTGCCGGAACCCGAGCTGAGGCGGTTCCTTGAGATGGTGCCTTTCGCGCAAACCTCGACGCGGCGTCACCAGGCTGCGGCGGTGACGATCCCGGCCTCGCTTGTCCTGCCGAGACGGTCCACCGCCTCCACCCAGGCGGGCTTCGGGCTGATCATGCACGAGATCGCCAAGACGGACACCGAGTTCGCCCGGCGCGTCGTCACCACCTCCCCAGACGTGACGGTCTCGACCAACCTTGGAGGCTGGGTGAACCGGCGCGGACTGTTTGCGCGCGAGGAACTTGCTGACACGTTCAAGGCCGAACGCATCCCGTCGACGTTCAATTGGCACTTTGCCCCGGCCGGGCAGCATCTGGAACTCGGCATCGCCGAGATGAACCTGTTCACGATGCTGTCCGCGCTTGGCCTGTCGCATTCCATCTTCGGCGAGCGCCTGCTGCCAGTCGGCACGCTGTACGACCCATTCATCGAACGAGGTCTCGATGCGCTGAACTATGCCTGCTACCAGGATGCCCGCTTCATGCTGGTTGCCACTCCGTCGGGCGTGACGCTGGCGCCGGAGGGCGGAGCGCACCAGTCGATCGCGACGCCGCTGATCGGCATGGCCCAGGATGGCCTTGCGTCGTTCGAGCCGGCCTTCCTGGACGAGCTGGCGGTCGTCATGCGCTGGGGCTTCGAGCACATGCAGCGCGCGGGCCAGGGGGCACCGGAAGAGGACACCTGGCTCCCGGACGAGCTGGGCGGCTCGGTCTATCTCCGACTTTCGACGAGGGTCGTGGAACAACCGCAACGCCAGCTCGACGACGGTCTCGCCGACAACATCGTCCGCGGCGGCTACTGGATGCGCCGCCCCGGACCAAACGCCCAAGTGGTGATCGCCTACACGGGAGCGGTGGCGCCGGAGGCGATCGAAGCAGCGGGCCTGATCAGCGAGGACCGCCGCGACATCGGCCTGCTCGCAGTGACATCGGCGGATCGGCTGTATGCAGGCTGGACGGCGGCGCAAAGAACGCGCGAGCGCGGGCTGGTCCATGCCCGCAGCCATGTCGAGCGGCTGCTTGAGGCCGTGCCGACCCATTGCGCCCTGTGCACGGTGTTGGACGGGCACCCTGCGACGCTGGGATGGCTCGGCGCCGTCTCCGGTCATCGCACCCGCTCGCTTGGCGTAGAACGGTTCGGCCAGACCGGGACGATCAAGGAACTCTACGGCGTCAACGGCATCGACGCGCCCGGCATCCTCCGCGCCGCGCAGGCCATCTCAGCCGGGCGGCCGATCCGCCATCTGCGTGCCATCGAATAGGATCTCAGACACCGGCGGCACGCGGACAAGCCGGTCATGTTGAGCTGGAAGCGAGCTGGGCGCGAAACGCCGATGATCTCGCGCCGAAGCACGGGTAATCCCGGGTTGCTACATAGGAACCGCCTCTGTCTCGACTTGCCCGCCGTGCCCGAGGCCGTCCCGGAGCAAGCGCTCCCGCAGGTTGGCGTTGTGGCGATGAAGCGTCTCAATTTCGCGTTCGAGCCGGATGACCATGGCCGCCAGTTCCTGCTTGCTGCGCCGGTCCAACCGCCGTGCCCGGCGCACCTCGGCAGCGGACGGGGCCACAAACGTTGCACCGTCGTCCGCGCCGGCCGCCGCGGCCAACTCGGCGCGCAGCACGCCTGGACCCGAGCGGGCATTGTACATGGCACCTGACCTGCCGGCCTCAGAGTAGAGCGCCCGGCACTCGGGGTTGCGCAGCACCGTCTTGGCCGAGACCGCCCCCTCGGGCAGGTCGCACGACGTCCGCTCGATGGCAGCCAACGTCACCCGGCGGCCCTCGGCCGCCAAGGCCGCGACCGCCGCACGGACCGCGGCGACGCTGCGGGCGCGACGAGCGTCATAGAGAGGGCACAGCGATGCCGGCGGCTCCCGCTCGGCACCTGGGCCGGCCTCGCGTGCCCTGGCCCTCATCGGCGCTTCTCCCGCTTGCCCGAATGCTGGCTGGCCTCGGCGTATTGCACATCCGCCGCTTGTGCCCCATCGCGTTCGGCGGCCTCGATTAGCGCCATTTCGGCCAGCATGTCCTCGCAGCCCGCGACGACCTCACGGGCCTTGCGCTCCTCCGCTCGCAGCCCTTGGCCGGCGGCGAGCTGCATCATGTCCCCGTAGATGCGCTTGAACTCCTCCACCTGCGCCCGTCGGGCCGGGTCCGGCGCGTTGCCCGCGCAGCCGAGGCAGGCGAACTTGGCAGGGCACATGTTGGCCACCGTGCAGGTGCCGCCCACCACCGGCACCAGCGCGCCCACGCCGCCCTGCGCACCCTCCAGCTGGCGGCGGATCGCGGCGGGCGCCCGGAGGTGGGTGCGCGTGAGGTCGATGCGGTCCAGGAAGATGCGCTCCTGCACCTGGACCATCTGCGCCGGGGTGGGCTGGGCGTAGTAGCGCGTCACCTCAACGTCGCGCTGCTTCAGCAGCAGCGCGATCACGTCCAGCGGCACCTCCAGCTGCCGCATCTCGGTCGCAAAGCCATGGCGGAGCAGGTGCGCGCTCAGCCGCACGGTCTCGCCCTGCGCCGTCGAGACCTCGATCCCGTGCAGCAGGATGCGCAGGCAGGCGTTCAGGTCGCCGTGTTCGAGGTGACGGCCGCGGAACTGGAACAGGTACGGCGCCGGCTCGCACTTCTCGCGCAGCTGGAAGGTCGGCGGCACCACCACGGCCCCGCCGCCGCGCTCGCGCAGGAAGGCGAACCAGGCGTGCAGGGCTTTGAGGCAGCGGCCGTCGATGTAGAACGGCTCCTCCGCCGCGCGGCCCTTGGGCTTGGCCCGGAAGGCGATCACCTCCTTGCCGCCCGGCAGCTCCGCCCGCGTCAGGTGCTCGGGCGTCAGGCGGATCTGCATGACCTCGCCGATGCGCGCCCCGGTCTTGGTCATGACCTGCAGCACGGCCTGGCCGATCAGGCCAGTCGCCAGCAGCGTGTCCGCCGGCAGGAACAACAGGCCGAGGTCGGCGGCCAAGCGCTTCAGCCAGGTGCCGGTGGACACGGGCCAGTCCGGCCGAGCTGGATGATACAGCGCCGCCTTGGCATAGCCGTGGGCGGCAAGGAAAGCCGGGTCCGGGTCGTAGGTCAGCCCGCCGGCCCGGACCAGGCCGGCAAACCAGAAGTCGGCCGGCTCCACGGTGTCGGCCTCGGCGGTGGCGCCCTCGTAGGACAGGAACAGCAGGGCGCCGCCGAGTTCGAAGCCGCACCCATGCTCGGTTGCCTCGTAGTAGCGCTTCGGCGCCACCGGCGCGTGGGCGCGGCGCAGCGCGTGCCCATCCCACAGCCGGAAGCGGTGCGTGACCGTGCGCGCCGCGCCAGCCGGCGTGACGGTCTCCTCGGCATAGGCGAAGGCCACCGGGAAGGATGCTGCGGCGCCACCCTGCCGGGCACGGCCGCAGGCATCCTGGAATGCCTGCCGCAGGCGGACGAGCTGGTTCAGCCGGCGCTCGGCGATGTTGCGGAACAGGTAGAACTTGTCGTGCACGGCCGCGGCGGCCGCCTTGCGCCGGCCCCGGCTCTCGTCGCGGACCTGCACGAACAGCGGGCTGCGGCGCCAGAACGACGCATTGCTGACCGGGCGCAGCCGGAACGGGACGAGGCTGTCGGCCTGCCCGGGGGTAAGGCGCCCGAAGTAGTCGTCCTGCTTGCGCAGCAGGCGGAAGTAGGTCTGCAGCCAGCCGGTCCGCAGGGGTCTGCCGACTTCGGGAAGAGCCTGGCCGTCGTGGAAGGCGGCATAGAAGGCATCGGGGTCGATCCCGTCGATGTCGGCCAGGCCGAGCGCGGACAGGTGGCTGGCGAACGTCCAGAAGAACCGGCTGTCGTTCTTCAGGTCAGTCTCGGCGATGGCCAGGCACAAGAAGGCCGTGTCGCGCAACCTGGGCTGCCGCAGCCTGTGGATCATCCGCAAGCTCGTCGTTGTCAGCGGGCGGTAGGCGCGCGGGTCGTCCAGGAAGGTGAGCGGCAAGTGGTGCAGCGCCGGGTCGATCAGCGGCAGCACCATGTCGAGCGTCACCGGGGACCAGATGCGGCCGCGCACCCTTGTCCGGCCGGTTTCGGCCTCCCACGCCCGCATCGCCGCCAGGACTCGGTTCCAGCCGACGCCGGTCAGGGCGTCAACCGCGCTGTGCGTCACCGGCTGGCCAGCCCGGTCCAGGCTTTCGATCGCCAGGCGGAGAAAGCGGGCTTGCACCGCGCGAGCCTCTGGAGAGGCACGGACGTGGACAGCAAACGAGCGGTATAGGGCCGTCCATGCCTGAAATGCCGCCTCGTCCTCGACTTCCCGGCCCAGGAGTTCGGCATTGACCTCGTGCGTGTAAGCGCAGGCGTGCTTGCTGACGGTGCGAGCCGACAGGCCGGTTTCGGCCACGAGCTGCGGTTGCAGCTTCGGTGTCCCGGATGCGCGAATGGCGTCCATCGCGCGATGGACCGTCGCCCGGTTCGCCTCTGCCCGAAGGGTCGAGCCGTTCACGGACCGAACCGCCGGCAGTTTCGATGCGTCACGGCGCCCCTCCGCCGCTCAGCATGTCGTCCAGCAGCGCCGCCGCCTCGGA
>CAXSGE010000077.1:0-19170 GCA_964236715.1 uncultured Acetobacteraceae bacterium | reverse complement strand
GCAGGTTCTCGCCCCCGGTCTCGGCGGTCTTGCGCAGCACCTCGGGGTTGGTCAGGAGAAAATTCGACGGGCTGATCGCGTCCATGAACTGGCGGGAATAGAAATCGATCTTTTGCGCCGTCTTGGGGTCGAGCTCGTCGACGCGGGCCACGACGTCCTGCATATACCGCGCGCAAAGCAGGTATGACTGCTTGATGAAGTCAAAGACCTCGTTCTCTTTCCAGGCATGATCCTTGAAGCGGCGGTCCCTGGGGTCCGACTCGATGACCGCGGCCGACTGCAGGCCCCACATCCGCCGTGTCGTGTTCTGCCACAGCGTCATGTAGTCCTGCCACAAACCAATCTGCGCCTGCACCACCTTGGACGGGTCCTTCATGAGCTGCGCCGTCATCTCCATGAAGGCGTGGCCGACGTTCATCGGATCGAGCTCCGGGACCTCGTGCGATTGCCGGTTCAGCCAGTCGGCCACCAGCCGCTGCGAGCGTTCGGCGATGCCGGCCATCGAACGTCCCAACACAGCCGGGTCGGCGAGCTTGAAACCTGGGGCTGCAAAAGCCGCGGGATCGGTCGAGCCGGTATGGGCCTTGCCGCTTTGGGCCATGCTACGGGTATCCTTTCCGTCGGACACGATGCCGCGCTACATGTCGCCAACACGCGTGGGACAGGGCCGGACAATGGCGACTTATGACAGGCTTCAACCTACGCGCCTGGGTTGCAGGGGACAAGTGACGCTTCTTCGACTGTGCCGTGTCAAGATTGCGATGCTTGCGATGCTACTGATCGCAACGTTGGCGCCGGCATGCAGCCGGATCGAGCAAGCGAATGACAGCAAGCTCACGCTCGACACCCCGATCGAGTGGTGGCACGGTCTGCAGGGCGGGAAGATCGCCGCCGTGCGCCCACCGCCGCCTGGTGTCGGCGATCCATATCCAAACCTGGGCCAGGTGCCGGCGCGGCCCGTGCTGACCGATGCTGCCACTCGCCGCGCCCTTGCCGCCCGGTTGACATCGGAGCGTGACCGCACCGAGCGCGAGGCGACCCAGGATCCCTTGGTTCTGCCGGCCCCCAGCCTCGCCCCGGCAAAAGTCGCCTCGGCAAGACCAGCGGTAAGCGCCGTGCCGCCTCGTGCCGCGCCGCCGCCTGACCCTGGCGCGTCGGTGGCTGTGATGGACGCCGCGACAGCGCCGGCGGCACCCGCGCCGTCACCGCCCGTGCCCCCTGCCGCTCCCGCGGCGCCGCCGGGCCGGGCAGCGCCGAGTAGGCCGCAGGCAGCCACACCCCCAACTGAGTCTGGGCCGCTGCCAGACTTGCCCACCACGGAACCGTCGCTGCCGCGCCTCGGCGGTTTGCCGGCCAGCGTCAATGCGCCTGCCGTGCCAAGGCAGCCGCCGGGCGTCTCCATTGCATTCCGGCGGGGATCGGCGGCGTTGCCAGCCACCGCCGACGCTGCCCTGCGCGAATTGGCGGGACGCCGGGCCGGGGCGACGATCGCGGTCGCCACCGCAGGAGACGCGCCGGGATCGAGCCTGGAAGCGCAGGCCCGCGCCTTGCCGTTGGCGCTCCGGCGCGCCCAGGCGATCCAGGACGCGCTCGTCGCGGCGGGGGTGCCGGCGACGGCGCTCCGCATCGATGCAGCCGCGGTGGGTCGCGGCGGCGCGGCGCGTCTGATACAATAGTAGAACCCCAGCAGTGATGAACCCACCCCGAATGACGCAAGAATTCCACCGCATCCGCCGCATGCCGCCCTACGTGTTCGCCGAGGTGAACCAGGCGAAGGCCCAAGCCCGCACCCGCGGCGAGGACATCATCGACCTCGGCATGGGCAACCCCGACACCCCGACCCCGCCGCACATCGTCGCCAAGCTGATCGAGGCCGTGCAGGACCCGCGCACCCACCGCTACAGCGCGAGCAAAGGCATCCCGGGGCTGCGCCGGGCGCTGGCGGGATATTACGGTCGCCGGTTCGGCGTGGCGCTCGATCCCGAGACCGAGGTGGTCGCGACGCTCGGCTCCAAGGAGGGCCTGGCCAACCTCGCCGCCGCCATCACCAGCCCCGGCGATACGATCCTGGTGCCCAACCCGTCCTACCCGATCCATCAGTTCGGCTTCATCATCGCTGGCGCCAGCGTGCGCAGCGTCCCGGCCACGCCGGACGCCAGCATGTTGGAGGCGCTCGACCGCGCCGTGCGCCATAGCGTGCCGAAGCCTACCGCGCTGATCGTGAACTTTCCCAGCAATCCAACGGCTTACTGCGCGGATCTCGCCTTCTATCACGACGTGGTGGCGCTGTGCCGCAAGCATGAGATCTTCATCCTGTCGGACCTCGCCTACGCCGAGATCTATTTTGGCGACACTCCGCCGCCCTCGCTGCTGCAGGTGCCGGGCGCCAAGGAGATCGCGGTCGAGTTCACCAGCCTGTCCAAAACCTATTCCATGCCGGGCTGGCGCATGGGTTTCGCCGCCGGCAACGCCCGGCTGATTGCGGCGCTGGCGCGCATGAAGTCCTATCTGGATTATGGCGCCTTCACCCCCATCCAGGTCGCGGCGACGGCGGCGCTGAACGGCCCGCAGGAGTGCGTGTCCGAAATGCGCGCGCTGTATCGCGAACGCCGGGACGTGCTGGTCCGCGGCCTGGCGCAGGCGGGATGGGACGTGCCGATCCCCAACGGCTCGATGTTCCTTTGGGCGCCGATCCCCGCGCGCTATGCGCATCTGGGCAGCGTCGAGTTCAGCAAGCTGCTGCTGGCCCGCGCCAAGGTGGCTGTGGCGCCCGGCATCGGCTTCGGCGAGCACGGCGACACCCACGTGCGCATCGCCCTGGTGGAAAACACGCAGCGCCTGCGCCAGGCAGCGCGCAATATCCGCGGCTTCCTGCAGGGCGACAGCAACGTAGCGGAGGCCGCTGCGGAATGACCCGTCCGCTTTCGATCGGCGTCGCCGGTCTGGGCACCGTTGGCGCGGGGGTGCTGCGCCTGTTGCGCGACAACGCGGACCTGGTTGCGGCCCGCGCCGGCCGGCCCATCGCCGTCACCGCCGTCTCCGCCCGGGACCGCACGCGCGACCGCGGGGTGCCGACGTCCGGGCTGCGCTGGTATGACGATCCCGTCGCCCTTGCCGCCGACCCGGCCTTGGACGTGGTGGTCGAACTGATCGGCGGCGCGGACGGCCCGGCGCGCGACCTGGTGCAGGCGGCGCTCGCGGCGGGCAAGCCGGTCGTCACCGCCAACAAGGCGCTGCTGGCCGTGCATGGCGGCGCACTGGCGCAGCAGGCCGGCGCGGCGGGGGTGACGCTCGCGTTCGAGGCGGCGGTCGCTGGCGGCATTCCGGTTATCAAGGCGCTGCGGGAGGGCCTGGCCGGCAACCGCATCGACCGCATCGCCGGCATCCTGAACGGCACCTGCAACTATATCCTGACGGTGATGCGCGAACGCGGGCGCGAGTTCGCCGACGTGCTGGCCGAGGCGCAGCGCCTGGGCTTTGCCGAGAGCGACCCGAGCTTCGACGTGGACGGCATCGACGCCGCGCATAAGCTGGCAATCCTGGCGGCGCTGGCGTTCAACCGCCCGGTCGACTTCGCGGCCGTGCACATCGAGGGCATACGCGCCGTGTCTGCGCTCGACATCGCGTTCGCGACCGACCTCGGCTATCGCATCAAGCTGCTGGGCATCGCGCGCCGGACCGAGGCCGGGATCGAGAGCCGGGTGCATCCCTGCATGGTGCCGCAGGCGGCGCCGATCGCCCGGGTCGACGGCGTGTTCAATGCGGTGGTGGCGGAGGGCGATTTCGTCGGCCGCGTCATGCTGGAGGGCCGCGGCGCGGGCGCTGGGCCTACGGCGAGCGCCGTGGTCGCCGACCTGATCGACATCGCGCGCGGCCGGGCCACGCCGGTTTGGGGCGCGGACGGCGCGGCGCTGGCCGACCTGCCGTCCGTGCCGATGTCGGCCCATGTCGGCGCATATTACCTGCGGCTGATGGTCGTCGACCGGCCCGGCGTGATCGCCGATGTGACCGCGGCATTGCGCGACTCCGGCGTCAGCCTGGAAAGCATGCTGCAGCGCGGACGCGCGCCCGGCGAGGCGGTCCCGGTCGTGCTGGTGACGCACGAAACCAACGAGGCGGCGATGCATGAGGCGCTGGACCGCATCAACGCCCTCGACGCCGTGCTGGAGCCGCCGACCCTCATCCGCATCGAGCCCGCGTAAGGAAACACCCATGTCCGATACTCGTCCCGACAACCATCCCGAGATCAGCCTCGACCGCAACCTGGCGTTGGACCTGGTGCGGGTGACTGAGGCCGCCGCCCTCGCCGCCTCCCGCTGGATGGGCCGCGGCAAGAAGAACGAGGCCGATGGCGCCGCGGTCGAAGGCATGCGCCGCGCCTTCGACAGCGTGGCGATCGACGGGACCGTCGTGATCGGCGAGGGCGAGATGGATGAGGCGCCGATGCTGTATATCGGCGAGCGCGTCGGCGCCGGCGGCCCGGCCATGGACATCGCGGTGGACCCGCTGGAGGGCACCAACATCACCGCGAAGGGCGGGCCGAACGCGCTCGCCGTGGTGGCGCTGGCCGAGCACGGCAACTTCCTGCACGCGCCCGACATCTACATGGATAAGGTCGCCGTCGGCGGCGGGCTGCCGGATGGGGTCGTGGACCTGGATGCGTCGGTGGCGGAGAACCTGCGCAACCTGGCCCGCGCGAAAAAGCGCGAGATCGGCGACCTCGTCGTCTGCATGCTGGAGCGCGAGCGCCATGCCGAGCTGCTGGCGAAGTGCCGGGAGGCCGGGGCGCGCATCATGCTGCTGGGCGATGGCGACGTGGCGGGCGTGATCGCGGCGGCGCTGCCGGAGGGCGGGGTCGACATCTACATGGGGTCCGGCGGCGCGCCGGAGGGCGTGCTGGCGGCGGCGGCGCTGCGCTGCATCGGCGGCCAGATGCAGGGCCGGCTGATGTACGAGGACGACGCGCAGGTCGAGCGCGCCCGCGGCATGGGCGTGACCGATCCGCGGCACAAGTACACGGTCAGCGAGATGGCGAAGGGCGACGTGATGTTCGCCGCGACTGGCGTGACGGGCGGCGCGATGCTGCGCGGGGTTCGGCGGTTCGGCGCTGGGGCCTACACGCATTCGATGGTGATGCGCAGCAAGTCGGGCACGGTCCGCTACATCGAGGCGCACCACAATTTCGCGACCAAGACTTGGCAGCCGGAGTAGGTTCAAAAGCTGTCATTGCGAGCCGGCTTCGGCGCGGCGATTCAGGGCGACATCGGCCGGCGTTTGTGCATTCAGTTTTGGATTGCTTCGCCGCAAGTACTCCTCGCAATGACGGATGTGAATATCTCAGGGGGAGGCGTGAGTGTTTGCTTCAGCGATATTTGCGTGCGCAGTCCTCTTGGCTCTCGGTGTCGTCCATTTCTATTGGGCCTTAGGCGGTTCGTACGCCAAGGCCGGGGCGATTCCTTCCTCCGCCAACGGCAAACCTGTGTTGTTCCCGCGTCCCCTTATCACTGCCGCAGTCGGCGCCGCACTGTTTGTGATGGCCGGGCTTGTCGGGGCCGCTGCCGGGCTGCTCCCGGTGCCCGTCTCGCCACTCCTGGTCAAAGTGCCGACTGGCCTGCTGGCCCTTGTCTTCCTCGCACGCGGCGTCGGCGACTTCCGCTATGTTGGGTTCTTTAAATCCGTCAAAGGAAGCCTGTTTGCCCGACGCGACACCTATTTCTACTCGCCACTTTGCATGGTGCTGGCCGCAATGATCTTTATCGTAGCCGTTCGTTGATGGCCGGAGCCGGCCCGGCTATGGGCATCGCTGCGAGCCTGACTGGCCGGCGCTGGCTGTGGCGCAACGGCGAGGACCGGGTCGGCCTCGGCATCGCCCAGCGCATGGGCTTGCCGGAGATTGTCGGCCGCTTGCTGGCGGCGCGCGGCGTCGACCTCGATACCGCGGCGCATTTCCTGGACCCCACGCTGCGCGCCCTGCTCCCGGACCCGTCGCTGCTGTCCGACATGGACCGCGCTGCGGACCGAATGGCCCGCGCCGTCATGAAATCCGAAACCGTCGGAGTGTTCGGCGACTACGACGTGGACGGCGCATGCAGTGCCGCGATCATCGTGACGGTGCTGCGCGGCCTGGGCTGCCGGGTGCTGACCCATGTGCCGGACCGGCTGCTGGAGGGCTATGGCCCGAATGGCCCGGCGCTGCTGCAACTGGTGCAGGGGGGCGCGAGCCTGATCGTTTGCGTCGACTGCGGCACCGCGGCGGCGGGCGCGTTGGCGGCTGTGCAAGGCCAGGCCGATGTCGTGGTGCTGGATCATCACGCGACCGACGGGCCGCCGCCGCCGATCCTGGCAACCGTCAACCCGAACCGGCTGGATGACGCTTCCGGACTAGGCGGCGTATGCGCGGCGGCCATCGCGTTCCTGGCCACCATCGCCACGTTGCGTGCCTTGCGCCGGGCCGGGTTCTTCGCCAGCCGGAGCGAGCCGGATTTGCGGGAGCTGCTGGACCTCGTGGCGCTCGCGACCGTATGCGACGTGATGCCGTTGCGCGGGCTCAACCGTGCGCTGGTCACCCAGGGCCTGCGCGTGATGGCCCGGCGCGCCCGCCCCGGCATCGCGGCGCTGCTGGAGGCGGCCTCCGCCCGAGACCTGCCGACCGCGTTCACCTGCGGCTTCGCGTTGGGGCCGAGGATCAACGCGGCTGGGCGCATCAGCCAGGCCGATCTCGGGTTGCGCCTGCTGCTTTGCGACGATCCCGTTGAGGCGCGGGCGTTGGCCGGCACGCTCGACACCACCAACCGCCAGCGCCAGGCAGTCGAGGCCGGAATGCTGGAGGCGGCGCTGGGGCAGGCGGCGGCACAGGCGGCGGCCGGGCACGCGGCGATGCTGGTGCACGCGGCCGGTTGGCATCCCGGGGTCGTGGGCATCGTGGCGGGGCGGATCAAGGAGCGGCACAATCGCCCGGCCTGCGTTGGTGCGTTGGCCGACGGATTGGTGCGGGGCAGCGGGCGGTCGGTGCCGGGCGTGGACCTGGGCGGCGCGGTGATGGCGGCGCGGCAGGCGGGATTGCTGGTGTCGGGCGGCGGGCATGCGATGGCGGCCGGGTTCGCGCTGCATGAGCGCGACGTGCCGGCGTTTCATGCCTTCCTGAACGACCGCCTGGCGCATGCGTCGGCGCTGCCGTGCGTCGCCGACCTGCCGGTGGAGGGCACGCTGGCCGTGCCTGGCGCGACGGTCGACCTGGCGCAGCAGCTCGCCCGGCTCTCGCCCTACGGAAACGGCAATGAGGAGCCGGTGTTCGTGCTGCCGCGCGCCCAAGTGGTACGCGCCGACCGGATCGGCAAGGAGGGCGCGACGATCCGCGCCTATGTGCAGGGGGAGGGGGGCGGTCCGCGCTTGAAGACGCTGCTGTTCCGGGCGAAGGATGGCGCGCTGGCTGAGGCGCTGCTGACCCGGGGCGCGCCGCTGCACTTGGCCGGGCACCTGCGGGCCGAGGAGTGGAACGGCAGCGTTACCGCGGGGTTCTTCATCGCCGACGCGGCGGTGGCGGAGTAGCTTGACGCTACTCGGACCGCTGGCGAAGCCGGGCCGTCAGCGGCAGGCGAGAGTCATGGCGCGCTGCTCTACGATTGCGGGGTCTTCGACGCGTGCGAACGCTGCGGCGGTCCGGCGCGACTTGCTTTGGTTTCGTTCGGGGGCGCGCTGGTAAACTGCCGCCGTGCTGCGAGGGCCACCGCCGCTGTGGCCGATATAGGTCGCACCTGTATCGCCGATGCCGATCATCAGACCCAGGCCGTATCCTGCTGTTCGCCACGACCGCCCGGGTACCGGGCCGCCAACCGGATGCGGCGAAAGCATTTCGCTTAATAGCGCCGCGGGCAGCAACGCGCCTGCGAGCAGCCGGTGCAACAGCAGCGCGGCGTTGGCGGCTGGCCCGACCAGCAGGCCATGATATACCCATCCTGGATGATAGCCGGCCGAATTCCCCCAAGCCGTTGCCGCCAAGTCGGCGGGGTCGTGGGCGAGTTCGACGCCGGCAATGCCAAGTGGCGCGAGCACTAGGCTATTGAGGGCTGCACCGAGCTCCTGGCCGGCAGTGTCCTCGATCAGCTCGCGGACGAGCAGGTAGCCGACGTTCGAGTAGGCCCAGCCTTGGCCAGGCTCGAAGATGAGCTTCTCGGCCTGGACCTGCCGGAGCATTTCGTCGCGTGTCCAAGGCGTTTCACCATTGGCAACCGCCTCATGATAGGCTGCTAGCCGCCCGTATTCGGGAAGGCCCGCCCGATGTTGAAGCAGGTGGCGAAGCGTAAATGAACGCCCACGCACTGGCGCATCTAAGCTAAGACGGCCATCGGCAACCAGCGCGAGGGCAGCCGCGGCCAGCACGGTCTTTGCAAAGCTCCACCACGGTGCCGATGCCAGTTCGAAACCTTCAACTTCGACCACGTCCTCGACGACGGATATAATGCATATTCCGGTCCCATGGCCCGCCAAGGGGCCGTTAGAAACCGGCAAGGGCTCGCCTTGCGCCACTGTTTGAAGTAAGGGCTAGGCTGCCACTGTTGCTGTGCTGGAGCGGGTCTGATCGCCCTGTCCGGCCAGCAGGCCGGCAATGGAGATGTCCTCATCCAACGCTTCCCAGTGCAGCCCGCGGCTGCTGATCGACACCTGCTCCCGCTGTTCGACCGCGCCATGCAGTAGGCGCGGGAACCACGCCAGCGGGACACCCAGGGTGCGGCCGTCGGAGAGCTCTACCCACATGCTGTCCTGATCAAAGCGGACGCTCCTAGCCCTCACTGAAGAAATCATCCCATGCCCTCGCAATCTCAAATCGACGCTGCTCGATAATCTCAATCAGCTCCCGCAGTACCTTAGCATTGAAGCCATCATTATAAGCTGGTTTGATTTGGGGCCATAGCCAGAATTTAGCATCGATCCCGTCCCGCAGCACGTGGATGTGCATTGGCTCCCTTGGGCTACCCTCGTTGGCGTAAAATAGGAACCGGAAGCCGCTTTGGCGGAAGACGACTGGCATTCAGCTTTTGTCGCAGCACACGGGTGCCCTCATAGTCGCTACGGGGTCCAACCAATAGCCCGGCGCAAAAACGTGACACCCAGCGCCGCAAAGGTCGCCGCCTCCGAATTATCCTTGCCGTAGCCGTGCCCGCCAGCCGCCGGCTCATAAAACGATGCATCGTAGCCCATCTCCTGCAGCTTCGCCGCCATCTTGCGCGCATGGCCCGGATGCACCCGGTCGTCGCGCCGGGCGGTGGCGAGCAGGATCGGCGGATACGCCCGGCCTGGCGCCGCCACGTGATACGCCGAGATATGCTGCAGGAACGCCCAGTCCTCCGGCACATCCGGGTCGCCATACTCCGCGGTCCAGCTTGCGCCCGCCAGCAGCTTCGCATAACGGCGCATGTCGATCAGCGGGATCGTGCAGAACAGCGCGCCGAACCGCTCGGGATAGCGGGTCAGCATGTTGGCGATCAGCAGCCCGCCATTGGACCCGCCCTCGGCGGCGATGCGTTCGGGCCGGGTCACGCCGCGGGACACCAGGTCCGCCGCGACCGCGGCGAAGTCGTCATGACTGCGCGCCTTGCGCTCCCGCCGCCCGGCGTCGTGCCAGCGCGTGCCGAACTCGCCGCCGCCGCGGATGCTGGCGACGACCGTGGTGCCGCCGGGTTCGAGCCACAGCCGCCCCATGCCGCCCCTGTAGGTCGGCAGCATGGAGATGTTGAACCCGCCGTAAGCCGTGAGATGCACCGGCGCGTCTCCGGTCAGGCCGGGCGGGCCGACCTGGACGTAGGGGATGCGCTCGCCGTCGGTCGAGACCGCCTCGTGCCGCGTCACGACGAGGCCGCCCGCGTCGAAGGCGACGGGTGCGCGCTTCAACGCCTCGGGCTCGCCGCCAGTTAGCAACAGCAGGCTCGGCGGCGTAAGCGGGTCCTGCACGGCGCCGAGAAGGGTGCCGTCCTGCTCCATGTCCTCGGCGTCGAGCGGCCAGGCGGAGACCGTGCCGATCTCTGGCAGGCCCTCCAATGCGGCATCGGTCCACGCGCCGGGCGTGACGACCCGGAAAACCGGGCGCAGGTCGTCGAGGATGTTGAGGACCAACCGGCCGTCCGACCAGAAGAACCCCTGCACCGACCGCCGTTCCGCCGGCCTGAACAGCACAGCGAACTCCCTGCTGCCGGCGAGGAATGCCTCGAAGCCGATGCCCAGCACCGTGTTGGCGGGATAGGTCTGCCCATCCACAGTCCAGGGCGTCCGCGACCGGACCGCGAGCCAGCCACGGTCCCAGAGCACCCAGGCGTCGCTCGGCAAATCGAGTTTCCGCTCGGGGCCGGCGCGGGTGCCAATATGGACGGCCGCGTCGAAGAACCCGGTCCGCGCGACGAACGTCAGCCGGTCGAACTCGCGGTCATACCCGCCTGAGGCCGATATATGGGCGGGATCGGTCTCGAACAGGATCGGCGCCTCGGCCGGGTCGGCGCCGCGGTCCCAGCGCCGGACGGTGCGGGCGTAGCCGGAGCGGGTCACCCCGCCGAGCGCGCTGCTCAGCAGCAGCGTGTCGCGGTCGAGCCAGGTGGCCCCACCCTTCGCCTCCGGCAGCACGAAACCATCGGCGACGAACGTCCGGGATGGGAGATCGAACTCCCGCAACACCATCGCGTCACCGCCGCCGCGCGAAAGCCGCAGCAAGGCGCGGTCATGGCCGGGCGGCAGCGTTCCGGCGCCCTGCCAAATCCAGTCCTCGCCTTCGGCGGCGGCCAGGGCGTCGACATCCAGCAGGGTGTCCCACTCCGGCTCAGGCAGGCGGTAACTTTCCAGCGTCGTCCGCCGCCACAGGCCGCGCGGGTGCTCCGCGTCGCGCCAAAAATTATACAGCAGACCGGCGCGCCGGGTGACGACCGGCAGGTTGTCGGGCCGGTCCAGCAACGCGAGCAGCGCAGCGCGGTCGCGATTGAAATCCGGTCCCGCAAGGCGCGCCATGGTGGCCGCGGTCTGCGCGTCGACCCAGGCCAGCGCGCGGTCCCCGTCTATATCCTCTAGCCAGAGCCAGGGATCGTTGTCGGGCTGTTCGAGGCTGGGCAGTGCGGACATGGTGATCAAGGCCATGCGGTCATGATCGCCGCCGGTCCCGCGGCAATCTCGATCGACGTGCCCGGCCACAGCTTGGTGTCGTCCCAGCGGAATACTTGGATCGTGCGCTCCACCATGTTCTGCACCAGCAGGGTCCGTCCGTCGCGGGAGAAGGTGATGCCCTGTGACCAGCGGCCGATTGGCGCCTCCGCCACCTGCTTCAGTTGCTTGTTGGCCAGCGCGAACATGATCAGCCGCCCATGGTCGCGACGGAACGGGCTTTCGTCCGGCTTGGTCGTGCCCTCCTGCGCGCCGATCGCCAGGAACCTGCCATCCGGCGACCACTTCAGCCCCTCGGGCGACTGGCCGACCGAGATCGTCTGCACGGTCCGGAACGGCTGCGCCGTCAGGTCGATCAGGCTCACGGTGTCCACGTCGCCGTCGCCGCGGCCCATGTTGCCGACCGCCGCCAGCGTGCCGTCCGCGGTCACGTCGATGGTGTAGGGCGCCACGCCGGTGGTGATCGGGCGCTTGACGAGCGTGACCTTCTCGCCGTCGATCGCCAGCACCTGCACCATGTTGTCGCCGTTGCGGGTCACCAGCGCCGATTTGCCGTCGACGGTGAAGGCGATCCCGCTCGGCATCGACTTCGGATCGATCATCACCGTCCCAGCCGCGGTCAGGCGCCGGTCCGCCACCGTGAACACCGACAGCGTGCCGGCGAACCGGTTCGCGACCAGCGCCAGCGCGCCGTCGGGCGAGATGCGCACCGTGGTCGCGCCCGCGCCGGCATGCAGCGTCTGCACGACCTGCGGCGGCTTCGTGGTCAGGTCGACCACCGAGACCCGGTCGTCGGGGCTGATGCCGGCAGGGCCGTGCGGGTCGGCCTTGGTGGCGGAGGTGACAATGGCGAAGCTCTCATCCCTCGCGATCGCGACCGCCATGGGCGGGCCGACGACGCTGCCGGGCACGTCCAGTGTCGCGAGGACCTTGGGCGGGCTTTCCTTCAGGTCGATGACGCTCAACGTGTCGGCGGGCGCCCCGGCGGCGGCAACCTGGGCGCCGTTGTTCAGCACGGTGTGCGCGTCGTTGGACGAAATCGCGATGTCCGCGCGCGCCGGCCCGGTCAAAGTCGACGCCGCAAGCAGGCCAGCCAACAACACCCGCATGGTCGTTCTCCCATCATTCGGTGCCTTGACGTTATGCCGCGTTGCGCCGGTTCACCAAGCCCTCGACGTGCTCGGCGATCGCCATGGACGAGGTGAGGCCAGGGCTCTCGATGCCGAACAGGTTCACCAGGCCGCCCAATCCGTGCTGCGCCGGGCCGGAGATCAGGAAATCCGCCGGAGGTTCGCCGGGGCCGCTGATCTTGGGGCGGATGCCCGCATAGCCCGGCGTCAGCGCGCCATCCGGCAAGCCCGGCCAGTAGCGGCGGATCGCGGCGTAGAAATCGTCGGCACGGCGTATGTCCACGTCATAGTCCTCGCGCTCGACCCACTGCACGTCTGGCCCGAACCGCGCCTGGCCGCCCAGGTCCAGGGTCAAGTGCACGCCCAGGCCCGCCGCTTCCGGCACCGGATAGATCAGCCGGCGGAACGGGGCACGGCCCGATAGCGAATAGTAGCTGCCCTTGCATAGATGCGGCCGTGGGATGGTCTCGGGCGGGATGCCGGCGATGCGCCTGGCGACATCGGGCGCATACAGGCCGATGGCGTTCACCAGGACCTCGCAGGCCAGCTCCATCGGTTCGTCGCCGCCGACCTGCAGCAGGAAGCCGCCCGGCATCGCGACGCCGGACAGGATGGGGGCGTGGCAGACCACGGCGCCGCCGGCGTTCTCGATGTCGCCCTGGAAGCCGAGCATCAGGGCGTGGCTGTCGATGATGCCGGTGCTGGGGGAGAGCAGGGCGGCGGCGGCGCGGAGCGCGGGTTCCAGCCGGTGCGTGTCCTCGGGACCCAGCCATTCCAGGTCCTCGACGCCGTTCACCGCCGCCTTGGCGCGTATGGTGTCGAGCACCGGGACCTCGGCCTCGTCGGCGGCAACGATCAGCTTGCCCAGGCGGCTGTGCGGTATGCCGCGTTCCCTGCAATAGGCATAGAGCATGTGCTTGCCTTGGACGCAGAGGCGCGCCTTCAGGCTGCCGGCTGGATAGTAGATGCCGGCGTGCACGACCTCGGAGTTGCGCGACGACGCGCCGGTGCCGATGCCGCCTGTGGCTTCAAGCACCCAGACCTCGCGGCCCGACAGCGCCAAGGCGCGGGCGACGGCGAGGCCGACCACGCCGGCGCCCATGACCACGCATTCCACTCGTTCCGTCACGCATGCGCCTCCTGTTTCGGGCGAAGCAAGCCTTGGCGCGACGTTATGGTCAAGCGGGCCGTTCCCGGTCCTCGTCCTCGCGGTCGCTGCTGACGCCCACAGTGCGGATCAGCGCCGGATGCAACACGTAAGCCTCCAGCCGATCCCCACGGGGGATGCGGCGCCGCAGCCGGTCGAGCGTCTGCCGGGAAAAAGCTTTGCGGGGCAGGGCGGCGATGGCGTCCCGGTTCATGCCATAGGCCAGCAGCCGCCAATCCACGTCGCCGGTGAAGCCATCCTGCGCCACCCAGGCCAGCAGCTTCGCGGCGCCCTGGGCGCTGACGATATAGCCGTCCCCGCCCGGCGCGTTGTCGTCCGGCGGGAAACCAAGCATGGCGTCCGCCAGGCGATGCAGGCTTGGCGCGCGGGTCACCGCCGGGTCCAGCCGGGGTTCCAGGCGATCGTTCACGAAGCAAACGTCATAGCCCGGCGGCAACCCCAGCGGGCCGAGCCGGGCCGGCAGGCTGAGCAGCGGGATCACGTCGTCCTCGATAATCAAGAGATGTTCGAGGCCCTGCAGCGCCACGCTTTCCCAAGCCGCGGCGTGGCTCAGGAAGCAGCCGAGCGTGCCGCGGAGCGCCGGGTCGGAGGGCGCGCCAAGCAAGCGCTGCACCGCGGGCAGGGGAAGCCGGCTGCCCTCGACGCCGGGGATGCGGAACAGCGGCGCGGGTCCGTGGCCGAACAGCCGTTCGGTCCAGGCGCGGCGCTCGGTGTTGCGGTCGAGGTTCACGACAGCGATCCCGTAGGCATCGCCATGCGCCGGTTGGTCGGCATACCAAGCGCCGACGCGCTGGTACATTAGCGCGGCGTTAAGCTTTGCGGCATATTCTGCGTTGCCTGGGTCCAACTGGAGGGCAGCGGCGAAACCCTGCGCTGCCCCGGCCCAGTCGCGTTGCTGCCGCGCCACGTCGGCGCCCAGCGCATGTAGGTTTGCCTCGTCCGGCCAGCGGTGCAGCAGGTCGGACGCGCGCTGCCGCAGCGTGTCGAGGTCGTCCATGTGGTAGGCGTACAGCGCCGTGTAGTGCGCCAGCCATTCCGGGTCCGGCAGATGTCGCGCTGCCCGGCGGAACTGCGGATCGGCATCTGGGTAGTGCAGCGCGGCCTTCAGGTCCCGCTTGAGTTCGAGCGCCAGGGTCCAGTCGTCAGGCTGCTGCGCCAGCAGGGCGCGCCATGCCTCGATCGCGCGGCCATGCGCCCCGGTGGCCCTGGCTTCGAGAGCGGTGGTCCGGAGCGCGTTTATGGCCGGCACCGCATGGCGCCCCATACGGGATGGGCTGACGTTTCCAAAGAGTCCAATTTTATCACCTACTTTTCAACGTCGCGCCGAAATCTCACGGAGGAACGTCAAGCAGACCGTCCGCCGGGCACCTGCCATCGCACTGCTCCCAGGAACACGCTACATTTGACATATCATAACGATACCAAGCCGGCCTGTTGTGGTCTTCCTGTGGCAGACCAGAAGGATGGCATTCAATGTCGCTCACCGCGAACCGCTCCGCCGCAACTGCCCATGTGGACTTCAGGGCCGAGGAACGAGCCAAGCTCGTAGCATGGGCCGACAAAAACGGGCTTGAGGCTTCCATACAGCCGGCCGGCGGCGGGCATCCGAACGGATTGATCTTCGTGGGCTATGGAGAGGGCGTGGCGCATTGGACCATCTTCCGCGCCGACGGGCACCTGTGGCTATGCAGCGTCGGGGACCGGACCGAACTCGGCCGCGAGGGTTCGAAAGTGCCGGTCCAGTCGCTTGAGGATGCGCTTGCTCGGATCATCGTCGACACCGAGGCATAGGATCGATGCATGTGCCGAAGGCGAAAACCCCGCGCGACAAAAGGTTTCTTTCCCCATAGGCGCGGCTATGCTGCTCGGCATGAGCAACGCCCTTCGCGTTCCGCACCGCATGACCGTCGTCGAGTTCCAGGGCTGGCTGCCGCAAGCCGGGGAGGAGGACCGGCGCTGGAACCTTGTCGACGGCGAGCCGGTCTGCATGGCGCCGACCGGCGAGAACCATGGAGCCATTCAAAGCGAGGCGGCGTACCTCCTCACGCAGCATCTGCGCAACGCCGGCTCGCCCTGCCGGGTCATTACGGCCCCTGGCGTCATCCCGCGCGTCCGTTCGATCAGCAACGAGCGCATCGCCGATCTCGGCGTCACCTGCTCGCCGGCAAGCGGGGCCAGGGCCATCGTCGATCCCGTCGCGCTCATTGAGATACTCTCGCCTTCCAACGAGGCGCAGACGCGCGCCAACGTGTGGACCTACACGACAATCCCGAGCGTGATGGAAATCCTGTTGCTGTCGAGCACGTCGACAGCAGGGGAACTGCTATGCCGGGACAGCTTTGGGCAGTGGGCGGACGACCCGCTGATGTTGGACGCTGACAGCCACGTGCATCTGGCCAGCATCGGCTTGAGCACGCTGTTGCGCGACTTCTACGCCACTACAAGCTTGGCCGCGCCCCAAGCCGCGTCCGAGCCGGCCTAGCCAAAAAGCCGTTGTATCGTACGCGGGCGGGTCGCGGCCAGCCGCTCGTCTGCCCGCGTGACCGCCTTCAGCACGGTCTCTCCCGCCTTGACCACCTTGGGGTCGGAGTGGGCGAGCAACCGGTCGACGACCAGGAGCGCGGGTGCGAGCATGCCACGAAGATCGTGACGCAGTTCCGCCATGGTCGCCTCAAGTTCAATAAGCCGGGCAAGCTTGCCGGCCACATGCTGATCCGGCGTGCCGGGCGTTCCTTGATCGGTCATTATGTCGCGGCCACCCCACAGTTTGCTCGAAAGTGCATGCAAGTTTGAATTAGCAACGAATTCGCCAGCTTTCGCAAGTCGAATGCCCAATCCAGGCAACGCCGGCGATTTCGCCTGTATATTCGGGAAATTTTTGATCCGTCCCCGTCTAAGCGGGGATGACCCTGACGCTCACGAGCGGCACCGGCGTCGCCCATGGTGCCCCGTACGGGATTCGAACCCGTGTTACAGCCTTGAAAGGGCCGTGTCCTAGGCCTCTAGACGAACGGGACAGCGCGCGGGGCGTAGCGCGGGCAGGGCGCTCCGGTCAAGCCGTCAGGACATCAAGCCGTCTCCGCTGCCCGCACGCCCAGTTCGCGCTCCATCGCCTCGCGCATCAGGAACTTCTGCATCTTGCCGGTCACGGTCATCGGGAAGTCGTCGACGAAACGCACGTAGCGCGGCACCTTCTGGTGCGCGATCTGGCCGCGGCAGAACCCTTGGACTTCCGCCTCCGTCAGGCTCTCGCCGCCGCGCAGCTTGATCCAGACGCAAAGCTCCTCGCCATATTTCGGGTCCGGGACGCCGAACGCCTGCACATCGTGGATGGCCGGGTGCCGATACAGGAACTCCTCTACTTCACGCGGATAGACGTTCTCGCCGCCGCGGATGACTACGTCCTTGATGCGTCCGACGATGTTGCAGAACCCCTCGTCGTCGACCGTCGCCAGGTCGCCGGTGTGCATCCAGCGCGCCGGGTCGATCACGCCGCGGGTGCGGGCCTCGTCGCCCCAGTATCCCAGCATCACGCTGTAGCCCCGGGTGCACAGCTCGCCGGCCACGCCGCGCGGCACAATGCGGCCTTCGGCGTCGATGACCTTCACCTCCAGATGCGGATGCACCCGTCCCACCGTGCTGACCCGGCGCTCCAGCGGGTCGGAGGTGGAGCTCTGGAAGCTGACCGGGCTCGTCTCCGTCATGCCGTAGCAGATCGTGATCTCCTGCAAGTGCATGCGGTCGACGGCGCGGCGCATCACCTCGATGGGGCAGGGCGACCCCGCCATGATGCCGGTGCGCAGGCTGCTGAGGTCGAAGCGGTCGAATTCCGGATGCTCAAGCTCCGCGATGAACATGGTGGGGACGCCGTGCAGCCCGGTGCAGCGCTCGTTCGCCACGGTCTGCAGCACGTCCAACGGGTCGAAGCCCGAGCCGGGATAAACCATGGCGGCGCCATGCGTGGTGCAGGCGAGGTTGCCCAGCACCATGCCAAAACAATGATACAGCGGCACCGGGATGCACAGCCGGTCCTGCTCCGACAGCCGCATGGCCTCGCCGATGAAGAACCCGTTGTTCAGGATGTTATGGTGGGTGAGCGTCGCACCCTTCGGCGCGCCGGTGGTGCCGCTGGTGAACTGGATGTTGATCGGATCGTCGAATTGCAGCAGCGGCTGCAGGCGCGCCAGCTCCGCCCGGTGCGCGTCGGTGGCAAGCCCGGCCACGTCGTCGAACGCCACGCAGCCCGGCGCCGCGCCGCCAATCTGGATGACGATGCGCAGGTCCGGCAGCCGTTGGCTGATAAGCTCGCCCGGCGTCGAGGCCGCAAGCTCCGGCACGATCTGGGTCAACATGCCGAGGTAGTCGCTGGTCTTGAACCGCGTCGCGCATACCAGCGCCTTGCAGCCGACCATGTTCAGCGCGAACTCCAACTCGGTCGCGCGGTAGGACGGGTTGACGTTGACCAGGATGATCCCGGCCTTGGCAGTCGCGAACTGCACCACGACCCATTCCGCATTGTTTAGCGACCATATGCCCAGCCGATCCCCGCGCCCGATGCCCAACGCCAGCAGCCCGGCGGCAAACGCCTCGGCCCGCCGTACCAGCTCGGAGTAGCTCCAATGCACGCCTTGGCTGCGCACGATCAGCGCCGGATGGTCGGGAAAGCGCGCAGCGGTGCGGTCGATGTTCTGGCCCAGCGTCTCGCCCAGCAGCGGCAAATCCCGCGCGCCGTGCACATAGCTTATAGCTGTGGTCATGGGCGGCTCCTGGCCTATATTCGGCTGGAACACAAAAGGAATCCCCTCGTGTCCGCAAGCCTGCTCAATCGCCTGCCGGGCCTAAATTTTGACCTCGGCGAGGCCGCCGATATGCTCCGTGGGTCCGTCGAGACCTTCGCCGCCGACGAGATCGCGCCGCGCGCCGCCGAGATCGACCGCAGCAATGACTTTCCGGCCGACCTGTGGCGCAAGATGGGCGACCTCGGCGTGCTCGGCATTACGGTCGAGGAGGAATATGGCGGCGCAGGCATGGGCTATCTTGAGCACTGCGTCGCGATGGAGGAGATCAGCCGGGCCAGCGCTTCGGTCGGTTTGAGCTACGGCGCGCATAGCAACCTTTGCGTCAATCAAATCCGCAAAAACGGCACCGAGGAGCAGAAACGCCGCTATCTGCCGGGCCTGATTGGGGGCGCGCAGGTCGGCGCGCTGGCGATGAGCGAGAGCGGCGCCGGGTCGGACGTGGTCGGCATGCGGCTGCGGGCGGACAAGCGCGGCGACCGTTATGTGCTGAACGGCACCAAGATGTGGATAACCAACGGGCCGGAGGCGGACGTGCTGGTGGTCTATGCCAAGACCGACCCGGCGGCGGGACCGCGCGGCATCACCGCGTTCTTGATTGAGAAGGGCATGACCGGTTTTTCCTGTGCGCAGAAGCTCGACAAGCTCGGCATGCGCGGCAGTAACACTGGGGAATTGGTGTTCCAGGACTGCGAGGTGCCGGAGGAGCACGTGATGGGCGGCGTGGGCCGCGGGGTGAACGTGCTGATGTCCGGGCTGGACTACGAGCGCGCGGTGCTGGCGGCGGGGCCGCTGGGGATTATGCAGGCGTGCATGGATGTTGTGCTGCCGTATATTCATGAGCGCAAGCAGTTTGGCCAGGCAATCGGCGAGTTCCAGCTTATGCAGGGCAAGATCGCCGACATGTACACGACGATGAATGCGGCCAAGGCGTATG
>CAXSGE010000076.1:0-19191 GCA_964236715.1 uncultured Acetobacteraceae bacterium | reverse complement strand
AGCAAACCCTGGCGAGATGGTGGCAGAGCCGGGAGGCAGACACGCCCGCCCTGGCCCAGGCAACCATCGGCCAGCTCTCCACCAAGCTGGAGGCGTTGAGTGCCGAGGGCTACGAGCTGTGCGTCATCGACACGCCGCCCGCGGTCTCGGCTTCGATCGCCGCGGTGATCGCGTCCGCCGACCTGGTGCTCATCCCAGTTCGCCCCTCCCCTGCCGACCTGTGGGCGGTCGGCGCCACCATCGAGATCGCTCGCAAGGCGGAGAAGCCGTTTGCGTTCGTCGTCTCCCAGGCCACCCGTGGCGCGACGCTCGTGACACAGGCCATGGCGGCGCTGTCTGAGCACGGCCGGGTCGCCGGAGTGATCCATTCGCGGGTGGGCTTCGCCGGGGTACTTGCGGACGGGCGCACGGTCATGGACCACGAGCCGAAGGGCCAGGCAGCGAAGGAGATCGAGGCGTTGTGGGCCTACGTCGCGGAGCGCATGGGGGATAGCAAGAAAACACGGAACCCCGTAAAGTCGAAGATACGCAAGGTCGGATCAGGGAGGGTGGTTGCCAATGGCTAAGAAGCTCGCGGGTGTTGCTGCCGACATGATCGGAACCGCAGCCGTCGCTCCACCTGGCGGCGTCAGTCCTGCTCCTTCAGCACAGGCCAAGGCGAAGTCCCAGTATGGCGAGAACCTCAATTTCAGGGTGCCGAACGAGTTCCGGCGGCGCTTCCGAGGCTACGCGGCCAGCCACGACATGAAGCTGAATGAGGTGCTGTACAAGGCGTTCGAGGCCCTCCTGCAGACCTCACCCTAGCGGCAAGTTCGACAAGTGGTCCTGTGCAAGGACTGCACTTGGTGGTTTGCAGACTCTCTGTCGGCCTCGGACATTACTGAAGCTGCCGAAGTTTTCAGCCAGCCAGCTCCATGGCCACTTCGCCGATCAGGGACCTGAGCCAACGGTGTGCAAGATCGTGGCGGTAGCGCACGTGCCAGGCCATCTCGACCGGGAACGTGCCAAGATCGACCGGCGGAGATAGCACTTTGAGCCGAGGATCATGTGCCAGCCGGCGACAGACCAGTCCAGGCAGCGTCGCGCAGTAATCGGTGACGGCGACCATCTCGGCGACCGCGAAGAAATTGGTGACCGAGATCGCAACCTCGCGCTTGAGCTTTTGCCGCGCCAGCGCCTGGAACAGCCCTGCGCGCATACGGCCGGGCGGCACCACATTGACATGCCTGAGCCGCTCGAACTGGTCACGGGTGATGCTGCTGCTGATCTCGGGATGGCCTACCCGCACCACGCAGGCGAACCCCTCATCGAAAAGGTGCTGCACGACCAAGCTATCTGGCGGATCGATGACCCGGCCAAGCACCAGTGCGGTGGTGCTGGAGACGACGCCTGTTTCTGCCAGGTCGTTGTTATACGGGATCAGGCGCAGCGTGATGCCGGGCGCGACCACCCGAAGCCTCGCAACGACTGCGGGAACCAGAACGAGTTCGACGTACCCGTTGGGCGCGACGGTCAGCAGACGCTCGGCCGTTGCAGGGTCGAACTCCTGCTGACCGAGCACCGCGTCGTCGAGCCTCGCCAGCGCCTCGGCAATGACGGGCGCGAGTTCGACGGCAACCGGGGTTGGCTGGATGCCGTAGCGTTCGCGGATGAAGAGTTGATCCTGGAAAGTGGTCCGCAGACGTGAAAGCGCGTTCGACAGCGCCGGCTGGGTCATGCCCAGGCGTTCGGCGGCGCGTGTAACGCTGCGCTCCGCCATCAGGGCAACGAAGATCGGCAACAAGTTGAGGTCGTAGCGCACGACTTATGTTGGCATCTGTATATCAGAGATACAAACAATCAATTTCAGCAATGTCTTGGCCGAGGTCATATCCGGCTTGCCCGCACAGGACGCGGACGGTTCAACGGAGAGATGGATGACCAAGGGAACAGTGCTCGTGGTGGGCTCGAACGCCACACGCATCGAGCTCCAGGGCGGTGGCTCGGCTGCGATCGGGCAGTACCTCAACGAGACGGTCGTGCCGGCGATGGCGCTGATCGAGGCCGGATACGCGGTCGTGCTCGCCACGCCGGACGGGACCAAGCCGCACATCGACGAAGTGTCGGACGCGGCGCAGCACTTCGGAGGCGACGAGGCCGCCCACGCACGCGCCAGGAGCTTCTACGCCGGCGACCCGTCCATGAACCAGGTGAGCACGCTGCGCTCTGTGATCAACGCGGGGCTGGACGGCTACGCCGGCCTCTTCGTGCCCGGCGGCCACGCGCCGGCGGTCGACCTCATGCAGGATGTCGACATGGGCGCGGTCCTGCACCACTTCCACAAGGCCGGGAGGCCGACTGCGTTGCTCTGCCATGCCCCGGTAGCGACCGCCGCGGCGATGCCGCGTGCGCGCGAGTTCCGCGCCGCCCTGATCGCCGGGGACAAGGCCGCGGCGAGCGGATGCGCCCAGGGCTGGATCTATGCCGGCTACCGGATGACCGTATTCTCTGTGAGCGAAGAGCGAGCGGCCGAGGACAGCCTCCTGCATGGCAGGTTGTGTTTCACCATGCCCGACGCCCTGGCGCTGGCGGGGTCTACGGTGAGCACCAATGCGGAGGACTCGGCACCCAACGTGGTGGTCGACCGCGAGCTGATTACCGGACAGAACCCGAGCTCGGATCATCTGATCGCGGCCAAGCTGGTCGAGGCACTCGATCGCCTGCCTGCGAACGCGTAAGCACGCACATGGCGGGCGGAGCACCAAACTCGTGCTCCGCCGTCCTCCGCCCCAAAATCATAGTTCAGTCATTGGTCTGCTTGGGGTCGAGAGCGGTCATTTGCATCTTCCAACTCGCGACCGCAGTGGGTTGTCCAGCAGGATGTAGCTCTGGCGCGAGCGCAGGCATATCCTTTGGGTTGCCGTCCTACACCGGCACTGGCCTGTCAATTCAGCTTCGCCTTTGGCAGCACCAGGGGCTTGGCGGCCCTCGGCTTCCGACGTAGCTTGGCCGCCTTGGCTTCCTCAGCCGCCCGTGCCTGCTGCCGCTCGTGCTCAAGCAGGGTGGCAAGGTAGGTGCTTCGCCGATGCCGACCACTGGGCTTGTCCAGCGGGCCGAACAGCACGCTCGGCGATGGCTTGCCGGGGTAGATCTCCCAGTCATAGCCAGGCAGGCCCAGAAGGTAGGAGCACCAGCCTCCCTCCAGGCTGAGCGCGATCTCCGGCTCATAGCCGTCGCGCTTGATCCAGTAGGCGCCGTCAACATGGACGCCGTCCCACCGGGGGTCGGCGCCGTCCTCGTCGAAGATCTCCTGGCCGATGCGGGCAAGCCGCTCCGCGTGTCCCGCCAACTCCGCCGCCGTGGGAAGGGCGATGGGCGTGCTGATGACGGTCACGTCGCCCTCGTTGATCACCCAGTCCTTGACCCACCTGCCGTCATGGTAGGCCACCACGTCGATGGACCCGAACTCGTGGATTTCGCACCAATAGTAACCGTTCTCACGCACCCGACCGACTCCTGACATCCCGTTTCGCGCCAGGTCCTGACCGCCGGGCCTGGTGTCATCGCAGCATGTCCGCCCCGGTTGCGAACGCGACCGCATAGTCCGGTCCCTGCGCGATTTTGTCCGACCAGCGCAACGCCCCCGACCGCAGCTTGGCCCCTCGCCGCGCCGAGCCTGGCGCCGAGCCGTGAACAAAGGTCGGAGCCGGGACAGATGCGGGCAGCATGAGCCGCGACCAGGAAGGAGGACGGACCAGGAGGGTGCTGCCGCAGCCGTCCGGCCGGCGCAAGGGGTGGGTTCTCGCCGCCGCTGCGCTGGGCGGCTGCGATCCCGCGGCAAGCGCCGCGCCCTTGCGCCGTCCGGCCGGCCGCGGCGCGCGATGGGGGTCTTCAAGGATGGAGACAGGAACAGGAGACCCCCGATGAAAGTGCTGATGACGATTCCCGCCGCGCCGAGCTTCCCGTTCGACCGAACCGTGGCCGAGCGCGAGGGCTGGGGCCTGGCGGACGCCGGCTTCCACACGGACGGCACGCCGATCATGGAGCTGCAGGCGATCCAGGACGGCCACCCCGACCTCGCCGATGACCGGGCTGCCTGGGAGCACGTCGTCGCCCGCGCCCGGCAAGGCTCCGAGCTGCACCGCGCTGCGCTCGCCGCTGTGGACGACGTGGAGCGGGCGCTGATCGAGGCGACCTGCGGCGCCTGGTAGCGCCGCCCCCTCCCCTTCCCTGCCCCTGCACGAGAGGAGCCGCCATGGCCGCCAGCATCCCCTGGTGCGCGGGAGAAATCGCGCGCGCAACCCGGAAATCGTCCCGACCGAGCAGAACGGGCAACTGCGTTCGCAAGATCGGCGGGCAAACCAGGAAGAGGAACAACGACCACAAGGAGGCCGAGATGGCGATAGCGCCTGTCCTACGCACGCCGCAAGGGTGCGTCGCTCCGCTCCCGGGCGCTGCGCACCCGCCCTTGCCCCGTGCTCGGCAGGCGCTTCGCCGAGGGGGTCTGGGAGAGGAGACCGGATGGGCAGAGGCCCCGTCCAGCTCCGCCCGGCAGACCCTGGAAGGGAGCGCGGTGCGATGAGCAGATATGATCCGGAGATCGAGCAGCTGAAGGCGGGGGTGAACTGCGCCGCGCTGCTGGAGAAGCTGGGCGGCTACAAGCTCGACGAGCGGGAGAGCAGCCGCAAGAGCCTGAAGTACCGCCGCGGCGCAGGCGAGATCATCATCGTCAACCACGACGGCAAGGGCTGGTGGGACGCGGGCGGCAGCGCCAAGGGCGACGTGTTCAACCTGGCCCAGCACCTGGACCCGTCGCTGAACTTCGGCCAGGTCCGGGGCATGCTGCGCGGGATGCTGGGCGTGGCGCCCACGTACGCACCGGCCGAGCGGGCGGAGAAGGAGAAGCCGAGCCAACCGCCGGGCGAGCGATGGAGCGCACGGCCCCGGCTGGGCAAGGGGTCCCGCACCTGGGCCTACCTGACCGAGGAGCGCCGCCTGCCGCCGGAGGTGCTGGCGCTTGCCGCCCAGGCCGACGCGCTGCGGGAGGGACCTTACGGGAGCGCCTGGTTCGCGCACCGCGACGAGAAGGGCGTGCTGTCCGGCATCGAGATGCGCGGGCCGAACTACCGGGGCTTCTCCGAGGATGGCGACAAGACGCTGTTCCGGCTGCAGCCCGGCCGGGAGCCGCCGACACGGCTGGCAGTGGCGGAGGCGCCGATCGACGCCATGAGCCTGGCCGCCCTGGAGGACCTGCGGCGCGACACGCTCTACGTCGCTACTGCTGGCGGCATGGGGCCGGGCACCGTGGCCTGCCTGGAGCGGGAGCTTGCAGCGCTCAGCCAGCGGCCGGGCGGGGTGCTGGTCGCTGCGACCGACGCCGACGTGCAGGGCGAGAAGTATGCCG
This sequence comes from uncultured Acetobacteraceae bacterium, assembly GCA_964236715.1. Lineage (GTDB taxonomy): Bacteria > Pseudomonadota > Alphaproteobacteria > Acetobacterales > Acetobacteraceae > CAHJXG01. The sequence goes on along the minus strand of CAXSGE010000076.1, from coordinate 13,808 downwards.
TCCGGCTGGCGGCCATGGCCGAGGCGGTGGGGGTGCCGGTGCAACGGGCCTTGCCGCCGGCCGAGCAGAACGACTGGAACAACGTGCTGAAGGCGCGCGGCCAGGAGGCCGCCCGTCCGGCCCACCCCCGCTTCTCGTCCGCCCTGGCCGATGTCGCACGCGCCATGGACCGGCCGGAGCCGGCCACCCGCCTGCCCTGGGAGCCAACGCCGGTCCGCATGGCCGAGCGTGTCAGGGCTTTCGAGGAAAGAGATGCGCTGGGCGCTGCCCGCGCCATCGCGGCACGGAACAACGGGGACGCCGGGCCGCAGCCGGATCAGCGCCGGCCGCCCTCGCCAAGGCCGGGGCTGCAGCCATGAGCGCCCGCCCTGACCGTGCCTGGGTGCTGCTGAAGTCCGGCAAGCGCCTCGACCTCCTTGATCCGCATCCGATGGCATGGGACGACGCCGACCTGGCGACCGGGCTGTCCCGCACCTATCGCTGGTGCGGCCACTCGAAATGGGACCTGCCCCTCTCGGTCGCCCAGCACTCGATCACCGTCCTGCTGCTAAGCATTGGCACGGCGCTGCGGCCCCTCACCGCCGGCGAGCGCCTGCGGGAGTTGATGCACGATGCCGAGGAATTATCCTCCCTGTGTGGCAGCATACTCCAAGTGCCAAGATTGCTGGCGAGTCGCCCGGGAAGCACGTAGCGTCAGGCCAGCAGCCCCGGCGGCGCATGCGCCGCCGGGGCTGCTGGCCTGACGTCCAAAATCCTCGCCGAGGGATGGCTGATGCATGGCGGAATCCACTTGATCTGCATGGTCGCAACTCGCGACGGGGTGCTGCCGGTCCTGTTCACCGAAGGAGCGAAGGGATCAGCGCCGGTCCTCGGCCAGCTTGCCCTGGTTCGACACCTTGCGCGCCAGGGTTACAGCCCGTCGCAGCAACTCAAGGTCACGGAGAGTCTGGGCCGGTTCTGCGACTGGGTGCGCTCTGGCGAAGACGCTGCCGCGCTCCCTGCCTCGGTCAAGCTGCCTGATGTCCTGCGCCGGTTGGTTTGCGGCACGATTGCTCCTACGCCCTCGCCAGCACCTGGTGCACAGACGAACACCACGACGGACCTCTCACCCACGGCGCGGCCCTCCCTGGCCTAGGCGCGAGCCTTCCTACGCGTCGCGACGCAGGTTCGAGGCGGTCCGTAGAAATTGGTCGATCAGGTACCGGCGTGCGCCGCCGCGTCCGCGACGTTGCCCTGCAGTTCCACCTGGTTCGGCTCCACGGAGCACAGTATGAACACTGCCGTCGTGCCGGCAAGCGCGCGGTCGAGCGAGGCCGGGTCGGCCAGATCGCCCGTGACTACCTCCACGCCCTTGCGCAGCTTGCCGCCTGCTTTGTCGCCGTTGCGAACGACGGCGCGGAACGGCAAGCCTACTTCGAACAGCTGCCGCGCCACCTCGCCCCCGTTCTGGCCCGTGGCTTCCGTCAGCACGATCATGGACTCCCCCTCGCCTCCCTCTACTGTGAGCTTCGAAGATAGGTGGCGGCCTTCCTTCAGCGATAAGTGGCGAGGTGGGCCTAGCTGCACGGACTGCCCTTAAACGTTTGGATAGCTCCGTTTCAGGTGAGAATAGATGATAAAGTCTTTGTCATACGTGAGCGCGCCTATGAGATTCAAGAATTTGCCCGTCCGCTTGCCAGTGCTGCTACCGCGTCGGCCGTGGCCGCCGACAACGTCCAGCCAAGGTGACCGTGCCCGGTATTGTAGAACACGCGCGGGTTCCGCCCCTGCATGACGCGCGGCATCATGTCCGGCATCATAGGGCGCAGTCCGGCCCAAGGCACAGCCTGCCGCGTGCTCATGCCTGGAAAGTGCGCCCGGCACCACGCCACCAGCGGCTCGATCCGCTCGGCCCGGATATCCTTGTCGATGCCGGCGAACTCCGCTGTGCCTGCTACGCGAAAGCGGGTGCGGCCCAGCCGGCTGGTGACGATCTTAGCCTTGTCATCCAGCAGGCTCACCCAGGGCGCAGCCGCTTGGTCGGCGGGCTCCGGCAGGTTCACCGTGATGGAGTAGCCCTTCACCGGATACACATTCACCCGGTCGCCTAGGCTGCGGCCCAGGGCGCGCGACAGCACGCCGCTGCATACCACAACCTTTTCGAAACGGCTCTCCTCGACCGGTGCCTCACTACGGTCCAGTCGCGGCTCGGTCGACTGGTGCCGGACCGTGACACCTGCGTCCGTCGCCTCCACGCCCAACACCCGCGTGGACAGGCGCATGGCGGCGCCCAGCCGTTCGCACGCTTCGGCGAGCCCGTTGGTGAACTTGTGGATGTCGCCTGTGAAGTCCGACGGAGTGTACCAGCCCCCATATAGAATGCCGTGTAGCGCAGGCTCGATCTCCCGCATTTCTGCAGGCGTGACGGCACGCCGCTCCAGCCCGCCCTTCGCGAGCAGCGCCGATACCCGCCGGGCCTGCTCGAAGTCGGCCTTCGTTTCGTAGAAGTGCAGGATACCCCGCTCCTCGCAGTCGAAGTCGATACCGGCCTCGCTGGCCATCCGCTGCAGGTGCGTTCGCGCCTGGATGGCCAAGCGCACCGTGGTGACGGTGTTCTCCTCGTGGCGGGGGATGGCCGCGATGAACTCTGCCATCCACGACAGCTTGTGCCAGCTCGGTGCGGGGCGCACGAGCAGCGGCGCGCCGGGCTGGAACATCCAGCGCAGGCCCTTCAGCACGGTGCTCCAGCTGTTCCACACCTCGGCGTTGGAGGCGGACAGCTGGCCGCCGTTGGCAAAGGAGGTTTCCATTGCGGCGTAGGGGTGCTTGTCGAACAGCGTCACCCGCCAGCCGCGCCGCAGCAGGCTGTAGGCAGTAGTGACGCCGGTGACGCCGGCGCCAATGACCGCGATGCTCGGTCCGAAAGCCTCAGTCTGGTGACCGTGCATGGTCAAACCCGGCGGACGTCCCATGGCACCGGTGTCGGAGAGGGTGCGATGCCAGACAGAGACCGGCGGTAGGCCGTATCCAGGTAAAACTGGCCGATCGGGACCGATGGTGCATCGAGCGCAGCAAGATCCTGCACTTGGGCCGCGATCTTTTGACGCTCATCGGCGCCCGTCGCGGTCAGCCAGGACTGAACCAGCGCTTCCATGCGGTCACTGCCGTACCAGCCTGCCCAGCCCTTCTCGCCAAGGCCGCGTAGCGCGACATTGCGTACGGGGTCGAAGATGCTGCTGCCGTTGTTCCAGCTGTGGAAGACGCTCCATCCACCCTGGCTCACCGGGCCGCGGTTGTTGCGACGGGTGAGCACGCTGCCCCAGTCGGTTTCCGCCAACTCGACGTTCAGGCCGAGCTTCTTCATCGTGTCGAACGTCACCTGGCCGAAGGGGGAGATACTCGGGAAGTCGGTCGGGTTGATGATGACGATCTTTTCGCCGGCATAACCGGCTTCGCGGATCAGGGCGCGCGCCTGATCGAGTTTGGGCTCCTCGCTGATCGGATCAGGCGTGGCAGGCCGGCCATACGGCGTCCCGCACGGGAACAGCGAGTGGCACAGCTGGTAGGCGCCGCTGTCGTTTCCGGTGACAGGCACCATGTAGTCGGCCTGGTTGACCGCATGCAGCATAGCCCGCCGCATCAACGGCTTGTCGAACGGCGCTTGCAGTGTGTTGAAACGCATCACGGCGCAAAACCCTGTTGGGTCCGCCCGATCGGTCGCGACATCCTTGTTGCGCCGAAGCGTGGGCAGCAGGTCCGAAAGCGCCTGCTCCCACCAGTCCACCTCGCCGTTCTGCAGTGCGGCGGCAGCCGTCGATGGGTCGGTCAATCCGACCCATTCGATCCGGTCGAAAAAGACCCGCTTGCCTCCGCTGTTCCAGCTCGGCTCTTCCGATCGAGGAACGTAGCCCTCGAAGCGGGCATAAACGGCCTGGCTGCCGGCATTGAACTCGCTCGCAACGAACCGGAACGGGCCGCTGCCGATCATCTCGATGCCCTGCCGTCCCGGCGGGATGCCCGCCAGGTGAGCGGGCAGGATGATCGGCGCATTGCCGGTTGCGGTAGCCATCGCATCGACCAGGAACGGGAAGGGCCGCTTCAGCTTGACTTGCAGTGTGCGGTCGTCCGCCGCCACCCATTCGTCGATTGCGGCAGCGGCGAGCTGTCCCAACCCATCCACCACGGCCCAACGCCGCATGCTGGCCGCGCAGTCGGCGGCAAGCACCGGTGAGCCGTCGTGAAACCGCAACTGATCGCGGAGACGGATCGACCAAAGGCGACCATCGTCGGACACCGTGTAGCCCTCCGCCATCTGCGGCTGCGAGCGGAGGTTGGCATCGGTGGAAAAAAGCGTATCGAAGACCAGTGCCGCATGGGCGCGCGTCACATTCGCAGCCGTGAAGTGCGGGTCCAAGATGGTGAGCGGCGCCTGCGGCACGAACTTCAGCGTGCGGCTGGAAGCTGGTTGTGCGATGGCCGGGCGAGCCAGGGCGGTTGCGGCGATGGCTGCGGTAAGATGGCGGCGTGTGATCATGGCGGGCACTCCATCGCAAGAAGCCAGGGTTGGGGACGGTTGGGCGCGAGACGTCAGGGGGGCAGCATCCGCTCGGCAATGGCGGTCCACAGTGCTACTCCCGCCGGGATCACCGCATCGTCGAAGTCGTATGCCGGATCATGAAGGGGCCTGGCTCGCGGGCCGCCCGTGCCGAGCCAGAAGTAGGCACCCGGCCAACGTTCCATGAACCAGGCGAAGTCCTCCCCCGTCATCGAGGGCTCGAAATGCGTGCATACGGCGTCTCGCCCTATGACGTCTGCCGCGCACTCGGCCACCATCTTCGCCAACCCGGCATCATTGTAGGTCACGGGACAGCCCTGGCGCGTGGTGATCTCAGCAGTCGCCCCGAAGCGGGCCGCTACGGAATGAGTCATGCTATCCAGCCAATCCAGCGCCTGACGGCGGGCCTCGGCATCCAGGCATCTGATCGTGCCGCGGAGCCGAGCTTCTGCCGGAATGAAATGGTCATCCCCGGTCGCGACCAAATCCGTGACGGAGATCAGCGCCGCACCCCGAGGTTCGCGGCGGCGCAGGAATGTTTCCTGGAGCGCCGGCACCAGCGCAGCGGCAGCGGCGATCACGTCATTGCCCTGGTGAGGCAGCGCCGGATGCGAAGGCGTGCCGGTAATGCGGAGCTGGAAACGGTCCGAGGACGCCATCATTCCTCCGGGCCGCACGGCGACTTGGCCGAACGGGAGGTCCGGCCAGTTGTGCAAGCCGAGGACCGCCTCCGGCTTGAGCGAGGCCAGCAGCGGATGCTCAAGCATCGCCCTCGCGCCGCGCCCAAGCTCCTCGGCAGGCTGGAACAACAGCACAACCGTCCCACTGATCCTAGCGGCGGCAATCCTATAGGCGGCCCCGAGCAGGATCGCGACGTGCCCATCGTGCCCGCAGGCGTGCATGCAGCCAGGACGGCGCGATGCGTGCGCCACGCCGGTTGCTTCGGCGATTGGCAGGGCGTCCATGTCGGCGCGCAAGGCGAGCGTCGGTCCGGCACCCCGATCGAGCACGCCGACGACGCCGGTACCGCCAACACCCTCGTGCACGGTGTAGCCGGCCAGGGCGAGCTGGGTCGCGACAAAGCGTGCGGTTCCAGTCTCCTCAAAGCCGAGCTCAGGGTTGGCATGCAGCCAGCGCCGGACCGCTGATGGATCAGCCCCGGCATGCAGTTGCTCGGCCGGGAGCCCGCTCATGCGATCGCTCGCGTGCCGATCGCGCCGGGTATGCGTATCGCCCGCTCAACCAGATGCAGAAACATGGTGATGGCGAAGATGCTCAAGACATACACGGCCGTGATCACTGTGAAAATCTCGAAGGTATGGAAGGTCTGCTCGGATATCTCGCGGGCGCGCTGAGTGAGTTCGACATAGCCGATGGTCAGGCCGACCGCCGTCGCCTTAAAGCAGTTCGAGAACTCGGTCGTGAGGGGCGGGAAGACGATCCGCACCACCTGCGGCAGCAGGACAAGCCGGTACATATTCCGTTGATGCAGTCCCAACGCTTGGCTCGCCTCGCGCTGGCCCCTCGGCAGGCTTTGCACGCCGGCCCGGACCAGTTCAATTATGCGCGCCGACATGAACACGCCGAGCGCCACGGCCAGGGTTGTGAATTCGGGATTTGGTAGGTCGCGCTTGAGCCATCGGCCCGCTGGCGCCGGCAGGATCTCCGGCAGCACGAAGAACCATAGGAAGAGCTGCACAAGCATCGGGATGTTGCGGAACACGTCCACGTAGGCACGTGTCAGCCATTTGGCCCAGCGGGGGCCGTGCATCGTCCGCAGCACGCCTAGGGGCACGCCAAGGGCGATGGCGATTGCCATCGAGGCGATAAACGCGTACGTCGTCGCCTTCCAGCCCGATAGCACGAGCTCGAGATTGGTCTCGCCGAAGCTGAGCGTGGCCTGTTCGGTCAGGAAGCCGAAATCGAGCATCGGTCAGCACGGGCCCCAGGTCATGCTTGCAGCATCCACCCAAGCGTCGCACGCCCACTCTCGCGGATACGCCGTCCCAGGTTCGCGAGTGCGGGCAGACTCTCAGGCACCACTTTTGCGAAGACGCTGCCTGGCAGCCATCCGACCGGGAACAGGAGTCTCGCCCGGTCGCCATAGAACGGGCCGACATCAAACACCGGATCCGCCGCCCCGTCCCACAGCCGGGCCGGGATGTGCAGGAAGACAAGTTCGCCAGCCAACGGGTTCAAAGTGGCGTTCTGAACCGGCAGTGTCCCCGCCTGGACGCTACGCGCGAATTCCTCGATGTCGATGGCGGAAGATATCTCTGGCCCCGTCCACATCGCATGGATAGACGATGTCGTCCGCGGATGGTGCAACCAGCCCGACAGCAGGTTTGTGATCGCAGGCGCCTTGTCTGCCAGCAGGACGGCACGGACGGGCGAAGCCCTAGCTGATTCGTGGATGAGAAGGGTGACAGTCATGTCAATGCTGCGCAACCAAGCTGCGCTGTTCGAGACGCCCCACCAAGCGTGACAGGACGTAGCAGATAGCGAGGAACACGCCCGCGATCACGCCGTAGAATAGCGGGAGCTCGCCCTCGCGCTGGCCGAGCCGGGAGGCCACGCCAACGAAATCTGGGAGCGTCAACACGTAAACGAAGGACGTGTCCTGGAACAGGATCACGGTCTGGTTCAGCAGGATCGGCAGCATGCGCCTAAGCGCCTGCGGCAGGATGATGCAGCGGTAGATATCGGCCGGCCCAAGGCACAGCGCTCGCGCCGCCTCGAACTGGCCGTGCTGGATGCTCTCGATCCCGGCTCGGACCACTTCCGAGTAATAGGCCGCCTCGAACACCGTAAACGTGATCAGGGCTGAGTAGACGGGCCCGATCGGTACGGGAAAGCGCGCGCCGATGACCCGCTGCATGATCAGCGGCATCAGCAGGTAGAACCAGAAGATGACAAGCAGCAGGGGCACGCATCGGAACAGCGTGACATAGGTCCAGGCGAACCAGACCAGTGGCCGGACTCCGGAGAGCCGCAGCATCGCCAGGCCGGTACCCAGGATAAGGCCGCCGACGCCCGCGACCGCCGCCAGCGTCACCGAGAACACCAGGCCATCGAGTAGCTGCGGCAATGTGCGTTCGAGCAGCGACAAGCTGTCCAGCATCCCCGTTGCCTGATCGACCGAGTGTCGCCATCCTCACAGGTTCGTCGGATCGTCGTTCGGAGCCAGCATCTGCCGCTTCAAGGCATCGTTCATCGGCAGGTTGTAGGGGGGACGGTTCAGCCAGTTATTGTAGTTCTGCTCAAATTTCCCGGACTTGATCATCTCGACGATTCCCTCGTTGACGAGTAACCGGAACCGGTCGTCGCCCTTGGCGACCATGATGGCGTCGTTCTCGGGCGCTCCCGCCCAATCCGGGAGGAACATGAAGCTGCCGGGGTCCTTGGCTTTGGCTATGTAGGTGGACAGCAGGAGCGGGTCGTTGATCGCGGCATCCGCGCGTCCGCTCTCGAGCAGGAGGAAGTTCTCGGCCGTGTCCTTGGAAAGTTCGAATCGGATGCCCAGGCCGCGTTCGCGGTCCAGTTCTGCGAGCTGCCTCTGCTGCACCGTGCCTTGCAGGACCGCGACGGCCTTGCCCTTGAGATCCGCGACAGCGTTGATCCCTTGACCTTTGTGCACAGCGATGCGGCTGTCGGGAAAGATCGTACTGTAGCTGAAAGCAACGATCTTCTGCCGCTCGACTGTGTTCCCGGTCGTCGCGCATTCCAGGTCGATCGTGCCGTTCTGGACAAGGGGTATGCGGTTCGAGGGGTCGGCAGGCACATACACGACCTTCAGGTCTAGCCGGTTCAGGGCAGCCTTGATGTGCTCTGCGACGTACTTGCAGATCTCGATCGTGTAGCCGACGACCTGCTTGTCGTTGTCGATGTAGCCGAAGGGCGGCGAGGCGACGCGATGGCCGATGGCGATCTGCCCGCGCGAAAGGATCTTGTCGATCGTTGGGCTGGACTGGGCAGCGGCGCCTTCGCCGAAGAGCATTGAGGTGGCAAGAAGGCAGGCAGTCACGACCATGGAACGCATCTCGAACTCCTCAGGCGCTCTATCGCCAGAACGGCTTGGTTCGGATGAGTCTACCGGTGAGTTGGATCATAGTGCAAGATAAAGTATCCTATATCCGAACCGGATGGATGCACGGCAGACACTGGCAAGCTGGCCGGGTAGGATGCCGCACGGCACAGGAGAGGTTGATGGATCACGTCGAGGGAAGTGGCGCTGTGCCGAAGACGGCGAGGCTTCGCCGACAAACGATGTCAAGCCAGGTCGCCGACGACCTGAGACGGCGCATCCTTAGCGGCGAGCTTCCTGAAGGACGGCAGCTCAAGCAGGAGCAGCTCGCCTCGGAGTTCGGGATCAGCAAGGTTCCGGTCCGGGAGGCACTTGCCCAACTCGAGGCCGAGGGCTTCGTAACCCAAAACTTCCATCGTGGAGCCGTGGTCGCCGGGCTTTCGCCCAACCAAGCGATGGAGATGTTCGAGTTGCGGTCCCAGATCGAAGTATGGCTACTCGGCCTCGCGATGCAGGTCGCAACGGTGGAGGAAATTGCCGCCGTTACGCGCGTGGCAGACGAAACAGAGCAAGCAACCGACCCCGCCCTCTATCCCGACCTGAACTGGCGATTCCACGAGGCGCTATACCGGCCGGCGCAGCGCGAATATGCGCTTGACCTGGTCCGCAGGATGCACAGCCAGTTGGAACGCTTCGTCCGCCTACAGTTCACCCTGGCAATTCAGAAGGAGGAGGTGGTCCGCGAGCATGCCGAGTTGCTGGCCCTATACGCTGCGAAGAAGCCAAAGGCCCTGGAAGCGCTTCGCCGGCACATCATGACGTCGGCCGAGCGCCTCGCCAGTCGCCTGGACCGGAAGGATGCTGCCCCCGGCCCAGAGTAGCTTGTACGAATGGCGAGTCTTTCGGTCAGCGCTACGCAGACTTCGCGACTTCACGCACGATGGACGCCGCCCGATCCACCATCTCCCGGCTGACGTCCAAATGAGTCACCGCGCGCAGCCGTGTCTTTCCGTGGACCCCTGCCCGTAGCCCGTGTGGCTTCAGCAACTCGTTGAAGTCCACCGCAGATACGCCGAGCCCGGCCACATCGAAAAACACGATGTTCGTGTCGACCGGCTCAGTGCTGATGCCGTCGATCGCGTCCAGCGCTTCAGCGAAGCGCTTCGCATTGTCGTGGTCGTCCTTGAGCCGCTCGACATGGTGATCCAGCGCATAGAGACACGCCGCTGCCAGGATGCCAGCCTGACGCATGGATCCACCGACCCGCTGTTTCCAGCGCCAGGCTTTCTCGATGAAATCCTTCGACCCGGCCAGGATCGCTCCCACTGGAGCGCCCAACCCCTTGGTGAAATCGAGGTACACGCTATCGAACTGTCCCGCGAACTCGGCCGGGGCGATGCCGCTGGCGACCGAGGCATTCATCAACCGTGCGGCATCCATGTGCAGTGAGAGGCCGTGGGCACGCGCTTCCTCGACCACGCCGCGCATCTGCTCCATCGGCCACACGGTGCCTCCACCGATATTGGCGGTCTGCTCTACGACGACGAGCCGGCTCGATGGAAGGTAGCGGTTGTCCGGGCGGATCGCCTCTCGCAGGCTTTCCCGCGTGTAAAGGCCGCGGGGGCCGGACACAGTCCGGACCATGACCCCGGCGAGTGCCGCAGGCGCACCCCCTTCGAAGTTGATGATGTGGGCGAGCTCGTGGCCGATCAGCTCGTCGCCGGGCCGGCAATGCACCAGCACGGCGATTTCGTTGGCCATGGTTCCAGAGGGAAGGAACATCGCCGCTTCCTGGCCAAGCATAGGCGCAATCCGCTCCAGCAAGCGCGTTACGGTCGGATCTTCATGATGCTGCTCGTCGCCGACCTCCGCCTGCGCGATCGCTTCGCGCATCGCCTTAGTCGGGCGGGTCTTGGTGTCGCTGTAGAGGTCTATCTCGAACCGCTGCATCGGGCACTCCCATCTAAGAGGTATCTTGGATACTTTATCTGAACCTGCTACACAAGATCGGCTGCATCAGGGAGGGTTGGCTCATGGAACAGCGTTTGAACAACATGCGCATCCTCGTGACGGGAGCCGCGCGCGGGCTCGGCTTAGCGTGCGCGCGCCGGTTCCTTGAAGAAGGTGCGTGCGTCCTGCTGGCGGATATAGACGATGAGGAAGGGGATCGCGCCCTAGCGACCATCAATCTCCCGCCGGATCGCGCGAGCTTCGTACGTTGCGACGTATCTACGCGCGCTCAGGTGGCCGCGGCCATCGAAGCCTGTGCCGAGCGGTTCGGGGGCATCGACGTCCTCGTCAACAACGCCGGGATCGCGGTCTCGGCCGACATCCTGACGATCGACGAAGCGACCTTCGACCGCGTCATCGCGATCAACTTGAAGGCCGCGTTCCACGGAACTCAGATCGCAGCCAAGCGGATGATCGAGCAAGGGAGGGGTGGCGTGATCATCAACATGTCGTCAGTGAACGCGATCCTGAATATCCCGCACCTGCTGTCCTACAACATATCAAAGGGCGGGCTCAACCAGCTCACCCGGAACACCGCGATCGCACTGGCGCCTCACAGCATCCGTGTTTGCGGCATCGGCCCCGGTACGATCATGACGGACCTGCTGCGCAACTCCGTCTGGACCGACGAGGCGTCGCGCAAGGCGATCCTGTCCCGCACGCCCATCGGCCGCCCGGGCGAGCCGGAGGAGATAGCCGCCATCGCCGCTTTTCTTGCCTCGAAGGACGCGTCCTACATTACGGGCGAGACAATCTATGCCGATGGCGGCCGGCTTGGCCTCAACTACACGGTCAAAGCGTGAGGCCGCCCTGCGGCCAGCTTGACCGGAGGCTGCTGCCATGGGCGTGAGGGTCGGTGCCGACATCGGCGGTACCTTCACCGACGTGGCTGTCGAGGATGGTGATCGCCGCTGGTCTGTGAAGGTGCCGACCACGCGTGCTTCCCCGGAACACGGCGTCCTTGATGGCGTGTCGCGTGCCCTTGCCTTGGCAAACCGCTTTCTGGCCGATGTCGAGTTGCTGGTCCACGGCACGACGCTCGCCACCAATGCGCTGATCGAACGCAAGGGCGCACGCACCGCTTTGCTGACGACAGCCGGGTTCCGGGACGTGCTGGAGATGGGCAACGAGGGCCGCTTTGACCAATACGACTTGCGGGCGATAAAGCCCCTCCCCATCGTGCCGCGCCGGCTGCGCTACACCGTCCGGGAACGACTTCGCCATGATGGCTCTGTCATCGAGCCGCTGGACGAGGCCGCAGTCGCGTCCGTGGGCCGTCAGATGGCCGAAGCCGGCGTCGAAGCGATCGCCGTGACGTTCCTGCATGCATACGCTGATCCGGCCCACGAACTGCGCGCGCGCGACATCCTTTCCGTCATGCTGCCCGCCGTCCCGATCTCGCTAAGCCATGAGGTATCGCCGGAGATGCGTGAGTACGAGCGCACTTCCACCACCGTGGCGAACGCCTGCCTGCAGCCGATCATCAGCGATTACCTCCTGCGGCTCCAGCAATCCTTGCGCGAAGGCGGACTGCGCGGCCCGATGCTGATGATCCTGTCGAGTGGCAGCCTGACGACCGTCGAGACGGCCTCGCGTTTCCCGATCAGGTTGCTGGAATCCGGCCCCGCGGGCGGTGCGATCTTCGCCAGCGACATCGCACGGCGGCTTGGATTGAGAAATGTGCTGTCATTCGACGTGGGCGGCACGACCGCCAAATTCTGCATGATCGACGATGGCGAAGCCCGCCAGGCACTCGATTTCGAGGTGGCCCGCACCTACCGGTTCAAAAAAGGCAGCGGCCTCCCGATCCGGGTGCCCGTGGTAGACCTGGTCGAAATCGGCGCGGGTGGCGGTTCGATCGCGCGTCTGGACTCGGTCGGCCGTGTGGCAGTGGGGCCCGACAGCTCGGGTTCCGAGCCTGGACCCGCCTGCTACGGCCGGGGCGGCACGCAGCCGACCGTGACGGATGGCGACCTCGCGTTGGGCAAGCTTGACGCTCCCAGCTTTGCTGCAGGCACAATGCCGCTCGACACGACGGCGGCAACGACGGCCTTGTCTTCTTGCTTCGCCTCCGTCGGCTTCACGCCCGAGAACGCCGCCTACGCCGTGACTGAAACGGTGACGGAAAGCATGGCCGCAGCCGCCCGGGTCCACGCGGCGGAGGTCGGCGCAGCGGTCGAAGCGAGAACGGTGATCGCTTTCGGGGGCGCCGCACCCTTGCACGCCGCGCGCTTCGCCGAGAAGCTCGGGATCGACGCCATCGTGATACCGGAGGGTGCTGGAGTCGGTTCCGCCATTGGCTTCCTCCGGGCGCCCATCGCGTTTGAGCTGGTCCGAACCATCCGCACCGGCTTGGAGAATGAGCTAAGCCCGCCGTTGCTGTCCCAGTTGGCGGCGATGGAGGACCAAGCCCGTTCGACCGTCCTGGCTGTGCCAGGCGCCTCTGCCCAGCTCCTGGAGGTGCGGCGGGGCGCGTTCATGCGCTATGCGGGACAAGGCCACGAGATCGAGGTCGTCTCGGCCGAACCGTTGTCCACGCCGGGGTTGGGTGCATTGCTCCGGGCGGCTTTCGAGGCCGACTATGCCCGCACCTACGGCCAGACTCTCGGCGCTGCCCCGGTCGAGGTCACGAGCTGGACGGTGAAGGTCGTCGTCGCGGGGGAACACCGAAGCGAAGCTGCCGCCACAGGGCAGCCCTACAACCCTTCTCCGTCTCGTAAGCGCCGGATCTATGATGGGCGGGTGGGAGCGTGGGGAGACTGGGCCGAGTACGAGCGTTTAGCACTGCGCCCCGGGGCGGAAGCGGCCGGCCCTGCCGTCATCACCGAGGCCGAAACCACAACGATCGTGCCTGCGGGATTCCACTTCTCGATAGATGGAAGCCGCTACATCTGGCTGAACCGCATCGGAGGTCAGGCATGACCGCGCAGTCCCAACTCGACCGCATTAGGGTGGATCTGCTCTGGCAACGGTTGATCGCGATTCTGGAGGATCAGGCCCAAACCCTGGTCCGGACCGCGTTCTCGACCACGACGCGAGAGTCGGGCGACCTTTCGGCCGGACTGTTCGATGCCGAAGGGAGGATGATCGCCCAGGCCGTGACCGGCACGCCTGGGCACGTCAACTCAATGGCTCTCGCGGTGAGACACTTCCTAGCCCGCTTCCCGCTCCAGCAGCTTGAACCCGGGGATGTCCTGCTGAGCAACGATCCCTGGCTATGCTCCGGGCACTTGCACGACT
>CAXSGE010000075.1:0-19466 GCA_964236715.1 uncultured Acetobacteraceae bacterium | reverse complement strand
GCGAGGACACCGAGGCGATCAAGCGGCTGTTCACGCCGGAGTTCCGCAACCGGCTCGACGCTACCATCACGTTCGCCGGGCTGACGCCGGAGATCGTTGGCCGCGTGGTCGAAAAGTTTGTCATGCAGCTTGAGGCGCAACTCGCCGACCGCAACGTGACGATCGAGCTGTCTTCTGCCGCTAAGGAGTGGCTGGCTGAACGGGGCTATGACCGGCTGTATGGCGCGCGTCCGTTGGGCCGGGTGATCCAGGAGTATATTAAAAAGCCGCTGGCCGAGGAGTTGCTGTTCGGCAAGCTGGTCAAGGGCGGCTCGGTCAAGGTCGCGCTGCGTGAAGACAAGCTGGATTTCGAGTTCACCGAAGCGGTGCAGCAAGGCATGTCAAAGGCCGAAGGTGACGGCGACGAAGGTTCGTCGGAGCTTGAGCCTGAAACTGCGGAGTAGGAGCGAGCTTGCGGGCCGGGCCATATGCCCGGCCTGGTGCTTTGCGGAGGTCGTATGAAGGCAATTTGGAGCAATCAGGTAGTTGCGGACAGCAGCGACACCGTGATGGTCGAGGGCAACGCCTATTTTCCGGTTGCGAGCCTGCGTTCGGAGTTCGTCGAGCCGAGCGCCCATACGAGCGTGTGTTCCTGGAAAGGAACGGCACATTACATGTCATTGAACGTCGGTGGCGCCGTGAACAAGGACGCCGTCTGGTTTTATCCGGAGCCAAAAGAAGCGGCCGCAAACGTTCGCGGCCGCGTGGCTTTTTGGAAGGGCGTAGTGGTTTCGGCTTAACCGCCTTGGCGCTTGATCACTAACGGCCCAGGCGCTTGGCAAGTCGGCATCATCTCCAGCCGGTTGATGTTAACGTGAGCGGGCAGGCCGACCACCCAGGCTACGGCCTCGGCAATGTCCTGCGGTGACAAGGGCGTGGTGCCGGCATACACAGCGGCGGCCTTTTCCGCGTCGCCGCCGAAGCGGACCTTGCTGAATTCGCTGCCGCCGACGAGGCCAGGCTCCAGATCCGTGATGCGCACCCCGGTGCCGACCAGATCAGCTTTCAGGTTGGCGCTGAAATGCATGACGAAAGCTTTGCTAGCGCCGTAAACGTTGCCGCCGGGGTAGGGGTAACTCGCCGCCGTGCTGCTCAGATTGATGATATGGCCGTGATCCCGCTTCACCATGCCGGGCAGGATCGCGTGGGTAAGCCGGATCAGGCCAGTGACATTGGTCGCCACCATCGTGTCCCAATCCTTGAGGCTGGCCTGATAGGCGGGCGCCGTGCCTAAAGCCAGCCCAGCGTTGTTGACCAGCACGTCAACATCTTGCCAGCCCTCGGGCAAGCTGCCCGGCAGTGCAGCGGTGGAGGCGGCGTCAGTCACGTCGAGTTGGAACGGCAGCAGGTTCGCACCGAGTTCGTCTTGCAGCGCTTGCAGGCGCTCGGCCCGGCGCCCAGTGGCGATCACGCGATGGCCGTCATGGATGAAGCGGCGGGTGATCGCCTCTCCGAAACCGGCAGTCGCGCCGGTAATGAGGATTGTTAGGCTCATGGCAAAGGCTCCGTTAAGATACCACAGCCTAGCTGGCTAATCTGGCAGGCGAAAGCGGACCGAGACCGGGCAATGATCTGACAGCCGCTCTTTTGCCGCTTCGTCGGTCTCGCGATAGACCATGACCCGCAATGTGTCGGCCTGCATCCAACCCCGCGCGGCGCCACCGGCGAGGATGTGGTCGATGAAGCTGTTGCCGCCCCAGCATGGGCTGCCCCGGCCTTCTGTCGCACGGGCCAACGGCGCGGCGGCATTCAGCGCCGCCAGCAACTCATCCCGGTTCTCCATCCGCCGGTTGAAATCGCCGAGCAGCACAAATGGCACACCTTCCTCGCGGCGCTGTGCGATCCAGCCCTGAAGCGGGGCGATCTGCCGGTGCAACGTGTCGCAGACCCGGCCGGAGTCGCTCGAAAGGCGTGCATGGTTGCAGCCGCTTTTCAGATGGACGGCTAATAACCGCAATCGCGCGCCAGGAAGGTCGAGCGTGATATCTGCGCCGCTGCGCAGGCGATGCTCTGCCGTAGGATAGATGTCGAGACCCACAAGATCCGGGTTGCGCACGACCGGAATTCCACGACGGACCGCAATGCCGACGCGCTGCACTACGTGGTCTTGGGTGGTGAAAATCGCGTAACGCTCGGGCGGGAAGACCTGGGCGGCGATCTCGGGACCGTCCACCTCCTGAAAAGCTATGACGTCGGCAT
This sequence comes from uncultured Acetobacteraceae bacterium, assembly GCA_964236715.1. GTDB lineage: Bacteria > Pseudomonadota > Alphaproteobacteria > Acetobacterales > Acetobacteraceae > CAHJXG01. The sequence continues at coordinate 17,228 of CAXSGE010000075.1, read as the reverse complement.
CAAGCAGCAGCGCGTAGCGGCGGAGGGCATCGATATCCTCGGGCCGCTTCGGATGCACGTCATCGGGCAAAGCGGGGTCACCGAAGCTGCGAGCCGTAAGCCATTCGAGGTTCCAAGTCGCGACGCGCAACTCGGCCGCGCCCGCGCTGCAGGTCAAGGCCAGCAGAATGGCAAGAACTCGGATCATAGCAGGAACGGTTCGGACATGACGGCACCTTCGGTCGGCTCAGGTGCGCGGTCTAGCAAAACAGCGCCACAAGCCAATAAGTATTCCGCTATCATATCATATCGGGCCGGGAGTCGGGTTGGGTCCCGTGCGTCGCCGGGCGGCACCCAGATCACCGTCGTGAACCGCGCGCGCGTCAGCAGCACGCGGTAGGCATTCAGGCGGTTCGAGACGGCCTCCGCGCGGCGAGGAATAGTCCAGGAACTGCCCCGCAGGCTGCGGGCCTGCCACCCGGCACCGTCCAGGGTCCGCACCAGGTCGGCATCCCAGCATACGCCGGCTTGGTCCAGCTCGAGCCCTTGGACGCAGAACTCAGTCGCGACAACCTCAAGCGCGTCGGCGCTGCGGATGTCTGGCCATCGGTCCAGGAACCAGCGGGCAACGGCATCTTCATCCTGGTGCGGCAGCACGCTCCCAAGCCCCTCCGCCCGCAAACGGCGAGCCTGTGAGCTCGCGAGCAGCCCGGATCGACGTGCGCCACGGCTGCACAACGCGGCGCGCATGTCTTGCAATGAACGGGTCAGCCGGAACGGCACATCATCCATTGCTCCGGCAATTTCGCTGGCCCGCCTTGGTAGATTAGCCAGCGCCGCTTCGACCCATGCCGCCGTCGAAGGCGCGTTCACGCTGCGTACGACCTGGCCCAAATGCAGCCGGTCATCCCAAGCTATGCTCGGGCCGGCGGCAAGGCGCTGGCGCGGGTCGGCGGCCGTCATTGCCTGTGGCGGCGCGGCCACACGCCAGTTTGGCCGCTCCGCCAACGCCCGGCCCCATTCCGCTATGCCGCCTTCGCCCTCATGGATCTCCTGCCCGCCGCCCAGCAGGCAGACAACGACCGACCAATCCTGGTGCCGCGCCATGATGTCGAGCAGATGGCCGGGTTCGGAGGTGGCGAGCGGCACCGGACGCTTGCGGGTCTTGCCGATGGCGTGCAACGCGGTCCAGCAGCGCTGCGCTTCATCGATGATCAATATGCGCTCGGGCGGTGGCCCGGGTTCCCGAACGTGGTGGTCGCGGAAGCGGGGCAGGGCCTGGATGACGCCCTCCATCCGCTGCTGCGCCGCACGCCGTCCCATGCCGCGGACGGCAGCGTCTCGCGCCAATGCCTCCCGGAGCACATGCACCAGCGTGGGATTTCCGGTAAGAAACGCGGCGCCGTGCCCGGCGAATGCGAGATCAAGGCCGCACAGAGTCTTGCCGGCACCGGGGTCGCCGGTGACGAACACTGCCAGATGCAACCCTTCTGCGCGGGCCTGCCCAATCGCGTCCGCCACCGCCGCCGCGGTTCGCGCCAACCCGCCGCGCCCTGCCTGCGCCAAGGTGATTGCCGTGACGTCGTGGCGTGCATAGAGCAGGCACGCCGCTTCCACCAACGCGGGCACCGGACGATAGGGCGCTGTCGCCCACGCACTGGGCGGGGCTGCCCCAGGAACCGGGGGGAAGCCGGCGGCGATATCCCGTAGCAGGCCCGGCAGCAGCAGCCGGGTCGTCTCGATTACCGGCGACGCGCCGAGCAAAGGCAACGGGCGGGCACCGTGTGGATGGCCGCCATTCGGCACTACCAGGATCGGCACCACCGGCATGCGCCTGCACCCGGCATGGAAATCCGCGAGGTCGAGTGCCGCATCCTCGATCGCGGTCCGGTCCGCCGCGCTGAACCTGTTCGCCTCCATGGCGATGCGGAACACTAAAACCGCGCCCGGGGTGACCACAACCGCGTCGATGCGGCGGCCTAGGCGCAATACTTGGTAATGCAGCAGCACCGCCCAGTCCCGCGCCACTGGGACCATGGCCAAAGCGTTCTGCAACAACGTAGTGCTTTTGGGTCCTGGCCGCCCAAGAAACGCCGGCACGCTGCCGCACCATGCTTCGTCTGTGGTCGATGATGGCATACCGGGCACGCCGCCATCATCGCCCGGAAACGTTGATAAAATGTTAACGCACGCCGTCTGCCCGCCGGGCAGCTTGTTTGTGAGCGTGCGGCTAAGCTTCGCTGTCGCCAGCACGCTTATAGGGCGATAGCTCAGCCAAAGCATCCATATCGGCCTGCACGGCCGGGCGCTCCTGCTCCAGGAACCCGGCCACGGCGCGGCGCAACCCAGTGTGGGCAATCCAGTGAGCGGAGTAGGTCGGCCGGGGCATGTAGCCGCGCTGAATCTTGTGCTCGCCCTGTGCGCCGGCCTCGACGCGCCGCAGGCCATGCTCGATTGCGAATTCGATGGCGCGGTAGTAGCACAGCTCGAAATGCAGGAACGGCCAGTCGCCACGACAGCCCCAGTTGCGGCCATACAGCGCCTCGTCGCCCACCATGTTCAGCGCACCGGCAACCGCCAGGCCGTCATGTTCGGCCATCATCAGCACCGTGCGGTCGCCCAAGCGCTCGGACAGCATTGGGAAGAACTTGCGCGTCAAGTAGGCGCTGCCCCACTTACGGTCCACGGTGGAGGTGTAGAACTTGTAAAAAGCATCCCAGTGCTTCGGTTTGATCTCGTGCCCGCGCAGCGCCAGGAAACGTAGCCCGGCGGCGTTGGCATCCCGCCGCTCCCGTTTGATCGACTTGCGTTTGCGGGAGTTCAGCGCCGCCAGGAAATCGTCGAATGTCGCATAGCCGGCATTTTCCCAATGGAACTGCGTGCCCAAACGCTGAAGCCAGCCGGCACGGCCCAGCGCCTCCCAATCGGACGAGGTGCAAAACGTCGCGTGCACGGACGAAAGGTTCAGCTCCTGGCAGGCCTGCGCCAACGCCTGCCCCAGCGCCTCAACGCCGATGCCTTCGCGCGCCAGCAGCCGCGGGCCGGGCACCGGGCTGAACGGCACCGCGACCTGAAGCTTCGGGTAATAGCTGCCGCCGCCGCGCTCGAACGCATTGGCCCAGCCATGGTCGAACACATACTCGCCGTAGCTGTGCGACTTCGCATACATCGGTGCCACCGCGACGACGCGGTCGCCGTCCCGCAGCGCCGCGTGCTGCGGCATCCAACCAGTACGGGCGTTGGCGGATCCGCTGTCCTCCAGCGCGCTCAGGAAGGCATGGCTCACGAACGGGTTGCCCGGCCCGGCGCAGGCGTCCCACTCCGCCGCGGGAATTTCAGCGACATGGGGATGGAGCGTCAGGGTGAGCGTGGCGAGTTTGGCGGGCATGGCCGGCATATGGCGCGGACGCCTCCAGGGGAAACCCTTCACGCTATTTCGAACATGCCCTCGACCTCGACGGCGGCGTCGAGCGGCAGGGCAGGGACGCCGATCGTGCTGCGGGCATGACGCCCGGCCTCGCCGAACACCGCGACGGCCAAGTCCGACGCGCCATTCATCACCGCAGCGTGCTGGGTGAAGCCCGGCGGGGACGCGATGAAGCCGCCGAGCCGGATCACGCGCCGGACCCGGCCCAAATCGCCGCCGCACGCGCTGCGCAGATGGGCCAGCAAATTGACGAAGCACAGCCGGGCGGCGTGCTGGCCCTGCTCGACGCTCACGCCCTCGCCGACCTTGCCGATGATAGCGACGGCGCCGCCTTCTGCGGGAAGCTGGCCGGATATGATCACGAGGCTTCCGGTAATGACATACGGCACGTAGTTGGCGACCGGCGCCATCGGCGTGGGCAAGGCGATGCCGAGTTCGGAAAGTTTTTCATCGATTGGGCTCATCGCAGATCCCCTAACCATTGGCGACGAGGCGCAGCCCTGGGCGGCGCGAGCGAAGCTGGGCGGGCAGGTCCATCGGCAGCAGCGGCGAACCTGCGGCGCCATCGTCGGACACAGCGTCGGGCACGCCCTCGGGCACATCGCAGCGGCCGAGATAGGCAATGGCCAAATTCCGGAAGACATAATCAAGGATCGAGGTCGCGTGGCCGACATCCGGATCCCCCTCGACTCGGCCGGCGGGACCGAACCTGGTCAGGGTGAAGGCGTCCACATAGTCCTGCAACGCCACGCCATGCTGCAGGCCGAGGCTCACGGCCGCCGTCACGCTGTCCATCATGCCGCGCAACGCCGCGCCCTCCCGCGGCAGGGCGACGTGGACCTCTCCCAAGGTGCCGTCGGCATACTCGCCGGTGCGCACGTAAACGCGATGCCCGCCGACCGCGGCCTTTTGCGTATAGCCGCGGCGGCGGGCCGGCAGCTCGCGTCGGTGCGGCGGCTGCGACGGCACGATTCCGGCCACCGGGCGGGGCGGCATGGCATGAAAATAGGGCGCGACGGCGTCGTGCATGGCCTGGTGCGCCGCGAGCCCGGCGGGAGCGAGCACCGGGTCGCCCGACAACAGCCGGGCCAGCGCCGCCTCCGCCGTCATGCCCTGGGCTGCGAGCCGGGCCAGCGCCGCACGGGTCAGCGTACCGTCAGCCCCTACGGGTGAGAAGCTCGGCGCGATGCCGCCGGTGTCGGCGCCGAGCAGGGCATCCGCCGGACCGGGCGGCAGGATGGCCGTGCACGGCACGCTGGACGAACCGCGCAGCGCGGACACCCGCGCATCGAATGCGGCTGCGGCCAGTGCCGGCACGGCGGCCTGTGGCGGCGGCATTGGCCAGGAGGGCAGGCGGGACAGCAAATCCGGCTGGTCGCCGGCGAAGGCGAGGTCGGCCGTGGCGCGCAACAGCGCGGCAATGCAGCGCGCGACGTCCCGTGCGGCCGGGCTGTCATATTCGAGGTCGAGCAACGCCAGCAGCCCGTCGAGATCGGTGATCCCGATTGCGTAACGGGGAGCGAAATGCGACGCCCCGGGCGCACTGAGCCGCAACGCGGTCGCGGCCGTGGCAACCGCATCGGTGAACGCCGCAGTGTCGAAGCCATGCGCGCCATCGTGGAATGCAGGCAGGTTCAGCACGAAGCCCGGCGGCGTGCCGACGCTGCCATGCCATACCGGTGCGGTCGGCGCGGCCTGGCGGTGCAGCAGCATCGCGTGCAGGCGGTCGGCCAGCGCGGCGTCCCCAGCTTCCCGCGCGCGGTTGGCGACGGGGCGAATCCAGCTATCGGCGGCGCGCGGCAGGGTGACCCGGCCCTCGCCCGGCGCCAGGGCGGCAAGCGCGCTGGCGGCCCGGTCATCCCACGCGGCCGGAAGGCTCAAGGCGCGCGCCGGGGCGTCCGGGTCGGCCCCGGCAGCCGTGTCGCGCATACGCACGCCGCGCCAAACCCGAGTGTTCTTCATGCCGCGATGCCCATGGCCGGATGCTAAGGGGAGCGCCGTTGCGGGGGAAGCTGGAATCTTGATCTGGTGAGCCTTGAGGGCAAGCATGGTGGACCGCGCTGGCTGGGTCGCCTATATCGTCGGCATGACCATCGGCACCCGAATTTTCACCTATTTCCACGGTCGCACCGTCGGCAGCGACACGGCTGGGAACCGCTATTATGAGGAAAAGCGCGCCCGGCCCGGCCTGCGGCTGCGCCGCTGGGTCATGTATGCCGGCGAGGTCGACGCGAGCGAGGTGCCGGCCGAGTGGCATGCTTGGCTGCACTACACGACCGATGAGCCGATACCGCTGGCGTCCCGCAAACCCTGGCAGAAGCCGCACCAGGCCAACCTAACGGGCACGCCGGGCAGCTATCGTCCCCCGGGGCATGACTACCGCGGCGGGCATCGCGCACCCGCCACTGGCGACTACGAATCATGGACGCCGGGCAGCTAGACGCATGGCGGGATCGAAGCGGAGCGTCGCCGACCTGGTGGCGGGGGCGGCGGTGCTGCTCGTGACGGCTGGGTTCCTGGCCTATGCGGCGACCAATACCGGCCGGGGCGTCGGGACCACTGGCACCCGGCTTTCGGCGCGGTTCGACAATGTGGGCAGCATTGGCGCCGGGGCGGACGTGCGTATTGCTGGCGTCAAGGTCGGCAGCGTGGCGAAAACCAGCATCGACCCGAAAACCTACCAGGGCGTGGTCCAGTTCATTGTACAGCCGGACATCAAATTGCCGGACGACAGCAGCGCCACGATCTCGACCGGGGGACTGCTGGGCGGCTCGTTTGTCACCGTAACTCCCGGTGGCGCAGACAAGATGCTCGGCGATGGCGGCGTGATCACGATCACACAGTCGGCGGAGAACCTTGAGGACCTGCTGGGCAAGTTCATCTTCAACGTCGGCAGCCTGGCAGATGCGACGCAGAAGTCCCTCGATCAAAAGAACAAGCCGGGCTCGCCGCAGTGACGGCGGCGCCTGCCCTGTGGCCGATGGCCGACGGCAGCCCGGTCTCCTGCCGGGAGAAGCTGCGGATGCTTGAGGAAAACCATGCCGAGGCCGCGCAGGTTTTGCAGGACGCATTCGAGGACGCCGTGCTCATGGGCGTCGACGAGGCCGCGATGCGCCGCGTCCTGCTGGACATGGTTGCCGGGCTGCGCAGCCCGAAGCTTAGATGATGCGCCGGCTGGCGCTCGTGGCCATGCTGGCGGCGGGGTCCGCGCAGGCGCAACCGGCTGGGCCGCCATCGTCCCCGGCCGATACTTGGCTGCCGCGCGGCACGGCGGAGCTGTCCGTGCTCGACAAGGTGCGCGCCCAGCCTTCGCCACTGACCGTGCGGGTCGGGCAGAGTGTGCCGTGGGGTTCGTTGACCATCACCGTGCGCGGCTGCGTGACCCGGCCGGCGGACCTGCCGCAGGACAGCGCGGCCTTTCTTGAGGTGACCGATGGCCGGGCGACCGGCGCTGCGTTCCGGGGCTGGATGCTGGCCAGCGCGCCTGCCTTGTCGCAGATGGAACATCCGATCTATGACCTGCGGGTGACGTCATGCCATTAGGCGGCTTCCTGGTGGCGCAATCGGCGCTGCTGCTCGACATGGACGGCACCTTGCTCGACATCGCGCCGACGCCGGACCAGGTGCGGGTCGCGCTGGGGCTGCCTGAGGCGCTCCGCCGGTTGCGGGATGCTATGGGCGGCGCGCTCGCCGTCGTGACCGGGCGTCCGATCGAGCAGGTGGACGGCTTGTTCGGCAATGTGCCGTATGCGGTCGCGGGGGAACACGGCGGCGCCATCCGGCACGCGCCCGGCGCGGAGGTCGTCCGCGTCAGCTTGCCTGCTCCGCCGGTCGATTGGGTGATCGCAGCCGCCCGCATCGCCGACGCGCATCCGGGCGTGCTGCTGGAGCAAAAGCAGCGTGGCTTCGTGCTGCATTACCGGGCAGTGCCTGAGCTGGGGCCGATGCTGCGCGACGCCGCTTTGGCGTTGATTGCGCCGCTTGCGGGCCAGTTCCAGTTGATGGAGGCGGTGATGGCCTGGGAAATCCGGCCACGCGGCGCGGACAAAGGCAGCGCCGCCGAGGCACTCATGACCGAGGCGCCGTTTGCCGGACGGCGGCCGATCTTCATCGGCGACGACGTGACGGATGAGGACGGGATGCGTGCCGCCCGTGCCTTGGGCGGCGCCGGGCTGCGTGTCGATGAGTACTTTGGCGATCCCGATGGGGTGCGCGGTTGGCTGGCGCAGGCCGCCGCCAGCCCTGATGCCTGGCCGCCGTTGCCGGTTCAGGCGACCGCGGCGGCGACCGTCTTGCCGCCCAAATAGGCCGCGCGCACGTCGGGGTTGCTCCACAATTCGGCAGGCTTGCCCGAGACCAGCAGGCTGCCGGTCTCCAGCACGTAGCCGCGATCGGCGACGGAAAGCGCCATGTGCGCGTTCTGCTCGACCAGCAGGACCGTGGTGCCGCGGCGGCGGATCTCGGCGATGATGCGAAATACTTGCTGCACGATCAGCGGCGCCAGGCCGAGGGACGGCTCGTCCAGTAACAGCAGCCGCGGCTTGGCCATCATGCCCCGGGCGACCGCGACCATCTGCAATTGGCCGCCCGACAGCGTCCAGCCCAGTGCGTGCTCCAGCCGTTTCAGGTCGGGGAAGAAGCCCATCATCTCATCGGTTTCCGTCTCCAGGACTCGACGCCCGACGCCGCGGCGGTTGCTGCCGCCCAGCAGGATATTCTCCCGCACCGTCAGGCCGGGGAATACCCGCCGCCCTTCCGGCACATGCGCGATGCCGAGCCGCACGATCGCCTCCGGCTTCATGCCGATCAGTGATCGCCCGGCAAAGCTGAGCCGGCCGGAGACATTGGGTACAAGGCCCGATATGGCGCGCAGCGTCGTGCTCTTGCCCGCGCCGTTGCTGCCGAGCAGGGCGACGATCTCACCCTCCTCGACGACCAGCGAGAGCCCCTTGAGCACATCGGCGGCACCGTAGCGCGCGACCAAGCCATCCAGCTCAAGCAGCGGCATCTTCACGAGGCTCCCCAAGGTAGGCGGCGATGACATCCGGATGCGACAGCACGTCGCGCGGGCGTCCGTCGGCGATGCGGCGGCCAAAATTCAGCACGGTGATGTGGTCGGCCACCTGCTCGACCAGGTTCATGTCGTGGTCGACGATCAGGATCGTGAGGCCATGGCCCTTCAGGCGGCGGAGCAGCGCGCCGAGTTCCTGCTTTTCCGTGAGGTTGAGCCCGGCCGCAGGCTCGTCCAGCAGCAGCACCTGCGGGTTGCCGGCGAGCGCGCGGGCGATCTCGACATAGCGCTGGGTGCCGTAGGAGAGCGTGCCCACCATCCGGTTCGCGTCCGCGCGCAGGCCGACGAAGTCGAGCGCCGCGAGCGCCCGTTCCACGACCAGGGCCGGCTGCTCGGCGATGTCGTTGCCGGGCCGCTCGGCGCCGACCATGACGTTCTCCAGCACGGACATGCCGCGGAACACCCGGATATTCTGGAACGTGCGGGCCAGGCCGCGCCGCGTCCGTTCATGCGGCGCGGTCCCGGTCACGTCCCGTCCGGCAATCGCGATGCGTCCGGCGGTGGGCCGGTACAGACCAGTCACGACGTTGATGAAGGTCGTCTTGCCCGAGCCGTTGGGGCCGATCAGCGCATGGACGGTGCCGCGGCGCACCGCCATGTCCACGCCGTCCAACGCCTTGAGGCCGCCAAAGTGCTTGGCGAGGCCCTCGATATTCAGCGCGACATCAGCGGTTTCGATCCCGCGCTGGCCCAGCAACGGCAGCGGCGTCACTGCGCCATTGATGACGGGCACCGCGCGGCGCAGGCGCTGGGTCAAGCCCCATAGCCCGTCCGGGAGGAACACCATGATCAGGATGACGGCCGCGCCATAGACGGCGAGGTAGACCTGGCGCAGGAAGCGCAGCCATTCCGGCAGGATCACCAGCAGCCCGGTGCCCAGCAGTGCGCCGAAGGGCGACTGCACGCCGCCGAGCAGCGCCATGGTCAGCAGGACGATGCTCTCGCCGAAACCGAACTGGTCCGGGCTGATGTAGGCGAATGCGCCGGCGAACAGCCCGCCGCCCAGGCCGCCCAGCAGCGCGCTGATGCCGAATGCCAGGACCTTCGTGCTGTAAACGTTGATGCCGCAGGTGCTGGCGGCGATCTCGTTGTCCCGCACCGCCTGCATGGCGCGTCCGAGCCGGGTCGTCTTGAGACGCCAGATATACCAGGTGACGCAGGCGAGCGCCACGAGGCACAAGGCAAGGTAGTGGTCGCCGCTCTCGAGCCGCAGGCCCGGGATCTTGGGACGCGCGATATCCTTGACCCCGTCCGGCCCGTGCGTGAGGCCGATCCAGTTGTTCAGCACGAGGGTCAAAATCTGCTGGAAGCTGATGGTGACCATCGCGAGGTAATGGCCGCCGAGCCGCAGGCTGGCGAAGCCGAGTGCCACGCCGAACACTCCCGCCAACACTATGCCGGCCGCGAGCGCCGCGAAGAAGGGCAGCCCGTAGTCGGTCGTGCCAAGCGCCACGCCGTAAGCGCCGAGTCCGAAGAACGCGGCCTGCGCCAGCGAAATTTGCCCGCAGTAACCGAGCACCACCACCAGCCCGGCCACCGCCACGGCGTAGGTCGCCGCCTGCATGACGATGTTGAGCGTGTAGCCCTGCTCCGGCATGAGCGTGGACAGCGCCAGCACGCCGATGATGGCGGCTGCGAGCGCCGGCAGGCCGCGCCAACTGCGCGCCTGGGTCACGCTGGGCGCGGCGGGAAGCGTTGTGGCGCTCATGCCTTCTCCGCGATCTTCTCGCCGAACAAGCCCTGCGGCCGGATCAGCAGGAACAGCAGCAGCAGGCCGAACGCCAGCGCATCCTTGTAGGGGACCGAGATGTAGGCGGCGCCGAAGGTTTCGACCACGCCGAGCGCCAGGCCGCCCAGGATGGCGCCGGGAATGTTGCCGAAACCGCCGATGATGTTGGCGGCAAACGCCTTGAGCGAGATGATGGCGCCCATGCCGACCGAGACGAACAGCACCGGCGCCACCAGGATGCCGGCCAGCCCGCCCAACGCCGCGCTGTAGGCGAAGGTGATCAGGATCATCAGCGCTACCGGGATGCCGAGCAGGCTCGCCATCTCCTTGTCCTGGCTGGTGGCCTGCAGCTTCTTGCCGAGCAGCGTCTTCTCGAAGATCAGGAACTGCAGCAGCACCATGACCGCCGCAGTCACGATGATGGCGATGTATTGGCTGTCCATGAACACGCCGCCGACCTCGAAGCCCGGGCTGTCGAACAGGCCGGGCAGCACGGCTGGGCTGGGGCCATACAGCGCCAGCACGGTGTTGGCCAGGAAGATGCTGGCGCCGATGGTGCTGATGATGACGGGCAGTTGGCCGCGGTGGCGCAGCGGCCAATAGGTCGCGCCGGCGAACAGCACGCCGAACCCGGCCATCAGCACGACCGCGATCGGCAGCGCCACGAAGTAGGGGATGCCCAGCACGGTCGACAGCACGACCATGGCGTAGGCGCCGAGCATGGAGAACTCGCCCTGGGCGAAGTTCACCACGCTCGCCGCCCGGATCAGCAACACGAAGCCGAGGGCCACCAGCGCATAGATCGCGCCGATGCCGAGGCCGGTGAACAGAAGCTGCGGGACGAGGCTCAACCTTGGACTTCGATCCGGCGGTCGAAGACGATCTTGCCGTTCTCGTTCTTGACGACGTTATAGCCGCGCAAGCCGTCGCCCTTGTCGTCGAAGTTGTATTCGCCTTCCGCCCCGGCGAAGCCATGGATCGCCGCCAGCGCCGCGCGGACTTTCTCTGGGTCCGTGCTGCCGGCGTCGTTGATCGCCCGCGCCAGCAGGTTCACCGCGTCGAACGCCCAGGAGGATTGGTTGTCAGGGATAGCTTTATAGAGTGCCTGATATCGTTCGGCGAACGCCTTCGAGGCCGGCGTCGCGTCCACGGCGTAGTCCGCGACGCCGTAAGTGCCATACAGCGCGCGGCCGGCCAGGTTGAGCGCCGTCGTGTTGACGATCGAAGGCGACCCCACCCAGGGGATCGTCACGCCGAGTTGCCGCAGTTGCCGGGCGAAGATCCCGAGGTCGCTTTCGTAGGTGAAGTAGCTGCCCAAGACGTCGGCGCCCGATTGCCGCACCGCCAGCACCACCGCCGTGTAGTCCGACGCCTGGTTGGTGTAGCCCTGCATCAGCACCGGGGTGACGCCCTTTTCCTTCAGCGCCGCTTCCAGCGCCTTGGAGCCGTTGCTGCCGAAGGCGTCGGTCGAGAAAACTACGGCCCACTTTTGCTTCTTCAGGTCGCTGGCGCCGAACTCGGCGATGACTTTCGCGGAATAGCCATCGTTCGGACGGCAACGGAACAGCCACTTGTTGCCCTCCTGCGTCAGGGTCGGGTCGGTGCCGCCGAACATCATGGGCTTGGCGGCCTTGAGCACGTCGGGCGACATGGCGTGGACCTGGGTGGACCGGATCGAGCCGATGAACGCCACGATGTCGGGCCGTCCGGACAGGCGGCTGAACGCCAGCACCGCGCCGGGGTTGGTGGTCTGGTCGTCCTCGATCACAAGTTCCATCTTGCGGCCCAGCACGCCTTTTTCGTTGACCGCGTCCAGCGCCATCCGCGCGCCGTTGAGCTGGAGCTTGCCGGCTTCCGCTGCTGGCCCGGTCGAGGGTGAGACGACACCGATCTTGATCGTGTCTTCGGCACGGGCAAACCGCGGCGCCACGGCCAGCGCGGCGGCGGACAGCCCAAGCGTTCGCCGGGTTAGATGTGGAAAGTCCATGGCTTCAACTCCCTGAAACGGCTTCCTGGCCGTCATTGTGGGGATACGAACACACGCCCTCCCTGTGGACAAGCACGATTTGGAACCCCGGCAACAATACCTGGCTGGCATTAAGATTTGGTTAACGCCGGGGGATGATGGTGCGCCGGGATCATCGCACGTAATAGGTCACGACGATCAGGGAGGGCACCGCCACCAGGCTGGCGAACGCAGCCGCGACTGGCACTGCGGCCAGCACCGCACGCATTGCAGCAATCCCCGCCATGGCGCGGACATTGAGCAGCGGCTGATATCGTGGGACAGCGATCGCAAGCATAGGGATCAGCGGCAGCCAATAACGCCCGGATGGCCCTAAGATACTTGGCCCGCCCACTGGGGTCCACAAAAAGTATTGCGATTGGTAAATTGCGATCACGATTGCCGCGGCGGACAGCAGCAGCAACGCCGTTCCGCCGACGCCGATCCGCACCGGCGGCCTTCCAGCAGCCGCACGCGGCAGGACGTCCGCTACAAAGGCGCAGGCCAATGCCCACGCCCAGAGCGTGTAAAGCCAACCTTGCAGCGGCAGGTCGAGCCAGCCAAGCACGCCGATGCCCTGCCAGAACAGCCACTGATCAGCGATGATGGTGTTGAACGGCATCGTCAGCAGTCGCGCCGGTTCCGCCAGCAGGACCCGGAATTGCGCGCCAGGGTCGGGTCCTTGAAACAAGATGGTTGGATCGCCCGGCCACAGCGGCCCGGGGTGGTAGGGCACCATCGGCGTCGGCGCCGATACGTTCAGCATCGCATACAGGGTCCAAGCGAGCGCCGGGGCGGCGACGATGGCCAAGGCGGCTGCCCGGACCGCCAACGGCCGGCTTCCAGCGCCACGCAAAGGAACCAGGACCATCGCGGCCAGGCCAACATAGGGCAGCTTGACCAAAGCGACACAGGCCAGCAAAGCCACGCCTGCCCAGAATGGCCGACCCTGCCTGGCTTGCGATCCCTCCATGGCCCGAGGCGCCGGCACAGTCAGCAGCGCCGTGCCGAGCGCCGCCGCGGCGATGATCTGCCCATCCTGGTTGAGGGACCCGGCGAGCGAGACTGTCATCGGCACGGCCAGCACGCAGAATATCAGCACCTGGCCTCGCCGGGCGATTGAAAGCGCCAGCACGCCCATGACGGCATAGCTCAATAGGTTGCCAAGGCGGCCGGCGAGCAGGGCTTGGAATGGCGACGCGCCATACAATCGCGCAAAACCGAAGCCGATTGCGCCAGGCACATAGAATATAGGGGCATAGACTGCCAACGGCGCCATTTCGACGAATGGTCTTGTATGGGTCCAGTCCAGCGCCCGTTTGGCCAGAAGCTGCTCAGCCGAGATGTTCCGCACTGGAATGCCAAAACGTGGAAAGGCTGCGAAAAGGGTCGCCGGGTCGACGCGCATCCCGGCAGTCGTGCGGGTTGAGCCGTCAATCCAGACAATCGACCCGCGGCGGCCGATTAACTGTCCGGTCAGCAGCGCCTGCGCCCGGAGCGCATGGCCGGGCTCATCGGCGACTTGTCCGGGCGGCGTCAGCATCGCCAGGCAGATGCCGAGCGGAACCACGGCGGCGAGGAACGCCAACGGCAGCAGGAAACGCGCCTGCCATACGCCGAAGCGGGCTAGCAACGGGTGTGGTTCAGTCGAAGGGTGCGGTTCAGTCGAAAGCGAGGCAGCGCCAGGCTGCCCGGCGCCGATCGTGGCAGCAGCCCGCAGGCCGACAGCAACGCGCCGCTGCGTGCAACCAGGGCAAGGGTCGCCACCGCGCCGCCGGCGAGCAGGACCCACCGCAACCCACCGCTAGACGGCCCGGCGGCGCTTTGCAGGCCGTCTCCGGCCACCGCCCCAAGCGCCACATAGCCAAGCAACGCCGACAGCGCCGCGAGCGTGCCGAGAACGTAGTCGGTTTTGCGAACGCTCGTCAGGCCGAGCGTGTAGCTTGTCATGGCGAACGGCATCACCAGCGATACGCGCAGCAGGCAGACCAGCCGCCAGCCATCCCGCCGCACCGCCTCGTCCAATCCGACCATGCGCCCGGCGGGACGTGCGTCGAGCATCCGGGCGATCCACGGGCGCAATAAGGAGCGCGCCAACCAGAACGCCAGCCAGCCGCCCAGCAACGTGCCGCTGGCGGAAACAACGAAGCCCAGACCGATCCCGAACACCACGCCCGCCGCGATCCCGAGCATGGACGCCGGAACAATCCCGATTAGCGCCACCCCGGCCTGCAGCAAGCCGAAGGAAACCAAGCCTCTGAGTCCACTCGCCCGAGCGGCTTGCGCGGCCGAGTTGGCCCACTCTGCCACCCCGGCCAGACCGAGTTGCGCGGCAACGATGCTTCCCAGGATGGCCACCCCAAGTGCGGCTCCCAGCGCCAATCGCGCGTGGGCTCGCATGGCCTGCAACAGGCGGTTTACCCCCATGCGGCCCGGGCTGCATCGCATTCAGCGGCGATGGGGCCTGCTGCAAGCCGCCCCTCAGGCGCCTCGGCGAACAGCGGCGACCGTGCCAGGCCGGCCCGATGCAGCCATAGCGCCGCTGATGTCTGCAGGACGCCAAACCCGTAGGTGACGCTCCGCCGAAAATTGATGCTGGACGCCTCTTTGAAATACCGTGTTGGGCAGGAAATCTCGCCAATATGGAATTTGAGGTTTATGGCCTGCGCAAGCATTTGGTTATCGAACACGAAATCATCCGAGCAACGCAGCAGCGGCAGTTGCTCCAGCACGGTGCGGCTCCAGGCACGGTATCCCGTGTGGTATTCGGAAAGCCTCTGCTGAGCGAGGACGTTCTGGACCGCCGTCAGGCCCCGGTTCGCCAAATACTTGTAGAACGGCATGCCGCCGGACAGCGCGCCCTTGCCCAGGATACGCGAGCCCAGAATCACGTCGTAGTGCCCGGACGCGATCATCGACGCCATCGCGGTAACCAGCCGCGGCGAATACTGGTAGTCGGGATGCAGCATGACAACGATGTCCGCGCCGCGCGCGAGCGCCGCCGCATAGCAGGTCTTTTGATTGCCGCCATAGCCGCGGTTCCGGTCGTGGCGGATGGTGTGCAGGCCCAGCTTGCGTGAGAGCGTCGCGGTGCCGTCGCTGCTGTGATCGTCCGTTAATATAAGATCGTCGACGACATCGCGGGGGATCTCCGCCACGGTGCGTTCGATTGTTCGCGCAGCATTGTATGCTGGCAGAACCACTGCGACTTTTCGACCAAGCAGCACGAACAGATCCCTAGAAATGAGACGCCCAGGTTAACTATTGTTAAACCGTTAAAGAGCTTCTGCCTGCGTTTCAAGGGCAGTTGGCTAAAGCACGGCCGTACCGGAGCTACATGCGCCCTATCGCAACAGCAATGTCGGCGTCGAGCGACACCTCGATCGTCAGGCCATGGGCATCGGCCACCGCAGGCCGCCGATCAACGGCACGGCCCGCGCGCGTGTCCCATGTCGTCGCCCAATACGGCCCGGCCGCCAGGCCCGGCACCCGTAACGACACGGCGGAACGCGCATCGGGGTCCACACGCCCGTCCGGCAGCAACGGCGCGGTGCGCAACAGCCACAGCACCGCCTGGCCCCGATCCCCGCACGCGAAGCACGCCACATCGGCGGCACCGCCCTCCACGTCGAGCGGGCGGCGGTCAAACCGCGGCCAATCCACCAACGGCAGGAAATCCGCCAGCGCCCGCTGCGCCCGCCGCATCCCGGCCGTCAGCGTGTGCGGATGCCGGTTCGGCCAGCGCATGCCGCCGCCCGCGCCGCCGGAGGCCAAATGCGCCCACTGCACATGCCGGAAATATTCGTCGTCGAACGGCTCCGGCAGGACGGTCTTGCAGTCCTTGAAGGTGTAGATCGGGCCATGCTCGCTGTCGAAGAACGGGCGCTGGTCGGTGATCTCCGCCAATGCCTCCCGCACCAGCTTGCCGACCGCGAGCGCCGGGGCGACGGTGTCCTGCGGATGGTCGATCGTGCCCTCCTCGTAGAAGTGGTTGTTGGCGAAATCGAGCGCCGGGTGGCGGAAAACCGGCTCGTTCAGCCATGGCTTCCAATGCAGCTCAGGCCCGAACACCGAGACGCATTGCGGATGCGCCCGGCCATGCAGCCGCGTTTCGAGATCGCGCAGGAACGGCCCCACGTCGCCGATGTAGTCCTCGAAACAGCCGGGCCGGTCCTCGCCCTGCACCGGGTGCATTTCGTTCCACAGGTCCCACGCGAACAGCGCGCCGCTGCCGCCCCAGCGCTCGGTCGCGAACGCCAGCCGCGCCTTAATCAATGCGCGCACTCCGGGACACACCAGCAGGCTGGTGCGCTCGGCGCAGGGGCCGCCATTGGCCGCGTTGTAGGGGTGCAGGTCCCAGCGCACCCAGTTGAAAAACGTGTCGAGCGGGGTGAGCAGGATACGCAGCCCAGCCGCGGCGGTAAGCCGGAACAGGTCGTCCCAAAGCTGGACCAGGGCCGGGTTGAAAACCCCGGCGGGCTGCTCGAAGAAATATTCCCCGGTTTCCGCGTATTCCAGCATGAACCGCAGGCATGTCACGCCGCTGTCGCGCAAATAGGCCAAATGCCGCTCGACGGCGCCAAGGTCCCTGCGATGCAGCAGGCCCTGCCATTCCACCCAACAGATGCCGTCGTTCTGGCCGATGGGTGTCCAGGATGCGCCGGTGTCGGTGATGAAATAAGGCCGGCCCGGCGCGCGCCGGACCCACGGCAAATCTGGCACCCTTCCTTACCCCTCGCGCGCCACGCAGCTCATCTTACGTGCGCTACGCTGCTCATCTTACGTGCGCCACGCAAATCATCTTACGTGCGCCACGCGCAACGCGTTCGTAGTGCCGGGCTGGTTGAACGGCACGCCGGCGGTCACCACCACCTCCTGGCCCGGCGCCGCCAGGCCCTCGCTGCGGGCCAGCCGGGTCGCGCGCGTCACCGTTTCCGACATCGTATGCACCTCCGGCGTCACCAGCGCGTGCACGCCCCACACCACCGCGAGCCGCCGGGCGGTCGCGAGATTCGCG